>NZ_JANZYP010000016.1 GCF_025506355.1 Sphaerisporangium corydalis
TTACCGCCGAGCGGCTGCTGGGTGATCATGGAGTACGGGCCGGTCGACCGGGCGTGGATCTTGTCGTCGACCAGGTGGAGCAACTTCAGGATGTACATGTAGCCGACCGCGATGGGATAGGGGAACGGCTCGCCGGAGCGGCCGTCGAACAGCAGGGCTTTGCCGCTGCTCTGCACGAGGCGGTCACCGTCGCGGTTGGGGACGGTGCTGCCGAGCAGCCCGACGATCTCTTCCTGGTGGGCGCCGTCGAAGACCGGGGTGGCCATGTTGGTGCGCGGCGCGATCTTGTCGAAGCCCTTGTCGCGGAGCCGCTCTGCCCATGCCTCCTGCATGCCGGTGATGTCCCAGCCTCTGGCGGCGATCCACCCGAGGTGGGTCTCCAGCACCTGGCCGACGTTCATGCGGCCGGGCACGCCCAGGGGGTTGAGGATGATGTCCACCGGGGTGCCGTCCTCGAGGAACGGCATGTCCTCCACCGGGAGGATCTTGGAGATGACGCCCTTGTTGCCGTGGCGCCCCGCCAGCTTGTCCCCGTCGGTGATCTTGCGCTTCTGGGCCACGTACACGCGCACCAGCTCGTTGACGCCCGGGGGGAGCTCGTCGCCCTCCTCGCGGGAGAAGACCCGCACGCCGATGACCTTGCCCCGCTCGCCGTGCGGCACCTTCAGCGAGGTGTCACGCACTTCGCGGGCCTTCTCACCGAAGATCGCGCGCAGCAGGCGCTCCTCGGGGGTCAGCTCGGTCTCGCCCTTCGGGGTGACCTTGCCGACCAGGATGTCGCCGGGCACGACCTCGGCGCCGATGCGGATGATCCCGCGGTCGTCCAGGTCGGCCAGGACCTCCTCGGAGACGTTCGGGATGTCCCGGGTGATCTCCTCAGGGCCCAGCTTGGTGTCACGCGCGTCGACCTCGTGCTCCTCGATGTGGATCGAGGAGAGCACGTCGTCCTGCACCAGACGCTGGGACAGGATGATCGCGTCCTCGTAGTTGTGCCCCTCCCACGGCATGAACGCCACGAGCAGGTTCTTGCCCAGCGCCATCTCGCCCTTGTCGGTGCACGGGCCGTCGGCGATCACCTGACCGGCCTCCACCCGGTCGCCTTCGGCGACGATGGGCTTCTGGTTGAACGAGGTGCCCTGGTTGGAGCGCTTGAACTTCGCCACGCGGTAGGTCGTCCGCGTGCCGTCGTCGTTCATGACGGTGATGTAGTCGGCCGAGACCTCCTCGACCACGCCGGCCTTCTCCGCGCCGATCATGTCACCGGTGTCGGTCGCGGCCCGGTACTCCATGCCGGTGCCGACCAGCGGGGCCTCGCTCTTGAGCAGCGGCACCGACTGGCGCATCATGTTGGAGCCCATGAGCGCGCGGTTGGCGTCGTCGTGCTCCAGGAACGGGATCATCGCGGTCGCCACCGACACCATCTGGCGGGGCGACACGTCGATGTAGTCGACCTCCTCGGCCCGCAGCAGCTCGGTCTCGCCGCCCTTGGTGCGGACCAGGACGCGCGCCTCGGCGAACGTGCCGTCGGGGTTGACCGCCGAGTTGGCCTGCGCCTTGACGAAGCGGTCCTCCTCGTCGGCGGTGAGGTAGTCGATCTGGTCGGTCACCTTCCCGTCGACGACCTTGTGGTACGGCGTCTCGATGAAACCGAAGGCGTTCAGCCGGGCGTAGGAGGCCAGCGAGCCGATCAGGCCGATGTTCGGGCCTTCCGGCGTCTCGATCGGGCACATCCGGCCGTAGTGGGACGGGTGCACGTCGCGGACCTCGAAGCCGGCCCGCTCACGGGACAGACCGCCCGGGCCCAGCGCGGACAGACGCCGCTTGTGCGTCAGGCCGTCCAGCGGGTTGGTCTGGTTCATGAACTGCGACAGCTGGGAGGTGCCGAAGAACTCCTTCATGGACGCCACGACCGGGCGGATGTTGATCAGGGTCTGCGGCGTGATCGCCTCGACGTCCTGGGTGGTCATCCGCTCGCGGACCACGCGCTCCATGCGGGCCAGGCCCAGGCGCACCTGGTTCTGGATGAGCTCGCCCACGCTGCGCAGCCGGCGGTTGCCGAAGTGGTCGATGTCGTCGGTCTCCACGACGATCTCACCGTTGGGCCCCGGCATCGAGGTCTCGGCGGCGTGCAGCCGCACGATGTACTCGATGGTGGCGACGATGTCCTCTTCGGTCAGCGTCCCCTGGTTGATCTCGGCGTCGACACCGAGCTTCTTATTGATCTTGTAGCGGCCGACCTTGGCCAGGTCGTAGCGCTTGTGGTTGAAGTACAGGTTCTCCAGCAGCGTCTGGGCCGACTCCTTGGTCGGAGGCTCACCCGGGCGCAGCTTGCGGTAGATGTCCAGCAACGCGTCATCCTGGCCGGAGGTGTGATCCTTCTCCAGGGTGGCGCGCATCGACTCGTACTGGCCGAAACGCTCGAGGATCTGCTCGCTGGTCCAGCCCAGCGCCTTGAGCAGGACCGTGACGGCCTGCTTGCGCTTGCGGTCGATGCGCACACCGACGCTGTCCCGCTTGTCGATCTCGAACTCCAGCCAGGCGCCCCGGGAAGGGATCACCCGGCAGCCGAACAGGTCCTTGTCGGAGGTCTTGTCGACCGACCGGTCGAAGTAGACTCCGGGCGACCGGACGAGCTGCGAGACGACGACGCGCTCGGTGCCGTTGATGATGAAGGTGCCTTTGTGCGTCATGAGCGGGAAGTCGCCCATGAACACGGTCTGGCTCTTGATCTCGCCGGTCGCGTTGTTGATGAACTCCGCCGTGACGAACATCGGGGCGGAGAAGGTCATGTCCTTGTCCTTGCATTCGTCCACCGAGTACTTGGGCGGCTCGAAGCGGTGGTCGCGGAACGACAGGGACATGGTCCCGGAGAAGTCCTCGATGGGACTGAGCTCTTCGAAGATCTCTTCAAGGCCCGACTGGGCCGGAACGTCCTTGCGCCCGGCCTGGCGAGCGGCCTCTACCCGGGCCTTCCACTTCTCGTTGCCGAGCAGCCAGTCGAACGACTCGGTCTGCAGGGCGAGAAGATCGGGAACCTCGAGCGGCTCCTGGATGCGCGAGAAGGAGACACGATGGGGACCAGCGGGTACTGCGGAGGCGTTGCGCGAGGCTGCCAACAGATGTCCTTCCGGAGGGCACGGATGGAATCGAACTGCGCGCACACCAAACGCCCCGGCGGAATCCAGGGCGTCGAAAAGCAGCGCGAGGCAGTAGCATAGCGCAAATTAGAAACGTATGTCCAAAATTATTATGAGTGTCAACCTCATTGCCGGTTTTCATGATGTCACAGCCTGGCGGGACTCGTCAACTCCGCTGTCGCGGGCGGGGTTATTCGATTGCGGGCCTGGCACGGGTATGCGAGTTTTGGCGGGCCGCGACGGCGATCACGCCGGGCGGGGGGAACCGGCGATCGGGGGACGGGCATGACGGTGGCCGATCCGACGGGAGACCAGGTCAGCGGGCCTGGCGGGCCTGTTGGGCCTGGCGACGGGCAGCGGACCGGGCGGGGCCAGGGCACCTACGGTCGGGACACTTACGGTCATGACGTTCACGGCCAGGATGTCGAAGGTGACGGCGTTCACGGTGACGGCGTTCACGGTGACGGCGTTCACGGTGACGGCGTTCACGGTGACGCGCTGGTCGCCACGCTCGCGCGTTACCGCCCCCGTACCCCCCTGGAAGCCGCCGACCTCGCGCGGATCCGCGCCCTGGCCGCCGGGCGGGACCCCTGGAGCCGTGCCACCCCCCTGCACGTGACCGCGTCCGCGCTGATCGTCCACCCGCCCACCCGCCGGGTGCTGCTGCGCTGGCACCCGCGCCAGCAGGGGTGGCACCAGATCGGCGGGCACGCCGACCCGGGCGAGACCGACCCGATGGCCGTCGTCCTCCGCGAGGGCCGGGAGGAGACCGGGCTGCCGGACCTCCGGCCCTGGCCCGACGACTCGCTGGTGCACGTCGTCACTGTCTCGGTGGTCGCCGGCTCGGGCGAGCCCGCCCACGAGCACGCCGACCTGCGTTACGTCCTGGCGACCGGTACGCCGCAGGACATCCGGCCGGAGAACCCGGAGGCGCGGCTGCGGTGGCTGCCCGCCGAGGAGGCGCCATGGGCCGTCACCGAGGACAACGTCCGCGAGACCCTCGCCCGCACCGCCCGCCTCCTCGACCTGCACACGACCCCCTGACCGCTTCCCCCTGACCGCTGACTCCCTGCACCCGACCCCTTGCCCGCGACCCCCTGACCACCGACCCCTGACCGCCGACCCCCTGACCGCCGGGTCCTCGGGCGCCGGGTCCTCGGGCGCCGGACCCCGGAGGGGTTCCGGCGGCGGCCACGTCAGCGGTCCGCTCCGGGCCGTGTCGCCCGCAGGTGGTACAGGACGGGACCCAGCGGGGCGGTGTCGCCCAGGACGAACCCCGCGTCTTGGAGCAGGGTGGTGAAGCGGTCGCGCAGGTCGTCACGCATCGCCGGGCCGGTGAGGCGGCCGGCGAGATAGGCGGCCAGGCGGCCCGACGGCGGGCGGAACTCGGCGATCAGCAGCCGGCCGCCGGGGCGCAGGACCCGGTACATCTCCCCGATCGCAGCGGGCAGGGCCGGCGCGGGCATGTGGTGCAGGGACACGCTGGCCACCACGGCGTCGAAGCGCGCGTCGGGGAAGTCCATCGCCTGGCCCTGGCCGATCACGTAGTCGCAGGCGCCCGGGGCGCGGCGGCGGGCGTGGGCGATCATCGCGGGGGAGGGGTCGAGCCCGGTGACCTGGCCACCGGGGTTCACCAGGGGCGCGATCAGGCGGGTGAGGTAGCCGGTGCCGCAGCCGACGTCCAGCACCCGCTCGCCGGGCCGGGCGCCGCTGAGCGCGGCAAGGCGGGTGAACAGGGCACGGCGGTGACCGGCGAAGGCCACGTTGACCAGGATCTCGTAGACGCGCGGGTGGTCGATCGTGGCGCCGACCCCGCCGACCCCGACCCCGGCCTCAACCCCGGCTCCGGCCTCGGCCTCGGCGTCGTCTGAGCGGGAGTGGGAGTGGCGCAGCAGCTTGTCCAGGCCCATGGTGGGATTCCCTCCGGTCGAACAGATTGTTCGTTTACGTATGCTCTGTTCAGACGGAGCCGAGGGTCAACGAGCAGATCGGCCTGGTCGTGCCGTACCGAACAGGAGGGGCCGGATGTCCGGGAACGGGGATCGGCGCGTGCGGCGCAGCCGGCGGGCCGTCCAGCAGGCGCTCATCGAGCTGATCCTGGAGAGGGGGTACGACCGGGTGAGCGTCACCGAGATCATCGACCGGGCCGACGTGGGCCGCTCCACCTTCTACGCGCACTTCACCGGCAAGCAGGCCGTGCTGGCCGCCAACCTGGACGATCTGTCGGACACGCTGCGCCACGGCCCCGGCGGGGCACCGCTGGACTTCAGCCTGCCGATGCTGGAGCACATCGCCGGGCAGCGCCGGCTGGTGCGGGCGCTGCTGGGACGGCGCGGGGGCGCGGTGGTGATGGCCCAGGCGGAGCGGACCCTGGCCGAGATCGTCCGCGCGGAACTGCTGGCGGCGCTGCCCGCGGGTGCGCCGCCGCCCGGCGGACTGGAGGTGGCGGTGATGTGCGTCGTGGGCGCTTTCATGACCATGCTCCGCACCTGGGTCGAAGGCGACCTGACCGCCACCCCGGCCGAACTCGACACGGCGTTCCGCGCCCTGCTGCTCCCAGGCCTCACCACATTCCTGCGACAACCGGCACCGGACCACGCATAGGGGCCCTCCCGCGCGAAGGGACCATGGCGGGGGTCCTTGGTCGGCCGGTCGGACGGGTTCGGTGGTGGAAGTAGTCGACCGGCGGTTTCGGTGGGTTCAGGGGCGGAAGACGCCGGGTGGTCGGCCGCCGGTCCGATGGTTCGGGGGCGGAAGTCGCCGGGATGGTCGGTCGGCCGGTTCGGGGGCGGATACCAGCGGGATGGTCGGTCGGGCGGTCCGGTGGGTTCGGGGGCGGTACCAGCGGGATGGTCGGTCCGATGGGTTCAGGGGTGGAAGTCGGGCGCGTGGTCGTGGGCCCATTGGGCGAAGGTGCGGGCGGGTTGGCCGGTGACCTGCTCGGATGTCGGCATCGGCCCCAGGTCGCGGGGATTCCACGCGGTCTGCTCCTCAAGGTCGGGTTCGCCGCCCGAGTAGTCCTCGGCGCCGGTGAGGAACCCGGCGTTCAGCGCGGCGAAGCCACCCTGCCGCAGGTAGAGTTCCCGCGCGCGCTCGGGGGTGATCTCCTCCAGGCGGATCTCGCCGCCGATGGCCGAGGCGATGGCGCCCACCTGCTCGCGGTGGCTGATCAGCTCGGGGCCGTTCAAGGTGTAGGCGCGTCCGGCGTGCCCGTCGTGCAGCAAAGCGGTGGCGGCGACGTCGGCGATGTCCGCCTCGTGGACGGGGTACCAGGCGGTGTCGGGGAACGGGTCGCGCACCACGCGCTCGGCGCGGATGGACGGTCCCCACAGCCACAGCTTGTTCAGCGCGAACTCGCCCGGGCGCACGTGCGTCCACTCCATCCCCGACTCCTGCGCGGCCAGCTCCACGGGAAGGTGGAACGCGGTGTCGGCACCCATGGTGACCGCCCCCGACGACAGCACCACGGCGCGCCGCACGCCCGCGCGGCGCGCCAGGCGGGTCACCTCGCGCGCGGTCTCGGCGACCGGGAACAGGTAGACGCTGTCGACGCCCTCGAAGGCGGCCGGCAGCGTCGCGGGGTCGGTGAGGTCGCCCTGGACCACCTCCACGCCGCCCGGGAAGCTCGCGCGGCCGGGTGCGCGGGTCAGCGCCCTGACCCGCGCGCCCGCCTCGACCAGGCGGGCGACCACCAGGCGGCCCACGTTCCCGGTCGCCCCCGTCACCAGAATCGTCATGGCGTCCCCCTTTCCGCCCTGTCCCGGGCGGCCTTGTCGATGTCCTACTGCGTGGAGCGGCTCTAGAATCTCCCGGGCCCCATATAAGCACATTTGATTACCAAAATGGTACACCGATGTCTCATCAGCCATTGGCGCTGACTCGGGGTGTCGGTAAGACTCGTGCAACCAGGTACACGCGATTGAGCTCGCCCAGCGCAGCGGCGGTGCTCAGATGGCGGTGAGGGATCTTTCCCGATCGTCGGGCATCGGTGATCGTAGGCGGCCAGTATGTGATCCGAATTCGTGGGGTATGCGGCGGCTGGGCTGCCCGCTTCGTGAGAGAGCCGGATACCGCGTGGTGCGTGTGCTGGAAGAGGACGAACTCGGTGGGAACTGGACGCTGGTCGGGGAGGAGTTGGATCAGCTGTCAGGTCGGCGGGGCGCGACGAAGCTGGGGTTCGCGCTGATGCTGCGCTTTTACGCGGTGCATGGCCGGTTCCCGGCGGGCCGTGCGGAGATCCCCGATCAGGTTGTCGCCTACGTGGCGCGGTTGGTGGACGTGCCCTCCTCCGAGCTGGGTCTGTATGAGTGGGACGGCCGGACGATCAAGGCGCACCGCGGGGACGTCCGGAGGTATTTCGGGTTCCGGGAGTGCTCGCTCGCGGATGCCGACTGGCTGGCCGTCAAGGTGTGCGGCAAGGAGCGGCAGGTGGACCGCGTTCGCGCCGAACTGCTGGCGTACTTGCGGGAGGAGCGGATCGAGCCGCCGGCTCGCGATCGGATCCGGCGGATCATCGGGACGGCGCTGCGGCAGGCCGAGCAGTCGCAGACCGCCCACATCTCCAGCCGGCTCCCGGCCGAGGCGATCCCGCGGCTGCTGGCCCTGATCGGCAAGAGCGCCGACCCGGGCGGGGATGCCGAATCGGAGGCCGAGGATGACGGGGTGCTGTTCGGCGTCGCGGAGGCGGCGGGGGGGTGGATGTGTTCGCGGTGATCCGGGAAGAGCCGGGCAACGTGAGCGTGAAGACGATCGAGCGGGAGGTGTTCAAGCTGGCCGCGATCCGCGCGGTCGGCCTTCCTGATGACTTGCTCGCCGAGGTCGCGCCGAAGGTGCTGGCGGCCTTGCGGGCCCGGTCGCTGCCGAGGCCCCGTCCCACCTGCGGTCCCACCCGCACGACATCAAGGTGACCCTGCTCGCCGCCTACTTGCACTGCCGGGCCCGTGAGATCACCGACACCCTGGTCGGTCTGCTCATCTCCACCGTGCACCGGATCAACGCCCGCGCCGACACCAAGGTCACCAGCGACTTCGTGGCGGAGCTGAAACGGGTGTCGGGCAAGGAGAACATCCTGTTCAAGATGACCGAGGCCGCGTTGGAGTCTCCCGAGTCGCGGGTGGAGGACGTGATCTACCCTGCGGTGCCGGGCGGCTACACGACGCTGGTCTCGCTGCTGCACGAGTTCAAGGCGAAGGGCACCTCCTACCGGCAGCACAAGCAGCGGGTGTTCAAGGCCTCCTACACCAACCACTACCGGACGGGGCTGAACCAGATCCTGGAGGTGCTGGAGTTCGGCTCGACGAACACCGTGCACGGCAGCGCATTCTGCGCACCGTGTACGAGTGCGGGGTGTTCCAGACCCTGCGGGAGAAGCTGCGATGCAAGGAGATCTGGGTGGTGGGCGCCGACCGATGACGCAACGACGCCCTAGGCGGCAGGGGCCTGGCCTGGCTGAAGATCGCCGAACGCCGGAACGCGGGCGCGATCCGGCTCCAGCCCGCTGGACGCCGCACCCGGCGCAGAACCACCAGCCTGCCCTTCGACGCCGTACGACACGCCCTGACCAGCAGCCGCGCCCGAACCCCCGCGTGGGCGGAGGCGGCCGCACCTACCTCGTGGAAGGCGCGCAGCTCAACAGGGAGAAGCTGACGGAGAACATCGAGCGGTCGATCATGATGGTGACCGCGCTGAGCCCCATGATCGGCTACGACCGGGCCGCCCGAATCGCCCACCGCGCACTGGACGAGAACCTCACCCTCCAACAGGCCGCACTGAAGTCGGGCATCACCGAATCACTCTTCGACCGGATAATCGACCCCGAGCGCCTAACCCACCCCGACACAGCCAACGGTCACTAGAGCGGCAACGCCCAGCTCACTTCCACGGGCGTCATGGGAACTTTGCACCAAATTGGAGAAACGCGAGAGGATCCTTGCCCTGACCACCGCTGACCAATCAGGAACGCAGGGAAGGCATAGGGAAGGTGCCCGGCCCTGTCGGCATCGATCTCGATTCACCCGAAACCGGCCCGTCGTGATTGGCGCACAATATGCCAGCGTATCAGTACGGCGATTTCCAAAATGAGATCTACAGCGCTGGGATCAATGGGATCGTCCCAAAATATCCCTTCGATTACGTGAGTCTGGAAAGGGCGGGTTCGGAGGTTCTTCCGTGGTGGGTCCTTTCGTATGTCGCGGGAGGGGCCGGCGATGAGCAGACCCAGCGTGCCAATGTAGCGGCGTTCAGGAAATACGGGATTGTGCCTCGCATGCTCAACGGGGCCTATGAGAGGGATCTCTCCATCTCGCTTTTCGGCATCGACCTGCCGACACCGCTCTTCATGTGCCCTATTGGCGTGATCGGGCTATGCGCCCTTGATTTCCACGGCGATGTCCAGATCGCCAAGGCGGCGGCACTGACCGGCGTGCCAATGGTGGCGTCCACGTTGATGATGGATCCGATGGAGGAGGTCGCCTCTCACTTCGGCGACACACCAGGGTTTTTCCAGCTGTACACCCCGCGCGACCGCGACCTCGCGGCCAGCTTCGTCGCACGCGCCGAACGATCGGGGTTCAAGGCGATCGTCATCACGCTGGACACGTGGACGACCGGATGGCGGCCTCGCGACCTGAACACCGGCAACCTTCCCGAACTGCGCGGTTACTGTCTGGAAAACTACTTCACGGACGACATCTTCCTGCGCCGGCTGGACAGGTCGCCGAAGGAGGACCTGAACGCCGCCAGGCTGGAGTGGCTGAAGATCTGGGGTAACTCGCTGCAATGGGAGGACCTTGACTGGCTGCGCTCCCTGACGAAGCTTCCCCTCCTGCTCAAGGGAATCTGCCATCCCGACGATGTCCGGCGCGCACGGGATCACGGGATCGACGGCATCTACTGTTCCAACCACGGCGGACGCCAGGCCAACGGCGGACTTCCCGCGCTCGACGTACTTCCCGAGGTGGTCGAGGCGGCAGGAGACATGCCCGTCCTTTTCGACTCCGGCATCCGTAGCGGATCAGACGCGGCCAAGGCCATCGCCATGGGAGCAACGGCAGTCGGGATAGGCCGGCCCTACGCGTATGCTCTCGCCGTCGGCGGGACCGACGGCGTGGTGCACTATCTCCGCTCGGCCCTCGCCGAACTCGACCTGCTGATGGCCATCGACGGCTTTCCGACCCTCCGCGATCTGGCCGCCGCGGAGGTCCGCGCGGTCTGACGTCAATCCGGCAGACTCTGGGCCGAGCATCACCCCTGTTGCGGCGGGCGCGAATTGGCATGGGCCACTCTCGCTCCCCATTTGAGCAGCTGGCGACTGCAGTCGTCGTGCTGAATCTGGCATTCGATCAGTATCGGACCACCATGGTGGTTGCGGGCTCTTTCGATCGCGGAGGCCAACTCCTCCGCCGTTGTCGCCTTAAGGCCCAGGCCATGGCCGTCCTCCGCATTCCAGGCGGGGATGAGGCCCGCGTAGTCCCAGTTCTTGATGTAGTTGTACGGGCCGTCGTGGATCTCGGACTCGACAACGTATCCCCGGTTGTTGACGAGGAAGACAAGCGTCTCCTGGCCGTGCCGGATGATGTTGGCCACCTCCTGGGCGGTCAATTGGAAGGAGCCGTCGCCGATGACGGAGATCAGTCGCCTGCCGGGTTCCAGCCCCATCGCGTAGCCGAAGGTCGCCGGGACGGCCCAGCCGATGGATCCCCATTGCATCTCGATCTCGAATCGCGCGCCGTCGGGCAGGTGGGTGTACATCCCGTTGAACCAGGAGTCGCCGGTTTCCACGAGCAAGGTCGTCTTCGCGTCGATTTCCTGCTCGATCTGCCGCCACAGCTCGGCCCGGGTCAGCGCGGCCCCGGGGTTGGAGGAGGCGGGGGGCCGAGTCTCGCCGACCGGCTTTCCCATGAGGCGTCGATACTGCTCCAGGGTCGCGTTTTTCGGGCTCACTTTCCTGGCCACGGCAGAAAGGAAGTCGGCCAGCGCGACATTGGTGCATTCGGCGTCCGGGAACCGCACATGGCCCGGTTGCGCGTCGATCAGGTGCTCGGGTGGCGGCAGGGCCGTCCAGCCCGCAGTCGTGTAGTCGGTGAACATCGGTCCTGCGGCCAGGATCGTGTCCGCCCAGTCGACGATGGGCTCGCAGCCGGGGGTGCTCACCCCGCCCCAGTAGATGCCGATGTACTGCGGATGTTCCTCGGGAAAAAACCCCTTGGCGTTCGGCATGACCGCCACCGCGCAGCCCAGGGCTTCGGCGAGTTCACGGAAAGCGTCGATCGCGCCGAAGGCGCGCAGGTGGACGCCCGCCAGGAGAAGCGGCTTCTTCGCCTCGGCGAGAAGAACGGTCGCCCGTTTGACGGCCGCGTCCAGAGCAGAGGAGCCGCTGGACCGCTGAAAGATCACGGTCTCGAACGGCCCCGGTGCGAGACAGGGCGCGTCGGAGAGATTGCACGCGATCTCGATGTACGCCGGCTTACGCTCGTGCAGCGCGGTGCCGATCGCATGGTCGATCATGGATGGCGCATTGTCGGCGTGCAGAACGCGAACGGCCGCACAGGTGACATGCCTGAACATCTCATACTGATACGAGAAGTCGTGAGTGCCAATCGTATGATGAAGGACATGATTGGCAGCCGGGTCGTTGGTGTTGTGCCCGGATGACACGAGGATCACCGGCAATCTTTCGGCATAGGCCCCGGCCAAACCATTGAGCGCAGAGAATGCCCCCACGTTGAACGTGGTGATCAGGGCACCACATCCATTGGCCCTCGCATATCCATCCGCCGCATACGCGGCGTTAAGTTCGTTGCAGCAGCCGATTTGCTCGATGTTCCTATTCGACAGGAGCTCATCGAGCAGGACCAGGTTGTAGTCCCCCGGGACCATGAAGTAGTGTTTTAGTCCAATTTGCTCCAATCTCGTCGCGAGATAGTTTCCCACCGTGAAGGCACCCATGGTTACCTCTTCTTTCCCTTGAACGCGTGGCGCAACAGGGATGCGGCCCGGAGGAACCAAAGGCAATATTACGCAATGAATTGGACTCTTCACCCGACGATAACTGAAGTTCGCCGTGAGTTTAGCGAAATCTGGTGGATGTAGCGCCGCGTTTGCAGTGGCCCAGGACGAAATTTCGGAATTTTTGCGAACAGCGCGTCAACGCGTGTGCCGGAACGATGAGCGCACACTTTCCCAGTTCCAGCGACTGATCGCCTTCGCAGTGACTTCCCGTGGCTTGCCCTTGGTCACCCGTGGCAGCGAGTCCTGCCTCGATCACTCAAGCTCGGGCATTCACGCCCTAAGGTGAGGAGATCTCCACCCAGGCGCCGAACCGGCCGAAAGTACGGTCTGGTCCGCCGTCAAGTCTCCTTTCGACCGATCCGGCATGGAAACCGGGGCCGCAGGATGAGGCCTCATGCCACCTGAAACGCTCCCCGCAACGCCGGAAACCGTCGGATCAGGGCGCGCCGTCTACCGCAAGCTCACCGAGGAAGTCGCCGAGGCCAACCGCATCGCCACCGCCCGCCGCCAGCGCCCCGCCCGCGCCTACGGCAGCGAGCCGGACCCTTCTTCTACGGACACTATGGATGACCGTAGAACTGACGTCGGTGAGCAGGGCCAGGGCGATGACCTACGGACATCGGGGGCCGTAGGACCTCCTGCTTCTCACCCACCGGCGCCGCATACTCGACCGCGGCCCGGGCGGCCTTCTCATGCCGCAAGGGATCGAGCGGCAGACGCTCCAGCAGCGTGTCGTCGGCCACGACATCACGCGTCCTGATACCGCTCCCCATCAGGACCACGTCGGCTTCGGCAACGAACTCCAGCGGCCGCTGACAGCGCACCTCCACGCCGTTCATCGACGTCACCTCGGGTGTCGGCGAGGTGATGTACGCGCTCACGTCCTGACCTTGGGCGCGAGCGCGATTGATCAGGCCGGAGGCGATGAAGCTGTCCAGCTCGTTGAATCCGTCATAGTGACGACCGCTATCTGCAAGGCCACTCCCACGCAGCTGTGCCACCCCGGATCTGCAGGGCACCCATCCGACACTCTGTAGATCATGGGCCAGCTTGGTGACAGCCGACCGCCGCAGGCAGCCGGTCCGACCGACGTGCTCAATGGGGAGCCCTCGCCTGACCGGCGGATCTTTCGGCACGAGTCGCTTCTTCACGCCGCGTCGGCGGGCCGGCAAAGTTCTATCCGACCTGGACGGTCTCGAACGTCACGTCATCGTCGGCCTACGTGAAAACGCTGAAGATCACCTTCACGCCCGCCGCTTCTGGTGCCACCATCGGGTCGGGGGGGACCTGGTTGACGGCAACGGTAATAACAGGTGGCATGGGGTGCGGAGCGTTGGACCAGTGTCTTCCGCCGGTATCACCAAGACTTTCAGCTTCAACCGCACCGTGAATTTCGGTGGCAACGGCAAGCAGCCGTGACATATCGGTGATCTTCGTATCACCGGCCCGGCTTCCACGCGTTACTCAGCGATTCGTCGCCGGATCGACCTATGGCCAATTCAACAGCACGACTCAAAACGAATGATGCCGCCGAACCGAGCGACCGCCCCGGCCCTCTAGGAAGATGGCCGGGGCGCCACGGCACCAGAGAACGCGAAAGTCTTGCCTGCGGGGACTCCACGGTTTTCGGCTCTGGCACGAATGCGGTGGTGGCGGTGCGTGGGCGATCAGGGCGGGATCCCCACGCCAGCACGCACCGATGTCCAGGTAACCCGCGCGTATCGCGCGTGCGGCAGGTCGCGTCTGGGAGTAGTCGATCACTCTGGGCTTCGGAGTCGGATCGAGTGCCGCAAGACCCAGGCGCGCTCGCTTCGTTGGCAGCGGTCCTGCTCCATTAAGCGCAGCGCCGTCCCGGTGGCGGCCAGAAGCTCGGCCAGAGTGTGGGCGCCGGTCGCTTGCTGGGCGGCCAGGATGAGGTGCGCGGCGGCTTCGGCGTCCTCCACCGGGTCGGCATGCAGATAGCTCTGGCTACCCGCGGCGTAGTCCTGCTGGTAGAGACCGGCTTGGGGGAACAGCTGCGGAGCCAGGTGGTGGAGGCGGTAGCGGCACACGCCCGGCGCTGCTGTGGCGATCTGGTCGGGGAGCAGGTCGGCCTGCACATCGACGGTGACCGGCACGAATACGCCACCGGTCAGCGCCATCAACGCAGGGCCGAGACCATCATCGAGGCTGCTGGGGCGCAGGCCGTGGGCGATCTGGCGTAGCTCGTCGATGGCGGTGCCCAGCTCGGTGACCGACTGGTCGAGCAGCCCGTTGACATCGAGGGTCGCGTCGTGGAGGTGGCGCTGCGCCAACCGTAATGCCATGCCCAGCGACACCAGCCGTTGCTGCGCGCCGTCGTGCAGGTCGCGTTCGAGCCGGCGGCGTTCGGCGTAGCCGGCGTGCAAGAGCCGCTCCCGGCTCGATTCGACGTCCCGCAGGGCCCGGTTCAGTTAGATGCGCAGCCGCACCACCTCGACCAGCAGCGCGGCCGCGGCCGCGACCTCGCGCAGCAGCTCGCGTGAACCCACCGTGCCGCGCATGATGGCGCCGATGTCGTGCCCGCCCAGCCACACCGGCGCGCAGGAGGCGGCACCCGGGTCAAGCGCCGTGCCGTTGGCGTCGACCAGACCCGCCTCACCGGCCTGGCCTGGCAGCCGGTAGCCGACCCGCAACGCCGGGTCGCGTAACGCTTCCCGCAGAGCCGACTCCAGCTGTTTCCGGGCGGGCCGTACCCGCGTGGGTGCGCCGCTGTAGGTCCTCGATCGCGGTGAGCGCGGCACGCCGGGCGGGGTAGAGCCGGCGGTCGACCCGCCGTTGCACCCGACCGCGCAGCGGGGTCAGCGCTGCGGCGCACACCGCGGTGGCCGCGGCCGCCGCCACCGGCGAGGATCCCCCCCCGCGCCCAGACCCACAACGAACGACGCGACCGTGTAGAAGCCGAGCAGAGCGGCCGTGACCCATTCGGCGAGGTCTACACCGGCGTCGTGGCGCGCCGCCCCGGACGGCTGCCGGTATCCGGCCTGTGGGTTTTCCATCACGTGTTGGCCGCACTGCGAGATGCCGCACACGAATCAACGCCGACGCTGAGTCTTCCCGGGAGGGCCGGCCGTCGACAGCCCCTCGGTAGCCGGGGCCGGAGCTGCCGGATTCCGCGAGTTTGGCGGGCTCGGCGAGTCTTACCCGGAGCCGGTATCGGTTTTCCGTGCCCCTCTCCCACGTCGGGCCATAGCGGCACGCGCGGCGCAGCGGTGCCGAGGCGACTGCTCACCTGCCGGGCATCGGCGGACCACTCCCCAGTCAGCCGGATGTCATGAAGGCGAGTCAGATTCGGGGTCGCAGGACATTCTCCGACTTCGAGGAGACCCATGTTTCGACGACTCGGCATCGCTGTCATGACCGCGCTGGCGGTGCTGGCGGCGGTCGTTCCCCCGGCCGCCGCGAAGCCGCCGGCCCCCACCACGGTCGCCCACCGCGGGGCGTCGGCGTACGCGCCGGAGAACACCGTCGCGGCCTTCGAGCTGGCGGACAAGCAGGGCGCCGACATGTTCGAGCTCGATGTCCAGGAGACCAAGGACCACGAGCTGGTCCTGATGCACGACACGACACTGGCCCGCACCACCAACGCCGAGAGGCTGTTCCCCGGCCTGGCGCCCTGGAGGGTCGGCGACCTCACCCTCGCGCAGATCCGCAGGCTGGACGCGGGCTCGTGGTTTGACGCGAAGTACAAGGGCGAGCCGGTGCCCACGCTCGGAGAGACCCTGCGCGCGATGAGCGCGAGCCGGCTCGGCCTGCTGCTGGAGATCAAGGCGCCGGGGCTCTACCGGGGCATCGAGACCCGCGTCGCCGACGAGCTGCGACGTCACCCCTCATGGCTGGCGCCCAGTCGGCTCGTCGTGCAGTCGTTCGACTGGAACTCGATGCGCACGTTCCACCGGGTCATGCCCGGCGTCCCGATCGGCCTGATCGGCACGCCCGCGATCGCCGACCTCCCGAGACTCGCGAGGTTCGCCGACCAGATCAACCCGCCCTACAACGAGCTCACCCCCGAGTACGTCAGGCGCGTCCACCGCCACCGCATGGAGGTCTTCACCTGGACCGTGGACGATCCGGCGATGATGCGGCGCGTGACCTCCTACCGGGTGGACGGCATCATCACCAACAAACCCGACCTGACGCCCTGAGGGGGCGGACCACCCACCTGGCTCCTCGTGACGACGAGCCCTCCGGCCGGGACTCCCCGGCCCCCCGGCCACGGGACGCCGCCCGGCGCAAGGGCCGAGGAGATGTCTCCCGGTGTTCACCCCGGTCAGGTGATGGCGGTGGCCGCCCCGTTGGAAGCATGAGGCCGCGAGACAGGAAACCACGACACTGGAGCACGTACGGTGACACCGATCAGCCCCGCCGCCGACGCCTCCGCCGCCCCAGGCAACGGCGCGGAGAGGATGCCGACGAGCCGGTGACCGTTTCGACCTCCGTCTCCCGCCCAGGCCTTCACAGCAGACGGTTCGGCTGTGTGTGAAGTCGATGACCTGGTTTCGGAATACTCGGCCAGTAGACCCTGCGCCCGGCGATCGCCGCAGCGCAAGCAGGGGAACAGAGTGTGAACGTCGAGGTGGACGACTTCCGGATACGACCCCGCGCTGGCGACCCGGTGGATGCGTTCGTCCAGATGGAAGGCTCTCCGCCGCAGCTGCTACATCTGACCAGGCTAAGGATCGTCAGTGCCAGCCGGGTCGATGTGCGCTCCGTGGAGTTGTCGGCCGGGGAACTGCAGGGAACGGCGTACGCCTACGGTTCGGGACAGGTAGGCGAATTCAAGGCCTTGGTGACTTTGACCGACAACGGCGATGGCACCGCCGGTCAGTTGTCGGTCCGCGTTACCGACTCCTCTGGCTCGTCCAGCGACTGGATTCGTGACCCAGTGAGCCGAGAGCTCGTTCCCCGCACCTCTTGACGGCAGGTCCCGCCAGTTGGCGCCCGATGGGCCCGAACGAGCACCTGGAGCTCATGAATTCTCTCGCAGGGCCTCATGATCCTGCAGGGCCGAAGGCGTCGGCTCGACGGGCACCCGTCGCGAGCGCACGTCGAGCGAGCGGGGATATGGGTGCCGCCCGCGGTCACCGGTCGCTTTTGACGGGCGCCGGGCTGCTTCGGTCGGGTACGGCGACGCTGTTCGCCGCGATGCGGAGGTTGAGCGCGACGACAAGGGTGAGCACCATCCCTCCTGCGATGACGAAGACGGCCAGACGTATGCCTTCCGCTGTAGCGATCCGTAGGTCTTCACCGACGAGGTCCCCGGTGCCGGAGTTGGCCACGAGAACCAGGAGGGCGAGGCCCAAGGCGGCCCCTATTCCGGAGCCGGTCGATACGATGCCGGAAGCGACACCTTGCTCCCGATCGCTGACGCCTATGCCTGCGGCGATGAACATGGTCGTGAAGATGATGCCGTCGCCGACGCTGATGGCGATGAGGCCAGGGATCAGCTGCGGGTAGGACCCGTCGGCCGCGAGGGCCCACCCTAGAGCAACGGCCCCGGTCGCACCGATCGCCAGTGCCGCGACGAGGATCGGCCGAAGACCGAAGCGGTCGACCAGCCGGCCGGCGATGCTCGAGCCGGCCACCACCACCCCGGTCGGCAGCAGGAACGCCACGCCGGTCTCGAGCGCGTCGTAACCCATCACGTCTTGGAAGTAGATCGACATGAAGTACAGCAGGGAGCCGAAGGTCACCATGAACATGAAGGCGATCGCCACCGCAAGGATCAGATTTCGATTCGCCAGCAGTCGGAGAGGTACGAGGGGATCGCGGCTCCGCCGCTCGATCATCGCGAACATCGTCGCCGACAGTGCCCCGGCCCCTGCGGCACCGAGAATCGCCGGTGAGGTCCAGCCCAGGACAGGTCCCTGCACGAGCGCGAACACGAGCAGGCTCACGCCGCCGGTGGCCGTCAACGCGCCGGGCAGATCGAACTTCCGGGATCTGTCCCTCGGTTGATCACGGCCGAGCAGCCGAGGGATGAGGACCAGCACCGTGCCCGCGAGCGGTACATTGACAAAGAACACGGCCTCCCAGCCGAGGGTCCTCGTCAGCACGCCGCCCAGGAGCACTCCGACCACCAGCCCGGCGGCTCCGGCGCCTCCCCAGACCGCCAAGGCCCGGTTACGATCACGACCCTCCGCGAACGTCGTGTTGATGACAGCCAAGGTGCCGGGAAAGACCAACGCTCCGCCGAGGCCTTGGACCGCGCGTGCCGTCAACTGCATCCCGGGCCCGGTCGCGAGGCCTCCGGCGAGCGAGGCCAGCGCGTACAGCGCGAGCCCGACCGTGAGTACCCAGCGCCGTCCGAGCAGGTCCGCAGCACGACCCCCGAGCAGTAGGAAGCCGCTCGACGCGACCGCGTACGCGCTGATCACCGCCTGCAGGGTATGAGCTGAGTATCCCAAGTCCCGTGCTATGTCGGGTAATGCGACAACCACGATGTACTGGTCGAGCGAGACGATCAGCATGGCGAACGACAGCAGTGCCAGCGTCGCGGTGCTGCGACGCCGGTTGAGACCGTTCATCGGTGATCCATTGAGGACATGCAAATCTCCTTCTCACGAATCCGGATCCAGGGCCAGGGCCAGGGGTACAGCGTACGATCGCGCGCCACCGGTCATTCCGACAGCCATGATCGGCCTCGTCGTGACCACGTGATGTCACGGATTCTGGTGGGCGTCGGCCAGCGGCCGTTCCTGTATGCCTGGTCGCTGCTGGTGGCATGGTGTTCGACAGCCTGCGGCCGTCGTCGCGGCGCAAGCTAAGGTTTCGTCACTGAATGGGCTTGTGACGGAACAGCCGGGACAAAGGGTGGAGGGTTCCCCTTTGAGGGGAGCGGAGCCGGCTGAGCGGATGCGTAAGAGCGCGGAGCGGCTGCAGCTGGTCCGGGCCACCGCCAAAGCCCTGATCCGTCAGGTCAGGGCCGGTACTCCTTCGCCGTAGGCAAAGTATCCCGGGCGGAGGTACCGGCTCCGCCGGCGCGGCGTCACACACCTCATCGGCATCGTTGTCGGCGCGTGAGCCGTGCGCCTTCACCGGGCCGGGCCGCCCTGATGCTGCGAGGCAGGGCGCCCGTGAGCTGGTGCGGTGAGGACGCAGGAACGACATCGGGGCGAGAGCGGTGTTGTCGGCGGTGGTGCGGGCGATCGCGGGTGAGGGCGCCGGCTCTCAAGCCGAGATGCGGCTCGCGGTGCCGGGCTGGTGGCGGTCGCGGTGGTGTTGGAGTTCGGTGTTGATGCGCTGGGCTTCGGCGAGCTGGTCTTCCAGGATGATGATGCGGCAGGCGGCGTCCAGGGCGGTGCCCTGGTCGAGGAGTTCGCGGGCGCGGGCGGCCAGGCGGAGCTGGTAGCGGGAGTAGCGGCGGTGGCCGCCGTCGGAGCGCTGCGGCTCGATCAGTTTGGCGGCGCCCAGGTTGCGCAGGAACGCCTGGGTGACGCCGAGCATCTCGGCGGCCCGGCCCATGCTGTAGGCGGGGTAGTCCTGGTCGTCGAACCGGTGGCCGGGTGTGTGACCCGGGGGGGTGGCGAGGAGTCCAGGCCCATCGGCCCTGTTGGCCTTGTTGGCCTTGTCGGCGCTTCTCGCGGTGTCGGCCCGTGGGGCCGGTTCAGCCGTATCGGCGCCGGCGCGGAGCCTGGGCTGCGCGCGCACGGCCGACGCCATCGGTGCTTGATCCATGCAACCTTCCCAACGATCTTCCCGAAAACGCCAACGGGGCCCCGGCGCCATGATTCGCCGGGGCCCTGCGAGGTTCAACACCATCTACCGGCCCTGGGGCCGGCTTACCTGCTTCCGCATGTGGCCGCCCAGTGCGGGCGGGGATGCGGGGATCGCGTATGCGTGACCGTAGAGCACCGTCCAATCCGGGGAACTGCGGTACCCGTGCGGCGAACATCAGCCGGCGACGGGCGATCCTGATGGCGTTCAACACTCCTTTCCCTCTTCGCTGGCGCTACTTCCTCAACTTCATGCATCACTTGCCTACCGCAGCTGCTACGTCCACGGCCGGGACCCTTCACCTGCTACCTACTGCTGGTCCTGGCACGTCCGACGGTGTTTCTGGTTTCACTGCTGTTGCTGTGGCAGCGCGTCCACGGCGAGGACCCTTCACATGCTTGGTCCCGGCACGTCCGACCTTCTGCCCCTCTTCACTGCTTCGTCTTTGTATCCAGCTATCCACGCTCGTCCGGGCAGTTCGTCGTGATGCCTACGTCCTGCTCTGCCCTGGTGGATCCGTTCCTTGCGATGCCAGGAACTCTACCCCCACCCGCCACGGATGTCTACTTCAGCCACTACAGATTTTCGGTGCCGGGACGTGAAGGGCTGCGTCTTCACGCCGTCGGGAGCAACTCGGCGACGGCGAGCTCGACGCTGTCGCGCAGCTGAAAGTGGGCCAGCAGGCCGGTACGGAGCAGCAACCGCCGCAGACCGTGGGGAACGCCCGCGAGCAGGAGCCGGCCGGGTCACCGACAAACCACAACGTGGCTTGGTCAAGGCCGGCCGCCGCGGCGCTCCGGGCGGATCGAACGGCCCCACCGCAACACCCGCCGGCCGGCGGGTCAGGCCGGCGTGGTGGGGCGATGATCGCCGCGCGCGGGGACCGCAGGTGACGGCCAAGGTGGCCAGCAGCAGATCCGCCGAAGGGCGGGGCGGGGGCAGCCCCCCGGCGGCTACACCGCCGACGCGCTGGACGCGCCCACCGGCCGCGAGGTCGTCGAGCGGCTGATCCACGGAGCCGTGGATCTGACCGCGGGCGAGAACACGCCCCACGGCTGCCTGTCCGTCAACAGCGTGCACGCCTGCGGACCCGACGCGCACAGCGTACGCGAGGACGCCATCGCGGTGCGCAAAGCCGGTGAGGCGGCGCTGCGCAGGCGGCTGGAGCAGGCCGCCGATCTGCCCTCCCACTACGAGCCTGCCGCCCTGGCCGCACCTGTCCACACGATCTCCGACGGCATCGCCGTCCAGGCGGCAGCCGGCCGCAGCCACGACGAGCTGCGGCAGATCGGTGACTTGGCGCTGCGCGCTCTGCTGGACTGAAACCCGCAGAGGGCCGTGCGACGTCAACCGCTCGGCCCCGAGCCCGGCGAGCATCGCCGTCGTCTCCCGCTGATGCCTGCCTCCCAGTGAGTGAAATTCGAACGGCATCCGGCGCGAGCCGCCTTCGGCAGAGGGCAGAGCGGCAGCTCGCTGATCAGCGGGAACCTCGTTAACGCCGGATTCCGGTCCCGTACCCCGACACCACCGACCCGTCACATCGGTCATGTACCGGGGCGCTGGAGCCAGCCCTGCGGCACCACGGTGAGGTCGGCGACCACCTGCTCCCTACGGGTCCGGCCGGACGTTTTCGTCACCGGAACGGCCACCGCGACGACCTGCCAGAGCAGCCGCAGCAGCTGGCCGTGGTAGGTTACCGGCCCGAGCGTCGGCACGAACAGCCAGAACCGGGCCTGCCCGCTCTCGGCCGGGCCCAGATCGCGGCGGCCGACTACGGCGGCACGGCGATCGCGATCCGCCCGGCCACCGCGCCCGGCGCTGGATCGACCTGCACTTCCAGCTCCCGGCGGTACACCTCGAGATTCGCCGTATGGGAGTCGTTGCCCTGCTGATAGGTGGCCGACTCGTGGCAGATCAGCTTCGCGGCCAGCCGAGGCGTGCCGGTCACCTGCCGGGACCCGCCGGAGCGGCTGAACCGGGCTACCACCACGGCGCCCAGACAGAGCAGGGGCACGCTTGGAACGACCAGCGTCGAGACGCCCAGCGCGTGCTCGAGCCGAAGATTGCGAACGCCGAAGAACACCGCGGCGCCGCCACCCACGGCGAACACCGACCCGATCCCCAGCAAGCCCAGATCGACCAGGACTCCAAAGGGTCCGCCCTCGAGCCCGCCAGCGAACATGAGCACCACCACCCCAACCAGGAACGCGACCCCGAACCCGCCGAAGACCGTCCCGCAGGAGGCCCCCAAGCAGCCCCGGCCGTGACGCGATCGATCCACGATGACCTGGGTTCCCGACATGCCACCTCCCGGTCCGCCGAGTATCCTGCGGCGGCCGGGGGATACTCAACAGCCAGGTGGCCGGCCGTTACGGGCCGCCGTTCGGCGTTCATGGGGTCCGTTCTGCTGAGTAGTAACGCCAAGGACTGAGTCGCAGGTCAGCAGGGTGATCGAGGAGTTGGGACGCTCTGGTCGGGCCCGCACCAGCAGGCCGGCCTCGGTGAGGATGTGCCGCTACCGGAGCAAGGACTGGGTCGCGGTGGACGAGCGGGAGTAGACGATCCGCACCGGCGCTCCTTGGAAAGGGGTGGGCCCCGTTCTACCTGTCGGAAAATCTTGTCGTCAATTCATACGCCGAAACGGCCGCCCGGCGGCCTGGTTCGTCGCTCGGTGTTCGATTTTCCGGAGGGCTTTCAAGGGCCGATCTGGACCTGCCGGGAAACCTTCTAATCCCGACACTCCACCGCGAAGCACGGCCGCGCCTCGGAGGTCATCGGGGATTCCTGGGAGGCTTGTGGAGGAGGGGTTCGAGGCGGGCGGCGGTCTGGCGGTATCGGCTGACGGGGACGAGGTGGACGCCGTCGAAGGCGCCGCTGTCGCGGATGGCCAGGACGTGATCGCAGGCGGCGGCGATGCCGGCGTCGGGGTCGCGTTCCACGGCTTGGACGAGTGCGTCGGGGATGGTGATGTCGGGGATGGTGGCGGCGAGACCACGGGCCATGGTCGCGCTGGCCAGGACCATCACTCCGGCATAGACGGGTGCGTCGATGGTGACGGTCTCACGCCACCGCAGCAGGTCGTCGAGGCTGTAGCTGACCTGGGCGAACACGAAGTCGGCCTGCTGCTTCCAGGAGGGCAGTGGCCGCATGCCGGAGGCGACACCGATCTGGAACTGCGGATGCCCGGCGAAGACGGGATCGGAGGTTGCGGCGCGGGCCTGGTCGAGCATGGACCGGACGGTGAGTTCGCCGGTGCGGCTTCCAGAGGCGGGCTTGTCGCCGTAGACGAACAGGAACCGCTGGACTCCGTAGGCGGCGGCGGTCAGCAGGTCCCGCTGGAAGCCGAGCAGGTTGCGGTCGCGGGCGTTCAGACAGGCGATCCCGGTCGCTCCCATCGCCTGCACCTCGTGCGCGACCGCCACACTCGACACCGTCGCCCGCCCGATGTGATTGTCGGGGATCAAGAACGCGTCCGCGACGGCATCCAGTACTCCGATCTGGTGCCGCACCCGCCGGAGATCCGGCCGGGTCGGCGGCTCGATCTCACACACGACCTCGAACCCACGTGTCATGTCATCACCCTAGACCGCCGACGACCGGGCTCGTAGAGCCATGATCAATCTCAGTGCCATCGGTTGTCCGCAGGTTCTTCAACCCGGAGTCGCGAGGCGTGATCAACACCTACCTGGCGGCTGGGGACAGTTCGGGAGCGGAGGGCCGTCAAGCACGATCCACCCGACGTGGTGATCGACTTAGCTTTCGCCAAACTCCCCCGTGTCAATCTCAAAGGCGCAGACCTCTTCGCCGGGGCAACACTCACCGGTGCGAAGCTGAATCGCGCGAACCTCACGCGAGCGGAGATCACTCGTGCAAGCCTCCAGGGAGCACACCTTGATGGCGCGTGTCTCCAGAAGGCAAGCCGTCTGAGCTCGAGCGAAGCGGAGCCCAGGAGAACTCGCGGTTGTGGGGGCCGGGTCAGGACGATGGCCCGGCCCCCGTCGTTCCTAGAGATCGAGCTGGTACTCGAATGTCGTGTGCGTCGGCGCATAGCCGAGCGCGTCGTTGATGTGCCTCATATGCGGATTGTTGTCGGCGGTGTCGGTAAGCAGGCCGCCGAGGTCCGGGTGCCGCTCAAAGGCCTGCCGGATCGAGGCGGCCTTCATCCAGCGGCCGAGACCATGCCCGCGGTGCTCAGGGAGGACGCCGGTGCCGTAGTGCTGGCCATTATCCTTGCCGTCGCCGGGGACCACCAGTTCAGTGAACCCAGCGATCGAGCCGTCCGACTCGTCGATGGCAACGACGGTGTGCAGCAGGTCACCCCGCTTTTCGATGGCCGCGGCGGCGGCCCGGACCCGTTCCAGGTCCCAGGTCACCGTGCCGAAGTCGGTGCTGCCCATCGGCATGTCGTCCATGGCGTGACGTGACGCGACAAACGTCTCGGCGAGGCCGTCAGGAACCGTACCCTCCCATGACGCCAGCCGATAGCCGGGATGTGACTGTTCGGTGATCTCGGTGAGAGCCGCGATGTCCGCCTCGGCCAATGGGAGGCGGGTGAAGGTCAGGGTCAGGACCCTGCGGAAGCCCCGGGCCGGCAGGAATCGGTCGCCGGGAGAGCCAGCCTCGGCCTGGGTGATGACACAGCGTCGGCCGTCTTGGCGTGCAGCGGCCACGGCCGCCTCCAGGAGCCGGGAGCCGGTGCGGTTTCGCCGCTCGGCCGGATGGACACGCAGGTCCAATTCGGCGAGGTGGTCCTGCCCAGTCCTGGTGAAAAGACGCAGGAATGCCGACCCGACGGGGATTCCGTCGGTGTCGGATGCCAGCCACGCCAGGCGGTGGGTGGACGGGCCGCCATTGGGGTCGATCAGCGGAGTGATGCGAACGGACAAGGTGTCTCCGTCGTGGGGAGGGGGAAGGTGTCAGGACCTGGGTTTGACTGCTGACCGTTCGTGCGCATTTGCTGCACACCTCCTTGGCGACGGCGTCGGCCTGGGGCGGCCGGCGGCCCGGACAAGGTAGCCGCTCCAACTCAGAAGTAGCAAAGGGTTTACAGGTGTCGCCCCAGGATCTCCCTGCTCAGTCCCTCATCAGGCGACCTTGAACGGGGTGCCGTCGTAGGTCCACTTGTACGGCTTGGGCGGTGACGTCCCCCGGGCCCGAGCCCCACCACGACCACCTCCCCCCTGCCGCCCGCCTCGGGTCCCTCCAGCTCGCGCACGGTCTCGGCCGCATCGGCTCGCACGCTGCCATCGGGACATTGACCTGCGGCGACGCGTGGTCGGGGACCAGACAGACTTTGGGTTCCGATCGGCCAGGAGCGCAGCACGTACCAGATAGCAAGATCCTTACCGGCAGGCCGACTCCCCGGAGGTCCCCGGCACAGGTGTCCGTGGCGTATCCAACGCCATTCAACCGCCCGCGGTAGTGACCCTCGGCAGGGGTTTTCGCGCCGTTCCCAGCGCCGTTCAACCGCCTGCGGTGGTGACCTCTTGGATGTCTTCGGCACGGGTCTCCGCGCCGAACCAGTGGGACAGTGCCGTACGTAGCGCGTCGCCCGCCTGCTCGTCCGGCTCGTCCGCCGCCGCCACCCAGGCCACGTGCCCGTCGGGGCGGACCAGCAGCGCGTCCGCCGGGGGGTCCTCGCAGCGGGCCGGGACGACGACGACCCGGTCCCGCCACCCGGCCGCGATCCGGGTCAGCGCGGTGCGGCCGGCCAGGTCCAGCAGCAGGGGGGACGCTGTGCGCATGAGCTCGGCCAGGCCGGTGGCCCCTGAGGAGGTGACCAGGCGCAGGCCGGGTACGAACCGCCCGAGCAGCGGGTGGGGCCGGGCGGCGGCGCCCGGCATGTCGTGGCACAGGTCCGACCCCGACATCATGCCCGCCACCCGCCGCACGGCCTGGGCGTCCCCCAGGAGCTCGCCGAGCAGGCCGCGCAGCGCCGCCGCGTCCTCGCCGGGTTCGGTCAGCAGGGCCTGGACGCGGGCCTGGGTGAGGAAGCGCCGCCCCGCGGGATGCCGCTCGGTCTGGTAGGTGTCCAGCAGGCCGGGCGGGGCCCAGCCGCCGGCGTGCGCGGCGAGCTTCCAGCCGAGGTTGACCGCGTCCGGCAGGCAGACGGCGAGCGCTCCGCCGGCCGGGAACAGGTGGGCGGCGTCACCGGCCAGCAGCACCCTCCCCTCGCGGTACCGGTCGGCCTGGCGGGCTTGAGGGACGACCCTCGCCGACCACAGGACCCGTTCGATGGGCAGGTCGGCACCGAGCTCACGGCGAACGGCGGCCCGCAACTCCTCCGGCGCCAGGGGCCCGGCGGGGTCCTCCGGCGCGGCCGGTTCGGCGGGGTCCTTCCGCGTGGAGGGTCCGATGGGCTCCTCCGGCGCGGCCGTGTCCGCTCCGGTGGGCAGGTGGACGCCGACGAGGTGGACGCCGGGGTGCAGTGAGGTGATCGTGAACGCGCCGTGCGGGGTGGCGTGCCGTCCGGGGCGCACCCGGCCGACGCCCGGCACCTCCACCTCGCCGGTCTTCGGGTTGATCGCCGATTCGGCCAGGACGACGCGTCCGAGCAGGGTGGTCTCCCGGGCGGCGGACCCGGGGAAGCCGATGCCGGCCTGGCGGCGGACCAGGCTCCGCGCGCCGTCGCACCCCACCAGGTAGCGGGTGCGCACCTCGTAGTCCCCCTCGGGGCCACGGACCCTCAACGTCACGCCACCGCCGTCCGCCGGGCCGGGTGGGGAGGTGGGGTCGTCCTGGGTGAAGGAGAGCAGTTCGTGTCCCCGGCGGATGGTCACCCCCAGCTCGCGGGCGCGCTCGCCGAGGATCTCCTCCATGCGCGGCTGGGGGAGCAGCAGCAGGTGGAACGGGTCGGCCTCCAGGCGTGACAGGTCCAGCGGCAGGCCGCCGAACGGGAAGGCCGGGACCGGTCCGGCGTGGGAGGCGGCGGCGGTGAACCGCTCCAGCAGGCCGCGGTGGTCGAGCATCCGCACGACCTGGCCGCCCAGCCCGTTGGCCTTGGGCACCGTGCTCGGCTCGGGCAGGCGGTCCAGGACGAGCGGATCGGCCCCGGCCAGCCGCAGCTCACAGGCCAGCGTCAACCCCGTGGGCCCGGCACCGACCACGACGATGTCGAAGGTCATCACGTACTCCCTGATGAAGGTGGAGACGGTGGGTTCTGGCGGATGGCAGGAAGCCGTCCGGCCTCTGTCAGGCTAGGTTGACGTGGGTCGGCCTGTCAATCTAGGCTGACATCATGGAAGCGGGAGATCTCTCGGAACGCGTCAGCTCCAACGACCCCGCCGTCGGGCTACGGGCGGTGGGCGCGCTGCACCGGCTGGCCGAGCAGGTGGAGGCGGCCTCCGTGGCGCTCGCCCGGGAGAACGGGTGGACCTGGGAGCAGATCGGCGACGCCCTCGGGGTGTCCCGCCAGTCGGTGCACGCCAAATACGGAAAGTGAGATCCCGATGCTCGAGCGATTCACCGCCAGAAGTCCCTTCGCCACCGTCGTCGAAGCGGCTCTGGAGGAGGCCAGGCGGCGGGGCGACCGGCGCCTGGGCACCGAACACCTCCTCCTCGGCCTGCTCCACGACCCCCACTCGGCCCCGGCGCGCGCGATCGGGGTCGACCTCGCGGCCGGGCGCGAGGCGCTGGAATCCCTGGACCGGGCGGCGCTGGCGTCGATCGGCATCGACGTCGGGGCGCTGCACCCCCTGGCGCCCGTGCCGCCGCGCAGGCATCCGCCGCTGACGCTGAGCGCGCTGAGCTCCAGCGCCCGTACGGCGCTGGACCGGGCCGTCAAGGCGACCCGCGTCACCACCCGCCACCTCGGCCCGGAGCACCTGCTGCTCGCCCTGCTGGACTGCCGCCCGCCCGACCCGGTCGCCGAACTGATGTCCCACCTCGCCATCGACCCCGCCGCCGTACGCGAGCGCGTCGGCCAGGGCTGAGGGCCGGGCCGGTCAGGAGGCCGGGAGGGCGGCGCGGGCCTCGGCGGCGGTGGGGTAGGTGTCGAAGGCGCGGGCCAGCCCGGTCAGGCGGAAGATGCGCTCGATGCGCGGGTTGAGCCCGGCCAGGGCCACGCCTCCGTCACGGGCCGCCAAGGCGCGCCGCGCCCCGAGGAAGACGCTGATGCCGGTGGAGTCGCAGAACGTCAGGTCGCTGACGTCGATGACCAGGTGGCGGCAGCGATCGCCGTAGGCGTCCTCGAGGGCCCGCTGCAGGTGCGGGGCGCTGCCGTGGTCCAGCTCCCCGGTGAGGACCAGGGTGCGCATGGGGGAGGGCCGAGCCTCGGCGGGCGCGGCGTCGACGTGCACGGAGAAGTTCATGGTTGAGCCACCTCACGAGGCGGGTGCTGGTCCGGCGAGGGACGGCAGACGCTACGGGACGAGGACGAGGACGGAAGTGATGATGGGGACGAAGGTGAGGTCGGGGACGGGACGGCCGGGAGGTTCCACCCCGCAGACGATATGCGAAGCGGGCACCTTCGCCCACCCGGACGCCATGACGGGCCTGGTATCCGGCGGTTTGCCGGGCGCGACGGGCCCGGTATCAGGGGGACGGCCGGGCGCGACGGGCCTGGCGGCTAGCCGGGCGTGGGAGTGTCATCGAGGGCCTGCCGCAACCGCACGGCCGACCCCTGCGGGCCGCGCGTGATGCGAACCTCGTCGCACAGCTGCCGCATGAGCCACAGCCCCCTGCCGCGCAGGGTGCCCACACCGGGGTTGCCGGCGTCGGCGTGCGCGGGCACCAGAAGGCCGAGGCGGTCGCTTACCTCGATCGTCACGTACCGATCGTCGTGCCAGGCCTCCACGTCGCCCTCGCCGTGGGCGTGGTCGAGAACGTTCGCGGCGGCTTCGTTGACCGCCAGCACCAGATCCTGCAACCGGATCCCGGACAGGCCCGCCTGCATGGCGTAGACCTCCACGAAGCCCCGTAAGACGCTCAGATCATCGGTGATCGGCCAGTACGCGGACACACGCCCACTGCCATCCACCGGCACCCTCCCACGCCGCTAGTCGTCCGTCAGGCGAGACTCCGCCACCGCGACGACGATAATGCCTTCGTGCCGTTGGTCACGCATGAGCCACCCCATCCATCCTGATTCATTGCCCCAGGAGGGCTTCGTCCAGGACCCCCGTACGGCCTCGGACAGACGCGACGAGGATCGCAAAGACGCCCCGACCAAGATCGCAAGACACCCGCCGGATCCCCCAGCACCGCGACATCATGATGGCACGGCGACGTCCGTGGAAGGGCAGTGAAGACCGTTAAGCCCCACTCCCGGCCGGTCCTGCGCCACCGCGGCTAGGGAGAGGCACGGCGACGGTCGTGGAGGGGGGTGGTGAAGATCGCATAGCCGCCCGGATGGTCCCGGTACCCGCGACAATGGGGGGACCAGGCCGGAGGGAAGGGCGGTGAGCCATGCGCGTCGCGATCCTCGGACCCCTGCGAGTCGAACGCGCCAGTGGCGACACCGCCGAGCTCGCCGGCGCCCGTCTCAGGGCGCTGCTGGTACGGCTGGCGCTCGACCCCGGTGCGGTGGTCACCGCCGAACGCCTCATCGACGACCTGTGGGTGCCGGGCGAGCCCGCCAACCCCCTGGCCGCGCTGCAGTCGCTGGTGGCCCGGCTACGCCGGGAGCTGGGCGGGCGGGACGCCGTCGTCTCCCACCCGGCCGGGTACCGCCTCGGCGCGCCCCCTGACGCCGTCGACGCCTGGGCCTTCGAGCGGGACGCACGCCTGGGGGCGGCCGCCCTGCGCGCGGGCGACCCGGCCCGCGCGGGACAGGTGCTTCGCGAGGCCCTGGCGCTGTGGCGGGGACCCGCGCTTGCGGACGCGACCGGGTTCGCCTTCGCCGCCGCACCGGCCGCGCGTCTTGAGGAGATGCGGCTGGCCGCCCTTGAGGCGCGGATCGACGCCGACCTCGCGTGCTCGGTCCCCGGCCTGGCCGCCGAGCTGGAGGAACTGGTCGCCGCCCACCCCGCCCGGGAGCCGTTCCAGGCCCGGCTGATGCGCGCGCTGACGGCTGGGGGCCGCCGGGCCGACGCCCTGGACCTTTACGAACGCGTCCGCGCCACCCTGGCCGACCGCCTCGGCGTGGACCCCGGCCCCGAACTACGGTCCGCCCACCTCGCCGCCCTCCACTCCACCTCCCCGACCCCGACGGCACCCCTCCCCCCGAAACCGCCGGCCGAGACAGGCGCCGGGGAGACAGCGGGACCTCGGACGCACCCGGCCACGGGACCGGAAGGGCCGAGGGCTGAACCGGGGGCGAGACCGGAAGCAGAGGCGAGGACTGAGCCGAGGGCGGGGACGAGGACGGCGGCGAAGGCCGAATCGGCGGCTGGGGTGACAGCGGGGGCGGAGTCGGCGGCGAGAGCGGAATCGGCGGCGGCGGGGGTAGCGGCGGGAGCGGAATCGGCGGCGGGAACGGAGTCCGTGGCGGGGGCGGGGGTGCGGGGTAATTTGCCGGCGCCGTTGACCAGTTTCGTCGGGCGTGGCCGGGATTTGGCACGGGTGGACGCCCTGTTGGACGCCTCGCGCCTGGTCACCCTGACGGGCCCGGGGGGCGCGGGTAAGACGCGGCTCGCCATGGAGGCGGCCAGGCGGCGGCGGGCACCCGACGGGGTGTGGCTGATCGAGCTGGCGCACGTCACCCGGCCCTCGGGGGTGGCGGAGGCCGTGCGGGCGGTCCTTGGGAGCACCGGTCTGCTCGCCGAGCTCGGCGGTCCCCAGTACGCCGGGACCGCCGAACGGCTCTACGCCTCGCTCGCCGGGCGTGAGGCGCTGCTGGTGCTGGACAACTGCGAGCACGTGATCGACGCCGTGGCCGGGCTGGCGCAGCGGATGCTGGCCGTCGCGCCCGGACTGCGGATGCTGACCACCAGCAGGGAGCCGCTCGGCGTCACCGGCGAGTCGCTGCACCCGGTGCCGGCGCTGGAGGTGCCCGGCGAGAACGCCACCCCGCAGGCGGCGCTGACGTTCCCCGCCGTCGTCCTGCTCGCCGACCGTGCGGCGGCGGTCAGCCCGGGGTTCGCCGTGGACGCCGGGACTGTGGCGGACGTGGTGCGCCTGTGCCGGGAGCTGGACGGCATCCCGCTGGCGATCGAGCTGGCGGCCGCGCGCCTGCGTTCGCTGACCCCGGCGCAGCTCGCCGGGATGATCGGCGACCGCTTCACCGCGCTGGGACGCGGCAACCGCACAACCGAGCACCGCCACCGCACCCTGCGCGCGGTGATCGACTGGAGCTGGGACCTGCTCGGCCCGGAGGACCGGGTCGCGTTGCGGCGCCTGTCGGTCTTCGCCGGCGGATCGTTCTCCGGCGGCGTGACCTCCGAGGCGGCGGCCCGCGTCTGCGGCGCCGACCTGGAAACCCTGACCTCCCTGGTAGACAGATCCCTCCTCATAGCCACCACCACCCAACCCATCACCGCCCCACCCACGGGTGGGGTTCGGTATCGGTTGCTGGAGACGGTGCGTCACTACGCGGCCGAGAAGCTCGCGGAGTCCGGTGAGCGGGACGCGTTGCGGGTCGCGCACGCGGAATGGATCCTTGACCTGACCGAAGGCGTGGAGCCGCTGCTGCGCGGCCGTGACCAGGCGCGGGTCCTTTCGCTGCTGGACGCCCACCAGGGGGACCTGGACGCCGCGCTGTCCTTCGCGATCACCGGTGGCCTGGTGGATACGGCTTTGCGGCTGTTCGCGGCGCGGCTGTGGTCGTGGGTGATGCGGGGCAGGCGCCGGGAGGCGGCCGAGTGGGCGGCGGCGGTGCTGCGTTCCGCCGGCGAGACACCCCCGCCCGGCCTGGAGGCCGAACACGCCATGTGCCTCCTCCTGGCCACACCCCCGACCCCCGCCGACCAAACACTCCCGGCCCTTCCTGACCCAGCACCTCCCACCCCTTCTGACCAGATACCTCCAGCCCCTGCTGATCGAACACCTCCGGTTCTTCCTGACTTAACGCCTCCGACCCCCGCTGACCGGACGCCTGCGGCCCTTCCCCTGTGGATGGGGGCGCGGCAGGCGGAGGCGTTGGGGCGGCTGGAGGACCTGCCTCGCGCGGCCACGCTCGGGTCGTGGGCCATCATGGGCGGTTACTTCGGCGGGGCGGAGGATCTGCGGCGCCGGGCCGGCGCGATGGCCGAACGGTTCGGTGGACATCCGGACGCGTGGACGCGTGCGACGGCGTCGCTGGTCCAGGGCATCGTGCGGTTCGAGATGACCCCCGGCGGCGCGTCCGGCGCCGAGGCCCCCCTGCGTTCGGCCCTGGAGGTGTACAGCCGGGAAGGGGAGCGCTGGGGGATGTCCTTCGCGTTGTACTGGCTGTCGCTGCTCATGGAGAACCGCGGCGAGCTGCCGAGGGCGCTGGCGTTGCTGGAGGAGTCGGCCGCGCGGGCGGCCGAGATCGGCGCCACTGATGGGCTGCCGGGCCCGTCGATGCTTCCGGTACGGCTCGGGCAGCTTCGCGCGCGCACCGGAGACCTCGCGGGCGCCGCCGCCGAGCTCGATCGGGCCCGCTTGGCGGCCGCGCGGGCCGGTGACCTGGTGGCCTCGGCGAGGACCTGGCACGCGCTCGGCGAGCTGTCACGCCGCGAAGGCGACCTCGCCGAGGCCCGCGCGCGCCTTCGCCGGGCACTCGACCTCCTGGCACGCGTCCGACGCGTCCCCCCGGCGCCGTCCGTACGACCATCCGTCCCTGTCCCTGTCCACGTTCCCTCACCACCGCCCGCGCCCGCCTCTGACGCGTCGGCGTCGCTCACGCCCTCCTCCGATGCCCGGCCACCGCTCGCGTCCGTGTCCGATGCCCGGCCATCACCCGCGTCCGAGGAGTCGGGGGAGATGGGGTCCGTACCTGATGGTTCGGAGTCGGGGGTGGTGCTCGGGGCCGTCGGTGGGGTGCCGGCGGGGGTGGGGGCGGCGTCGGTGCTCGGGGCGTCGCCGCAGTTCGTGGCGTTCGTGCATGTGGAGATGGCCAGGGTGGAGACCCTGGCGGGGAACCCGGGCGCCGCCGTCGAACCGCTGCGTTACGCGCTGGAGCTCGGCGCGGTGAGCGAGGACGACACGGCGCACGCCACCGTGCTCGAAGGCGTGGCCGAGTGGTGCCTGTACGTCGGGGACGCCGAGCGTGCGGTGGTCGCGCTGGGAGCGGCCAGGTGCCTTCGTGGCATCGAGGAGAGCGGCGATCCCGAGGTCGGTGCGCTGCTGGGGCGGTGCGCCGAGGAGCTGGGGGAGGAGTGCTTCACCGAAGCGTGGCGGCATGGCACCGCCCTGCGCCACCCGAGCTCCTCGGCGTTGCTACCCGCACCGTCCTGACTGTGCCACTGGTGGGGTTTTAGGAAGAACCCTGGCCGGTGGCGAGGCGGTGGATGGGGGATCCGGGGGCGGTGTTCTGGGTGATGGCGACCAGGCGGGCCAGCGCGTCGCGGTCGACGCGGGCGCCGAGGCCCAGTGCGTGGGCGTTGTAGGCGCGGATCACGTCGTCGAGCAGGCCGCGCCCGGCGTGCTCCACGATCACGGCGTCGGGGACGGTGATCCACATCTCCCGGGAGGCGCCGCCCTGTCGCCGGTAGGTCGTGCCCATCCCCCGAGTGGAGACGTGCTCCCAGGCCGGGTTGGCGTCCAGGTGGGCGAGCACCATGGCGACGTCGGCGTCGTCGGGGAGGAACACCGGCGCCGGGCTCGCGTCGTCACGCTCGGCCGCCAGCTCGGCGAGCGCGATCAGGACCAGATCCCCGCCGTCCAGCCCTTCGCTCTCCGCGGCCAGGATCCGGCCGCGATGGACGGCCTCGGTGGGATCGACACCCAGACGGCGGGCGATGCCGGTGATCGCGTTCAGGATCTGGGTGGTCTTCGGGTCGGGCACAGGACTCCTCGAAGTGGGGGAATGTACGGCGAAGCGCTGCGAGCACCGGTCAGGTCACGCGCCGGCTCCGGGGCACGCACTGGGTACGGGGCACACACCGGCTCCGGGGCACGCACTGGGTACGGCGCGCGCCCGGTCCAGGGCGGTCCGGTGTCCCGGGGTGGGGTGGGACGGCCGGGCGGTTTCGGTCGCGCGTTCGGCTCCGGTGGCGGCAGGAGGGGTGGACGCCCGCTCGCGTGGGCTCGATCCCGCCGCGCGGTTCATGATCAGTGAGCGGCACGGCAGCAACCTACCAACCGGCACGCCCTTCTTGATCACCCTCCACCGCCCCTCCGGGCGGCCATGTCCGCTCCTCGTGACGTGATCGTCCCTGGGCGGGGTTCGCCGCGCCGCGCGATCGGTCACGCGTCGGTTTCGGGCGGGCAGGCGCGCCGCCTTCCAGCAGGGTGTCGTTTTCGGGTTTGCGAGGGCCGTATTCAAGCTGCCGCGAAGGGGTCCGTACGTCGTACCGTATGCTGTACGGTACGACGTACGGAGTTATGGGCAGAGGAGGAGTACGTGGGTTCAACGGGACACGCGATCATCGCCGAAGGGCTGCGCAAGCGGTACGGCGGTACCGAGGCACTGGCCGGGTTCGACCTCGCCGTACCGGAGGGGACGGTGTGCGGGCTGCTCGGCCCGAACGGTGCGGGCAAGACCACCGCGGTGCGGGTGCTGACCACGTTGCTGCGGCCCGACGCCGGCCGCGCCGAGGTCGCCGGCCTCGACGTCGTACGCCAGCCCGCGCGGGCGCGCTACCGCATCGGCCTGGTCGGGCAGCACGCCGCGCTGGACGAGGTGCTGAGCGGCCGGCAGAACCTGGTGATGTTCGGCCGCCTGCACCATCTCGGCCTGGCACGCGCCCGCGTTCGGGCCGACGAGCTGCTGGAACGGTTCGGCCTGGCGGACGCAGGCGACAGGCCGGTCGAGCGGTACTCGGGAGGCATGCGCCGCAGGCTCGACCTGGCGGCGGGCCTGATCCTGGCCCCGCCGGTGCTGTTCCTTGACGAGCCGACCACCGGGCTGGACCCGCGCGGGCGCAACGAGGTCTGGGAGGCGGTCGGCTCGCTGGTGGCCTCGGGCACGACCGTGCTGCTGACCACCCAGTACCTGGAGGAGGCCGATCGGCTCGCCGCCCGGATCTGCGTGGTCGACGCCGGCCGGGTGATCGCCGAGGGCACCCCCGGCGAGCTGAAGGCGGCGATCGGCGGCGACCGCATCGACATCGTGCTGCGCGAGGCGGCCCGGCTTCCCGCCGCCGCGGAGATCCTCGCCCGGGCGGCCGGGACCGAGGCCGACCGCGATCCCGACACCCGCCGGGTCAGCGCCAGGGTCAGCGACCGGGTGGCCGCGCTCACCGAGGTCGTGCGGGCGCTGGACGAGGCCGGGATCGCCGCCGAGGACATCGCGCTGCGCCGGCCCACCCTGGACGAGGTGTTCCTGCGCCTCACCGGGCACGACGCCCGCCCGGCCACCTCGACGCCGGAGGTGGCGGCATGACGGTTCCGGTTGTTCACGGGGCGCCGGGCAACGCGGTGGCGCGGGTCCGGTGGGCGGTGGCCGACGGGTGGACGATCACCCTTCGTGACCTGGCCCACTGGGCGCGCAAACCTGCCCAGGTCGTCGTCGGCCTGCTGTTCCCCGTCATGATCGTCCTGATGTTCGGCTACCTGTTCGGCGGCGGGATGGCGATCCCCGGCGGCGGGGACTACCGGGAGTTCCTGATGCCCGGCATGTTCGCCATGACCATGGTCTTCGGCATCGAGACGACCTTCACCGCGGTCAGCACCGACATCACCAGGGGCGTCACCGACCGGTTCCGGTCGATGCCCATGGCCCCCTCGGCGGTGGTCACCGGCAGGGCCACCGCCGACATGCTCAACTCCGTCGTCGGCCTGGCCGTGATGATGGCCTGCGGGCTGGCGGTCGGCTGGCGCTGGCACCACGGCCTGGGGGCGGCGCTGGCGGCGGCCGGGCTGCTGTTGCTGCTGCGGTTCGCCCTGCTGTGGGCGGGCGTCTGTCTCGCGCTGGTCATCAGGAGCCCCGAGGCGGTCATGGCGGTGCAGATCCTGGTGTGGCCGCTGGGGTTCCTGTCCAACGTCTTCGCCTCGCCCGCCACGATGCCCGGCTGGCTCGGCACCCTCGTCGAATGGAACCCCCTGTCGGCGACGGTGTCGGCGGCCCGCGAGCTGTTCGGCAACCCTGGGTTCGGCGGTGACTCGTGGGCGGCGCAGCACGCGACGCTCATGGCGGTGGCCTGGCCGCTGCTGGCGCTGGCGGTCTTCTTCCCGCTGTCGGTCCGCCTCTACCACCGGCTGAGCCGCTGACCACTGACCACCGGCTGAGCCGCTGACCGTCGGCTGAGCCGCTGACCGCGCGCGCCGGTCGGTAGCGCGGTTCAGTGGGAGCCGAGGGCGTGCAGGTGGCCCTCGACTTCGGACGGGTCGGTGGTGGCCGCGCCGATGTACCCGTCGGGGCGTACCACCACGAACCCCTGGTCGCCGTAGGCGTCGCGGACGTGCCCGCCGTCGTCGATCAGGTCGGTCCCGACCTCGCGCACCACCACCCCGCCGGCACCGGCCACGGCGGCGGTGCCACCGAGCCGCAGCACGGTGGTGTGCGGGCCGCGGAAGACGTCGAACAGGCGGGTCGCCTCCCCGCCGGGGGTACGGCAGGGCGCGTCGGGGGCGCGGTCGCCCGCGCTCGTCCCGATGGTGGCCAGGGAGGAGCCGTGGTAGGACAGCAGGAGCTGGTTGGTGTCCTCGCCCCTGTCGGTCGCGTCCTGGTCGCCGCGCCTGGCCTTCTGGTACAGGGCGGTGCTGAGGCCGAGCACGCCGGCCGCGACGGGCAGCCGCTCCTCCTCGTAGGTGTCCAGCAGCGCGGCCGGGGCGCCGCCGAGCACCCGGCCGAGCTTCCAGCCGAGGTTGTAGGCGTCCTGCACGCCGGTGTTCAGCCCCTGCCCGCCCGCGGGGGAGTGCACGTGGGCGGCGTCCCCGGCCAGGAAGACCCGGCCCCGGCGGAACCGTTCCGCCATGCGGATGTTGACCCGGTACGTCGAGGTCCACGACACCCCGCCGAGGCGGAGCGTGGAGTCGCCCCGGGCGTCGTCCAGCATCCGCTGGTAGCCGGCCAGGGTGGCCTCGGCCACCTCGCCCTCCTTCAGCTGCGCGGTGAACTGGAAGACGTCGGTGCCCGGCAGCGGGCACAGCCCGGCACCCATGCGCCGGGTGGCCGGGTCGGCCCAGGTGTGCCAGTGCTCTCGGTCCAGGCCGGGGACGGTGACGTCGCCGATCAGCATCCGCTCGGTCTCGAACGTCTCGCCCGCGAAGCCCACGCCGAGCAGCTTGCGCACCCGGCTGCCGCCGCCGTCGGCCCCGGCCAGGTAGTCGGCCCTGACCAGCTCGGTGACGCCCCCGGGGCCGTCGAGCGTGACGGTCACCCCGTCGGCGTCCTGCTCGAACGCGGTGACCTCGGTGTCCATTTCGACGTGCCCGCCCAGCCAGGCGAGCCGGTCGCGCAGGATCCGCTCGGTGCGCCACTGCGGCTGCATGACGACCATCGGGTACGGCACGGCGGGCGTCGGGTCGGCGGGCTGGTGCATGCGTCCCTCCCACACCACCTCGGCGCCCGAGTACGCGCGGATCACCGGGTAGGGCGCCCCGGTGGCCAGGATCGGCTCGATGACGCCGAGGTCGTCGAAGACCTCCAGGGTGCGCGGCTGCAGGCCCTTGCCGCGCGAGCCGGTCGGGTGGGCGGGGGCGGCGTCCACGATGCGGAACGCGACGCCCCGGCGGGCGAGGTCCACGGCCAGGGTCAGGCCCGTGGGGCCGGCTCCGGCGATCAGCACCTGGGTGTGGTTCACGGCTGGTGTTCCCATCTGTGGGGGCGGTTCGACGGGGCCACCTTGAACGACGCCACTGCCGTCCCGCTGCCACGCCGCTGCCATCGCGCACGCGCTTCCGCGCCGCGCCCGCCGTCACTGCCACGCCACTGCCATGCCGTTCCCGTGCCGCGCCCGCCGTCACTGCCACGCCACTGCCACGCCACTGCCATGCCGCTTCCGCGCCGCGCCCGCCGTGTACGTACCGGCCGTTACTTGGGGCGTAATCGATTTCCGCGACCGCGACCGCCAAGGTTGGGGTGTGGGGCGAGCCGCCCCGAGCGATCCGACCATCGAGCCGGTCACGTCCGGCGACGACCCCTGAGGAGTACGGCGATGAGCGACGTCAGCGAACTGGTCACCCAGTACATCGCGGCCTGGAACGAGACCGACCCGGCCGCCAGGCGCGCGGCCGTGGACCGCCTGTGGGCCGAAGGCGGCACCTATGTCGACCCGCTGGCGGTGGCCGAGGGACGCGAGGCCATCGCCGCCACCATCGGGGGCGTGCAGGACCACTTCCCCGGGTTCGTGTTCCGCCCGGGCGGGCTCGTCGACGCCCACCACAACCTGGTCCGGTTCACCTGGGAGCTGGCCCCCTCGGCGGGCGCGGAGTCCGTCGTGGACGGGTTCGACGTGGCGGTGCTGACCGAGGACGGCCGCCTGCGCGACGTGCACGGCTTCCTCGACAAGGTGCCCACCGTCTGAGCACCCGGGACGAGGTGCCCGCCACCGGAACGCGTCGCGGGACGTGCACGGCTTCCCCGTCGAGGGCCCTGGGAGGTCACCCGGCGGGCAGGAGCCGGACGTCGTGGTCGGGGGCGTCGGCGGCGGCGAAGCCGAGCAGGCGGGCGCCCTCCTCGGCGAGCGCCGTGGCCTGCGCGTTCGGCAGGGGGACGTAGGGGCGGATGGTGAGCACGGCCGTCCCGCCCGCGCGGGTGATCTTCCACTCTCCGGAGGTGAAGCCGTCGACGAGCACGACTTGAGGCACCGGACCGTACGGCTCGTACGCCTGCCCGCGGTGCTCCTCGGTGACGACCCGGCCGCGATCGTCGTGGGACAGCAGCAGGTTGTCGTAGTCGTACAGGAACCTCGGCGGCGCCGGGACGTCGGGATCGGGGCGCGGGGCGCCGGGCAGGTCGAACAGCTCGCGCCCCTGCTCGTCGCGGAAGGTGACCAGCTCGGGCCGCAGCCCCTCGACCACCTCGCGCAGCCGGGTCAGCCCCGACCACGTCTGCACGTCCTTGACGGTGGCGGGCCCGAACGCGGCCAGGTAGCGCAGGACGGCCCGCCGGGGGGAGGGTTCGGCGGCGAGCCCGGCGCCGAGCCAGGACTCGGCGGTGGTGTGGGCGATCGGCCCGCTTTTGCCCCACACGCCGCGCGGTGGCACCTGCACCAGCGGGGTCCAGGCGCGGATCGCCTGGGCCAGGGAGGCGGGGTCGCGGCCGGGCCACCGTTCGGCGAGCAGCCGGCCGAGCGCCCCGAACGTCAGCGGGCGTTCCTCCACCAGCGCCCGGCCGGCCGCGACCAGTTCCCGCCGGTCGACGCCGACCAGGTTCCTGCCGAAGTTGGAGCTGAGGCCGCGCTCGGACACCGGGGCCATGACCGGGCGCAGTTCCAGGCAGTCGGCCGCGCTGACCAGGTGGATCGTGGACCGCATGAGCGCGATGCGCACCAGGCTCCGGTCGGTGAGCAGGGCGCCGGCGTCCTCGGGCTCGAAACCGGCCAGGCGCGACCACAGGCCCGTGTACCAGGTGTGCGGGGTCTGCGCCTGGAGGCCGACCAGATGCTCGACGGCCTCGACCACGGTCATCGGTGAGCGGTCGAGCAGGAGCTGGCGCTCCAGCGTGGCCCGGTTCAGCGCCCGCCGGCCCAGCACCGGGGAGGTGGCCGTCACGGGGGCGCGCGGGGCCCGGATGTCTGCCATGCCGCCGACACTATACGGGCATCAGGCCAGAAAGTGTCCTAAATACAGGCGGGCGATGGGACAGGTCGGCGCCCGGCGATACGTGGGCCACGGCCTGACGTGAAGGCGAGGTCAGGGGGTTTCGTGGCGGTGGTCGATGAGGACGCCGAGGCCGTCCAGGACGCGCTGGAGGCCGAACTCGTAGGCGTGGGCGGGGTTGAAGGCCGCGTTGTGGGCCTGGCCCGCCGCCGCGCCGACCCGCATCGCGGTCGGGTAGCGCACCGGGTCGAACACGCGGGCCAGCAGCGGGGCGCTGACCGCCCACCACTGCTCGTCGGTCATCGCGCCGTCCTGCCGGGAGGCGCGCGCGTCGGCCGCCGACCGGGCGGACGCGTGGACGAATCCCAGCAGATAGGCCAGGGCGTCGTCCATCTCGACGTCGTCAAGGCCGAGCCCTTCGAACGCGCGGAGCTCGTGCTCGTACTTGGCCAGCAGGCCCGGCCCGAGCGGCGGCCGGGTGGCCGACACGACGGTGACCCACGGGTGCGCCTCCAGCAGCGCCAGGTTGTCGCGCGCCACCGCCTCCAGCCGGGCGCGCCACGGCAGTCCCGCCAGCTCGGGGCGCGGCATCCTGCCGAAGACCGTGTCGAGCATGAGGTCGAGCAGCTCGGCCTTGCCCGGGACGTAGGTGTACAGCGACATGGCGCCGGCGCCGAGCGCCTGGGCCACCCGCCGCATGGTCAGCGCCTCGAGGCCCTCGACGTCGGCCAGGGTGATCGCGGCGTCCACCACCATGTCCACGGTCAGGCCCTGACGCGGCCCGCGCTGGGCGGGACGGGCTCCGGGGGCCCTCCAGAGCAGTTCGAGGGTGCGCGTGGGGTCCCCCGCGCTGCTGTGGTCGGTCGGCGGTGGCACGGGCACATCCTCTCACCAAGAACACGCCGTACGAAGTACGCCGATCCTCCGCCACGCCACCTTCAGAGGCGCGGCGGTGACACCAGGCCGCTGTCGTAGGCGGCCACGACGAGCTGGGCGCGGTCGCGGGCGTGCAGTTTGGCGAGAAGGCGTCCCACGTGGCTCTTCACCGTCGCCAGGCTGAGGTGCAGATGCTCGGCGATCTCGGTGTTCGACAACCCCCGGGCGATGTGGGAGAGCACCTCGCGCTCCCGCCCGGTCACCCCGTCCAGCTCCCGGGACGGCGCGCTGGCGGGTTCGGGCCTGCGGGTGAACTCCGCGATGAGCCGCCGCGTCACCGTCGGCGCGAGCAGCGCCTCGCCCGAGGCGATGACGTGGATGGCGGCCAGCAGGTCGGCCGGGCGGGTGTCCTTCAGCAGGAACCCGCTGGCCCCGGCGCGCAGCGCCGCGTAGATGTAGGCGTCCAGGTCGAACGTGGTCAGGATCAGCACCCGCACCCCGGCCGTCTCCGGCGCGCCGCAGATCCGGCGGGTCGCCTCGATGCCGTCCATCCGCGGCATCCGTACGTCCATCAGCACCACATCGGGAAGCTCCCGCCGGGCCAGCTCCACCGCCTCGTCCCCGGTCCCGGCCTCACCGACGACGGTGAGCCCCGGCGCGGTCTCCACCAGCACACGGAAACTGCCGCGCAACAACGCCTGGTCGTCCGCCACCAACACGCGAATCTCCCCACCACCGCTCGAAGAGTCGCTCACCGGCACCCACCCCCGGCCGGCTCGTACGCCACGGTGAAATCCTCACCGCTCGAAGGGACGTTCATCGGCGCCCACCTCGGGCCGGTTCGTACGGTAGTTCGGCCGACACGGTGAGCCCCTCGCCGCTCCAAGGGACGTTCATCGGCTCCCACCTCCGGCTGGTTCGTACGGCAGTTCGGCCGACACGGTGAAACCGCCGCCGGGTGCCGGGCCGGCGCGGAAGGCGCCGCCGTACATCATGACCCGTTCGCGCATCCCGACCAGGCCGTGACCGGCGACGGGCTCGGCGGGGGCGGGCAGCACCCGCGTGCCCGGACCGTCGTCGCCGACCTCGATGCGCACCCGCCCGCCGCCGCCGGCCACCACCACCCGGCACCGCGCCGGCGCGGCGTGCCTGACGACGTTGGTCAGCGCCTCCTGGACGATGCGGTACACCGACAGCTCGACCCCCTCCGGCAGGCGGTCCACGTCGCGAACGTCCAGCTCGACGCGCACCCCGGCCAGCGCCGCCCGCCCGGCCAGCTCGCCCAGCCCGGCCAGCCGCGGAGCCGGGTACAGCTCGGCCGTCTGCGGCCCCGTCTCGGACCGCAGGACGCCCAGCATGTGCCGCATCTCGGTCAGCGCACCCCGGCTCACCGCCTCGATGTCGCGCAGCGCGGCCCGCGCCTCGCCCGGCCGGGCGTCGGCTACATGGTCGGCGATGCCCGCCTTCACGGTGATCAGCGTCATGCTGTGGGCCACGACGTCGTGCAGCTCGCGGGCGATGCGCAGGCGCTCCTCGGTGACGGCCCGGCGGGCGAGCTGCCCGGCCCAGCGATCCACGTACAGGCGCCGCTCCCGTACCGCGCGGCCGACCGTCCAGGAACCGCCCATCAGCGTCGCGCCGAACAACGTCGTCACGAACATGGTGCTCCCCTCCCACCAGCCGATCGGCCCCGACAGGGCCGAGCCGACGACCACCACCGCGCTCAGCACGCCGATCGTCCGGGTGGGCACCCAGCGCAGCCCCGGGCGGGTGAGCGCGACCGGGTAGATCGCGAAGGCGGCCGAGGCGAACGAGTCGTGCGCCACGTCCACGAAGAGCGACAGCATCGTCAGCCCCAGCACCAGGGAGAACACCGGCACCGGCCACAGGCGGCGCGCGGCGGGAGGAAGGGCGATCCCGGCGACGAGCAGGCACTGCGCCACCAGCGCCGCCGCGCCCCCGGCCGGGGTACGGGACAGCGTGAAGCCCAGCATCAACGCGGTGAAAGCCACCGCCGCCAGCGAGTCCAGCACCACCAGCCCCCGCCGGCCGAACCGAGGCCCCACCACCGTCCCGAACCCCGGACCGTCCGTCTCCTGATATCCCCCCTCACCTTGGTCCAGGCTTGGGATGGGTTGTCCGGGGTCGTCCGCTTGGTCCACGTCAAGACGGTATCGGGGACGGCCGATCCTCGCCTCCCACCTGGGGATGTCATCCCCTGGACGCATGTGCCCGCCCGGCGCGACCAGGCGTTGCGTCCCCGGCCGCACGACCCGGTTCCGGCCGTGGGGCGATGTGGCCACGGCGGCCGTACGGGAGCGTTGCCGGCGTGATCGAAGTGAGAGAACTGACCAAGCGGTACGGCTCCGCCACCGCCGTGGACCGGTTGTCGTTCGAGGTGGGGCCCGGCCGGGTGACCGGGTTCCTCGGCCCGAACGGCGCCGGCAAGTCCACGACCATGCGCGCGCTCCTCGGCCTGTGCGCCCCCGCCTCCGGCGCCGCGCTCGTCGACGGCCGCCCGTACGCGTCGCTGCGCCGTCCCATGACCCGGGTCGGCGCCCTGCTGGACGCGAGCGCCGTGCACGGCGGCAGGACCGCGCTGAACCACCTCCGATGGCTCGCCCGCACCAACGGCATCGCCCAGGCGCGGGTGCCGGCGGTGCTGGAGCAGGTGGGCCTCGCCGGGGTCGCCCGCCGCAGGGTCGCGGGGTACTCCCTGGGCATGCGGCAGCGGCTGGGGATCGCGGCGGCGCTGCTCGGCGACCCCGGTGTGCTGATCTTCGACGAGCCGGTCAACGGGCTGGACCCCGACGGGATCCGGTGGATACGCGGGCTGATGCGCGACCTGGCGGCCGGCGGGCGGACCGTGCTGCTGTCCAGCCACCTGATGAGCGAGATGGAGCTCACCGCCGACCGGCTGGTCATCATCGGACGCGGGCGCCTGATCGCCGACACCTCGGTGGCCGAGCTCACCGCACGTCACGGCCGCGGCGTGCTGGTGCGCTCGCCACGCGCCGACGAACTGGCCGGCATGCTCGCCGAAGCCGGGGCCGGTGTCACCGCCGACCCCGGCGGCGCGCTGTCGGTGACCGGGATGGAGGTGGACCGCATCGGCGACCTGGCCGCCCGCAACGGCATCGCGCTGTACGAGGTGACCCCGCGCGGCGCGGGCCTGGAGGAGGCCTACATGGAACTCACCGCCGACAGCGCGGAGCATCGGGCGATCACCGAAGGAGGGGGACGATGAGCGATGTCATCGCGGCGGAGTGGTTGAAACTCCGGTCGGTCCGCTCGACGTACTACGTGCTGGCCGTGGCCGCCCTGGTCGTGCTGTTCGGCGTGCTGCTGTCGATCCAGGGGGTGACCTACTACGACCAGGCCTCGCCGGAGGTCAAGGCGCGGTTCCAGGCCATACCGCTGGAGGAGTACTTCCTGCCGTTCGTGCAGCTCGTCGTGGGGATCCTGGGCGTGCTCGCGGTCACCTCCGAGTACGCGACCGGGACGATCACGGCCAGCCTGGTCGCCGTGCCCCGGCGGGGGGTCATGCTGGGCGGCAAGGTGGCCGCGACCGGCGCGGTCACGCTGGTCATGGGGACCGCGACCATCGTGGCGGTCTTCCTCACCGGCCGGTGGATCATCGGCGGCCGGCCCTTCCCGGGCAACACCGCCCCGGTGGCCGACCGGCTGCCGCTGCTCGCCGCCATGGGCCTGTCGGTCATGGTGATCGCCCTGGTGGGGCTCGGACTGGGCACGCTCATGCGGTCCACCGCGGGCGGCGTCGTCTCGGTCGTGTTCCTGGCCTTCGTCCTGCCCTCGGTCTCCACGTACCTGCCGGATCCGTGGAAGGGCCGGATCAGCGCGGCGATGCTGCCGAACCTGCCCGGCGAGCTGGCCGGGGTGACCGCTTCGGCCTCCTCGATCACCGAAGGGCCGTTCGCCCGTATCGTCGGGCTGCCGCCGCTCGGCGCGCTGGCGGTCCTGGTGGCCTACCTGGCGCTCGCACTCGGCGCCGCGACACTCCGCCTCACCCGCACAGACGCCTGACCGCCCCCGGCGCTGGACGCGTGACCGAAACCGGACGGCGGACGCGTGACCGTACCGGGCGCGCCGGACGCGGACCGTACCCGCTGCGCCGGGTACGTGACCGCACGTGGTGCGCCGGTTCGTGGGCGTGGCCGGTGGGAAAAGTGGTTGCCGGGGCCGGCGGGGAGGGGATAGAACTTGCGGCTGGATGCACCCGCCGTCCCCGGCGGGTGGCGAGAAGAAAGGAGGGCGCGCCGATGATCACCACGTTCACCGCGCTCGTGTCCTCCCGGGGCGTACGGCGCCGCTGACCCCCGGGCGGGCGGGCGCGCCTCCACAGGAGAGTGCCTTGACCGCAGTACAGCATGACCTGACCATGCGCCCGATCACCGGGCGCGAGGAACTCGATCTCTTCTCCCGGCTGCCCTACGGGCTCGACCACGAGTTCGCCGACGACCTGGAATCCGGCCGCCGCAGGCCGGAGTGGATGTGGGTGGCCCTGCGCGGTGACCGCCTGGTCGCCCGGGCGGCCTGGTGGAGCAGGCCCCACGAGAGCAGGCCGATGCTCTTCGACGTGTTCGACGTCGCCGAGGAACCCGGGCGGGTGGACACCGGCGTCCGGCTGCTCACCGCCGCGATGGCCGAGATCCTGCCGAAGGGTGGTCGTCCGCCGGAGTTCATCCGGTTCGTACCGCCGGACTGGCGGGAGGACCCGGGTGTCCGGCGCGCCGTCGAGGACCGCGTGGCCGCCCTGGAACGGACCGGCGCCCGCCTGTTCGTGGAACGGCTCCGCTTCGACTGGCACCCGGGAACGCCCATCGCGCCGCCGACCGGCCGCCTGGCGTTCCGTCCGGTGGCCGACCGCGAGGAGCTCCTCGCGCTCATGACCCTGGTGCTGGACGGGACGCTGGACGCCCACAGCCGCGACGACCTGGGCCGGATGACCCCCGAGCGGGCGGCGGCCGAGCATTACGACGGCGAGTTCGACGGGTACACCGCCCACCAGGACTGGTGGCGGATCGCCACGCTGCCCGGCGGCGAACCGGTCGGGTTCGTCATCCCGGCGCACAACTCCTACAACCCGATCATCGCCTACATCGGCGTCGTTCCCGCGCATCGGGGCAACGGGTACATCGGGGAGATCCTCGCCGAGGGCACCCGCGTGCTCGCGGCCGAGGACGTGCCCCGCATCCGGGCGGCCACCGACCTCGGCAACGTCCCGATGGCCCAGGCGTTCCTGCGGGGCGGCTACGTGAACTTCGAACGCGAGCTGAACTTCACCTGGCCCTGACCGGCACCGTCCCTCGGGCACGACCCGGGGGACGGCCGTCCTGCTCGCGCGCCCGGTGAAGCGGGGGCGGTGAAGCGGGGGCGGTGAAGCGGGGGCGGTGAAGCGGGGGCGGTGAAGCGGGGGCGGTGAAGCGGGGGCGGTGAGGCGAAGACGGTGAAGTGGAGACGGTGAGCAGGGAAGCGGTGAGCGGGGAAGCGGGGGCGGGACGCTTCGGTGCGGGGTGAAACGATGCGGTCCTAGGGTCGCGGCATGACGACCCACGCCGATTGCGTCGCCCCGGGCCCGGACCTCGTGGTCACCGGCCACGCCGAGGTGCGCGCCGTACTGGCCGATCCGCGCTTCACCGTCCCGCCACCCCCGCCCGGCGGCACGGAGGTGCCCGGGACCGTGGCGTGGCTGCGTGGACGGGTGTCGCGGTTCAGTGCCGGGCGTTCGCATGAGCGCCGCCGTGCCCTGGTGCGCGCCGACCTCGACCTCACCGACCCCCGCGCGCTGCGTGTCGCCGCGCGGTCCGAGGCGGCGGCCGTCCTGGAGCGGGCCGGACGCGGGCCGGTCGACGTCATGTCGCTGCTCGCACGTGCCGTCCCCCTCCGCGTGCTCGGCGGTGCGCTCGGAGTCGCCGACGGCCATCTGGACGCTCTGGTGGCGGCCGTGTCGGCCGTCGCCGCCGCCTACCATCCGGGAGCGGACGCCCATCGCACCGCCCGCGCCGACGCCGCCGTGGACGAGCTGCTCACCCTGCTCGGCGGCGACCGCTCGGGGAATCTGGAGGACGACCGCTCGGGGGACATGGAGGGTGGTCGCTCAGGGGATCTGGAGGGTGGCCGTTCGGGGGATCTGGAGGTGGTGGCGAACCGGATCGGGACGCTCGTACAGGCGTGCGACGCGACCGCCGGGCTGATCGGCAACACCCTGGACGCCGCCCTCCGGCTCCCGCCCGGCCTGTCACTCCGGTGGTCCGCCGACGCGCTCGTCGCCGAGACCCTGCGCCTCGACCCTCCGGTCCGGTCCACGCGGCGCCTGGCCACCGAGGGCGCCGAGCTCGCGGGACGGCCGCTGGCACCCGGCACGCTGGTGGTGCTCGACCTCGCCGCCGCCAACCGCGACCCGCGCGTGTTCACTGCCCCGCACCGCTTCGAGCCCGGCCGGGCCGAGTCCCTCCAGGCGTCCCCTCACGTGACCTTCGACCACGGCCGCGCGGCGTCCCCTCACCTCACCTATGACCCCGGCCGGACGGCGTCCCCTCACCTCAACTTGGACCCCGGCCGGGCGGCGTCCGCTCAGGCGCCCTCTCACCTGACCTTCGGCTCCGGGCTGCGGCCGTGCCCGGGCGCCGGGCAGGGGACGGCGCTGGCCTGCGGCGTCGTCGAGGCGCTGCTGCCGGGGTACGAGCTGGCCGCCGACGAGGTCCCCCACGAGCCGTCGCCCAACCTGCGGGTCCCCCTGACCCTGATGGTCCGCCCCCGCTGAGCCCGCCCCGGCCGTCCGGCACCACGCGGTGCGGGCCGGGACCGAGCCGGGTCCATGCGGTGAGGAAGGGATCCAGGGGCCGGCGGAGGAAGGATCCAGGGCGGCGGGGGAGCAGATCCAGGGCGGCGGGGGAGTCAGGTGTCGTGGCGGGGGATGCCGGAGACCTCGTGGTCGGCGTGGAACAGGGCCTCGGCGATGAGCCGGCGGACGTGGGCGTCACGGGCCCGGTACAGGACGCGGCGGCCGTGCCTGCGGGTCTCGACCAGGCCGGCCAGGCGCAGCTTCGCCAGGTGCTGCGACACCGAGGGCCGGGCCACCTCGATCGCCCCGGCCAGCGACGACACGTCGTACTCGCCTGAGGCGAGCAGCCACATCAGGCGCAGCCGCGTCCCGTCGCTGAGCATGCGGAAGGACTCGACGGCCGTCTCCACCTGGGCGGCGGTGGGTCGCTCCTGCAACGGATGCGCACCTGATTCGTTGTCGCGTGCGTACATGACTACATATACTGCCCGCAACGGTCGTCGTCCGCAAGCGAGGAAACCATGTCCGACCAGCAACGGCCCGGTTCTCCACCCCCCAACGAGCCCCACGCCCACGACAACGACACCCCCGACGGCCCGGCCGAGGCCCGCACCCATGGCCGCACCCATGGCCACGGACATGGCCACGGACATGGCCACGGACATGGCCACGGTGGTGGGCAGGGCGCGACGGGGTGGGGGCGGTGGGTCAGGGGGGTGGTCGCGTGGGGGGCGCATGTGCTGACCCCGCACAGTCATGACAGTGCCGCCAGGACCGACACCGCACTGGAGTCCAGCGCCCGGGGGATCCGCGTCCTCGGCCTGTCGTTCGCGGTCCTGGTCGTCACCGCCGCCGCGCAGGCCGTGGTCGTGGCGATGTCCGGGTCGGTGGCGCTGCTGGGCGACACGCTGCACAACTTCGCCGACGCCCTGACCGCCGTCCCGCTCGCGGTCGCGTTCTGGCTCGGCCGGCGCGCGGCGACCCGCAGGTTCACCTACGGCTACGGCAAGGCCGAGGACCTGGCGGGCCTGGTCATCGTGATCGTCGTCGCCGCCTCGGCCGTGCTCGCCGGGTACCAGGCCGTCGAACGGCTGATCGCCCCGCAAGAGGTCCACGCGGTGGGGTGGGTCGCCGCGGCGGGCCTGATCGGCTTCGCCGGCAACGAGTGGGTGGCCCGCTACCGCCTCAGGGTGGGCCGCGAGATCGGCTCGGCGGCCCTGGTGGCCGACGGCCTGCACGCCCGCACCGACGGGTTCACCTCGTTGGCCGTGCTGGCGGGCGCCGGCGGGTCCGCGCTCGGGTTCCCGATCGCCGACCCCATCGTGGGCCTGCTGATCACCTTCGCGATCTGCCTGGTGCTGCGCGACGCGGCCAGGGAGGTGTACCACCGCCTGATGGACGCGGTCGACCCCGCCCTGCTGGACCACGCGGAGCGGGTCCTCGCGGCGACGCCCGGGGTGCTGCGGGCCGGAACGGTCCGGATACGCTGGGTCGGTCACGTGGTGCGGGCCGAGGTCGACATCGTGGTCGACCACCACCTGACGCTCATCCAGGCGCACGCGGTCGCCGTGGAGGCCGAGCACCGCCTGATCCACGAGGTGCCCCGCCTGCGCGCCGCCACCGTGCACGCCGACCCCGACGGGCCCAGCGACGCCGACCACCACGCGCCCCTGAGCGACCACCGCGAACCGAGCACGACCTGACGAGGACCGAGCACGGCCTGACGCGGACCTGGGGTCAAAGCCCGCTATTTCCTACGTAATCAGTAGGTATAATGCTCGCTGATGTCGCCTGTGCCGAGGAGATCAGGATGGCTCTACCGGATTTCCTGGTGATCGGGGCGCCCAAGACGGGGACGACCGCGCTGCACATGGCGCTCGCCCGGCACCCCTCCCTGTTCATGTCCGCGGTCAAGGAACCCAAGTTCTTCCTCACCGACGGCCCGCCGCCCACCCGGGGCGGCCCTGGGGACGCGCAGACCTTCAGGGAGCACGTGTGGAGCCGCCCGGACTACGAGGCGCTGTTCGAAGCGGCCCCTCCCGGGACGCTCACGGGGGAGTCCACCCCCTTCTACCTGTACGACCGTGGGGCTCAGCGCCGCATCCACGCGCTGATCCCGGCGGCCAAACTGATCGTCATCCTGCGTGACCCGGTCGAGCGGGCCCATTCCAACTGGACGCACCTGTGGTCGGCCGGCCTGGAGCCCATCGGCGACGTGGTCCGCGCCTGCGCCGAGGAGGAGCGCCGCGCCGCCGCCGGCTGGTCGGCGTTCTGGCACTACGTCGGCCTTGGCCGGTACGGCGAGCAGCTCCAGCACCTGTTCGGCCTGTTCCCCCGGGAGAATGTCCTGCTGTTCCGCTACCGCGACCTGGTGGACGAGCCCGTGGCGACGCTGGATCGCATCTGCGGGTTCCTCGGCGTGGCCCAGGGCGTGATCACCGAGGTGCCGCGCGAGAACGTCACCGCCCACCCCGATCCGACGCTGCGCCACCAGGCGCTGTCGCGCGTGCTCCGTACGGGCGCGACGGTGGGGCGCCACCTCCCGGGGTCGCTGGCCGCCCGCATCACCGAGCCGCTCGAACGTGCCCTGCAGGACCGGGGCCGCCCGCGCCGCCCGCTGGGCTGGGACGAGCGGCAGGCCCTGATCCCGAGGTTCGAGGACGACGTGGCCCTGCTGGAACGCGTCACCGGTGAGGTGTTCGGCGACTGGCTGGGCCCCCGCGACCGGTCGGGCGGCCTGATGGGCGACCGCCCCCCCGGCCAGCGCCAGGCCCGCAACGGCCGCCCCCGCCTCCCCTGACCCCCCGCGCGGGCCCGGTCAGCTTCTCGCCTCGGGGTCGTGGGCGAGGATCGTGCGGCCGCCGTCGACCGGTACGGTCGCGCCGGTGATGAAGCCCGCGTCCGGTGACAGCAGGTACGCGATGGCGGCGGCGATCTCGCGCGCGTCGGCGACCCGGCCCAGCGGATGCAGGCCGGCCATCCGTTGCTCCACGCGGGCGGCCTCCGCCGGTCCTCGCGACGCCAGGAGGCCGTCGTAGCGCTCGGTGCGCACCGAGCCGGGCGCCACCGCGTTGACCCGGATGTCACGCGGGCCGTACTCGACCGCCAGCGCCCGGGTCATCCCCTCGATGGCCGCCTTGGCGGTCGCGTACGGCAGCGAACCCGGGACCGCTTGGCGCGCCTGGTGGGAGGAGACGTTGACGATCGCCCCGGGGGTACCGGCGGCGAGGAACCGGCGGACCGCGGTCGCGCATCCGGCCACGGCCGCGTCCAGGTTCAGCGCGATCAGCTCCAGGATCTGCCGGGCGGTGGCCGAGTGCACCGAGGCGTCCCGGAACACGGCGGCGTTGTTGACCCATCCGGCCAGCGGAGCCGCGGCCTCGGCCGCGTCGGCTGCCCGTTCGGTGACGCGCTCGTCGGCGGCGTCGCCGGTCACGACGATCAGGCGCCCTCCAGCGGGGTGGTCGTCCGCCCAGGTCAGGGCCGCCGGATCCCGCTCGACCGCGACGACCGTGTCGCCCGCGGCGGCCAGCCGTTCGACCAGCGCCCGGCCGATCCCCCGGCCACCCCCCGTCACCACATGCGAACGGCTCATCGCTCCTCCTCGATCTCAGGCCGCATCCCCACGGCACGCCAGGGCCACCGTTCCAGGACAGCGCCAGGCCGCCGTCCAAGGACGGCGCCAGGCCGCCGTTCCAGGACAAGGGATCGGCCGTCCCACTGTCAAGTGCTTCCATGAAAGCACTTTCATCATAGGATCGACGCAGCGACCGCACCGAAGGAGAGCACACCCGTGAGCAGCCCGCCGACCATCTACGACGTGGCCACCGAAGCGGGCGTCAGCATCGCCACGGTGTCCAGGGCCCTCAACTCACCCGGCAAGGTGGGCGAGCGGACCCGCCGCAGGGTCCTGGCCGCCGTGGACGCGCTCGGCTTCACCCCCCGGCCGGACGCCGTGGCCAAGGCGCGCCGTGGCGCCGGGCGCATCGGCGTGATCGCGCCCCACACCTCCTACCCGTCGGTGGCCCGCCGCCTCAACGGCATCCTCCAGGCCGTCGGCTCGCGATCGCTGGAAGTCGTCCTGTACGACCAGGAATCGGCCGCCGAGAGCCCCGCGCCCCTGCTGGCGAGCCTGCCGATCACCGGCAGGCTCGACGGCCTCATCGTGGTCAGCCTTCCCCTGGACGCGACCGTGGCCGACCGGCTCATCGGCCTGGGACCGCCTGCCGTCCTGCTCGACATGCGCCACCCCGGGTTCGACTCGGTCCACACCGACGACGTCGCGGGCGGCCGTCTGGCCGCCGCGCACCTGATGGAGCGCGGGCACCGCCGGTGCGGGTTCCTCGGCGAGGCCCAGCGATCCGACCGCTACCTGTCGCCATCGCGGCTCAGGCTCGACGGATACCGCGCCGCGCTCGCCGAAGCCGGTCACGACCTCGGCGAGGACGACGTACGGCTGGTCCGCCACCGCGCACGGGACGCCCTGGCCGCCGCCCGGGACCTGCTGTCCCGCGAGGAGCGCCCGTCCGCGGTCTTCGCCGCCGACGACACCCTCGCCGCCGGGGTGCTGCGGGCCGCCCGCGACCTCGGCCTGGCCGTCCCCGGCGACGTCGCCGTGATCGGCTTCGACGACGGCGAGCTGGCCGAGGTCATGGACCTCACCACCGTCCGCCAGCCGCTGGAGGAATCCGGCCACGCCGCCATGGAACGCCTCATCCAGCGGCTCGCCCGGCAGGCCACCCCCCGGGACGTGGCACTGGAACTGCGGCTGACCGTCCGCGCGACGACGTGACGGACGCGACGACCGTGCCCGCCGGGTCCACCACGCCGGGACGCGGGGGTCAGCGCAGCTCGGTGCGCAGCTCGTGGGCGCCGTCGGCGCGGGTGAGCTCGTAGTACAGGCGCAGGCTGCCGTCCGGGAGCTCCAGGACGTCCAGGTAGCGCAGCCCGCCGTGGGGCGACCACGCGATCGGCTCGGTGCCGACCGGGGTCAAGGTGGCGTGGTCGGGGCCGGTGGCCAGGCCCGTGCGCTCCTCGTAGTTCTCCGCGGCGCTGGCCCGCCCGTCGTAGGCGGCGAGGATCGTGTCGCCGGCGCGGACCACCGAGGTGACCCGGGTGCCCCGCGAGTCCCAGGTGCCGGCGCGGCCGCTCAGGGCGGTGCCGTGCCAGGTCCATTCGAGGCCGTCGGCGCTGGTGGCGTAGTCGGTGACCATCTGGTCCTCCTCGCCGGGGTCGGCGAGCGGGTGGACCGAGGCCCACAGGTGCCACAGGCCGTCGTGGTGCACGATCACCGGGTCCTTGACGCCGGTCTTGGGGTCGCCGGGCAGCACGACCGAGCGCCGCGTGGCGTCGAACCGCGAGGGGTCGTCGGCCTCCAGCACCTCCACCCGCCAGTGCTTGGTGTTGTGGGTGGCGCAGCTGATGTACAGGCGCCAGGTGCCCTCGGGGGTACGCACCAGGGCGGGCCGCTCCAGGGACTCGGTGTCGACCTCCTCGCGGCCGAGGGTGTAGATCGTCTCGAACCGCTCACCCCGCTCGCCGTCGAGCGACCGGGCCACGACGACGGCGTACCCGCGCCCCTGGCCGATCGGGCGGCGCAGGCGGTAGGCCAGGTAGATCACTCCGTCGCTGAGCACCGCGCTCGGCGCGCCCGCCCAGTGGCCCGCCGCGTCCTGCGGGGGCGCCACGACGAGCACCGAGCGCTCCGGCCGGAGCGACAGGGCTACGGGGAAGTCGTTCTCTTTCATCGGCACGTCGAAACAATAGACAACATTGGCCGCCGATGCCGAAAGACGGGCCGGTAGGTGGGGCCGGTCCGGCCCCAGTTTTCTCCTGTGTTCCCCCTGGACCACCCCACAATCAGTCGGCGGCGGCGTCTTCGGGGGTGGACCGCGCGAGGGAGGCCAGGACCGTCAGCGCCTCGGAGAGCACCCCGACCGGCGGCGAGGCCAGCCCGACGCGCACCGCCGGGGGCGCGCTCCGCGTCGCGACGGCGAAGGAGGCCGCGGGCGTGACCGCGATGCCGCGCCGCGCGGCCGCCGCCACGAAGGTCTCGGCGCGCCAGGGCTCGGGCAGCTCCAGCCAGCAGTAGTACGAGTGCGGGTCCGCGCGTACGGCGAGCCCGGCGAGGCTCAGGCGGGCCGCCCGCTGGCGCGCGGCGGCGTCCTCGCGCTTGGCCCGCTCCAGGGCGGCCACGGTGCCGCCGGCGATCCACCGGGTCGCGGCCGCCAGGGCGAGGCCCTGCGCCGTCCAGGCCCCCGACCGCAACGCCGCGGCGATCGGGAGGACCTGGTCCGGGGGCGCCACGGCGAAGCCGGCCGTCAGGCCGGGGGCCAGCCGCTTGGACAGGCTGTCCACCAGGATCGTGTGGCCGGGGGCCAGCGCGGCCAGCGGCGGCCCGGCGTCCTCGCGCAGGAAGGCCCAGATGGTGTCCTCGATCGCGTGCAGGCCGAGCGCGCGCAGGGTGGCGGCGATCTCGGCGCGCCGGTCCGGGGGCATGGTGGTCCCGAGCGGGTTGTGCAGGGTCGGCTGCAGGTACACCGCGCGCAGCGGGGTGGCGCGGTGGGCGGCGGCCAGGGCGCCGGGCAGCGGCCCGTGCTCGTCGCCCGGCAGCGGGACCAGGATGACGCCGAGCCGCCCGGCGACGGCCTTGACCACCGGGTAGGTCAGCGCCTCCACGCCGAGCCGCCCGCCCGGCGGCACCAGCGCGGCCAGCACTCCGGCGATGGCCTGGCGGCCGTTCCCGGCGAACAGGACGCGCGCGGGGTCGGGTTCCCAGCCGCCTCGGGCCAGCAGGCGGGCCGTGGCGTCACGGGCCTCGGGGGTGCCGGACGGGCCCGCGGGCCGCAGCGCCGCCTCGAGGACGTCGGGGCGCAGCAGGCGGCCCAGGCCCTCTGCGAGCAGGGCGGCCTGCCCCGGCGCCGACGGGTAGTTCAGCTCCAGGTCGACCCTGGCCCCGCCGGGCTCCACCAGCGCGGGCCCGTACGAGCGCTCCGCCGCGCGCACGAACGTGCCCCGGCCGACCTCGCCGGCCACCAGCCCCCGCCTGGCCAGCTCGCGGTACACCCGGGCGGCGGTGGAGGCGGCGATGCCCCGGCGGCGGGCGAACGCGCGCTGCGGGGGGAGCTGGTCGCCGGGGCGCAGCCGCCCGGCGGCGATGTCGGCGGCCACGGCGTCGGCGACCCGCCGGTAGTCCTCCATCAAGCACCCCCTGGTAGCAAAGCTTGGATTGCACCGAGTGCAATGATGATATTGCACTCGCCGGGGTGCCCGTCCTAGCATCGCCGTCAGCGGCGGGACCGCTGCCGGGGACGCGCACCGCGCGGGCGCCGGCCGGGGGAGGACGTGGTCATGAGCAGGGCAGCGGTCAACGGGATCACCGTCGGGTACGACGACCGGGGCGCCGGGACGCCGCTCGTCCTGGTGCACGGCCACCCGTTCGACCGCACGATGTGGGCCCCGCAGCTCGCCGAGTTCGCCGGCCCCGCGTGGCGGGTGATCGCGCCGGACCTGCGGGGCTACGGCGAGAGCACGGTGGTGCCCGGCACGACGCCGCTCTCGGTGTTCGCGGCCGACATCGCCGCCCTGCTCGACCACCTGCGGCTGGACCAGGTGGTGATCGGCGGGCTGTCGATGGGCGGCCAGATCGTCATGGAGTTCCACCGGCTGTTCCCCGGCCGGGTGCGCGGGCTCCTGCTCGCCGACACCTTCGCCCAGGCCGAGACCGAGGACGGCAGGCGGGCGCGGTACGCCATGGCCGACCGGCTGCTGCGCGAGGGCATGGGCCCCTACGCGCGGGAGGTGCTGGCGACGATGGTGGCCCCGTACAACGTGGCGGCGCTGCCCGAGGTGGCCGGGCACGTGCTGGACATGATGCGCTCGGCGCCTCCCGAGGGGGCCGCGGCGGCGTTGCGCGGCCGGGCCGAGCGCCCCGACTACGCCGATTCACTGGCCGGGGTCGCGGTGCCCGCGCTCGTCGTGGCCGGGCGCGACGACGCGTTCACGCCGGTGGCCGACGCCGAGTTCATGCACCGGCGCATCCCCGGCGCCACGCTGACCGTGGTCGAGGGCGCCGCCCACATGCCGAACCTGGAACGCCCGGCCGACTTCAACCGGGCCCTGCACGACTTCCTCACGCGGGTGGGCGGCCCGCGCTGAGACCGGTTCGGCCCGGAGATGGGCGGGTCGGCCGGCGCGGCCGGGAGAGCGTGAAACCGGTCATCCCCGCCGGGAGGGTGCGGTTCCCGGCAGGTCGCGCACCCGGGTCAGGTGGCGTTCGTAGAGCTCGCGTGAGCGCCGCAGGAAGCCGGTGATCAGCCGGAGCTCCTCGACGGTGTACGCGGACAGGAACCCGGTCCCCTCCTCGGCGATCGGCCCGTAGATCTCGTAGGCCCGCCGCGCCGCCTCCGGCGTGATCCGCACGACCACCTTGCGCCGGTCGCCGGGGTCGGGGGAGCGGGTCAGGTAGCCGAGCCGCTGCAGGCGGTCGAGCATCGCGGTCACACTGCCCGTGGTCAGCCCGAGCGCGATCCCGAGCCCGCTGGGGGTGGTGGCCTCGCACGCCAGCAGGACCTCCAGGCAGCGCAGGTCGGTCCGGTTGACCCCGAGGCTGGTGGCCGCCGCCTCGTCCAGGGCGTCCACGGCGGACTGCTGCGCCTGCGCGGCCGCCCCCAGGCCCTGCTTGAGGCCGTCCGGCATTTCTCTTGGCATTCACGTACCTCGACCATCAAGCCAAATATGTCTCGAATGTCAAGGTATCGGATGTCCGAAGCGGGCGCTCGCTTTGTGGGGCACCCGGCCAGGTGCGGGTGTCAGGCGCCGGCCGGGGTGAGGCGGTGGGCGAGGCCGCCGTCGACGGTCAGTTCAGCGCCGGTGGTGAAGGTGGCGCCGAAGGCGAGGAACAGCACCGCCGCCGTGACCTCGTGCACCGAGCCGTGCCGTCCCATGGGGGTGATCCGGTCGCCCAGCCTCTCGAACGCCGCGCGCTCCTCCGGCGTCGCCTCGGCGGCGCCCATGGTCGGGGTCGATATGAAGCCGGGGCTCACCGCGTTCACCCGGATCCCCCTCGGCAGCAGCTCGGCGGCCAGGACCTTGGTGAACGAGCGCAGCGCGGCCTTGGTCCCGGCGTAGACGCTCATGCCGGGCGTGCCGGACCCGTTGGCGATCGAGGTGGTGAACACCAGCGAGCCCCCCTCACGGACCAGCGGCGCCAGGCGTTGCGCGGTGAAGTAGGCGCCCTTGGCGTTGACGTCGAAGGTCTGGTCGTAGGTCTTCTCTGTCACCTGGCCGAGCGGTTCGAGCAGCGCGATCCCGGCGTTGACGAACACCAGGTCGACCTGGCCGAGCCGGTCCCTGACCAGGGCCGCGAGCGTGTCGATGTCGGCCATGCTGGAGGTGTCCGACCGTACGACGTGCGCCCGGGGCCCGAGCTCCCGCCGCGCGGCCTGGAGGTTCCGCTCGTTGCGGCCGGTGAGCACCACCTCGGCGCCGCCTTCGGTGAGCGCGGCGGCGGTGGCCAGCCCGATGCCGATCGTCCCGCCGGTGATGACGGCCTTCTTGCCCGCGTACTCGCTCATATGTGGTCCTCTTCCGGGTCGGATCGAAGCGCGGCGGCGGATCATCGCCGGCCGCGTTCCTGAGCCTCGTCCCCTCGCAGTACCATCGGCAAGTACGTACAAATAAGTGAGGTACTTACCTTTTTGTAAGGAAGGACGCCATGGCGAGGCTGCCCTACGCGTGCGGACTGGACGCCGCCGTCGACCTCATGGGCGGGAAGTGGAAGGCGCGCATCCTGTGGCAGCTCCACGACGGCCCCCACCGCTTCGGGGAGCTGCGCAGGAGCCTTACGGGCATCAGCGAGAAGATGCTGATCCAGCAGCTACGGGAGCTGGAGGCCGACGAGCTCGTCCACCGCGAGGTCTACCGTGAGGTGCCGCCCAAGGTGGAGTACTCCCTGACCGGCTTCGGCGCCACGCTCAACGAGGCGCTGGTGCCCCTCGGCGACTGGGGGCACGAGCACATGGCCCGCATCGAGGCCCGCCGCGCCGCAGGCTGAGTGGCCGCTCACATGGGGGCGAGGTCGGAGGCCGGGCGGAAGGACGGCCGCCGCGCCAGCGCCCCCGCGCTCAGCAGCACCGCCACCATGAGCACGGTGACCAGCACGAACGAGGCCGAAAGGCTGCTGAAGGACGCGATGCCGCCGATCGCGCTCGGCGCGATGAACCCCGAGGTGTAGCTGATCGTGGCCACCCCGGACACGCCCTCGCCCGGCGTCGGCGCGGCGTTCCCCGCCGCTCCGAACACCAGGGGCACGACCACCGCCACCCCGAGCCCGATCAGCATGAACCCGGCGATGGCCGGCAGCGGTGTGCGGGCGACCACGACGAGGATCCCGCCGGCCGTCGCCACCACCCCGCTGATCCGCACGGTCGGCACCGCGCCCAGCCGGCGCACCACCATGTCGCCGCAGAGCCGCCCGGCGGCCATGGTGAACGCGAACGCCGTGTAGCTGACGGCCGCGACCCCGGCGGAGGTCCCGGTGATCTGCCTCAGGTAGACCGCGCACCAATCCTGGCTGGCCGCCTCACCGAACACCGCGCAGAACCCGATCAGCCCGAGGACGAGCACGTGCCGCGAGGGCAGGACGAACCTCGGGGGGGCGTCGGCTCCCTCCTCGGCCCGGATGTCCAGCAGCCGGGGGCCGATCGCGAGGCCGACCAGGAGCAGCACGGCCGCCATGGCGCCCAGGTGGATCCGGGCGTCCAGCCCGGTCTGCGCCGCCAGCACCCCGATCGCGCCGCCGGCCAGCCCGCCGACGCTCCACATCCCGTGCAGCCCCGACATGATCGAACGGCCCATCCGCTGCTCCACGACCACGCCCTGGGCGTTCATGGCGACGTCGCACATGCCGGCCGCCGCCCCGTACACCAGGAACGTGACCCACAGCACGGCCAGGTTCGGCGCCAGCGCGGGCAGGGCGAGCATCAGGCTCCACAGCGCGATCAGCCACCGCGTGCTCGCCCGGCCGCCGAGCCGGTGGATGAGCCGCCCGGCCGTCGGCATCGCGATCATGGATCCGACCGCGGGCGCGAGCAGGGCCAGGCCCAGCTCGCCCGGCCCGGCGTGCAGGTGTTCCTGGAGCCAGGGGATACGGGTGGCGAAGCTGCCGGTGACCGCCCCATGCACCGCGAACGTCACCGCCACGGCCATGCGGACCCGTCTCACCACGTGCGATTCCACCCGCACAAGTTAACAGAAAGGTTTCTTACCTGATCGGCCCGGGGGCGGCGCCGTCCCGGCCCCGGGCGCCGCCGTGGGTAGGGTTGACCCTCCCAGGATGGGAGACCGGAGGCTGGTCGCGTGCACGACGACACCACGCTGCTGACCATCGGCGAGCCGGCGGAGCGTACCGGCATGACGGTGAAGCTGGTCCGCCACTGGTCCGACATGGGGTGTCCCGCCGACCGGCCGCACCCGGGCCGGCTACCGGCTCTACGACGCCGAGGCCGCCGCACGGCTGCGGCCGGCGCGGACCCTGCGCGATATTGGCAGGTCATGTGCGTCATCAGCCGCCATCCGGTGCGGCCGAGCATCGCGGCGGCGGGCCGGTGGCTGCTGGCCGCACTACGGTCCGATCTGAAACGTGAATATGCCGACGATTTCGGTCACCTTGACGAACAATATTGTCGCTGAGAGTGTTGCGACATGTTGGATGTGGCGGTGATCGAGGATCCGGCCGCGGCCGAGGTCTCGCTGGACCCGGTGCGGGCCCGGCTGCTCGCCGAGTTGTCGGTGCCCGGTTCGGCCACGATGCTGGCCGCCAAGGTGGGCCTGCCTCGGCAGAAGGTGAACTATCACCTGAAGACGCTCGAGCGGTACGGCCTGGTGGAGCTGGTGGAGGAGCGCCGTAAAGGCAACGTCACCGAGCGGGTGATGCGGGCCATCGCGGCGTCGTACGTGATCTCCCCCACGGCGCTGGCGTCGGTCCAGCCCGACCCGTCCCGGTCGCCCGACCAGCTCTCGGCGCGGTGGCTGCTGGCGGTCGCGGCCCGGCTGGTGCGCGACGTGGGCGCCCTGATCACCGGCGCGGGCAAGGCCCGCAAGAAGGTGGCGACGTTCGCGATCGACGGCGAGATCCGTTTCGCCTCGGCCGCCGACCGCGCCGCCTTCGCCGAGGAACTGGCCCGCGCGGTCACCCATCTGGTCGGCAAGTACCACGACGAGTCGGCCGAGGGCGGGCGCGACCACCGCATCGTCGTCGCCGTCCACCCGAGCGTCAGGATCGAACCGGCCGGCACCCAGGCGAGCGAGACCCCTACGAAGGAGCAGTGACATGCGGCACGAGTTCGAGGTGCGCGATGAGATCGCGCTCGACGCGACCCCCGAGCAGGTGTGGGAGGCCATCTCCACCGGCCCGGGGATCGACTCGTGGTTCATGGGCCGCAACGAGGTGGAGCCCCGCGAGGGCGGCACGGCGACCCACACGATGATGGGGTACACCCAGACCTCCACCGTGACCGCGTGGGAACCGTCCAAGCGGTTCGCCTACCAGAGCGCGGAGAACCCCGACGGAACGTTCATGGCCTTCGACTACCTCATCGAGGGGCGGGCGGGCGCGAGCACCGTCCTGCGGCTGGTGCACAGCGGCTTCCTCGGCGACGACTGGGAGGCGCAGTACGACGCGCTGAAGAAGGGCGACCCGCAGTACATGCGCAAGCTGGCCGCCTACCTCAAGTACTTCCCCGGCCGCCATTCGACGTTCAACACGCTGCTCCCCGGCCCGCAGGTGCCCGACCAGGAGCGGGTGTGGGAGGCGTTCAAGGGTGTGCTCGGCCTGACCGGCACCATCGCCGCGGGGGACAGGGTGCGCCTCACGGTGCCGGGTCTCCCCGAGGCCGAGGGCGTCGTCGCCAGCACCGACTACCCGAGCATCCCGAGCGTGTGCACCGACGACGCGCTCTACATGTTCATGCACGGGTACCGCGACACCGTGGTGGTGGAGCAGCACAGCTTCATCCCCGGCGTGGACGCCGAGGCCACCGACAACGCCTGGAAGTCCTGGCTCGCCACGGCCTTCGCCTGACCCGCCCGCTCGTCCTCCCCGGCCCCGTCCCCGGCCGGGGAGGACGTCCTGCGGCCCGGTCACCCGCCTGGCGTCCGGCGGGGGTCGTAGAATCACGCCTGCCCGGAAGCTATCCGCGCGGGTGCCCGCTCCGGGCACCGGGGGACGTGAGGACCGACCGTGAAGTACATGCTGCTGATCTACAACAACCCCGCCGCGCTCGCGGCCATGCCCGATCCGGAGCGTGAGGGGCTGATGGCCGAGGTGGACACGATCGTCGAGGAGCTGACCGCCTCGGGGGAGTGGGTCGGCGGCGCGGCGCTGGCCGATCCGGCCATGTCCCGGACGGTGCGGGTGCGGAACGGGGTCCCGGCGACCACCGACGGGCCGTACGCCGAGGCCAAGGAGCAACTGGCCGGCTATCTGGTGGTCGACGCCGCGGACGTCGACCGCGCCACCGAGATCGCCGCCCGCTGGCCGGACGCCAAGTACTGGGCCATGGAGGTGCGGCCGATCGTCAACGTGGTGGACACCGAGGTGTGAGGGACACGGCGGTTGGAGGGAACCGGGCGACCACGGTCGAGTCGCTGCCGCCCGGCTCCGGTCGGAGGGGCCTTCAGACGTCCAGGGCGTCGAGCCAGTCCTGCCAGTCCTGCTCGGCCCGCTTGGCGTCGATGTCGGCGAAGAGGTGGTGTCCCACCACCAGCGTGTCGTGCGTGCCCCGGATGAAGCGGTACAGGCCGTCGCCGGTGCGCACGCCGAGGAAGTCGGGAAGGACGTAGTCGGCGACCCCCTGGATGGGGCCGAAGCCGTCGGGGGTGAGCCGCACGCGCTCGCCCCGCGCGACCGGGCCGGTGAGCCCGAGCCCGCGCTCGAGCGCCGCCCAGGCCGGCCCGTGCCCGGCCTCGCCGGGCCGAAGGGCGAACACCACGACCGCGTGGCGCCCCTGGAAGTGGGTGAGGTACTGGCCCAGGGTGTGCAGGTACATGTCCCAGCCCCGGCTCAGGCCGTCGTACTCCGCCTCCCAGTCGTCGCCGAGGATGCCGCTCTGCACCATCCGCAGCACCGTGGTGCCCTGCCCGCGCGCCTCGATGAGGTACTCGAACGCCATGAAGGACCCGTCCTGGGCGGGGTCGCTGCGGAACGCGAACCGCCGCGCCGGCTCCCAGGCGGAGACGGTCGCCTCCACGGGCACGTCGCCGAAGTACTGCCGGGTCGCGCCGCCCTGGCGGGGCTCGATCTCGTTGCGGCCCATGAACCACGAGTCGATCCCCGGGCCGGTGGCGATCGCCTCCCAGACCTGTTCAGGCGTCGCCTTCAGGGTCACCTGCTTGCGCAGTTCGAACTCGTGTGGCATCTCGCAACTCCTGTCTCGGCGCCGGCGGGCCGTTGCCAGCGTGTTCCCAACGATCCCACCGAACACTTTAATTGTCAAGACGATGCGAATTGTCGGCACTACCGGTGGTGGGCCGGGACCCAGGTGGTGTGGTGCGCGGCGGGCAGGACGACCGGCAGGCGCACGACCGCCTCGGGCCGCCCGGCCAGGTTGAGCGCGTCCAGCACCAGCAGCTCGCTCCGGTGCCTGGCGGCGTCCTGCGTCATGACCAGGAGCCAGCCGTCGCCCTCGGCGACGCCCCGGGGGACGAACACCGGCCGCCCGGCGCGCCGGCCGGGACCGAGCTCGCGCACCTGGGTGACCTCCGCCGCCAGGTCGTGGCCGACGATCGCCCGCCCGCCGCCGGCGCAGCCGAAGATCAGCTGGTGCTCGCGCCCGGCCAGCCGGGTGTCCACCCCGGCCGACTCGACCGGGCCGGTCAGCGGGCGCTCGCCCGCCGTGCCGGTGGACAGGTCGAGCGTCCAGCGGTGCGCCTGGGAGACGCCGCCGAGGTCCCCCGAGGGGGTGTCGAAAGCGCGGTCGTGCCGGACCGCGTCCACGACGACGCGGTGCCCGGACTCGTAGGCGTTCACCGCCTGGGACACGAAACAGGGGGACACCGGGAACCAGACGGGCTCGGCAGGTCCTGCCGCCCGCCGGGGGAGCAGGCCGATGCGCGCCGGGCGGCCGGATCGCCAGCGGTAGGGGGAGCCGGTGCCGACCAGGGCCGCCGCTCGGCGGTAGGTGACCGGCAGGTCGAAGACCACCACGAACCGCTCGGTCAGCGCTACCGCCCGCATGAGCGGCGCGCCGTCCAGCACGAACGGCCGCGCGGCGCGGACGCCGCCGCCGGGGCCGATGACCAGGTGCTCGGCGACGTCCAGGCCGGGGTAGGTGGCGATGGTGTGCCAGTCGCCCTCGCGGTCGCGCAGCGGCGGCGCGACGCTCGCCCGGCTCGGGCCGTCCAGCGGCGGGTCGGCCGGCCCCTCGGCCCGGTTCCAGATGGCCGGGCCGGGCGGCTGGCCCAGGCGCTCGCCGCCGGACCCCTCGGTCGCCTTGTGCCACCGGGCGGTGCCGCCGCCGAGCCGCACGCCGGAGATCAGGGCCCGGCCCGTCACGAGGTACGGGCGCGCGGAGGCGGCCGGATGCGGGCCGGCCTGGACGAAGGTGCCGTCGAGACCGGCGGGCAGCACGCCGTCGACGTACGGCGACCCGTCGTGCGGCAGGTCGCCGTACGGGAGCGCTCCGAGCGGGTCCTTGTGCTCCGTGACGGTCATTCCGAGCACCTCCTTGTGAGGCATGACGGGTCTGGCATAACAGCGTTATGTAAAAAAATAACGGTGTTATGCCATACTGTCAAGGTGAGTCCACGCCGATCGAACCCGCGGACGCGTTCCACGCTCGTCGACATCGCCGCCGGGCTGCTGGCCGACGAGGGTCCCGACGCCCTGTCGGCCCGGCGCATCGCCGCCGAGGCGGGCAGCTCGACCATGGCGGTCTACACCAACTTCGGCGGGATGAGCGGCCTGGTGCGGCAGATGGTGTACGAGGGGTTCGCCCGCATGGAGGCCTACTTCTCCCACGTCCTGCACACCGACGACCCCGTGGCCGACATGACGCTGTTCGGGCGGGCCTACCGGCACAACGCGCTGACCAACCCCCACCTGTACGCCGTCATGTTCGGCGGGGCCTCACTGGCCGGGTTCTCGCTCACCGCCGAGGACCGCCAGTACGGCCGGTTCACCCTCAGCACCATCGTGGAGTGCGCCACCCGCTGCGTCACGGCCGGCCGGTTCCGCGTCGGCGACGCCGAGCTCGTCGCCCACCAGCTGTGGACCGCGATCCACGGCCTGGTCACCCTGGAGCTCGGCGAGTACCTCATCGACCCGTGGAACGCCGACGTGGTGTTCGAGGCCCAGCTCACCGGCCTGATGGTCGGCCTCGGCGACACCGTGGAGTCCGCCACGCGCTCGGTGACCTCCTCGCTCGGGCGGTTCAAGGAGGAGGTCGAGGACGTGCGGCCCCTCATCCCGGCCCAGGACGACCCCGAGGACGGATGACCCCCGGCCGGGCGGACGATCGCCCGGGAGCGGATGCCGATGCCCGGCCCCCGGCGGAGCCCGCCGGAGATCGCGACCATGGGACCCGATCACCGGTCCGGACGTCCCGCCCGCCGGAGACCACGACCTGGACCCGATCGTCCCGCCCGCCGGGATCGCGAACACGCGGCCCGGCGCCCGGACGCCCCCCGGGGCGCGGGTTCAGCCCAGGCGGTCGGGGGGGACCGGGCCGGGGGCGAGCGGCAGGCGCAGGACGAAGCGCGCCCCCCGTGCGCTCTCGCCGATGGTCAGGGTGCCGCCCGACATCTCCGCGATCTGCCGGGCGATCGGCAGGCCGAGCCCCGTGCCGCCCTCGTCCCTGTGCCGGGCCGCCTCCAGCCGGGTGAACCGCTGGAACACCAGCTCGCGCTTGTCGGGGGCGATGCCGCCGCCGTCGTCGAGGACCTCCAGCAGCGCGGTCCGCGCGGAGACGTCGCGGTACACCTTGATCTTGATCGTGTCGTCGGCGTGCCGCTCGGCGTTGTCGACCAGGTTGGTGACCAGCCGGGCCAGCCGCAGCCGGTCACCCTGGACCAGGGTGCCGTGCTCCAGGTCGCATTCGAGCGCCTTGACCGGGCGGCGGATCTGCATCTCCGCGGTGACCAGCTCGCCCAGGTCGACGGTGTCGTACGCGCAGGGCGCCCCGGCGTCCAGCCGGGCGATGGTCAGCAGGTCGGCCACGATCGCCTGCAGCCGGTCCAGGCCCCCGAGCACGGCACGGCCCGTCGCCGGCCAGTCGTGGTCGTAGGGGTCCATCAGCGCGTCCTCGACCTCGGCCCGCATGGCGGTGATCGGGCTGCGCAGGTCGTGCGAGGCGTCGGAGGCGAGGCGGCGCTGCTGCTCCATGGCCCCCTGCAGCCGCCCCAGCGTGTGGTTGACGCTCTCGGCCAGGTCGTGGATCTCGTCCTCGCTGTTGGGGACCGGCACCCGGCGCCCCGGGCAGGTGGCGTTGATCTCGTCCAGCTCCGACCGGATGGCCTCCACCGGGCACAACGAGGCGGTCACGACGCGGTAGGCGCCGTAGGTGAGCACCACCGTGAGCAGGGCCGCGCCGCCGATCACCAGGCTCGCCAGGATCGGGTGGACCAGGATGGGGACGACCGGCGCCGCCGCGTAGACGTTCCAGGGCCGGTCCATGCGGTAGACCAGCCGGCCCGCCACGATGTTGCATCCGTTCCCGGGGAAGGCGGGGCCGCAGACGACCGAGGTCACGTCGTTCTTCCCGCCGGTGAAGGTGAAACGCGCCATGGCGGGGCGGCCGCGCATCTCCGCCGAGGACGCGACGACCGTGCCCGCCGGGTCCACCACCTGGAGGAAACCGATCAGGCCGTGCCGGATGGGGGTGCGTACCACGCCACGGTCGATCTCCCCGGCGATCCGCCCGGCGGTGGCGTTGACCTCCTCGGTGAGATACTCCGTGGCCAGGCGCTGGACGGCGACCATGAGCACCGTGGCGAGCAGGGCGGACAGTACGGCCGCCACCACTCCGGCGTACAACGTGAGCCGGGACCTCACCGGCCACCGAGCAACCATCAAAATCCCCCTATAGCAGTCGACCACATCAGGGCAAGAGGTCGTGTCAGGGGGGTTGCCGTTCACCCAGGATCGGGGTGGCCAAGCCACGCCCGGCCCGCCTGGAGCGCGTGTTCGAGTGATGTCGCCGAGGGATGCCACTTGTGTTCCCATTCCAGGCTGACCCACCCGCCGTACCCGAGCTCGCGCAGGGCGGCGAGCACCTGGCGCAGCGGCAGGACGCCGTCGCCGAGCGGCACCGGGGTCGGGTCGGCCACCGACGCCCGGTCCTTGACCTGGACGTGCGCCAGCCACGGCGCCAGCGCCGCCGCCGTCTCGGCCACGGTCTCCCCGGCCAGCCAGGGGTGGGCGGCGTCCCAGATGGCCCGCACCCGGGGGCTGCCCACCTCGGCCAGGACGCGGGCGACGTCGCGTCCCCTCGGGTGGGAGTCGTGGGTCTCCAGCCATACCTCGACCCCGTCGGGCAGCCTGGGGGCCACCGCGCGGAGCCGCCGGACCGCGCGCCGGTCGTCCTGACCGTCCCCCTGGCCGCCGGGGAAGACCCGGACGGCCGCGGCGCCGAGATCGCGGGCCAGCTCGGCCTCGGCGAGCAGGGCGGACACCACCTCCTCGTCCCCGGCCTCCACCTCCTCGTCCCCGGACCCCGCCCCTCCGTTCCCCAAGCCCGCCCCAAGAACACCGGGCCCGCCGGGAGGGCCGGGCGGCGCCGCCACCTTCACGTAGGAGGCGACGCAGAGCACCGTCACACCGGCCAGCGCCGACCGCGCCGCCCTCCGGCCCGCCGCAGTGAGCCCCCGGTGGACCGGTTCGTCCGGCGCCGAGCGCAGCTCCAGCCCCGGCCAGCCGGTCCTGGCCGCCATCGACGCCACCTGTTCGAGCGGCCACCCCGGGCAGCCCAGGGTGGAGAACGCCAGCTTCGTCATGCCGCAGACGGTACACACGCGGCCCGCCGCCGCGGCGCGGCCGAGATCTTGGCGGGGGATCCATGTTCGGAACCCGTTCTGCTGGGCAGCGGTCGTCGGGTGGGGGCCGGCACCGGAGCCGTCGCGACGGTGACCAGGCCGCACAGGACACCTGGCTTCGGACATCGGGGTGCCGCGCCGCCGCGGCAGGGACGGGGATCGAGCATGAAGGTCGTGGGGATCGCGGGCAGTCTTCTCCCGAAGGCGTACGTGCGGCGGCTTCTCGAGGCCTCGGCACTGGAGCTGCCCGCCCCGGTGGAGTTCGAGATCTGGGACGGCCTGGCGGACGTGCCGCCCTTCGAGGACGGCCTGCCGCTCCCGCGCCCGGTGGCCGATCTCTGCGAGGCGCTGTCGGAGGCCGACGGCATGCTCGTCACGGCCCCGGCGTACAGCGTCCTGCCGCCGCAGCTCGTCCACACGCTGGAGTGGATCTCCTCCCAGTACGGCGGGACGATCCTGCTGGGCGTGCCGGTCGTCGTGGTGACCGCGTGCCTGCGCCCCTACGAGTCGATGTGGACCCAGACCCGTCTCCAGGCCCACCTCGCGGCGGCGGGCGCCTCGGTCTACTGCGCCGACGCGACCCTGTCCCCGGCCCTGGTCCAGTTCGACGTCACCGGCAGGATCACCGACCAGGTGTTCCGCACGCGGCTCCGCCAGGTCCTGCACCACCTGTGGCCGGCGTCCCTCACCGGCTCCCGGGCGTAGGGCCCGGCCTCAGCGCACAGTCGCGGCCGGTGTCTCCGCCCGTGTCCGAGATGTCATTTGTCCGATATGTCAGGGTTAAACCCGGATCAATTCGGCCGCCGTCGAAGCATTCCGCGATTACCGTCGGAAAGGACCCCCCGGCGACATCCCGATGATCGTTCAACGCGAGGGAGGGGAGACCGATGAACCGCAACCTGGCGACGGCCGTGGACCAGCGGAGGTCGAACGGCGCCGGCTGGATCGGCGGAGAGCCTTCGGTGCTGGTGTTCGACGTCAACGAGACGCTGATCGACTTCGAGTCGATGAACCCGCTGTTCGAGAAGATCTTCGGCGACAAGCGCGTCCTGCGCGAGTGGCTGGGCCATCTGATCATGTACTCGATGACGATCACCCTGTCGGGCCTCTACGAGGGGTACTTCACCCTCGGCCAGGGGCTGCTGAAGATGGTCGGCGACATCCACGGGGTGCGGGTCACCGACGACGACGTCGAGCGGATCCGGCAGGCGATGCTGACCATGCCCGCGCACCCCGACGTGGAAGAGGGCCTGGCCGACCTCAAGGACGCCGGGTTCCGCCTGGTCACGCTGACCAACTCGCCGTCCAACCCGCACGGTCAGAGCCCGCTGGAGCACGCCGGTCTGGCTCGCTTCTTCGAGCGGCAGTTCACCATCGAGACGGTCCGCGCCTACAAGCCGGCCCCGCAGGTCTACCACCTGGTGGCCCAGGAGCTGGCCGTGCCGCCGTCCGCCTGCTTCATGGTCGCCTGCCACGTCTGGGACACGGTGGGAGCCCAGAGCGCCGGCTACACCGCCGGCCTGATCACCCGGCCCGGCAACGCGCCGCTGCCCATCGACTCCCTGCCGCGCCCCACCATCGTCGCCCCGGACCTGCCGGGCCTGGCCGCCCAGCTCGTCCGGCGGTGGCGCTCGTAGCGGACGGCGGCGCGGGAGTCACCGTCGGGCGGTTCGAGCACGCTTACCGCCACCTCGCCGGGCGCGAGCCGATCTTCGCGCGCCTGCTGGGGGAGTACGGCCGGCCCGACCCCTTCGAGTGGCACGACGGCGGCCGTACCGGGTCGAGCCTTTTCGCCGCGATGGCGCTGCACATCGTCGGGCAGCAGATCTCCGCCACCGTGGCGTTCACCGTCTTCGACCGCGTCGCCGCGGCCACCGGCGCCGTCCCCGCCCCGGAGGGCGTCATCGCCTTGGGGGCCGGGCGGCTGCGTGAATGCGGCCTGTCGCGGGCCAAGGCGGGCTACCTCCTCGACCTGGCCCAGCGGCAGGTGAGCGGGCTCGTCGACATCGAGAACATGGGCGCGCTCGACGACGCCGAGGTGATCGCCGCGCTCACCGCGGTGCGCGGCATCGGCCCGTGGTCGGCGCAGACCTTCCTCATCCACCAGCTGCACCGGCCCGACGTCCTGCCCGCCGGCGACGGCGGCGTCCGCCGCGCCGTCCAGCAGGCCTGGAACCTCGACCGGCCACCCACCGTGACCCGGGTAGGCGACCTGGGCGCCGGGTGGGCACCGTACCGGTCCTACGCGGCGGCGCTGCTGTGGCGATCCCTGCGGCCCGCCGATGAGCCCTCCGATCCCAAGGCCCGCGCCCTCAGCCGCCGCGGTGCAGCATGAGCGAGCCGAACCGGCTTCTGCTGTGGGTCTGGAAGTTGGCGGTGTCGTTGACCTGGGGGAACGGGTCCGCGGGCACCGGGACCTCCAGGAACGCGCACAGCGGCTCCCAGCCCTGGCCGACCTGGTACACCAGGAGCCGGTCGGCCGGGATGGTCGCCGTGACCTCCTCGATGTGCGCCTGGAAGACCTTCAGCGCGCGCTCGGGGTCCCGCATCCCGCCCCCGAACACCCGCTGGTCGACCGTCAGCTCGGTCATCTCCACGAAAGCGGCCAGATCGGTGCCCAGCAGGGCCGAGATCCGCGTCATCACCCGGCCGGGCAGCGAGCGGCCCCGTGCGCGCTGCTTGAGGATGGTGGCCTCCAGGCTGGCCAGCCAGCTCCTCGCGTCGCGCACACTGAGGAGCACCTTGGCCTCGGGGTAGTACTCCGCGAGCTCCCGCCAGTACGCGGCGGCGGGCCAGTCCACGCAGGACCCGTACCCGCCGAGCAGGTCATCCCAGTCCACCGTCCCGCCCCGCGCCACCGCGAGCCAGGGGCGGATCTGGGCGGGCCGCTCCAGCACCTCCATCATGTGGTGACAGGGCCCGAGGCCGAGCCGCTCCAGGGCGGTCTTGAGGGAGAGCGTTCCAGTGCGGCCGAAGCCGGCGCCGATGACTCGCATGAACCCCACCATTCCGATCGGGAACTGCTTAATCGCTACTGATCAATCGTCCCTTCCACTGCGAGGGCGCGCAAGGAGATCATTCCGGTTTCATGATCTACAATGTAAAGGCGGCGGCTCGCTGATTTTCTGAAGTCCCTCAAAAGCAACCCCAATCCTCACCTACGGGCGAGGCACGCGCAGCGACGTACCGCTCGTCCTCCGCCGTACCCGGACAACCCGACCCCTTTCCCGGGCCACTGGTAGATTTCGCGGTCGGACGGAAGCGGGGATGGCGTGATCAAGGGGTGGCACGGCTGGCTCGGCACGTTCACCGGTGTGGTGCTCCTCACGGTCGCCGTGCTGCCGCTGGCCGCGCTGACGGTGTGGGCCCTGGCGCGACGCCGCCGGGGTGTCACCGGCGCCGCGCCGGCGTGGCGGATGTCGCTGGCCGAGGTCGGCATCGTCTACGGCACGGTGCCCTGGGTATGGATGATCATGTTGCCGGGCGGCCGGGCCGGTGAGGTCCCCGGCCGGGTGAGCCTGGTACCGGTGCGGGACCTGCTCACGATCCTGGCCGCAGGGCCGCTGACGGCGACGGGCCAGATCGTCGGCAACCTGCTGGTGTTCGCGGCGCTGGGGTTCTTCGTCCCGCTGCGGTTCGCGTCGCTGGCGTCGGTACCACGGGTCCTGGCGCTCGCGGCGGGCTGCTCGGTCCTGGTCGAGGTCGCGCAGTACGTGCTGCGGCTGGACCGGGTGTCCTCTGTGGACGACGTCCTGCTCAACGCCGCCGGCGCCGGGCTGGCCGCACTGGCGTCGCGCCACTGGTGACGCGGCACGGCCGGGGCGTCGTCAGATCCCGGCGATCACGATTCACGCCGAGCCGCATGATCATCTGGCTGCCGTCCATCGGGCGCAGGGTCGTAGTCGGCGGCGGTCAGCGCTTGATCGCGTAGTCGCCGAGGCCCTGTTCCAGCAGGTCGAAGGCGCGGGAGGTGACGCGGCCGACGTCGGCGGCGAGGGTCTCGGGCCGGTCGTCGGCGAGGATCCTGCGGCGGACGTAGGCGACCATCGTCTGCTGGACGCCGATCAGGGCGTGCGCGGCCACGAAGGCGTCGAGGTCGTCGGGGGAGCCGCCGGTCTCTTCGGCGAGCAGGCCGGCGAGGGCGTCGATGTAGCCGGCGACGGACTGCCGTTCTCTGGCCTGGAGCGCGGCGCTGGCGGAGATCACCCGGTTGATCGTCCGCAGCCGTTCGTAGGACTCCTGGTCGCCGTGCTCGATCTGGGCGAGCAGGCCGCCGCTCATCTTCAGGAGGAAGTCGCGGCAGCCGGCGAGGGCCGAGGTGCCGGGTTCGCGGGTCCTGACGGCCGTGACCAGCCGATCGCCGAATTCGTCGAGGCCGGAGTAGAACAGGTCTTCCTTGGTCGGGAAGTACTTGAACACGGTCGCCTCGGAGACCTGCGCCTCCTGCGCGACCTCGGCGACCCGCACCTTGTCGAACCCGCGTTGGGCGAACAGGCGTTTGGCCGTGTCCACGAGCAGACGCCTGGTCTGCTCCTTTTTGATCTCCCTGAGTCCCACATTCGTAGAGTAGCATTATTTTCATAGTCGCTCTATCTTAAGGGTGACCCCGAGAGTTTGGAGATGATGAGCGATGAGCACCACGGACCACGTCCTGGACCTGGCGCACCGGTGGGCCCAGGCCGAGGAGGCCAACGACCCCGAGCTCCTCGGCCAGGTGCTCGCCGAGGACTTCGTCGGCGTCGGCCCGCTGGGGTTCGTGCTGAACCGGAAGCAGTGGCTCGCACGGTTCGGCAACGGCCTGACCAACAGCAAGTTCCGGATCGAGGACCCGCAGGTGCACGAGCACGGTCCGGCGGCGGCGGTCGTCGTCGGGGTGGACGCGCAGGAGACCCGCTTCCACGGAGGGGAGAACAACGGCCGCTTCCGGCTGACGCTCTTCGCCGTGCGTCCGGCGGATCGCTGGCTGGTGGCCGGCATCACCATCGGACCGCTGCGCCCCAGGCCCGGTGCGCGGCCGGGCGAGGGCGACTGACATGCGGCTCAGCATCGGCGTGACCAACTACTCCTGGCCGAGCGGGCCCGCGAAGCTCCGCGACGAGCTGATGGGCCTGGCCCGCGCGGCCGAGGACGGCGGCATCGACACGCTGTGGGTCTCCGACCACCTTCTGCAGGCCGATCCGACCGCCGGGCCGCACGAGAGCGAGATGCTGGAGGCGTACACCACTCTCGGGTTCCTCGCGGCGAGGACCGAGCGGCTGCGGATCGGGACCATGGTGAGCGCGGTCACCTTCCGGCCGCCGGCGCTGCTGGTCCAGGCCGTCACCACGCTCGACGCGCTCACCGGCGGCCGGGCCTGGCTCGGTGTGGGGGCCGGGTACCACGAGGGGGAGGCGACGGCGCTGGGGCTGCCGATGCCGGCGGTGGGGGAGCGGTTCGAGCGGCTGGAGGAGACGATCCGCATCGCGTTCAGGATGTGGGACGGCGACGACTCCCCGTTCGAGGGGACGCACTACCGGCTGGGACGTCCGGCCGTCAGCCCACGGCCCGGGCGTCGTCCGCCCATCCTGATCGGCGGCACAGGGGAACGCCGAACACTGCGGCTGGTCGCCGAATACGCCGACGCGTGCAACCTGTTCGACATCCCCGACGGCGGCCGCACCGTCGGGCACAAGCTGGCCGTGCTCGCCCGGCACTGCGCCGACGTCGGGCGCCGCCGTGCGGAGATCGAGACGACGTTGAGCACCCGCCTTGGCGACGGCGAGCCGGCGGACGACTTCGTCAGGCGCTGCGCCGGGATGGCCGCGCTCGGCATCGACCACGTGATCGTCATCACCTCCGGTCCGTGGAGCGGCGAGAAGGTGGCGACCCTGGCCGCCGCGGTGCCGGCCCTGCGGGACCTCGGCTGACACCGCTCCGCTCATCCACCGCTCCGCTCATCCACGGCTCCGGCCGTGACACCGTGGGCGTACTGGTGACAGGCGGTGGCGCTGTTACACGCTCGGCGGCGCTTGTTACGCGCTCGGCGGCGTGAGTATGCGCCAGAGGCACAGTACGGCCAGCAGGGAGGCCGCGCCGGCCGCGCCGGCGACCAGGCCGGGCGCGGCCACCTCGGCCAGTGCCCCGCCGCCGGCCGCGAACAGCCCCTGCGCCGTCATGGTCCCGGTCAGCGCCAGCCCGAAGGCCTGGCCCCGGTTCGCCTCCGGCACCGACGTGAGGAAGCGCCGGGCCAGCCCCAGCTGGTACGCGACGCCGAACCCGGACACGGCGAGCAGCAGTGCCGCGATGACCGGCCCGGGCGAGAGCGCGAACCCGAGCAGCGGCGCGCCGAGCAGCAGCGCCAGCGGCCCGGCCAGCCGTTCCCTTCGTCGCGGGGTGAGCAGCCGGCCGATCACGAGGTCGCCGGTGAGCATGCCGAGCGCCACGGCGGTGAACAGCGGCCCGGCCGCGTCCGGCGTGCCGATCTGGGCGGTGTACGGGACGAGCACGCCCTCGGCGCCGACCACCAGCGCGGGCGGCAGCCACTGGGCCAGCAGCAGCGAGCGGATCTCCGGCCGGCGCAGCAGTTCGCGGTTGACGCGCCAGGTCTGGCGTACCGCATACCCGGCGCCTGCGCCGGTGGCGGTGGCGGTGGCGGTGGCGGTGCCTGCGGTGGTGGCGCGGCGCGGGCGTTCGGCCAGGCGCAGGCGTAGCAGCGTGGCGGACAGCAGGCAGCTCGCCACGGTGATCCAGAGCGCGCCCTGCGGGCCGAGCGCCGCGATCAGCATCCCGCCCACGGCGAAGCCGATCACCTGCGTGCCGCCCGCGGCCATGGAGAACACGGCCCGGCCGAGCACGTACCGGTCGCCGTCGAGCAGTTCGGGCAGCAGCGCGGTGCGCGCGGCGGAGGCGACCGCGCCGGGGACGCCGGTGACGAACACCAGCGCCAGCATCGCGGTGGGGGAGAGCGGCCCGGCGGCGAGCACGGCGGCCACCGCGGCGCGGACCAGGTCGTAGCCGGCCATCACCGCTCGCGGCGGCCACCGGTCGGCGTACGCCAGCAGCAGCGTGCCGCCGAGGGCGTAGGGCAGGAAGCCGGCGACGTAGGCCAGCGCGGCCAGCAGGGGCGAGCCGGTGCCGGCGTAGACGGTCACCGAGAGGGCGAGCATCTTCACCGTCTCGCCGCCGAGGTAGAGCGTGTAGCCGGTGAACAGGACGCGGAACTGGCCTACCGCGAACACCTCGCGGTAGGTGGCCCGCGCCGGCGCGGCCGGGGGCGTCGTCACGCGGGCCGGTCCCGGGGGTGGTCCGGCCGGGGGCGTCGTCATGCGGGTCGGTCCCGGGGCGGTGTCGGCGGAGGTGTCGTCACGCGAGCCGGTCTCGGGGGTGCGGGAGGAGGTGTCGTCACGCGGGCCAGTCTCGGGGTGGTGTCGGCGGAGGCGTTAGGCTTTCGGGTGGAGGCGAAAGATGCTGGCCATCGAGGTGGGGCCGGTCGACGTGGCGCGCACCCGCTACGCGATCTCGCCGCTGGGTGAGGCGATGAACGCGCTGCGGGTCGCGGCGGGCAAGCAGCCGGCCGGGCCGCTGCGCCCCTGGGCGGAGCGCGTCGCGCCGAGGTACGCGCGGCTACTCGGCGAGACGCCCGCGGTCGAGGCGCTGACGACGCTGTTCCGCCGGGGCGCCTACAACGCCGACTTCATTCACCCGCCGCCTTCGGGCCTCGGCGGCGACTTCGCCGACGAACTCGCCGTGGTGCGGGCGACCCCGCCGCGCCAGGTTCGCGCGGAGATCGCCCGCAACCTGGTCGGGCTGCGTACGCCGCCGCGTCACGTCCAGGACATCCTGGCCGCCCCGGACGTGCTCACCCGGCTTGCTGACGCGATGGAGGCGACCTGGCACGCGCTGGTCGAGCCCGACTGGCCGAGGCTGCGCACGGTGCTGGAGCGGGACCTGGTGCACCGCGCCGGGGATCTGGCCATGTACGGCTGGGCCGCGGCGCTGTCCGATCTGGATCCACGGGTGGGCTGGCGTTCGGAGGGGGCCGACGGTGTGATCGAGGTGCGCACCGGCCCCCGGAACGTGTGGGAGCGGCACCGGCTGGGCGGCGAGGGGTTGCTGCTGATGCCGACCGTCTTCGGCACCCTCATCAGCTACGTCGAGCCGCCCTGGCCGTACGCCCTGGTGTATCCGGCGCGCGGCGTCGCCGACCTGCTCGGGCCGCCGCCCCCGCAGGGCGGTGCGGCGGCGCTGGCGCGGCTGGTCGGCCCGCACCGCGCGCAGGTGCTGCGGGCGCTCGCGGTGCCGGCGACGACCACGCAGCTGGTCCGCCAGCTTGGTCTCAGCCTGGGCGCGGTCGGCGGCCATCTGGCCGTGCTGCGCGAGTCCGGGCTGGTCACGCGGACGCGGACCGGCCGGTCCGTGCGCTACGAGCGCACCCCTCTGGGCGGGACCCTGGCCGGCGACTGAGCGCGGCGGCCGGTGAACGCCGTGTCGGCCGGCGGGTTCGCCGACCGGCCGGGTTCTGCGCCACGATGTCCAGCGGCCGGCACGACGCGGAAGACGACCGGGAGTTGTTCATGGAGCTGGACCTCGGGGCGATCAGGACGTTCCTCGACGTGGTCGAGGACGGGCGGTTCACTGACGCCGCCGCGCGCGTGGGCATGTCCCAGCAGGCCGTGTCCAAGCGCATCGCCAAACTGGAGGGTGACCTGGGGGCGCCGTTGCTGGTCCGGTCCCGCACCGGGGTCAGGCCGACGGCGGACGGCGAGGCGTTCCTCCCGCACGCCCGGGCGCTGATCAGCCTGGCCGACCAGGCCGCCGCGATGCTCCGGGCACGCCGCCGCCCTCTGCGCGTCGACGTGCTCGGGCGCGACTCCGCCTCGATCGACATGGTCCGGGCGTTCTACGAGGGCGGTGACGCCGACGTCGAGATCGTCGTCTCCCGGGGTGCCGTCCCACGGGCGCCGGCGCTCACCGGCGGCTCGGTGGACGCGGCGTTCGGCCGCGCCACGGGGGTCCTGCCGCCGGGGATCGCGCGCGTCCCGGCCTGCCTGGAACCGATCCCCATTCTGGTGGGCCGCCGGCACCGGCTCGCCAGGCGTGAGCGTGTGCGGATGGAGGAGCTGTCGGGTCTGACCGCGTGGATGCCGGGCAACGCCGGCGACAGCGAGTGGGCGGACTACTACCGGCTTCTCAGCGCCGAGTTCGGCGTCCGGATCGACAGTTCCGGCCCGTTCTTCGGTCGTGACCACATCGCGGAGAGGGTGGCGGCCTCGCCGGAGCTCATCACGTTCGGCAACAAGAGGCAGTACCCGGTCTCGCCCGACGTCGTGGAGGTCACGGTCACCGATCCCACGCCGGTGTACCCCTGGTCCCTGATGTGGCACGAGGCGAACCGGCACCCGTCGCTTCCGCTGCTCGTCGCGCACATCACGGATCACTACCGCCCGCTCGCCGGCCCGGGTCACTGGCTGCCCGTCCCTGACCGCTCCCTGTTCCCGGCCGACCCCGAACCGGCCCTCTAGCGGGCAGGCCACCTCTCGGGGCTTGAGCAACAGTGACAACGGCAGGCGCGACACCTGAGGTGCGCGCCTGCCGCATTCTGCCCTTTCAGTCCTTCGGTGCGACCCGGATACGGTTCCCGTCAGGATCGGCTGCGAGGAAGGTCGGCCCGAACCCCGCATCGTGAGGCTCGTGCAGGATCGTGACCCCCTTGGACCGCCACTGCTTGAAGATCGCGTTGATCTCGTCGGGTCGTCCACCGCCGATGGCCAGGCACACCTCACTGGTGCGCGGGACGTCCGGCGACAGATCCTCGAACTGGCCGGACCACAGACCGAGGTCGGCGCCTGGCCCGAGGTCGAAGGTGATGTATCCCGGGGTCTCCAACGAGGGGCTCATGCCGAGGAGGTCGCCGTAGAAACGGGCTGCGGCGGGGGCGTCGTTCACGTAGACGATGGACACGACGGATGTGGTCATGGTCGTTCCTTCTCACAGGTGGTAGGTACGCATCCACCAGCCTGGCCGGAATATGCGCCGCATCGTGTCGCAATTTCCTGGAAAACTTGGTGGGTGACCCCGGACCGGTTCTTCGCCCTGATGCTGCTCCTCGAGTCGAGGGATGGTGCGACCACACAGGAACTCGCCTCGGCGCTCGGGGTTTCCCTCCGAACCATCACCCGGGACCTGAACTGGCTCCGCGACGCCGGTATGCCGGTGACCGCGCACCGGGGCCGCCTCGGCGGCGTGACCATGCCGCCCGGGTCCGGGCTCGACCTCACGCGACTCACGCCCGGCGAGCGTGATCATCTCTCGCTCATCGGGCTGGATGAGAGGCAACGCGCGGAGCTCGACGCATCGGTCGAAAGCCGGCGCGCGCTCTCCAAGATCGCCGCTACACGGCCACGTCGAGTTCATGAGCTCCTGCCGCTCACCGACGTGGTGCACGTGGACAGCCGTCCCTGGCGTCAGGCACGAGCTTCCGGCACGACTCCGGCTTCGCTGCTCGGCGCGGTGCGGCGAGGCCGCCGGCTGCGGATCGAGTACGACAGCCCACGCGAGTCATGCCCACGCGAGCTTGTCGTGGATCCCTACGGGCTGTTCGCCAAGGCCGGCATCTGGTACCTCGTCGCCGACCGTGCCCGGGTGCCACGGATGTACCGGCTCGAACGGATCACCACGTGGAAGGAAGTCGACCGGCCACGACGGCTCCGCGAGAGCCAGACCCTGGCCACCGTCGCCGCAGCGCTCACCGCTCAGTGGGAACACGACCACGGGATGGAGGTCAGCGCCACCATCGACCAGACCCAGATCGAGCGAGCGCAACGGATCTTTGGCCTCCATCTCGTCCGGGACGACGATGAAGAATCCGCCACCGGCCACAAGGTGACGATCCGCTTCCTGCATCTGGAGGACGTGCGAGCACTGCTGCCGTTCGGGAGCGCCATCACCGTGCACGGCCCCACCGAAGCCAGGGCTCACCTCCGCGACCTCGCCACCGACCTCGCCCACCACTACGCGCCGTCGCCACCGTCCTGACCACCAACATCTGGTTGGCCCGGCGCTCGGGTTGACGTCACCAGGGGCAAAGTAACTCTTCGTGACGAAGGTGAAGCCCGAGCCCTGCTCAGTGATCGGTGATGGGGGGCAGACCAAGTACGCTGGAAAGGGCCAATAGCGCTGGTCAGGGCCCCTGAGAAGTGACGGCTCGCGGTCCAAGCCGAGGCCGGATTCTCCGAGGCGTGGTCCGGTGCGTCAGGATCCGGGGTCGGCTCGGGGCGGACACCGAACGGTCCGGCCTGCCTCGGCAGCGCGCCCTTGGCCCGATACGGCGTGCGTATCACCGGCCGCCCGCTTCCAGCGCAGTCGCGGCCCGGCCGGCACGCAGCTCGCGCAGGTCGGGGATGTGGTTGTACAGCGTGCCCGGGCTGACGCCGAGCAGCTTGGCGATCGAGGTGATCGAGTGCTCGGGGTTGGGCAGCAGGTCCCGGGCGGCCCGGATGATCTCCGGTGTGATCACGGTGGGCCGTCCGCCGATGCGGCCGCGGGCCCGCGCGGCGGCCAGGCCCTCGCGGGTGCCGGCGACGATCAGCTCGCGGATGAACTCGGCCAGCGCGGCGAAGACGTGGAAGACCAGGCGCCCGCCCGGGGTGGTGGTGTCGAGGTTCTCGTGCAGAGAGGTGAAGCCGATCTCGCGGCGGCGCAGCTCGCCGACCATCGCGATCAGGTCGACCAGCGAGCGGCCGTAGCGGTCCAGGGAGGGCACCACCAGGGTGTCCCCGGCGGTCAGGAAGGCGTGTCGTTATTTGAAGCCTGAGGCGATCGCAGAGCGTGAAGACGATTACTTTCAGCTACCTTGCGGCTCGGCGCAGCTTCGGGAGTACTGGGCCTGCTAGGCCGGGTCGCGGTACATCGGTGCCGGCTCTCCGTAGTGCACTCGTCGAACAGCACCGGGCAGGGCTTTGGTCAGAGCTTGGGACGCTTCGACGGAACATCCGACGGTGAACTCGATCTCCTCGTCGACCTCGCAGGCCAGGCACCAGGCTTGATCTTCGGGCCACACGAGGTGTGGGTCTTGATAGCCCAGCGCAGAGCCGCACCAGGCGAGGTCGGAGCGGGTCGCACCTCGGTCATCTCCTCAGTCTGTCGCAACCGTAGGCGGTAACCGAGACCGGGGTTGAGCAGCATCGGAACGGCCAGTGACGTCAAGGAGCCCGGCGGGCCCGTCTTATCGCCACTGACCGTTCGATGCAGGTGGGTGCCGTGTCGCCGTGCTGCGGAGTTGGCGTGCTGGTGGAACGCGCTGAGCGCGGAGAGCTTGCGATTGACCGTCGCCTCACTGCAGTGGTGTTCCACCGACGGCAGGACCGGGACCGTCTCGTCGCGCAGGTCAGGCGGGCGGCGCAGCCAGGCGACGAACTCTGCGACGTTTTCCAGCCGCACCTCACGCCAGTCCAGGTCCTGGCCGCCGAGGAACACGAACCAGCCCTTCAAGTCGTGGGCGTAGGCCTTGACCGTGTTGGGCGACCGCTCGATCCGGGTCAAGTACGCGAGGTACCCGCTCGATAGGAGGCACCGGGGCGCCGTCACCGTCCAGCACCGTCCATGACTCCACGGCATCGACCGGCCAGAGCACCCGCTGGACAGATAGATCTCTCATGTGGAGCTGGAAACACTCCGCTGGCCTCGCTTCGCTGCGCCACGGATGTGGCGGGAGCATGCGCGGCGATTGCTGGCGTTGCTGGCGTCCAGGAACGGGCGGCCACAGTGACTGATGCTGCACGCCTTGACCCGCTGCCATCCTCCGAACTGAACGAGGAGGTAGAGGAGGTGGCGAATCTCCTCGTCTGCGAGGGGTTCGTTCCAGCCGGTGCGCCATCCACGGGCGGGCGTCGTGGGACAGCGCGCGAGGTCATTCCATAGGAGTTCCAGAGCTGCCACACCGTCGGGCAGCAACGTGATGTAACGCCGGAGGATGCTTGGACTCTTGTCAGCGTGCGTTGCGAGGATGGCTGCCAGACGCGTGATCTCACCTGTGCGAGCGTCGAGGCCCCTGCCCGCCCGTTTAGGACGTGGTGGCGTGGTCATCTCGTGCGTTCCGTTCTGGACTGCGCGCGGTTCGCGATCGCACGGAGTCGCGGATCGTCCGCCTCAGTGTGGCGGGAGAGGACCACCTGAGCTGTCGGAGTGCGCAGTTCGTACAGGGCCATGGCCGCCGAGAGGCGAACCTGTTCGTCGGTGTCCTGCAGCGCCTCGGCCAAGGCATCGGTGGCACCTTCCGCGCCCGTACCGATGAAGCCGAGCACCTCGGCGGCGTGGCGCCGCACTGGTGCCCCGTCGCTGGCCAGTGCCGTGACGAGACATGGCACAGCGGCGCGCTCGAAGGATGCAAGATCGCGGGTGAGGCCGTTTTGACTTGTGCTGTCGCCGGTACCCAGATGCGCTGCCAGGGTCGGAATGGCTCGGGGATCACCGATGCGGGTGAGTGTCCACCTGGCCTTGGCCGCCACATCGGGGTCATCGTCTGCTGCCAGCGGCACGATAGCGTTCGTGGTCGCTGGGTCCGCGATCTTGCTCAGGACATGCAGCGCTTGCACGCGCGAAGCAGTATCGGCCCCGGCCAGAGCGTCCAGCAGAAGCGGTGCGGCTGCCTCCGCGACGCGGGTGACCGCCCAGGAGAGCGTGTCGCGCACGAAGAAGTCCTGCTCGGACCACAACCGTGCCACCAACGCCGGAGCGGCGGCAGGGTCGGCCAATTTGCCGAGGTCGAGGGCCGCGGCCTGGCGCACATCACGGTCGGGGTTCATGAGCCCGTGGAGAGCATCGTCGACCTGAGGTTCGCCGGTGGGCTCAATCGGCTCGCCCAGGCCTGCGGCAGCGGCGAACTCCGGCCACATCTCAGTGATGGCCGCAAGGATCTTCGCCTGGGAGTTGGACAGCCACTTGATGGTCGCGGACTCACTGGGGCCGCCCTCGTAGCCCGCGAGGTCCACGGCTCGCCCCTCGACCCATGTCCGGCGCACGCGGGCGGTGTCAGCGATGACGTCGAGGGGATTTCCTTCCACGAGCACGATGTCTGCCCTTTTGCCTGGGCCAAGGACTCCGCGGTCGTGCAGGCCGAGTAAGCGCGCCGGCAGGGAGGTTGCAGCGCGCAGGGCGTCGGCGGGACCGAGGCCGGCTGCTGTAGCCAGGTGGTGAAGCTCCCGGTGGAGGCTGGCGCCGTAGACCAGGCCGGGATTGGGAGCGTCCGTTCCGGCGAGGATCGCACAGCCGCGCCGCGCCAGTTCACGCACGTTGGTAGCGGCCGCACCCAGGTCCGGCCCGGTGGGTGGCATCCAACGCCGGGCTTGGGTGTCGAGTACCTCGCGCCAGGCCGGTGTCAGCTGGGTATCGAGCGGGACGTCCTCGCGCAGCGGCATCACCCCCGGGCGCACGGGGAAGCCGTCCGAAATCGACAAGGTCGCGATGATAGCCGGTCCGGCCGTGGCCACCTCGTCCAGCTGCGTCTGGCTCATGGGGACGAACGGCACGTGCGCGAGCATGTCCACCCCACACCGGGCAACGAGTGCTGCCCCCTCGCCCGTCGAGACATGAGCGACGACCGGCAGCCCAGCGGTATGCGCGCTTTGGACAAGGGCGAGGATCGTCGCCTCATCCAGGGCCGGGATGTCCAGCATCGCCCCAGACCCGTCGTCGTAGATCACCTTCAGGTGCGTTGCGCCCTCGGCCACCCGCCCAGCCACGAAGGGCTCTGCATCACCCGGCCCCGTGACATAGGGGATGGGCGAGTACGCCATCGTGGGATGTCCTCCCGGGGCGGTCGCGCCGATGCTCGAGGTCACGAAGTCCGCGCGCGCAGATCCGTCGCCACGGCGAGCGGTGAGCACCGCCGCGCGCTCAGCCGCGATGAGGTCCGGCTTGGAGAACTGGTCGACGAGAGTCGTCACGCCGAACTGAGCGGCGAGCACGGTGCACTCCGGCGCCAGGTGCACGTGCGCGTCAATGAGACCGGGCAGCAGCGTCCCGCCCTCGCCGTCGATGACCACATCTCCCGCTCGAATGACCTCCTGCCCGCCGATCGCATCGACCAGACCCCGATCAACACGCACGTGCGTTCCAGTAAGAACTGCCGTCCCATCGAAGATGCGGTCGGCCTTGATGACGAAGGGTTGTGCTGCACTCATACAGGCGACGGTAGAAGTTGCCGTAGCGAGAGGGTCAATCCGCTACCGTTGGGTTGTGCAGTACTCGATCAGCCATGTCGCCAAGATGGCCGGCGTCTCAGCCCGGACCCTGCGGCACTACGACGAGATCGGTCTGCTCGCCCCGGCAGCTGTTTCCTCCAACGGCTACCGCTGGTACGGCCGGAGCCAGCTGCGCCGGTTACAGCGCATCTTGCTGCTGCGCGATCTCGATGTCTCGCTTCCGCAGATCAACGCCATTCTCGCGGGAGATGACGGCGAAGCCTCCGCGCTGCGTCGCCACCTGATGCTCGTTACCGCTGAACGGGACCGCCTCGACCGGATCGCTGCCACGATCGTCCGTACCCTGGACGACCTCGAAGGCCAGGACCGCCTGCCTGATGAGGAGTTCTTCCGGGGACTGGACGCGGGACGAGCACAACTTGCCGCCACCCTTCAGGAACGATTCGGAGACGCTGCCGCCAGCACCCTGCAGATCGCGGCCGCTCGCACGGCACATTGGACCAGGAGCGACTACGACCAGGCAGCGGCCGACGGCCGGGAGCTCTACGGCCGCCTATCCCGCACACGTCAGTCCGGCGTCGACCCCGCCTCACCACAAGCGCTCGACATCGTTGCGGAGCACTACGAAGCCGTCCATGCCATGTGGCCCGTCGATCCCGCGGCCTACCACGCTCTCGCTGACCTGATCGAGGGCGACGCCCAGCAGCGAGGCGTCGTGGGGGCCGAAGATCGCCACCTTCCCCCATGGCTGGCAGCCGCCATCCGCGCCTACGCCATCCACCGCCTCGACTACCGTCGCCCCTGAGACTGAGACGGGACATTCGTGCGCTACTGGCGCCACGCTCCTGGCGAGGACACGTCCAGGATGTGAAGCGCCAGGCCAGACCGCGCTTCCCACCCGCAGACTCTAGATAACGATCGTTCGCGACACACAAAGATCAACACTTCGTTTCCGCAGGTCAACCCTATAACGCATGCCGTGTACGCGCCTATGTGACGCACACCTGCCTTCGCGATACAGCAAGCCCAGCAGAAAGCTTGCCTGCTGGGCCAAGCTCGACAAAGTCCCCCTCATCGTGCAGGCCGCAGTGTTGTTGATCTTGTGTTGCGGCTTTTGGGCTTACCTTGGCTGGACCCCTACTGGTATTACAGCGGCCTCGGAGCAGGTCCGGGGGAGGTCGTCACCCGGTTCCTCACCCGTCCCTTTGATGTCCTGTCTGTGCTCACCTCGCCGGGCGTCAAGGTGCAGACAATGTTGCTGCTGCTGGCGCTTGTGTGGCGGTCTTCCCTCTGCGATGTTTTCGATCCGTCTTGGTATCAAGGCGGCGCACGCGAGGACGCGGCTGCTGCGGCGGTTGCGGTTGTTCCTGACGGGGCCTTGGTCGAGGCCGCCAATCAGGTCGGGCCGAACCTCTCGGCCAGGGCCAAGGTGGTCATGTGGCGGCCGATGCCACGCCGTGCTCCCTGGGTCGTGGCCGACGTGGCCTCGCGCCAACCGATCTTTAAGTCGGTTGAGGAACAACGGGCCGACGTCGCCGAACTGCAGGCTCGTGGTTACAGGCTGGTGATGGAACGCGAAGATACGTCGTCCTTCACCTGCCCTGAGGTAGGGGCTGGACCAGGCGCTGATCCGGTTATTGATTTGGTCGTGGAAGGACCGCACCAGGTCATTCGCCACTCAGAGTGGATCAGGTGGGACGTTGCACCTCTAGGCCCGGTCCGAGGTCGAGCTGTTTGCTCATGTCGAGCTCGAACTTGCCGTACAGGTTCAGGTGGGTCCAGAAGAGAGCCGACAGGGCGCGCCGGTCAGCATCGGTGAGTTTCTTCTGCCATCGGGGCTCGGCCAGGACGATCTGGACCATCCTGGTGTTGAGGTAGACGATCGCGGCCTGGACCAGGTGAAGGGCGAGGGCGGAGACCTCGACGTGTTCGCGGTCGTCGCCGGTCAGGTCGCCGGCCTTGCCGTAGAAGATGTCCTTGTTGGCCGAGTTCCAGTTCTCCACCACGTTGAGGCCCTCACCGATCTCGCGGCGCAGTTCTTCGTCGGCCAGGTAGTCGCAGATGAAGATGGTGCGGATCACCCGGCCGAGTTCCTCGATGGCACGGTAGGTGGGGTGCTTGGGGCCGCCACGGGTGAAGCGCCGTAGCATCTGGTGGGCCTCGGCGGTGCCCAGCCGCAGCGCCGTCGCGTACTTGATCATCTGGTCGTACTGGTTGGCGATCAGCTCCCAGTCGATGTTTTTGCCGACAGCACCTCCTCCAGCCGCGGCCAGGCCTCGCCCTCGGCCAGGCCTGGCCGGTACAGGCGGGCCGAGCCGACGTTCTTCAGCCGGGGCAGCAGCTTGAAGTCCAGCAAGTGCGAGAACGCGAAGCCCACGATCGATGCACCGTGCGTATCGGTGTAGGGCCTTGAGCAGCAACCGAACGGCCAGTTCGTGGCTGAGCAGCTGGGGGTTAAGGACCCGTCGCAGGTGAAGCGGTACACCGAGCGGCGACCGACGCCGTTCGATCATCAGCAGGAGATTCGGCAGGTTTACCAGTGGAAGGACTTCGCCTCGGTCGAGCCGGAGTTCGTGGCGTGGGTGGCGGCCCGGTCGTGGACATCGGGCGACGGCCCGAAGGCGATTTTCACCGACGGGGTGGGGTGGCTGCGGGAGCGGAAGGTGCTGCTGCCGGGGGTGACCACGCTGGCTCGGCTGGTCGCGAGGGTCCGCGATGACACGACCAAGCGGCTGTGGGGCGCGCTGGAGGGGCTGCTGACGGTCGGTCAGCGGTACGTCCTGGACCAGTTGCTGGAGGTGCCGCCGGGGTCGCGGGTGTCGGATCTGGAGCGGTGGCGCAAGGGGGTGCCGCCACGGGCCTCCGGCCCGACGATCGTCAAGGCGCTGGAGCAGATGGCGGAGATCGAGGGGCCCCAAGCTCGCCAAGGCCTCCGCTCGGCTGGCGGTCGCGGTGGAGGCGCTGTTTTCCTCCGACGGCTGGGGCGGGCCGGAAGAGGAGGTACGGGTCGCGGAGGTGTGGGAGGCGATCGAGACGGTCATCTCCCGCGCTGACCTGCGGGCCGCGCTGGTGCTGGTGAACGAGAGTGTGCCGCCGGCGGATGCCGCCGATCCCGACGACTGGCGGGCCGAGCTGGTCGGCCGCTACACCACCGTGTCGGGGTTCTTGAAGGTGCTGCCCGAGGTGATCACCTTTGGTGCGAACGCCGAGGGTGTGCCCGTGTTGGAGGCGATGAAGGCGCTGCCGGACGTGCTGGCCCATCGCAGCCGGCTGCCCGCCCCGCTGGTTCCCGGCCGCCTGGTCGACGCCGAGGTGGTGAACGGCCCGTGGAAGCGCCTGGTGTTCGGCCATCCGGTCCGCGAGGACGGGGCGGTGAACCGGCACGCCTACGCTTTCTGTGTGCTGGAGCGGTTCTGGCGCGGCCTCAAGCGCCGCGAGATCTACGCCGACGCCTCCACCAAGTGGCGTAATCCTCAGGCTGAGCTGCTGGAAGGCGTCCAAGGGCGTCGAGGCCCTGGAACGGTCGCGGCTGTCGCACGTCTACCAGAACTACTTCCGGCCCGAGACTCTCAGCCTGGCGAACGCGCCGCTGGTGGACAAGCAGGCCGGGCTGCCGCTAGCCCAGGCGTGGGGCGGCGGGCTGGTCGCCGCGGTCGACGGGATGCGGTTCGTCGTCCCCGTCCCGGCCGCCTTCGCCCGCCCCAACCGCAAGTACTTCGGCTCCAAGCGCGGCATGACCTGGCTGAACGCAGTAAACGACCGCGGCATGGGACGTGGGGCGAAGGTCGTGTCGGGGACGATCCTGGACTCCCTGCACATGGTCGACGTCATCTTCGGCCTGGACGGCGGCGACCTGCCCGAGATCGTCGTGTCCGACACCGGCTCCTACAGCGACCTCGTCTTCGGGCTGCTGGAGCTGCTCGGGATCTCCTACCGGCCCGCGCTGGCGGACCTTCCCGATTAGAAGGGCTGGCGGATCAGCCCGTCCGCCGGCTACGGGCCGCTGGGTACCTTCGCCCGCGGAAGGATCGACCTGCGGAAGATCCGCAGGAACTGGGAGGACATCCTGCGGGTGGTCGCCTCGATCTACACCGGCACGGTGCGCGCCTACGACGTCGTCACCATGCTCCAGCGCGACGGCCACCCCACCGCGCTCGGCGAGGCGATCGCCTCCTACGGCCGGATCTTCAAGACCGTGCAATCCGGACGCCGCCGGAGACGACGACGAGATCTGACCGCCAACGGGCCGCCTGGGCGTTCGTCTAACGAACGTCTGATGAACGCCGACGGGAGCGTGCCCGGACGGGCCACCGCGCCTCGCCAAAGCGTTCATCTTGCCGTTCATTTTCCAGTAGCGTTCAGCTACCGCGCACAGTACGTTTGATGAACGGAGGGCGGTCTTCGATGGCGCTCATCGGCCTGGTCCGGGTCAGCACCGACAAGCAGAATACCCAGCGGCAGCACGACGCCCTCGACCCCATCTGCTGGAAGATCTTCGAGGAGAAGATCAGCGGAAAGCTTGCCACCGACGACCGGCCCGCGCTGCTGAACGCGCTGTCCCACATCCGTGACGGCGACCTGCTGACCGTCCAGGAGGTCGACCGTCTCGGCCGCAACCTGCTGGAAGGGTTGATCGTCCTCAACGACCTGTTCCAGCGCGGCGTCGGCGTCAAGGTGCTAGAGGGCATCGCGGCCGGCGAGCACACCGAACGCTCCCTGATCCTCGATCTCGCGCTCGCCCTGGCCGAAGACCGCCGCCGCGACATCACCCGCAAGACCAAGAACGGCCTGGAGGCCGCCCGCAAACGCGGCAGGGTCGGCGGCCGCCGTCCCGTGGTCGACGACGACAAACGCGCCGCCATCCTCGCCCGCCGCGAACGCGGCGAATCCATCCGCACCATCGCCGCCGGAGTCAAAGTCTCCGTCGGCGTCGTCCACAAGACCCTCGCGGTCACCGAGGGTAACCCCGCTGACCAGCCCCCGACTCCTTGAGGAGAGCTCCATGCCGCTGCCTCAGATTCCGCTCGACGACCCGCGCGTCCTGGCCCTGGCCAAGGCCCGCCAGCAGCTTGCCCACGAAGGAGCCCTCTGCCCGACCTAGGAGGAGCTGACCGATAAGGAGCGCAAGGGCTCACTGCCGGATGCCCGCAACTACCTGGAGTCAGCGATCAACGCCGGCCTCGTCCCCGAGGTGGAGCTGATCCACAACGGGCCGCTCGCGGGCCTGGGCAACATCAACCGGGAGATCGAGCGGCAGGCCACCACCATAGCCACCGCGGCCGCCGACCTCCCGTTGCCGCTCTACCGGTTTTGCACCACCCGGGGGTTGAGGAACATCGGAACGAAAAGTGGCGCTAAGCCCCATCGACCCAGGTCAGCCCACTGCGGCGGGCCGCCTGCTCCTGGCCGTCACGGGCAGGGGCTTCGGACTTGAACGTCACGGGATTAGTCCGGCATCTCGCGCCATGGTAACGACCGGAGGCCTGTTCTCGCAGGTCACGGTGCTCGCTAAGGACCTTTGCATCACCCCGTCCAGCGGGGAGTCCAGCACATCGGAACGGCCAGTCACGTTAAGAACCATGATCACGTGCCCTTAGCGCCGCTTTTCGTTCCGTCCGGCCGAACCCACTAACGCCGTTTTCCGGTCGGTTGCAGCTCAAGCCCCGCGACGCAGGCGAACTGATCGGCGACGAACGCGGCGGCGGCGCTGCCTTGCTGCTCATTCAACCGCTGGGCGCCGGTCACGATGCTTTCGACGAGGGCCAGGACCTCCTCGGAGACGGGCCCGGCGTCGCGGGCCACCGCGGCCAAGGTGGGGGTCGGAGCGTCCATCCATTGCCAGGCGTGCGCGGTCAGGGCCGCACCGGACAGGGCGATGAACGTGCGTCGTGTCAGCATGCCGTGCGACCACTCCTGCAGCAGGTTCAGGGACTTGAGTCTCTATCAGGCGTAGGCCTTCGTCAGGCATCGTCGTCGAGTTCGCGACGCAGCTGCTCGCGTTCGTCGTCGGTGATGCCGGTCAACCACTCCCAGCGGGTCACCCGGCGCAGCTTCCCGCGGGCCAGGTCGTGGGCCAGCACGATCCGGGGGTCTTCTCCCGAACGTGACCCCAGCCCCAAAGTAGCTCCGGGGTAGATCACGGTTGCGGTTCGTGATCGTCACGAGTCGGGCATACCGTCCGGTAGCCCCGCTATGGGGCTCACGCGGGTGTTCGTCGTCCTTGGCCGAATGGGCCCGCGGCCACCTCGCAGACGTTCGCTGACCGCTGCCCGCAGCTCTATCCAGTGCGGGCGCTCGGACGGTTCACCGTTCGGGTGGCAGGGCTCGGCACAGTGCGTCCAGCGCCGCGCCGTAGGCGTGCTCCGGCGGTGTGGCGTAGCCGACGACCAGTCCGTCGGCGGTGGGCATGGTGGCCGCCGGGTGACGGAAGGCGGACAGGCCGTCGAGGGCGATTCCCTGCCAGGCGGCGGCCTTGACGACGGTCTGCTCGGTGCCGCCGGGAAGGCGCAGGACCGCGTGCAGACCGGCCGCGATGCCGGTGAGGGTGATGTGCGGGGCGCGTTCGGCGAGCGTGGTGACGAGCTGGTCGCGGCGCCGGCGGTAACGTTGCCGCATCCGGCGGATGTGGCGGTCGTAGGAGCCGGTGTCGATGAGGTCGGCGAGGGTGAGCTGGTCCAGCACCCCTGCCCAGGCCTCCCGTTCGCCCTTGGCTCTCAGGACCTCGTCCACGAGGTGGCCGGGCAGGACCATCCAGCCCAGGCGCACGGCGGGTGACAGGCTCTTGCTGACCGAGCCGATGTAGAGGACGCGGTCGGGGTCCAGTCCCTGCACCGCGCCCACTGGCTGGCGGTCGTAACGGAACTCCCCGTCGTAGTCGTCCTCAAGGATCAGGCCGTTGCCGGTGCGGGCCCAGTCGATGACGGACGCACGCCGTTCCGGGCGCAGCGGCCCGCCGCTCGGGAACTGGTGCGCGGGGGTGAGCAGCACGGTACTGACGCCCCTGGCCGTGGGCAGTTCCGCTGTGCGGGCACCGTGTTCGTCGACGGTCAGCGGGTGCGTGCGGACCGAGGCCGCGGTGAGGATGGACCGGTGGAAGGCCAGGCCATAGGACTCCACGGCCAACGGGCCACGCAACACCCGGCCACCGAACAGCAGCCGCAGGGCGTGAGCGAAGCCCGAGCAGACGACGATGTGGTCGGGGTCGGTGCGCACCCCGCGCACCCGCGCCAGATAGTCGGCCAGGGCGCGGCGCAGTTCGGGCCGGCCCCGTGGATCGCCGGGCCCGAATGCCTCGTTCGGAGCGGTGTTCAGCGCGCGGCGGGCGGAGGCGAGCCAGGTGGCGCGGGGAAAGGACGCAGCGTCCGGCTGGCCCTGGCGCAGGTTGTGCTCGGGGTCGGACGGGCCCGCCGGAGCCTTCGCCGGTACGCGTACGGGCCTTTGCGTCCGGGGACGCTGGGCGACCCGGGTCGCGGAACCCTGGCGGGCGGTCAGCCAGCCCTCGGCGACCAGTTCGGCGTAGGCGTCGGCGACGGTGTTGCGGGCCAGTCCCAGATCGGCGGCCAGCGAGCGGTAGGGCGGCAATCGGGTGCCGGGTGCCAGCCTCCCGGCCCGGACCGCCTCGCGTAGCGCGCGGGTGAGGACGGTGCGGCGACTTCCCGGGCCCGAAAGCTCCAGGTGCAGGTCGGCACCGATCCGCTCCGCCGAATTGACCCAGGATTCTGCCATGGGATTGCACCCTATACCCGGTCGATCACGGCCATAGATTCATGGTCATGACGAACGACAACGCATCTCGGGTCAACTTCGCCAAGTCGGCTCCGAAGGTCTTCAAGGCTTTGATCGGCTTCGACGCCGCCGCCCGTGAGGGCCTGGACCCGGCCCTGGTGGAGCTGGTGCAGATCCGCTCCTCACAGCTCAACAAGTGCGCCTACTGTCTGCACATGCACACCACCGACGCCCGCAAGGCGGGCGAGAGCGAGGAGCGGCTGCACATGGTCGCCGTCTGGCAGGACGCCGCGCGTTTCTTCACCGACAAGGAGCAGGCGGCGCTGGCCCTGACCGAGGCCGTGACCCTCATCTCCCAGGACGGCGTGCCGGAGGAGGTCTACCGGCGGGCGACCTGGCACTTCGACGAGCAGGAACTGGCCCGTCTGCTGGCCCTGATCTTCACCATCAACACCTGGAACCGGATCGCCATCAGCACCGCCAAGGTGCCCGGCACCGACGAGCGGGCCTGACCGCACCACCCCCGGCTTCACAGGGCTTTACGGAGGTATTTCTCGCATGTCTGACACCCAGGTAACGAAAGTTCGGTTCCGGCGTCCGGGGCTGACCCTGGCGCTGCTGGCGTTCGCCCAGCTGATCATCTCCATCGATTACAACATCGTGTACGTGGCACTGCCGGAGATCGGCGACGGCCTGGGATTCTCAGCGCAGACCCTGCAATGGGTGATCAGCGCGTACGCGGTCGCCTTCGGTGGATTCCTGCTGCTGGGTGGGCGGGCCTGTGACCTGTTCGGGCCTCGCCGGCTGTTCGTCCTCGGTCTGACGTTGTACGCGGTGTCGTCGCTGGCGGGGGGACTGGCCACCTCGCCCGGGCCGCTGGTGGCCGCGCGGGTGGTGCAGGGTCTGGGCGGGGCGCTGTTGTTCCCCGCCACCCTCACACTGGTCAGCTCCGGCTTCGCTGAGGGCCGTGAGCGCAACCGGGCGTTCGCAGTGTGGGGCACCGCCGGAGGAAGCGGCATGATCTTGGGTTCACTGCTGGGCGGAGTGCTCACCCAGGCGTTCGGCTGGCCGGCGGTGTTCTACGTCAACGTGCCGCTGGCCACGGTCGCGGCGCTGCTGGCCTTCCCGCTGATCACGCCCGGCGTCGCGGCCGGTTCGGTCCGGGCGCCCGGCCGTCGGTTCGATCTGGCGGGCGCACTGACCGCCACCGCCGGCATCACCCTGGTGGTGTTCACCCTCGTGCAAGGGCCCGAGTCGGGCTGGTCCGCCCCGGGCATTGTCGTCGCCGCGGTGGCCGGGGTGATCCTGCTGGCCGCGTTCGTCGCGATCGAGCGGCGCAGCGACGATCCCCTGCTGCCGTTGCGGCTGCTGCGCGGTCGTGACCTGGGCACCGGGGTGCTCGTCACCTTCTTCTACATGGGGACCTTCGGTACCCTGCTGTACTTCCTGACCGTCTACTTCCAGGTGGTGCACGGCTACGGCGCGCTGCAGACCGGCCTGGCATTCCTGATCCCGATGGCCGCCATCGTCGCCGGGTCGCAGAGCGCCGGGCGACTGTCGACCGCACTTGGCGCCCGCACCACCATGATCGCCAGTCTGGTCGTCGGCGTGCTGGGCGCGCTGTGGGTCGGCGCGACCCTGGCCTCCGGCGCCTCCTACACCGCCCTGATCCCGGGCCTAGTGATCCTTGGCCTGGGCCAGGGCGCGGGTTACACGCTGATGTTCGGTGCCGCGACCGCCGCGACCGCTCCACACGAGCAGGGCATCGCCTCGGGAGTGGCCTCCACCGCCCAGCAGGTCGGCGGCGCCGTCGGCCTGGCTGTCCTGGTCGCCGTCGCCAATGCCGGAACCCACGGCCTGACCGGCCAGGCCCTGCGCGCCGCCACCACTGACGGCCTGCGCACCGCCGTCTTCGTCGCCGCCGCCGGTATCGCCGTCACCGCCCTGATCGCTCTCGGCTTCACCCCCGCCCGCCGGGCCACCGCCGGCACCTTCCCCGGCAATGCCGCCGACGCGAGCTCGATCGTGGCCTGATTCCCTCCGCGGCCCCACTGGCCTCGTCTCCGACACACGAAAGAAGAAGATCATGAGCAACCTCAACGACCTGCGGTCCATCATCCGGGGCCGCGTGCTGCTGGCCGGCGACGACGGCTTCGAGCGGGTCCGTCGGCCGTGGAACCTGGCCGTCGAGCAGCCGGTGGGCGCGGTGGTCGAGGCCGCCGACGCCGACGACGTGGTGGCCCTGGTCCAATACGCTCGCGACGCCGGGCTGACGATATCGGCCCAGCCCAGCGGCCACGGCGCCACCGGCGACGTGGCCGGGGTGATCCTGCTGCGCACCGGGCGGCTGAACCAGATGCGGGTGAACCCGGACACGCGCACCGCCCGCGTCGGCGCGGGCGTGAGGTGGGGGCAGGTGCAGGCCGTCGCCGGGCCGTACGGCCTGACCGGGCTGCCGGGCAGTTCCCCGGTGGTCAGCGTGGCCGGCTACACCCTCGGTGGCGGCCTCAGCTGGTTCGGCCGCAAGCACGGATGGGCCGCCGACAGCGTCACCGCCTTCGAGGTCGTAGATGCCGACGGCGTCCGGGCCCGGGTCACCGCCGACTCCGACGCCGAGCTGTTCTGGGCGCTGCGGGGTGGCGGCGGCGACTTCGCGCTCGTCACCGCGATTGAGTTTGACCTGCACCCGGCGCCCCGCCTTTACGGAGGGCGCGTGCTGTGGCCCGCCGAGCGGGCGCCGGAGGTGCTGGAGGTGTTCCGGGAGATCACCGCCACCGCACCCGAGGAGCTCACCGCCTGGTACGACCTGCTGCAGTTCCCCGGATCACCGCCACTGGTCGCCGTGGACGTCACCTACCTGGGCGATGAGGCCGAGGGGCGGGCGCTCCTGCGTCCCCTGGACCGGATCACCGCTCTGATCTCCGACAGCCGCGCCCCCCTGCCGGTGGCCGAACTGGGCGCCATCACCGCCGAGCCGACCGACCCCGGGCCTGGCCTGTCCCACGGTGAACTGCTGACCGATCTGGATGACATCGCCACCAAAGCCCTGCTGTCGGCACCCATCGACCCGCTGCTCAGCGTGCAGATCCGGCACCTGGGCGGCGCGCTGGCCCAGCCCTCCGACAGCCCCGCGGGAGCTCTCACCGAGCCCTACTCCCTTTACCTGTTCGGCGTGCCGTCCACACCACACGCCGCGACCGCGATCCGCACCAGGCGGCAGGAGATCACCCAGGCCCTCGCTCCCTACCTCGGCGGGCGCAAGCCCTACACCTACCTGGCCCCCGGAGAAACAGCCGCGACCGCCTTCACCCCCGGCACATTGGCCCGGCTCCGGGAGATCAAGCAGCGGCGCGACCCCCGGGGAGTGTTCCGCAGCAACTTCCCGGTGCTCACCTGATCACACGGGTCAGGGGTATTGCGGGATCGACCCATCGACCCCATCGCAGCTCCTCGATACAAGCCGCTGACCTGTGTCTTCTCTCGCAGTCGCGGCCGGTGACACCTTTCTTGACGGCACCCCAACGTGGCCAGAACCAGCGCGCCGGGCCGGATCACCGTGACCGCCATCAGGTACTCGCGCGCCAGGTTGAACAACAGCGTCGGCGAGTCGTGCTCCATCGCCCGGTCCAGCAGGGGTGTCACTGGGGCGACCCCGCGTAATCAACACTCGCCTATTTGGCTGTGGTTGAGACCGAGGTCGTCACGGGGAGTGGTCGTCGCCGGTGTCAGGTGAGGCTCTGGGCGAGGTAGAGGCTGGCGACGGCGATCGCCAGGCCGCCGAGCAGGAGGCGGAGGGCGGTTTCGGAGAGGTGGGGCTAGAGGCGGGCTCCGAGGTAACCGCCGAGTAGTCCGCCTGCTCCGCAGGCGATGCCGAGGGTCCAGTCGGGGGCGATGTCGCCGCCGGTGGTCAGGGAGAGCAAGCCGTAGGTGAGCGCTCCGGCGATCGAGGCCAGCGCGGCGGGCGCGACCGTGGCCATCGGCATCCCACGGCTGATGAGGATCGGGCCGAGGATCGAGCCGCCGCCGATGCCATGGTCACCAGCTGGAGCGCGAACCCGAGTTTCATGTGCTCGCCGCGCCGCCGCCCGACCAGCGCCCGGTCCTCGTCATCGAGAAAGAACACCCACTCCAGATCAGCCTGCGCCGGCGGCCCCGCGAACCGCCCGTACGCCGCCGCCTCATCATCAGTCAAGAACTCCACAGGCATACGCCGCAAAGTAGGGCCGACCCACCGGTAACCAACCCCGACCCACCGGTAATCAACCCCGAGCCACCGAACCGTTACAAGATCTGCGTCCCGCCCGGACGCCGTCCGCATCAGAACGGCCAGTCACGATAAGAGGCGCCCGCCGGGCTCCTTAACGTGACTGGCCGTTCGGTTGCTGCTCAAGGGCCGTGTACTGGCGGTCGACCTCGGCAGACGTCAGATGGCGCAGCAGGCCCTCGATCATCGAGGAGGTGAACTCGCCGGTGAAGGCGGTGGCGTGGTCGACGTTCTTAATCAGGTCCAGCAGGTCGATCACGCCCCATCGGCGGGCGATCTCCTTCTTCAGCGCCTCTAGGTTCTCCGGCTCGATCTGCTTGCCCAGGGCCGGCGGCGCTGGACCGGCTGACAAGGGGCTGAAGAAGAACACCACCGGCGTCGTAGCGCTTCAGCAGCGCCAGAGCGTCCATCACCGGCCGGAACACCTCGTTGCCGCACCCGAACGTCACCGCTTTGAGCAGCTTGGGCAGCCCGCGCCGGTAGTGATGGGAGTAGGAGCCGCGCTGCTTGGTTCGCACCCGGGTGCGTAGCTCTTTCTCGTTCGCCTTGGCCTCGGCGATGATGTCGGCCTGCCGCACCTGGCACAACGCGGCCAGCAGCGTGATGCGCACCGGCGCCGCCGCCGCCTCGAAATCGGAGGGATACATCTTCATCGCCCGGGCCGCCAGCCCGCCACGATCTTCTCCGAGACCCCCTCAAACAACGCGGCCGGCAGACCGATCGCCTTCACCCGCTCCAACTTCACGATCTCCGCCAGCAACGTGTCCAGCTGAAACGATCCTGGATCCTCCTTCAGCTCCTGCAAGAACGCGCGCCAGCCGCCACTGGCCACCGCAGGCTCAGTCCCCTGCAGGGGCATCCTCTCCGGCGACCGGGACGCCAACCGGGGGAACGTCGGCGACGATCAGCTCTTCCAGCTTTCCGACCGACTCGAACGACAGGCGTTCCACAGTCGTGGCGGTGAAGTTCCGCTCGAACATCGCCTCGGCCGCACCCAGCACGCGTTCAATCCGGGTCGTCTTCGGCGGCTCGATCCGGTCTTCGCCGGCAGCGCGCCAACAACGCGCCGCGCAGCCGATCCCGCGAGATCTCCACCGGACAGATCTTGGTGGCCAGCCAGTCGGCGAGCTTGTCCTCGTCTCCCACCGTCGGCCCTCCGAGGCGTGATCGCGACGTAGCGTACCTGAGATAAAACACTCAGTTACATATGTCCGCCCCAAGTTGGCCATCCATCCCACGAACGACCCGAACAATGATCACGCAGAGCTACATCACCCCTGGTGACGGCGACCCGAGCGCCGGGCCTGGTTGTCCTCCTCACGCTGTCGGCTCGAGCTGGTTGGTGGTGATTGACGGGAGTTCAGGTGGCGTCGATCGAGAAATGGCCCTTTCTATGGAATGGGCTGTTCGAAGTCCGCCGCATGATCCGCCGCCCACCGCGCGAAGGTGCGACCGGGACGGCCGGTGAGACGCTGTACGACGGCGGCTCGCTCCTCGTCGACGGGTGCGGGGCCGCGTGCGGACTCCGCCCACATTCCGAACAGCACGTCGACGACCTCCGCCGGATAACCATCCTGAATCCACCCGTCGCGGGCCTGTGTCGGATCCTGCTCCTCGAATCGGATCTCCTGCCCGATCGCCACCCCGATCGCCTTCACCTGCTCGGCCACGGTGAGCGCCTCGGGTCCGGCGAAGGTGTACGTCATGCCCGCGTGGCCGTCTTCGGCCAGGACCGTGGCGGCCACCGCGGCGACGTCGGCCTCGTGGGTGGGTTGGGTCACCGCGCCGCCGTAGGGCCGGCGCACCACCCGCTCGGTACGCACCCGCTGCGCCCAGTCCAACCAGTTGCCCGCGAACTCACCCGGCCGCAGGTGCGTCCACTCAAGCCCGGACTCCTCCACCGCCCGTTCGACGATTCGGTAGCCGCTCCCGAACATGTCGTTGTCGGCCTCCGCTCCGGACAAGACCACCACCCGCCGGACGCCGGCCCGCTTCGCCATCGCGACGACGTCGGAGACCGCGTGCGGAACGGGGAACAAGTACATCCGCTCGACGCCCCGCAGGGCGGCCCGCAGTGACTCGGGCCGCTCCAGGTCGCCCTCGACCACGGTGACCCCTTCGGGCAGCCCGGCGGCCACGGGCCGGCGGGTGAGTGCGCGCACATCGTGACCCGCCTTCAGCAGTTGGCCGACGACCTCCCGGCCCACCAGACCGGTCGCTCCGGTCACCAGGATCGTCATGCCGCCTCCTCCGTACGTCCGGCCGGACGGAAGTCCGCCGCGTGGTCGAGGGCCCACCGCGCGAAGGTACGCGCGGGGCGTCCGGTGATCTGCTGGAAGGTGGTGGTCGGCGGGAGCGATCCCGGCCCGTCGACCGCCGCGGCCAGCAACTCGATCCGCCAGTCGGCCATCTCCGGCGGGTGACCGTCCTGAAGCCACCGCTCGCGGGCCTGCTCCGGTGTCAGTTCCTCGAAGCGGATCTCTTCCCCGATCGCCCTGCCGATCGCCTTCACCTGCTCGGCCTGCGAGATCTTCGCCGGACCGGTGATCGTGTACGCGGCGCCGGCGTGGGAGTCGCCCAGCAGTGCCGCGACCGCCACCTCGGCGATGTCGGCCTCGTGGACCAGCGGATATCCGGCGGTGCCGTACGGTTCACGCACCACCAGCTCGGCGCGGATCCGCTCCGCCCATCCCAGGGCGTTGACCGCGAGCAGCCCCGGTCGCACGTGGGTCCATTCGGCGTTGGTGGCCTCCACCATCAGCTCCAGCTCTCGATGAGCCTGCCGTTCCTCGGCGAGGTGGCGCCGGAGCGGGCTGAGGCTCCGGTCACCCGGCTCGTCACCGGGGGCGAATCCAGCCGCCGCGGCGGAGTGCACCACGAACCTGCGAACACCCGCCTTCGCCGCCTGTCCGACGAACCCGGCCCCGGGCTCCGAGGCGACATAGGCGAAGGGGAACAGGTAGACGCGCTCTATTTCGTCCAGCACGTCCGGCCAGGTCTCAGGCCGCTCGAAATCCCCGTACACCACCTCGACCCCGTCGGTGAGGCGCGCGGCCCGCGGATCGCGGGTCATGGCCCGCACCCGCTGACCGGCACCCACCAGCTGATCCACTACACGGCGGCCGATGTTCCCGGTCGCACCTGTCACTAGAATCGTCACGTTGCTCCTTCGGTTGCTGACTGGATGACAACAGACCGCCGTCGCGTCGTGGCCCTTCGCGGCGGCGGTCGTTCCCGGGATGCTAGGTCGGTTTCCGAGCGGCCGCACATGGATCGTTCCAGCGGTGACTCCGGCCGCGGCGGCTCGCTAACGCCGCTGGCCGTTCGGTTGCTGCTCGACCCCCCTCTCCCGGTGGTACGGGTCACTTCTCGGCGGTGCCGGGTTTCCCGCTGATGGACTTCTGATAGATCTCCGCGTAGGTGGGCGAGTCCTTGATCAGGTCGTCGCAGAAGCCGGCGACGTCGGGGCCGATGAGTTCCAGGACTCCTCTGCCGGTCGCGACGCCCTCCTCGAAGAAGTCGACGATCCCCGGGAGCAGGGGCCCGTCGAGCAGGCCGATCGGTCCGATCTTGAAGAGGTACTTCTGGATCTCCTTGTAGACGATCTGGTAGTCCGGCGGGAGCGCCTTGACCCGTGCCAGGTGCGCCCGCCACTGCTTCTTGCCCTCGATGATGTCCTGGATGCCCACGTCAGCCTCCTAGCCGGCCCAGTTTCCTCGCGACGTTCCTGTTCAGCTGGTCGCGCCACCGGTCGCGATAGGTCCGCGCTCCTCGTCCGCCGGCCAGCGCCGCGCAGAAGCCCGCGATGTCGTCGCCCAGCACCTCGTGGACGGTCTGCCCGTCGGCCGCGGTCTCTTCGAGCAGCCCCAGGGCGCCGTCGAGAATCGGCATCAGGTTCCGGCCGGTGAAGTCCCCGTAGGGAAAAAGATGGCCCTTGATCTCTTCCCACGCCGCCCGGTGGTCGGCGGGCAGCACCGCGGCCCGGGCTTCGAAGGCCTTGTATTCCCTGGTGAGATCGCTGCCGGTCATGGTCTCCCACAGGTTCATCTGCCGCCCTCCTTGAGCTTGGCGATCCGTGATGTGAGGTACTCCCATTTCGCCCAGAACACGGCGAGTTCGTCGCGCCCCGCGTCGTTGAGCGTGTAGAACTTGCGCGGCGGGCCCAGCTCGGACGGTCGTTTCGTGGCCTTGACGAGCCCGTTCTTCTCCAGTCGCAGCAGGATGGTGTAGACCGTCCCCTCGACGACGTCGGTGAAGCCGAGTTCGTTCAGCCGGCGTGTGATGGCGTACCCGTAGGTCTCCTCGCCGCCGATGATCTCGAGCACGCAGCCCTCGAGCGTGCCTTTCAGCATCTCCGTCAGGTCGTCCATCGTGGTCCTCTTCGATCCTGTTGGTACTCTTTGGCACCGAGTACCACTATACGGTACCACGGAGTAGTGAGCCGCTGCCAGTGAGCGGGGGGAAGCATCGTCCGATGCGGTACCTGATCGGCGACCGGCCTTGCGAGGTCCCTCAGGAGGTGTCGCGGTCGCGCCGGAGTTCGGTGTTGATGCGCTGGGCTTCGGCGAGCTGGTCTTCCAGGATGATGATGCGGCAGGCGGCGTCCAGGGCGGTGCCCTGGTCGAGGAGTTCGCGGGCGCGGGCGGCCAGGCGGAGCTGGTAGCGGGAGTAGCGGCGGTGGCCGCCCTCGGAGCGTTGCGGCTCGATCAGTTTGGCGGCGCCCAGGTTGCGCAGGAACGCCTGGGTGACGCCGAGCATCTCGGCGGCCCGGCCCATGCTGTAGGCGGGGTAGTCCTCGTCGTCGAACCGGTGATCTTGGTCCATACAGTCTTCCTGACACTCTTCCCGGAATGCCAGCAGGGGCCCCGGGGGGGGGGGGCGCGCGGGGCCCCACGAGGTTCAACACCATCTATCGGCCCGGAGGCCGAGCTGTCTTGTCCGCGTCGGCCGCCCGTTGGGGGCGGGGATGCGGGGATCGCGTGAGCGTGACCGTAGACCACCTTCCAATCCGTGGGACTGCGGTACCCGTGCGGCGAACATCAGCCGGCGACGGGCGATCCTGATGGCGTTCAACTCTCCTTCGCTCTTGCTGGCTTACGTGTTTTGCTCTCACAGAAACACTACTTCCACGCACCAGGAATGTCTACTGCCGCGACTGCAGACTTTCGGTACCGGGGGATCTGGGTTCAGAGGGCGAAGAGCAGGGCGGCGTCGACCAGCACGAGCACGGCGGTGGCGAAGTGGATGCCGAAGGCCACCGCCTTGGTGCCGCCGCTGCGCAGGACGATGAGGGTGTCTCCGAGGGGGCTCAGGGCGACGACCAGCATGAACCATGCCTCGGCGTGGGCGCCGGCGAAGGCCAGCAGCGCGAGGCCGAGGATGCCGTAGCCGAGGTCGCGCACGCCCTTGACGGTCAGGTACGCGGAGTCCCCGTCCGGCTTGGCCGGAACGCCGTATCCGGCGGCCGCGGCGACGGGCACCAGCAGGAACCGCGCGCCGATGAAGACGACGAGGAGGTTGAGCGCGATGGCCAGGCCGTACGCGATGGGGGTGAGCATGGTCTTCTCCTTGGGTGGAAGGTGGTTCGGCGGGGAGGCGGGTTCAGCCGCGGACGCGCCGCATGCGGCGGGCGTGGCGGGGCCGGCCGACGGCGTGCCAGATCATCCGCACAGGCCAGGGGAGACCGGCGAGGATCATGGCCCGTTCGCCGGCGTCGGCGTCCTCGAGCACGAGGCCGAAGAGCGTGAGCAGCGTGGGCTTGGGGGTGTTGGCCACCAGGTGCTCGCCCAGGGCCTGCCACTCCTTCGGTGACAGGTGCCGCGCCGCGAGCGGAAGGAGGTGGTCCTCCTCGTCGTCGAGGTGCTCCACCAGCACCGCCCGGTGTTGCACGAGCGCGGCCACCAGGGCGTCGCGTTCGTCGGCTCCGGCGGCCCGCCGCCAGGCGGCCATGGCGGCGTCGAGCGTGCCGAGGGTGGCGGCGATCCGCTCGTGCTGGGCCTCCATGCGGAGCACGACCTCGGCGTCCAGGTCGACCCGGGCGAGCAGGAGCGGCCACAGCAGCTCGTCCTCGCCCTCGTGGTGGTTGCGCAGCCCGAGCCGGTAGTCGCCGAAGTGGCCGGCGAGCACCCGGGCGCGGCCGGTGTCGCCCGGGGCGACCGCCGCGACGAGGCCGGCGAGCAGCCGCGCCTCGCGGCGGAGGGCGCGGTGGACGACCACCATCTCCTGGGTGTCGACGGTCTCGCGGGCGATGGTCATGGGGTTTGCCTTTCGTCGGTTCCGTGCGCTGGGACCAGATTCCGCCGGGGGCCTTGGAGGTCGTTTGGAGTCGTCATGGAACCGGGCCGCCCCGGCCGGGCGGCTACGATGTGCGGCGTCATGGTCTTGATCAGGGTGCTCGGCTCCTTCGCGGCGGAGGCCGGCGGCGTCGCGGTCCCCCTCGGGGGTCCGCGGCAGCGCGGGGTCCTCGCCCTGCTGGTGGCCGCGCGCGGGCAGGTCGTGTCGGTCGACCGGCTGGTGGAGGACCTGTGGCGCGGCGAACCACCCGCCAGGGCCGTGACCTCCCTGCAGGCGTACGTGTCCAACCTGCGGCGGCTGCTGGAGCCGGGACGGCCGCCGCGGTCCCCCGCCCGGCTCCTGGTCAGCGCGCCTCCCGGTTACGCGCTGCGCCTCCCGCCCGAGGCGGTGGACGCCTGGCGCTTCGAGGACCTGCTGGGCCGGGCCCGCGCGGCCGGCGGCCCGGTGGCCGCCAGGGCACTGCTGGCCGAGGCGCTGGGGCTGTGGCGGGGACCGGCGTTCGCCGAGGTGGCCGACGAGCCGTGGGCCGCCGACGAGACGGCGCGCCTCGGCGAGCTGCGGCTGGCCGCGCGGGAACTTCACGTGGCGGCCGGCCTGGGCGCGGGGGACGTCGCCGCGGTGGTGCCCGAGGCCGGGCGGCTCACCCGCGACGAGCCGCTGCGGGAGGAGGGCTGGCGGCTGCACGCCCTGGCCCTGTGGGGCAGCGGACGGCAGGCCGACGCGCTGGCGGCGCTCCGCCGCGCGCGTGAGGTGTTCGCGACGGACCTCGGCCTCGATCCCGGCCCTGAGCTGGCCACGCTCGAAGAGGCGATCCTGGCGCAGCGCATGGAGGTGCTGCGCGCGTCGGTGCCGGGCCCGGGGGAGCGGCCACCGGTCCTCCCGAGCACGACCGCGACCGCGCCCGTGCCGCCGCGCGAGCAGGCCCGGGACGCGGCCACGCCGGCGGCGGAACCGTTCGTCGGGCGGGACGCCGAGCTGTCGGCGCTGGTCGCGGCCGCGGCGGCGGTCATCACCGCGGGGCCCCGGGTCGCGCTGGTGACCGGGGAGGCGGGGCTGGGGAAGTCCGCCCTGCTCGGACGGCTGACCGAGCGCCTGGAGCGGGACGGCTGGCTCGTCGCGACCGGTCGCTGCCCCGACGCCGAAGGCGCCCCGCCGGCGTGGGCCTGGGCCGAGGTGGCGCGTGAGGTGGCCGGGAGCGTGCCGCCGCCCGGGGAGGCCGCCGCCGACCTCGCACCGCTGCTGACCGACGCGGCCGGCCCGGGCGGTGCCGACCCCACCGAAGGACGGTTCCGGCTCCACCGGGCGGTGTGGTCCTGGCTCGCGGCGGTGGCCCGGCGGCGCCCGCTGGCCGTCGTCCTCGACGACCTGCACTGGGCCGACGCCCAGACGCTGGCGATGCTGGGCGGGGCCGCCGACGTGCGCGCGCCGATCCTCCTGGTGGCCGCCTACCGCCCCGGCGAGGTCGGCGGGCGCCTCACCGAGGCCCTGGCCGTCCTCGCCCGGTCCGCGCCGCTGCGGCTCGCCTTGACCGGGCTGCCCGGGCGGGAGGTGGCCGAGCTGGTCCGCGGGGTGTGCGCCGCCGACGACGCGACCGTGGCCGCGCTGGCCGAGCGGACCGGCGGCAACCCCTTCTACGTGCGCGAGAGCGCCCGGCTGCTGAGCAGCGAGGGCGCCCTGGTGGCGCTGTCCGACGTGCCGGAAGGGGTGCGGGACGTGCTGCGGCGCCGGCTCGCCCGGCTTCCCGAGCCGGTGGTCGCCGTGCTGCGGCTGGCGGCGGTCGCCGGGCGGGAGGCGGAGGTGGACGTGCTCGTGGGCGCCGCCGACATCGGCGAGGCCGGCGTGCTGGACGCGCTGGAGGCCGGTCTCATCGCCGGGCTGCTGGTCGAACCCGGTCCGGGCCGGGTCAGGTTCGTTCACGCGCTCGTGCGGGACACGCTGGTCGCCGACGTGAGCCGGTTGCGGGCCGCCCGGATGCACGGGCGGATCGCCGCCGCCCTGGACCGCGCCGGACGTGGCGAGGACCCGGCCGGGCTCGCGGCGCTGGCCCATCACTACGGCCGGGCGGCGTCGGCGGCGACCGCGGCCAAGGCCGTGGAGTACGGCGTGCGGGCCGCCGAGACGGCCGAGGCCCGGTACGCCCATGACGTGGCGGTCGCCCTGCTCACCGACGCGGTGGCGGGCTTCGACCGGATGCCCCCCGAGGACCGCGACCCGGGCGGGCGCGTCGGCCTGCTCGGCCGGCTGCTGCGGGCCCAGGTGCGCGCCGGCGCGGTCGCGGCCGCCCGGGAGACCCGGCGGCGGGCCGTGGAGTTCGCCGAGTCGGTTCACCGCGACGACCTGATGATCGCCGCGTTCACGGCGTGGACCGAGCCGACCCCGTGGCAGACCCGCCCCTACGGTGTCGTGGACCGGCCCATCGTGAGGCGGCTGAGCCGCCTGCTCGCGCGGCCCGATCTCGATCCTGCGGATCGGTGCCGGTTGCTGGAGGCCTACACCCATGAGCTGATGGGCGAGGCCGATCCGACGGCGCGGGCCGCCGCCGAGGAGGCGCTCGCCCTGTCCGCCACCCTCGGCGATCCCCGGCTGAGGGCGGGGGCGATCGCGGCGCTGGCCCGCGACCAGGACGACCTCGAGCTGCCCGGCCGGGCCGAGTTGTGCCTGGAGCTCACCGAGATCGGCGTCGAGCACGACCTGCCCGCCTACCGGGTGGCCGGGCTGCTGGTGCGGGCGAACGCGGCCGCTGCGATGAACGACGTGCCGGAGCTGCGCCGGCTGATCGGCGAGACGCTGGATCTGGCCCGCGCCTACCGGATGGCCGAGGCGGTCGGTGTGTGCGAGTGCGCGCTGGCGATGTTCGCGCACATCGAGGGCAGGTTCGGCGAGGCGGAGCGGCTGTACACCGAGGCGGCCGGGCGGATGGCCGGGCATGGTTCGCTGCACGCCGCCGGATACCTCGTGCTCGCGCTGGCCGCCGTCGAGGTCTCGCGCGGACGCCTCGCCGAGGTCGTCCCCGCCGCCCGTGCGCTGCTCGAGGAGTACGGCCCGTTCGCCGCCGATCTGCTCGCCGTGGCGCTGGCCGCCGCCGGGCGGACCGAGGAGGCCCGGCGGGTCCGCGAGCGGGCCGTGGCGATCCGGCCCGACTTCTTCTTCGCGCTTTTCGCGACGCTGCGGGCGATGGCCGTGGTCGCGCTCGGCGAGCGGGACGCCGCTGCGGAGCTGTACGCGGCCCTGCTGCCGCACCGGGACGGCCCGCCCGCCGGGGTCACGAGCCTGTCGCTGGCCCTGCGCCCGGTCGCGCACACCCTCGGTGAGCTGGCCCTGCTGCTGGGCCGCGACGACGAGGCGGCCGGCCATTTCACCCGGTCGGTCGCCGTCGCCGAGCTGTGGGGTGCGGCGCATTGGGCCGACGAGGCGCGCGAGGCCCTGGCGGCGCTCGACGGCCGCTCCGCGCGACCGCCTCGCCGCTAGCCGTTCTCGCGGATCAGCGTCCGGCGAGCAGGCGTTCGGGTTCCTGGGGGGTGCCGTCGGCCCACAGGCCGCCGAAGCTCATCCGCTTCAACGGGCCGGCGAGGTCGCAGGCGCGGAACCAGCCCTTGGCGGCGTGCCGCAGCACGGGGTTGCCGGAGATCATGAACTCGGTGAGCCGGGCGGCGGTGCGGACGGCGCGGAAGCCGTGGTCGCGCATCTGTTCCTCGTAGGCGGCCACGGCCGGGACCAGCGTGTCCTCGCCGCGGTGGACGGTGGCCAGGTGTCTGGCGAGCAGCGCCGCGTCGCGCAGGGCGACGTTGGCGCCGAAGCCCATGGCGGGGGTCATGCTGTGGATGGCGTCTCCGAGCAGGGTGACGTTCGTGGCCGGCCACGGCCGGATCGGGACCGAGGTCTTGAACGGCATGAGCTGGACGCTGGCGGGGTCGGCTTCGGCGAGCATCCTGCGCAGGTCGGGGTGCCAGCCGGTGGTGAGGGCGGCGGCCAGGCGCTTAAGGCCGTCGCCGTCGAGGGTCGCGGCGTCGCGCGGGTAGGCGTCGCGGTGGGCGATGACGGCGAACAGGACGTAGTCCTCCATCTCATCGGCGAGGGAGCGCAGGTCGAGGCCGAACGGGGCGAGGCCGGCGACGTCGCCGAGGTTGTCCAGGGTGTGCCGTTTGCCGGTGAAGGAGGCCGTGAACATGGCGCACCCCTTCGGCGGGAGCACCAGGTTGAGCCCTTCCTGGAAGCCGGGCGGCAGCCACCGCCGGGTGGCCGGGGTGAGGGGGAGCCGGCCGCCCACCGCGACCGCGTCGGTCAGGACGCGCCCGGCGTGCGGCAGGTACTGGCGGCGGACGGTGGAGCCGGCGCCGTCGGCGCCGACCAGGACGTCGGCGGTGGCGGAGGTGCCGTCGGCGAAGAACGCGGTGACGCGTCCGTCGGGTCGTGTCTCGTAGCGCTGGAAGGTCTTGCCGAAGTGGACGACGTCGTCCATGCCCGCCATGAGGAGCCTGCGCAGGACGACGCGGCTGGCGGCGTGGTGGACGTCGGCGGGGCCGGTGGCTCCGCCGCTCATGACGCCTTCCTCGACGAACACCAGTTCCTCGAGGTGTTCGGTCTGGAAGCGGAACCCGGGTCCGGGGTGGCCTGCGGTGGCGACGAACGCCTCCCACAGCGGGCGGGGAAGGCACTGGCGCAGCGATCGTCCGCCCATCTGGTTGACGTGGATGCGGTAGCCGCGCACCCAGTCGCGGGGTTCGGCGTCGCGTTCGTAGACCCGCACGGCGACGCCGGCCCGCGTCAGGCCCTGGGCCAGGCACATGCCGCCGATGCCGCCGCCGATGACGATCACTTCTGGTGGGGTGGGCATGTCAGGCCTCCTGGCCGGTGGGGGTGGGTGCGTGCGGGAGTTCGTCGAGCAGTCGCTGGTGCCAGGCCACCTCGGTCCGCAGGCGCATGAAGGAGTGCTCCAGGCCGAGTGACTCCAGGGCCGTCAGGTGGGGGGCGGCCGTCTCTTTCAGGCGGGCCCACTTCTGCACCTCGGCGGTCAGGGCCGCGAGCCGGTCCATGATGATCGTGCGCAGTTCCGCCGGGGGCAGGTCCTGGCTGAGCTGCAGGGCCAGGTCGACGGGGTCGGGGGTCAGGCGGGTGTCGCGCAGGGTGGCGGTGCGCAGGTCGGCCAGTTCGAGGTGGCCGTCCTCGGTGATCGCGTAGATCGTGCGCGCCGGCAGGTTGCCCTCCTGTTCGGTGCGCACCTCCTCGATGACGCCTTCGGCGGCCATGCGGTGCAGGGCGCCGTACAGGGAGCCGACCTTGATGTCGGCCCACAGCTCGGTGCGGTCGGTCTGGGCGTTCTGCCGGATCTGGTGCCCGTGCATGGGTCCGCTCCTGGCCAGGGCGCCGAGGATGAACAGGCGGGTGCTTGACATGCGAGTACTCAAACACGAGTAGTCGGCGGTAGTCAAGTACGAGTACTCTCGTGCGAGTATTTCGGGACCCGGGCCGTGCCGGGGGCGGTGAACACTTCGGGAACCTCGTGTCACGGGCGCCCACCTGGTCTCTTCGGGTTCAGGTGGCGAGGCTAGGGTGGGCGGCGGCAGCCCGCCGGAGCACGGGCCCGTCCCACGGGTCCGTCCGTTCCGCGATCAAAGGAGTCCCCGGCAATGACCACCGCACACGACGTCGAACAGATCGAAAGCGCCAACGCCGCGGGCCTCACCCCGGTCGTGTTCATCCACGGCCTGTGGCTGCTGCCCAGCAGCTGGGACCGGTGGGCCACGGTCTTCGCCGAGGCCGGGTTCGCGCCGGTCGCGCCGGGCTGGCCCGACGACCCCGAGACGGTCGCCGAGGCCAACGCCCACCCGGAGGTGTTCGCCAACAAGACCGTCGGGCAGGTCGCCGACCACTACGAGGAACTGATCGGCAAGCTGGTGAAGAAGCCCGTGGTGGTCGGGCACTCCTTCGGAGGGCTGCTGACCCAGATCCTCGCCGGTCGCGGGCTGTCGGCGGTGTCGGTGGCGATCGACCCCGCGCCGTTCCGCGGCGTGCTGCCGCTGCCGATCTCCGCGCTGCGCGCCTCCAGCGCCGTGCTGGGCAACCCGGCGAACCGGCACCGCGCCGTGCCGCTCACCTACGACCAGTTCCGGTACGCCTTCGCCAACGCGGTGACCGAGGAGGAGGCCAAGGAGCTGTACGAGACCTACGCGGTGCCAGCGGCCGGCGCCCCGCTGTTCCAGGCCGCCGCCGCGAACCTCAACCCCTGGACCGAGGCCAAGGTCGACACCGACAACCCCGCGCGGGGCCCGCTGCTGATCATCTCGGGGGAGAAGGACCACACGGTCCCGTGGTCGATCGCCAACGCCTCCTACAAGCAGCAGAAGGACAACCAGGCCGTCACCGAGATCGTCGAGATCCCCGGGCGGGGGCACGCGCTGACCATCGACAGCGGCTGGCGCGAGGTCGCCGACACCGCGCTCGCCTTCGTCAAGCGCTTCGCGTAACCCGGGTCCGTCAAGCGCCTCGGGCCGGTCAGGAGAGCCGTCGCCGTCACGGCGGCGGCGCCTCAGGTCGCCGGCGCCTCAGACCGGGCGGGCGGCCTCGTCGGGGGCGAGCAGGAAGTCCAGGACGGGCCCGGTCTGCCCGCGCAACAGGTGCCCCTCCTCGGGCAGGAACCGCACGGTCGCCTGGGGGACGTTCTCCTCCAGGCGGCGGCGGGTCCCGGCGGAGTCCATCAGCGCGTCGCGGCCCCCGGCGACGGCCAGCACCGGCATGGCCAGGCCGCGCAGGGCGTCGTCGGTGAACACCGGGAGCCGGTCGCGCCGGTACCGGAAGTGCCGGTCGACGAGCTGCATGTAGTCGGCGACCGCCCGCTCCTCGGGCGTCGCGGGCCCGGTGGTGCCGAGGACCTTCCGCATGGTCGTGCGCCTGCCCCACCGGCCGAACGGCATCAGCAGCAGGGCCAGCAGCAGCACGCCGTACCTCTGCCCGCCGACGCCGCCGGGGCACAGCACCGCCACGCGCCCGACCCGGCCGGGTCGGCGGATGGCGTAGTCCAGCGCCAGCCAGCCGCCGAGCGACACCCCGACCAGCGCCGCGCTCTCGACGCCGAGGCCGGCCAGCACGTCGTCCAGCCACAGCGCGTAGGCGCCGGAGTCCAGCGGGGGGCGCGACGGCGCGGACAGGCCCGGCTCGCCGATCATGTCGACCGCGTACAGGCGCAGGTGCTCCGACCAGGCGGTGACGTCGTCCGCCCACATCGCGGCGTTGGCCCCCGAACCGTGCATGAGCAGCACGGGGGGCGCGTCGGCCGGCCCGCAGGCCACCACGAAGGTCTCGCCTTCGCGGGTGGGGACGCGCAGGTGCTCGCTGGGCACCGGCCACTGGTCCAGGAACTCGCGGTAGCGCCGCTCGAGGACGCGCGCGCCCTCGGCGGAGGTGTGGATGCCGGTCATCAGGTGTCTCCCGTCAGCGTTTCGATGATCTTGAGCAGGTCGGCGGTGCTTCCGGCGCCGCCCAGGATGATGATCTTCAGGACGGCGCGCTCCTCGTCGTAGACCGTCTCGACGCGCAGGCGCCCGTCCTCCTGCGGGCGGCCGTTGACGGCGGCCAGCAGCGTGTTGCTCAGGCGGCTCATCGCCTCGCCGCTGATGGCGTCGACCTGGACGATGGCGGACACCTCGACGTGGCGCCTGCGCCTGGCGGTCTCGGCGGCGGGCGGTGCCACGGGGTGGCCGGTGAAGGCGTCCAGGTCCTCGCGGGCGATCCGGTACTGCTTGCCGATGCGGACCGCCTTCAGCCGCCCGTCGCGCACGTAGCCGCGCACCGTCTTGACGTGCAGGCCCAGCAGGTTCGCCACCTGGTCGACCGAGTACGGCTGCGACACTCGCGTCCCCTTCCCTCAGATGCTCTTTCCTTCCCTATACTGCCCTATTCGAGGGAAGAATAAAAGACTTTAGAGAAGGTCGCCGGGCATGACGAAGCCGGCGTCGGGCTGATGGGCGGGTGGCCCGGAGGTCAGAGGCTCCGGGCGCCGGAGGTCAGAGGCTCTGGACGAACGACTCGGCGGCGTGCTGGTCCATGCCGGTCTCGCCGCGGACCAGGAAGATCGCCCGTTCGGTCTGGCCGGCGGCCTTGAGCCCGCGCACGCGGGTGGCGAGGTCGGTGGCGTCGGCGGGGGCGAGCTCCTGGGGGAGGGGCCGGAACCGGAACATGGCGGGATGGCTCCACAGGTCGCGTCCGAGGGCCACGCCGTCGACGATCTCCTTGGAGCTCCTCAGGTCGAGCCCGGTGAACTGCCGGATCTCCTTGATGGCCTGGATCTTCTGACCTTCGCGCACCAGCCAGGTGACCGTCTGGTGCAGCGCCTCGGGCGTGGAGACGGCCGGGACGGCGGGCGCGGAGGCCCCCTTGAGTGCGCCCCTCAGCACGACGCCGGCGACGACACCTGCCACGATCAGGAAGATCAGGAACAGTAAGATCATTTCCATGGGCCCAAGGCTCGGCATGGCCGGATTCTACGGCCGGAGCGCGCGCCGCGCGCCGGTCCTCAGGAGGCCACGGGCCCCCGCGGTCCTCGGTAGGGCAGCGTCTGGCTGTAGACCAGGCTGGTGTTGGTGCTGCCGAACCTGGCCAGCTCGTTGACGAGCTCCTCAAGGTGACCCATGGAGGTCGCGGCGACCTTCAGCGTGTAGCAGTCGTCGCCGGTGGTGCGCAGGCACTCCAGGATCTCGGAACGCTCCTCTAGCAGCGCGTGCAGCGGCTGGTGCCGGCTGCCGGGATACTTCAGGCGCACCACCGCGAGCACCGCGAAACCGGCCTTGGTCAGGTCGACCCTGGCGTGGTAGCCGGTGATCACCCCGGCCGTCTCCAGCCGCTTGACCCGCTCGGTGGTCGCCGAGGCGCTGAGGTTCACCCGCCGCCCCAGTTCGGTGAGGGGGATGCGCCCGTCCTGCTGGACCTCGACGAGGATCGACCAGTCCGTCGCGTCAAGACTCTCGGTCATACGGCGAAGATACCGGCACATCCACGGCCGGACCGCTTGTACGCCGGGAGAAGCTCCTTCCGGGAGATCATGATCGGTCGATAGCCTGAGCGGGTGCGAATCGGAGTGAACGTCCCGAATTTCGGGCCCGGTACCGGCCCCGGCGTGCTGCGCGAGTGGGCGCGGACGGTGGAGGACCTGGGGTTCGACCTGCTCATGGTCTCCGACCACGTCGCGGTGACCCCCGACGTGGCCGAGCAGTACCCGGCGCCGTTCTACGAGCCGTTCACCACCCTGTCCTGGCTGGCCGGCGTCACCACCCGGGTCCGGCTCGGCACCACCGTGCTCATCGTGCCCTACCGCCACCCGCTGCTCGTGGCCCGGATGGCCGCCAACCTCAACGACCTCAGCGGCGGGCGGCTGGTCCTCGGCGTGGGCGTCGGGTGGGCGCGGCAGGAGTTCGACGCGCTCGGGGTCGCGTTCCGGCGGCGCGGGGCGCTGACCGACGAGCACCTGCGGGCGGTGCGCGCCGCGTGGCGGGACCAGGACGACTACCGGGGCGGGCGGGTGCCGATCTGGGTCGGCGGCAACAGCGACGCCGGGCTGCGCCGGGCCGTGCTCCTGGGCGAGGCGTGGCATCCGCTGCGGTTCACCCTGCCCTGGCTGGAGGACGCGCTGGTCCGGCTGAAGGCCATCGCCGGCGAGCACGACCGGCCGGTCCCCGCGCTGACGCCCCGCATCGCCCTGCGGCTCACCGCCGCCCCGGTGACCGGGCCCGGGCGGCTCGCCGGGGAGGGCACGATCGAGCAGGTGGGCGACGACCTGGAGCGCCTGCGCCTGCTCGGTTCCGACACCGTCGTGCTCGACCCGTTCGGCGGCGACCCCGAGGAGACCCGCCGCCCGCAGGAGGCGTGGCGGATGCTCACGACGGTGGCCGACCGGTTCGGCCAGGATCTTCACCACCCACGAATGGAGCACCAGTGACGAACGAGGACGAACTTCTGCTGCGCAGGGCCATCGGGCTGGCCGGTTCCGCCCGGGAGGGCGGCAACCCGCCGTTCGGGTCGCTCCTGGCGGACGCGGAGGGCAAGGTGCTGGTCGAGGAGCGCAACACGGTGCTCACCGACGGGGACATCACCGCCCATCCCGAGCTGAAACTGGCGCGGTGGGCGGCCCGGGAGCTGGACCCGGAAACGGCGGCGGCCACCACCATGTACACCAGTTGCCAGCCGTGCGGCATGTGCGCGGGGGCCATCGAGCGCGCCCACCTGGGCCGGGTGGTGTTCGCGCTGTCCACCGAGCAGCTCACCACCCTCAAGCCGCCGGTCACCGTCACCGGCGCCCGCCTGGACGGTCCCGCCCTGTTCGAGGAGGCGCGCGTCCCGGTCGAGGGCTACTACTGAGGTCCCGGCCCTGGCGTGCGGTGCTCCGCCTGGTCCTTTCCCCGCCGGGCCGGGTCCGCCCGGCCAGGGGAAAGGATGGGGCACCGGACGTCGACGGGTCCGTCAGGACGGGTGTCCGGTGCCGCTGGACGGGTCACATGTATCTGGGATGATCCGTGGGCTTCCCGGCTCCGCTCATGTCCCGACATGTCCGGAGGAGTCGTGAAAATGGATGCCAGGGTGCGAAGCGTCCCGCACGAGGTGAACCGTCTGGCCGTCGCCGCCGACGAGCCGTTCGACGTCTTCCGCGACCGGTACGAGCGCGCGGTGCCCGAGTTCGACATCGACGTCTTCCAGCGGCTCGTCGACGAGGCCGCCGGCTGGGACGCCGTCCTGCGGGCGACCGCCGAGGCCGCCCCGCACGACTTCCTCATCTACTGGAGCGGGGACTTCGCCGCGCTCCTCGGGCTGGCCGGGGAGCACCGGCGCTGCGTGCAGTACCTGATGGGGAACCACACGATCGTCCAGCGGATGTACCACCACGACGCCTCCGTCATGCTGTACGCCCCGCTCCGGACGGCGATCTACGAGGACGCGGAGGGCCGGACCTGGTTCACCGTGGACCAGCCCAGCACCCGGTTCTCCAGCTTCGGCCGGCCCGAGATCGCCGAGGTCGGCGTCGAGCTGGACCGCAAGCTCGCGGCCCTGCTCGGCCACCTCCAGATGCCGGTCCCGGCCTCCCTGAACGCGCCCGCCTGACGGCTCAGGCGGAGACGGCGGGCTCGGGTTCGGTGGCGGTGGCGGGGGCCGGTGGCCTGGGGCGGCCGGGCAGGAGCAGGCACAGCGGGACGGCGGCGGCGGTGAAGGCCACCGACCACCAGAAGGCGCCGCCGAAACCGGCGGCCAGGGCGCCCGGGGTGCGGGCGTCGCCGGTGGTGTGCTGCAGGACGACGGCCAGGACGGCGATGCCCGCCGAGCCGCCGAGCTGCTGGGCGACGCGGGTGATGATGCTGGCGTCGGGGATCTCCTTGTGTTCCAGGCCGAAGTAGGCGGCGCCGGCGAGCGGGATCACGGCGGTGCCCATGCCGAGGCCGCGGACGAGCAGCGCGGCCATGAGCGGGATCTCGCCGGTGCCGGCGGTGACGAAGGCGAACGGCACGGTGGCCGCCGCGACGACGGCGAACCCGGCCAAAGCGACCCAGCGGGGGCCGACGCGGTCGGTGTACCGGCCGGCCAGGGTGCGCGCGAGGAGCGCGCCGACGCCCTGCGGGATGAGCAGCAGCCCGGCGCCGAGGGCGTCCTGGCCGCGGACCTGCTGGAAGTACAGGGGCAGCAGCAGCATCGCCCCGTACAGGGTGACGCCGGTCAGGAAGCCGAGGGCGGAGGCCGAGGACAGCGCGCGGTGGCGGAAGAGCCGCAGGTTGACCAGGGCGCCGGTGGTGCGGGTCAGTGCCCAGGCGGTGAAGCCGCCGACCAGGGCGATCCCGCCGGCCAGCGGGACCAGGACCTCGGCGGCGGCGAAGCCCGCGCTGCCCCCGACCCGGGAGAGGCCGTAGATGACGGCGGCGACGCCGGGGGAGAGCAGGAGCAGGCCGACGACGTCCAGATGGGCGCGGGGGCCGCCTGCCGCCGGCCGGTCGTCGGGCAGGTTGCGCCAGGCGAGCCAGGCACCGACGACGCAGAAGGGGATGTTGACGAGGAACAGCCAGTGCCGGTCGGCCAGGTTCAGGATGAGGCCGCCGAGGACCGGGCCGAGGATCGGGCCGAGCGCGGTGGGCAGGGTGATGGTGGCCATGACCCTGCCGATGTTGCGGCCCCTGGCGGCCTGCATGATCAGCGTGACCACGAGCGGCATCATGATGCCGCCTCCGATGCCCTGGACGACGCGGAAGGCGATGAGGCTGAGCGCGTCCCACGCCAGCGCGCACAGGATCGAGCCGAGCAGGAACACGCCCAGGGACGCGATCCACAGACGTTTGCCGCCCAGGCGGGACTGGGCCCAGCCGGCGAGCGGGATGGTGACGAACATCGCCAGCAGGTAGCCGGTGCTCACCCACTGGATCGTGGACAGCGGGGCGTGCAGCTCGCCGGCCAGGTCGTCGAGGGCGACGCTGACGATGGTGGTGTCGAAGACGACGGCGAGGGCGCCGACGATGATGGTGAACGCCATGCGCCACACGGCGGGGTCGACGTCCGCCGAGGGCGCGGAACCGTTGGGAGTGCTCACGAACAACCACCTAAGATACAGAGTCCTATCTTACGGCTGTCACAGTAGAGCGCTAGAATAAGATAGGCAAGTCTATCCAAGGAGGTGCGGATGCCCGAGCGGCGCCGCGGGGCGGCACTGGAGAAGGCGCTCCTCGATGCGGCCTGGGAAGAGCTCACCGACAACGGCTACGCCAGGTTCACCATGGACGCCGTCGTCCAGCGCGCGGGCACCAGCCCTCCGGTCCTCTACCGCCGCTGGTCCAACCGCGACGAGCTCGTCCGGGCGGCCGTCCTCCACACCCTGAGCGACCACCGCCGCGTCGAGCTGCCCGACACGGGAAGCCTGCGGGGGGACATCCTCACCCTCATGCGCGAGCTCAACGCCACCCGGGTCCAGCTCGTCACCGTCATCAGCGTGCAGCTGGCGGACTACTACCAGCAGACCGGGACCAGCCCCAGCGACCTGCGCGACTCCCTGCTGAAGGGGCGCAGGACGACCGTCGACGTGCTCCTGGACCGCGCCGTCGGCCGCGGCGAGGTCAAACCGGAACGCCTCACCGAGCGCGTCAGGTCCCTGCCCTTCGACCTGCTGCGCCACGACATCCTCATGACCTTCGCCCCCGTGCCCGACCACGTCCTCGAAGAGATCGTCGACACGGTCTTCCTGCCCCTGGTGAGCTGACCGCCGGTTGAGATCCGGCCGGCGTCGCGCGCGATGTCCGCTGACCGTCCCCCGGAATCCGGACCGCCCTGGTGGCGTCTCTACGGGCATCGGCCGGTTCCGTCGGCGCCGTCACGGGAATCTGACAGACTCCCGGCCATGGCACACGCGACCGAGCCGCACGGCGCCGGAGCACAGGTGCGCGTCGGCGTCCTCGGTCACCTGGTGCTGGACACCGGCTCGGGCCCGGACCGGGTGGGGGGCGCGCGGCTGCGCGTCCTGCTGGCCCGGCTGGCGCTGGACGCCGGGCGTGCCGTACGGCCGGCGACCCTGGCCGAGGCGCTGTGGGGCGACCAGACGCCGGAGGAGCCCCTGCACGCGCTGCAATCGCTGGTGTCCCGGCTGCGGCGCGTCCTCGGCCACCCCGGGCTGCTCACCTTGGGCCCGGCCGGGTACCTGCTGGCCGTCGAGCCGGACGCGGTCGACGCCGTCCGGTTCGAGCGGCTGGCACGCGCGGGCCGCCGCTCGCACGCCGAGTCCCGGCCCGCCGAGGCGGCCGCCACCCTGCGCGAGGCCCTGGATCTGTGGCGCGGGCCCGCCCTGGCGGACGTGGGGGAGGCGCCGTTCGCCGCCGCCGAGGCCGAACGGCTCGAACGGGCCCGGCTGGCCGCCCTGGAGGACCGGATCGAGGCCGACCTCGCGCTGGGCGCCGGCCTGGACCTGGCCGGCGAGCTCGAGGCGCTGACCGCCGCGCACCCGTTGCGCGAACGGCTGCACGCCCAGCTGATCCGGGCCCTGGCGCTGAACGGCCGGGGCGCCGAGGCGCTGGCCGCCTACCAGCGGATCAGCGGCCTGCTCGCGGACCGGTTCGGCGGCGACCCCGGGCGGCACCTCCAGGAGGCCCACCTTTCGGTGCTGCGCGGTGAACCTGCCCGTCCCCGCCGATCGCGCGGCAACCCGCAGGTCCCGCTCACCAGCTTCGTGGGCCGCGACGACGACGTCCGCCGCGTGACCGGCCTGCTCGGCCACGCTCGGCTGGTCACCCTGTACGGGCCCGGAGGATCGGGCAAGACCCGGCTGGCGGCCACCGTCGCCGGGCGGCTCACCCCGTCCGGCGGGGTGTGGTTCCTCCCGCTGGCCCCGGTCGGCGCGGACGACGTGCCCCGCGCGATGCTCGACCTGCTCCGCGCGGGCGACGAGGGCGCGCGGCCCCGGCCCGTCACCCCGGAGGAGGTCCTGGACCACCTGGCCGAGACGCTCGCGGACGACGACCTGGTACTGGTCCTGGACAACTGCGAGCACGTGATCGAGGCCGCCGCTGCGCTCGCCGGGTCCCTGCTCGGCCGGTGCCCGAGGCTGCGGGTGCTGGCCACCAGCCGGGAACCCCTGCGGATCGACGGCGAGACCCTGCACCCGGTGCTCCCGCTGGAGCTGCCGGAACCGGGGGCGACGGACGAACGGGTCCGCGCCTGCGCGGCGATCCGGCTCTTCCACGACCGGGTCGCCGCCGTACGGCCGGGCTTCGCCCTGGAAGGCGGCGCGCTGACGGCCGCGGTGGAGATCTGCCGCCGCCTGGACGGCCTGCCGCTGGCGATCGAACTGGCCGCGGGGCGGTGCCGTGTCCTGCCGGTCGAGACGGTCGCGGCCCGGCTGGACGACCGCTTCCGGCTGCTCACCGGGGGCGGCCGCACCGCGTTGCCCCGGCACCGGACCCTGACGGCCGCGGTGGCCTGGAGCTGGGACCTGCTCGGCGCCGAGGAACGAACGCTGCTGGAACGGCTGGCGGTCGTGCCCGGCACCTTCACCGAGGACGCCGCGGAGGCGATCGGCCGGCCGGACGCGCAGGCGATCGGCGGGTCGGACGCGCAGGCGATCGGCGGGTCGGACGCTGAGATGACCGGCCGGCCAGGCGCTAAGGCGATCGGCGGGTCGGACGCTGAGGCGATCGGCCGGTCCGGGGACGTCCGGGAGACGCTGGCGGCGTTGGCCGACAAGTCGCTGCTGCACCCGGCGGAGCCCGCCGATCCCCTCGAACCGCGCTACCGCATGCTGGAGACCATCCGGGAGTACGGCCTGGAGCGTCTGGCCGGCCGTGACGAGACCGACGTCGTACGCGGGTGGCACGCCGGGTACCTCCTCCGGCTGGCCGAGACCGCGGATCCGTGCCTGCGCACCTCCGGCCAGCTTCGCTGGCTGGCCCGCCTGGGCGCCGAACGGGACAACCTGTCGGCCGCGATCCGCTGGGCGGCCGGGTCCGGTGAGACCGGCCTGGCGGTACGGCTCGGCGCCGCGCTGTGCTGGTACTGGTTCCTGCGGGACCACCCGCCGGAGTCGCTGGACCTGCTCGGCCGGGCGCTCCGGGCGGGCGGCACGGCCGAGCCTCGGGCACGCGCCCTGGTCGTCATCGCGCACGCGCTCGCCACCACCGAGACCATCGGCCGGCCGGAGGAGTCGGAAGCGGCCTTCCGCCGGATCAAGGAGGCGTTGGAGCACGCCGCCCCCGGCGCCCACCCCATCGTGGAGATGGCCCGGCTGGCGCTCGCCGTGGGCGCGGGCCCCGAGCGAGCCGCACCGGAGCCGATCGGCCCCCCGGACGAGCCGGCGGATCCCTGGGAACGGGCGTCGGCGCTGCTGGTCCAGGGCGTGCTGACCATGAACGCCGGGCACGCCGCCGAGGCGACGCACCTGCTGTCGCGGGCGCTGACCGGCTTCGAGGAGCTCGGCGAGCGGTGGGGCCTCGGGACCACGCTGAGCACGTTGGCCGCGGCCCTGCAGCGGGCCGGCGACCCGGCCGGCGCGCTGGGGCATGCCGAGCGGGCCGGCCGGTACTTCCGGGAGCTCGGCATGCCCGAGCACACCATGGAGAGCGAGGTGGCGGCCGCGCTGCAACTGGCCCAGGCCGGTGACGTGGACGGCGGGCGGCGGCGGCTGACGGACCTGCTCGGCCGGCTCCAGGGAACCGGGTCGGCGGAGTCGCGCGCCCAGGCGCGCCTGGGCCTGGCACGGCTGGAGTGGGGGGCCGGGCGTCCGGGACCGGCCCGCGACCATGCCCGGGCCGGCCTGGCCGAGGAGTCGCCCGGCCGGTCGACCCCGCACCTGACCGCGTTGCTGCTGGGCGTGCTCGCCCACGCGGACGCGGCCGACGGCCTCCCGGAGGAGGCGGCGCGCCTGCTCGACCACCCGGCGGTGCACCTCACGCTGACCTGGCACACCCCGGTCGCGGCCGCGACGGCCGTCACGGCCGCCGCGATCGAGCTGGGCCGCGACCGGCCGGAGCGGGCCGGGCGCCTGCTCGGAGCCGCCACCGCGCTACGGGGCCGGGACGACCCCGGCGACACCGACGTGCGAATGATCACGCAGCGGGCCACGGCCGCCCTGGGCGACGGCGGCTTCGCGTCCGCGCACGCCGAGGGCGCGGCGATGTCACGCGCCGAGGCCGAAGACCTGGTCTCCGCGACCATCACCACACCCGAGACGGGCCGTACCGACCAGCCGGTGACTCCAAGCCGGTGACCGCGCCCCCCGGCCGGCCGCACCGAACGGCCGGTACGACGGCACCCGCGGCCGGTCGTACCGGTCAGCCGGTGTGCGCCGGGACGGGCTTGCCGAACATCGCGCAGGTCGTGGCGGTCTGGAGGGCCTGGGCGGCTTCGGCGAGCTTCGGGGCGCCCTCGAACTCGGCCCATGACTCCGTCGCGACGAGGATGGTCGCCGTGCGAGCGCCGGTGCCGTCGGTGAGGTAGGCGGTCAGGTAGCCGGGCATGCCGCCGTCGTGACCCCAGATCGTGCCGCACGGGGTGGCACCGGTCTGGATGCCCAGCCCGTACCCGGGCCCGTCGGGCCGGGCCGGGTCCATCGGCACCGTGTCGCGCATCTGCGCCAGCTGGGCGGCGGGCAGCAGATCGCCTGACATCAACGCCGTGGAGAACCGGGACCAGTCCCGTGTGGTGGACACCACCGCCCCGGCCGGCCCGCCCCACCCGGGGTCGTGGCCGGAGACGTCCACGTGACCGTCGTGACGTGGTCCGGCGAGGTGCCGGAGCCAGGCGGGCACCTCCGACGGCATGTGCGCGGCGTCCGGTTCGTAGCCGTGGGCATGGGGGCCACGCCAGGTGGAGTCCGTGGCGTAGTAGGTGTGCCCCAGGCCGAGCGGGCGGGCGATCCTGTCCCGTACCAGGTCGGCCAGGCTCGCCCCGGTGGCCTTCTCCAGGACGGCGCCGACGGCGGCGTAACCGGTGTTGCTGTAGGACCATTTCGTGCCCGGCGCGAACAGCGGGTCGTGCTCGACCCCCACGGCGAGCAGCTCCGCCGGGGTCCACCGCCGCCGGTCCTTTCCGAGTATCGAGGGCCGGAGCCTGGCGTCCTCGGTGTAGTCGAACAGGCCGGCGGTGTGGTTCAGCAGCATGCGCAGCGTGATCGCCTCGCCGCCGGGCACCGCGCCCGGCAGCCACTTCTCCACCGGGTCGGTCAGGGCGAGCCTGCCCTCGGCGACCAGTTGCAGCACCAGCGTGGCCATCATGGTCTTGGTGTTGGATCCCATCCGGAACTCGTCACCCGCCCTGAGCGGATGATCCCGTCTGGTCCAGCCGGCCTGCTCGGCGATCTCGACCGGCCGGCCCCGGCCGTCGTCGACCCGCACGATCACGCCGGGCGCCCCGGCCCGCACCACCTCCCGCGCCAACCGCCGAAGCTGCTTGAGCCCCGGCTGCCGAAGCTGAGCGGGGTGCCGGACCTGCGCGTGCTGCCGGAGCTGCGCGGGCCGCTGGAACTGCTCAGCGGCCCGCGCCCCGGCTGCGTACGGCACGGCGGCGGCGGCCGGGACCGCCACGGCCACGGCCAGGCTCACGGCCAGCGCCGAAGTGGCGAGCGCTGAAGTGGCCAGCGCGCGCGGCCGGCGTGGCCGCACCGCACCGTCAGACGAAAGATCACGTTGGGGCATGGCCGGTTCCTCCGGGTATCAGGTGACGCGGACGACCTCACCCTCCAACCCACCGCTCACAAACCCCACACAGCACGCTGTCAGCCCCGCTCCCGCCGCCCACAGGGCAGGGGAGTCGGGGCTGACAGCCGGGCCGGAACCGCCTGCCGCCCGCCGCCGGTCAGACGGTGGGCGGTGGGCGGCTATCTCAGATGCCGGGCGAAGAACCCGGCGGCGTCCTCCCCTGCGAACTGCGGGACACCGGTGTGCCCGCCCATGTTGGCGTGCAGCGTTTTCTCCTTGGAGCCGAAGGCGTCGAACAGGTCCAGGGCCGCCTGCCGGTCGTTCCCTTCGTCATCCCACTGCAGCAGGACGTGCAGCGGGATGGTGACCTGCCGGGCCTCCTCGAACATGGTGCGAGGCACGAAACTCCCGGCGAAGAGGCCGGCGGCCACGATGCGCGGCTCGACCACCGCGAGCCGGATGCCGATGGAGATCACGCCCCCCGAGTACCCGGCCGGGCCGCCGATCTCGGGCAGCGAAAGGAGGGCGTCCAGGGCGGCCTGCCATTCCGGGACCGCCTTGTCGACCAGCGGGAGGACGAGCCGGTCGATGATCTCGTCGCTGACCGGCTCACCGGCCCCCAGCGCCCGGCGCAGGTCGGCGCGGGCCTCCTCGGCGGCGGCCCAACGGGGCCGGTCACCGCTCCCGGGGAGCTCGATGGTGGCCGCGGCGAAGCCCTCCGCCGCGGCTTGCCGGGCCCGGGCCACCAGCCGGGGGTACATCTTGTGCAGTCCGAGCGAGGGGTGGCCGAGCAGGATCAGCGGGACCGGCGCGGATGCGGATGCGGGCGTCCACAGGATGCCGGGGATCTCGCCGAGGGTGAATTCGCGTTCGAGTACGCCGTCGTCGAGGCGCTGCTCAGAGGTGAATCGCATGGTCGTGCCTTTCGGGAGTGCGCTGAACGGCGCTCCCGGACGACCTATCGCCCGACCATGACCCCGGAGGGGAGCACCCATGTCGTTACTGTGTTCACGGGTACCACCTCCTCGTTCTCTTGCACGGCCTCACGAAAGGTAGCAGTGCTCGCCGTGGTCCGCCAACGGGTTTTCGCGGCGGCTCCCACGGAGCCCGCTCGCCGCAGGGCCAGGGCCGTGTCGCCACGGGCTTCGAGTCTGCGGCCTGGCGAGATTCGACCAGGGGGTCAGTGGTGGTCGCCCTGCCGGCCGAGGCTTTTCACGGGGGTCGCGCCGGGGCGGGTCCACTGCGGTACCGGGCGGCTGGTCGGGCCCCAGGCGGCGGCGCCGTCGGCGTCCGAGCGCCAGTACCAGCAGATCGGCGCGCCGTGCCCGCCGACCGGTGAGCCGGCCTGCGGGGCCTCGGGCCGGCCCTCGGGGTTGTCCTCCCACGCCTCGCGGCGGCCGTACGGCGTCATGTCGAGCAGGCCCAGGGACCCGTTCACGGGCTCGTTGCCACGGCCCGTCGTGGAGTAGGTGAGGAACACGCGGTCGCCGTCGCGCAGGAAGCAGGTGATGGAACCCATGTCGCCGCCGACCGGCGCCTCCGCGTCGCGCACCGAGTACCAGGGCTGGGCGTAACCCATGAACTCGACGTAGGGGGCCACCTCGTCCCACCGGCCCGTGGTCAGGATGGCGAACGAGACGCCTCGGCTGTTGAGGTAGACGGCGTCCTTCATGTGCCAGGCCGTGGTGGTGCAGCCCTCGCACTGCCCCTGGTGCGGCGCGCCGTCGTACCACATGTGCTTGTAGACCACGAGCTCGTCGCGGCCCTGGAACAGGTCAAGGAACGGGACCGGGCCGTCGGGTCCGACGACCTCGGCCGTCCCGTCGAACTCCACCATCGGCAGCCGGCGGCGGGCCGCGGCGATGGCGTCGCCCTCGCGGGTGTGCGCCTTCTCGCGGGCCAGGAGCTCGTCACGGGCGGCCTGCCAGGTGGCCAGGTCGGCGATGGGCGGGCGGCCGGGCAGCGCTGTGGCCGGGTCGCTCGGCGTGGTCGTCATGGTGTCCTCCATAAGGTTTTACCGGGCACGTGCCCGATGGCGCGCGTTCTAGTGCTGAACCGCCGACTTCCTCCGGTGTTCGCGGGACCGGCCCGGCCCTGTTCGCCACCGGTGAGCCCGGGGCCGCGCGACGACGTGCCCGGGAGCCTACGCGTTACGATGACCCAATACTAATACCGGTATAGTTATTGAAACGCTCGGGAGGGCAGGAATGATCGAACTCAAGTCCGGCGGCGAGATCGCGGTGATGCGCGAGGCGGGCCGGGTCGTCGCGGCGGTCCACGCGGGGGTCCGGTCCCACGCCGCCGCCGGCGTGTCCCTGGCCGAGCTCGACGAGCTGGCCCGCCAGATCATGCACGAGGCCGGCGCCGGCTCGTCCTTCCTCGGCTACCACCCCGGCTTCGGCGCCACCCCCTACCCCGGGGTGATCTGCACCTCGGTGAACGAGGTGATGCTGCACGGGCTGCCCACCGGCTACCGGCTCCGCGACGGCGACCTGCTGAGCGTCGACTGCGGCGCGCACATCGACGGCTGGCACGCCGACGGCGCCGTCACCTTCAGCGTCGGCCGGGCACGAGGCGGCGACCCCGAACTGGTCCGCACGGCCGAGCGCATGCTGGCCGCCGGTATCGCGGAGGCCGTGCCGGGGAACCGGCTGGGCGGCATCGGCCAGGCCATGTCCCGCATCGGCCGCGCCGCCGGGTACGGCATCCAGACCGACTTCGCCGGCCACGGCATCGGGCGCGCCATGCACGAGGACCCGTTCGTCCCCAACGAGGGCCGCGCGGACCGAGGGCTCCGGCTCCGCACTGGCATGGTCATCGCCATCGAGCCGAGCATCATGGCCGGGGGCCGCGACCACTACGCGATGGCCGACGACGGCTGGTCGGTGTGCAGCGGGGACGGCAGCCGCACCGTCCACGTCGAGCATTCGGTGGCGATCACCGACGAAGGCCCGGTCATCCTGACCCTCCCCTGACCCCATCGAGATCCACACCGGCCGACCTCGGTGCACAACTCACGGTTGTGGACCTTCGGCGAGCCGGTTGTTTGACCGGCCCGCCGGCCGCGCGCTTTGATCTCCCGAATCAACGGCTGGTTGTTCTTCGGAGATGGCGGGGTGCGCGTTGGGCAGGTCGCTGGGGCGGCGGTTCAGGTGGTTCTGGGCCGCGTACGCGGTCAGCGCGTTCGGCACGTGGCTCGCGTTCGACGCGTTCGCCCTGATCGCGATCATCGCGCTGGACGTGGGGCCCGCCCAGGTGTCGGTGCTGGCGGCCGCGGGGCTCGCGGCCGGGGCGGTGGTCGCGGTGCCGCTCGGGCCGTGGGTGGAGTTCCGGCGCAAACGGCCGGTAATGATCGCGATGGACCTGGTCAGGTTCGCGGCGCTGGTGAGCGTCCCTGCCGCCTACGTGTTCGGCCGGCTGAGCTTCGCCCAGCTCCTGGCCGTGGCGGTCGTCGTCGGCGCGGCCGACATCGCTTTCACCGCCGCGAGCGGAGCGGCACTGAAGGCGCTCGTCCCGTCCGAGGACCTGCTCGTCGCGAACGGGCGGTTCGAGGCCACGGCCTGGACCGCCACCGCGCTCGGACCGCCGCTCGGCACCGCCGCGATCGGGCTGGTCGGCCCGGTGACGAGCGTGGCGGCCAACGCGGTCAGCTTCCTGCTGTCGGCCGCGGGGATCGGTGCCATCGGCGGCCGGGAGCCGTACCCCGACCGGACCGGCGCACGGCCGAGGCTCCGGGCCCGCGACCTGTCGGAGGGGTGGCGGTACATCCTCGCCGACCCGGCACTGCGCCCGCTGTTCTTCAACACCGTCCTGGTCAGCGGCCTGATCATGGCGACCTCCCCGCTGCTCGCCGTCCTCATGCTCGGCGACCTCGGGTTCGCGCCCTGGCAGTACGGCCTCGCCTTCGGCCTGCCCTGCGTCGGCGGCCTCGCCGGCTCGCGGCTGGCCCGCCCGCTCCTGGCCCGGTTCGGGCGGCACAAGGTCATGCTCACCGCCGGGACGCTGCGTGCGTGCTGGTCTTTCGGACTGGCCTTCGTCCACCCCGGCCCCACCGGGCTCGTCCTCGTCATCGCCGTCGAACTCGGGCTGATCACCTGCATGGGCGTGTTCAACCCGATCTTCGCCACCTACCGGCTCCAGCAACTCCCGCCGGACCGGGTCGCCCGCACGCTGACCGCCTGGTCGATCACCAGCAAGGCCACCATCGCGGCCATGACCGGCGCGTGGGGCCTGCTGGCCGGCCTCACCGGCCCCCGCACCGCGATCGCGATCGCCGGTCTCCTGCTCCTGGCGACCTCGCTCCTTCTCCCTCGCCACGACCGCACGCCCGAACCCGGCCAGGCGCGGCCGGTCGCCGCCGGCCAGAAGATCGATTCCGTCCCGTAATAGTAAGTCCAGCGATATATACTGTTGATATGACCAAACGGGCCATGCAGGAGGCCACCTTCCTGATCCTCACCGCTCTGGCCGGAGGCAGCCGGCACGGGTACGGCATCATCACCGACGTCGCGCAGATCTCCGGCGACCGGGTGCGGCTGCGTGCCGGGACGCTGTACTCGGCGCTGGACCGTCTGCGCCTGGACGGCCTGGTCGACGTCATCCGCGAGGAGATCGTCGACAACCGCCTGCGCCGCTACTACCGGCTCACCCCGGAGGGCTCCAGGGAACTGGCCGCCGAGGCGGACCGGATCCGGTCCCACGCGACGACCGCGCTGACCCGGCTGAACGCGGCCACCGGGACGACGCCATGAGCAACGCCACGAACAACGTCATGAACAACGTCACGAACGAGGCCGCGGACCTGGAAAGCCGCTACCGCAGCTGGCTGCGGTGGTACCCCAGGTCGTACCGGCGTGCCCACGAGAGCGAGATCCTCGAGGTGCTGCTCGCCGGAGCCCGCGAGGGCCGGCGCCGGCCCGAGCCGATGGAGTGCCTGGACCTCGTGCGCGGTGGGCTGCACGCCCGGATGCGGCCGACGGTGCCCAGCCGGGACCGATCGGCGTGGGCCGCGATCAAACTGATGTACCTCAGCGCCGCGGCCGAGCTCGCCACCGCGGTCGTCGTCCTCGCCACGACCGGCGACGTCAGGTCCGCCATCGTCATGGGGGATCCCGGATACACCGCAGCGCGGTGGCGGGCCGAGCTCACCGGCTCCTTCGCACCACTGGTGACGGGTGCCGTCCTCGCGGCGTGCCTGTGCCTGTGCCTGGCCTGGGTGATCGGCCGGGGGCACCGCTGGGCGCGGGCGGCGTTCGCGCTCGTCGCCGGCGTCAACCTCGCGAGCCTGCTGCACGGGCTGGCCGGAGGTTCGGCGGTGTACGCCCAGGCGGACCTGTTCGCCGGGATCACCCTGTGCCTCGTCCAGCTCGCGGCCGTCGCCCACCTGCTGCACCCGTACCTGCCCAAGGTGGCCGCCCTGTGGGGCGCCGGCCCGATCGGCCCCGCGTGATGGCCGGGTCCGGCGCCCCGGCGCTCTCGGTGGAGCACCTGTCCAAGCACTTCGGCCGGCGGGTCGCGTTCGACGACGTCTCCTTCGAGGTGCAACGCGGCGAGGTGTTCGGGTTCCTCGGCCCCAACGGCGCCGGCAAGACCACGACCGTGCGGACGCTCTGCACGCTGCTGGCCCCGACCTCGGGCTCGGCGACGGTCGCCGGGCTCGCGCTCGTCCCGGCCAACGGCGAGCGGATCCGCCGCCGGATCGCGATCATGCCGGAGTCGCCGGGCCTGTACCTGCGGCTGAGCGTGCTGGAGAACCTGAGGTGCTTCGCCGACCTGTACGAGGTCCCCAGCCCGGCCGCCCGTATCGACCACGCCCTGCGGGCGGTGAACCTGGCCGACCGGGCGCGTGACGTCTGCGGCTCCCTGTCCAAGGGGATGCGTCAGCGGGTGGCGCTGGCCAGGGCGCTGCTGACCGAACCCCAGGTGCTCTTCCTCGACGAGCCGACCTCGGGCCTGGACCCGGCCGCCGCGCGCGAGGTCCACGAGCTGATCGACGAGCTGCGCCGGCGTGGTGTCACCGTCTTCCTGACCACGCACCGCCTCGCCGAGGCCGAGCGGCTGTGCGACCGGGTCGCGATCTTCAACACCACGATGCGCGTCGTCGGCCGGCCCGGGGACCTGCGTGACCGGCTGTTCAGGCGGGAGTACGCCGTCAGGACCGCCGCCCCGCTCCCCGAGCCCGGCCGGGTCTTCGACGGCCTGCCGGCGGTCGAGGGCTGGCGCCCCGACGGCGTGGCCGGTTACGTCCTGGCGGTGTCGGAACCGGCCGTGGCCGTGCCCGAGGTGACCCGCGCGCTGGTGGCGGTGGGCGCCGACGTGCTGTCCATCGCCGAGTCGCGTCACTCCCTCGAGGATGTCTACTGGGCGCTGATCGACCAGGACAAGCTGGCCGACCAGAGCGAACTGGCCGGCCGGGACAAATTGACAGGGCAGAGCAAGCTGATCGGCCAGAACAAGAGGAGCGGTCCGGAATGACCATCAGCAGGCGGCGGGTGTGGGCCATCGCCCGCAAGGAGCTCCAGGAGTACCGGCGCGACATCACCGTCGTGGCGGCCATGGCGATCCTCCCGGTCGTCTTCCTCGTCCAGCCTCTCGTCCAGGTGTTCACCATCCCGGTCTCGGCCGCGGCGGCGCTGCGGCACGAGCACGCCCTGCTCTACCTGCTGGGCGTCCCGGTGCTGGTCCCCGCCGCCCTGGCGGCCTACTCGGTGGTCGGTGAGCGGCTGCAGGCCACCCTCGAACCCGTGCTCGCCACCCCGATCAGCCGCGCGGAACTCCTGCTCGGCAAGGCCCTGGCCGCGTTCGTCCCGTCGATCTGCGTGGCCTACGGGGTGTTCGCCCTGTTCGTGGCCGTCGTCGAGGTCCTCGCCCGGCCGGAGATCGCCTCCGCGTTCATCCAGGGACCGGAACTGCTCGCCCAGCTGCTGTTCACCCCGCTGCTGGTGGTGTGGTCCATCTGGGTCGGCATCGCCGTCTCGACCCGGGTGCGGGACCCGCGCACCGCCGGGCAGCTCGCCCTGCTCGTCAGCCTCCCCACGGTCGCGGTCACCACCCTCGTCGCCTTCAACATCATCCCCGCCACGCTCCCCATGGCGCTCGTCCTCGGCGCCGCCCTGCTCCTCCTGGACCTCCTCGGATGGCGGGCGACCTCGGCCTTCATCGACCGCGAGCGGCTCATCACCGCCACCTGAGCGCCGAAACCGCCACGGTCTCCTTCGAGCGTTTCATCAGCGAGTACCAGGGCGGACACGGCCTCACGGCCTCCGTCTCAGTGGACCGACGGCACCCGGCCGGCCAACCGGCCGGCGAGGTCGACTCCCACGACCGCCCCGGCCGCGTCGCGGGTGAAGAAGCCGCGCTGCCCCTCCAGCCCCCCGGCGGTGACGATGTACTCGTCGGTGCCGCCGGGCAGCAGGCCGACCGCGGCCGGCGGGAGGTCCGGCGGCAGTTCGGTGTCCATCGCCGCGCGGACCTCCGGCTTGATCCCGCATTCGATCGTCAGCCCGGCCCCGTCCGTGGCGATGGTGAGCGTCATCATCTCGTTCTCGTACCTCCCGACCAGCTCCCGGGCCCGCGCCGGGTCATAGGGGACCGGCTCCGGGTCCCGGTCGACCACCCCGAGGTAGTGCGCGAGCGCCCATCGCACGGCGGCCCGGTTGAAGGCGAGACCCTCGTCCGGGCCGGCGTTGGACACCGCGACGACGGCGAAACCGCGTTCCGGCACCGTGAGGAGCTCGGCGAACTGGCCGTTGGCCGATCCGCCGTGCCCGGCCGTGCGCACGCCGTCCACCTCGCGCAGGAACCAGCCGATGCCGAGGGCGTCGCCGAGCGAACTGGCGCGCAGCTCGGCCGTCGGCTCCTTCATCCGCCGCACCAGCTCGGCGGGCAGGACGCGGGCGCCGTCCTCCGCGCGGCCGTCGCCGAGATGGAACCGGGCCCACCGCAGCTGGTCGGCCACCGAGGACGCGAGGCCCCCGCCGGGGTTGTCGCCGCGCCAGTGCTTCCACGGCCGCGACACCGACAGCGTGCCGTCCTGCTCGCGGTCGTGCCCCACGGCGAACCGCCGGGTCATCACGTCCCCCTGCGCGAAGAAGCTGTTCGCCAACCCCAGCGGCTCGAAAAGGAGCGTGGCGACGGCCCGCTCGTAGGGCAGGCCGGTGACGTTCTCGATGATCCGCCCGGCCAGGTTGTACCCCGCCTGGCTGTAGGAGGCCCGGGTGCCGGGCGGCGCGATCAGCTCCGATCCGGCCATCTTCGCCACATGGCCGGCCAGAGCGTCGTCCCCCTCGCCGGTGTCGACGATGATCCCCCAGTCCAGGCCCGCGGTGTGGTTGAGCAGGTTCAGCACGGTGATCCCCGCCGCGGCCCGCTCGTCGGCGAGCGCGAATTCGGGGACGTACCGGCGCACCGGCGCGTCCAGCTCGACCCGCCCCTGCGCGACCAGGCGCATCAGCGCGGTCGCCGTGTAGGTCTTGGTGACCGACCCCAGCACGAACAGCGTGTCCCGGTCGACCGGCAGCGGGTTCTCGACGCTCGTCACGCCGTGACACGCGTAGACCTCCCGGCCGTCCGCCCACACCCCGACGGCGACACCGGGGACGCCGAGCTTCGTGGCCGTCGCCTCGACGAACTCGGCCGGCGTCTGACGTGAGGTTTCATTTCCTGAATTCAGGTTCTTGTTCATGCCCCAAATGCTCGAACCCTGCCCCTGGGTCAAGGTCAACCCCTTCGCCGCGACGATCTCGGCCGGATCAGGCGCGTCCGGCGGAAGCCCGGGTCGCTTAGGGGGGCGCAGGGCGGGAATGCGGCCGATGTGACGTCGGTTGGTCTCCTCCGGAAAGAAAGGAAAGCCCATGACAGCCTCGACGACCACCATGCGCGCCGTCCGCCTCTCAGCCCCCGGTCCCGTGGACAACCTGCGACTGAGCACGCTCCCGCTCCCGCCCGACCGGGACGGCTGGGTGCGCGTTCGCGTCGAGGCGTTCGGCCTCAATCGCTCGGAGCTGAAGCTCCGCCTGGGCGTGAGCGAGGGTGTCACCTTTCCCCGGGTGCCGGGCATCGAGGCCGCGGGCACCGTCGACGCGGCACCGGCCGGCAGCGGGCTCCGCCCCGGGCAGAAGGTGGTCGCGATGATGGGGGACATGGGGCGCACGTACGACGGCGGCTACGCCGAGTACACCTCGGTGCCGCTGTCCCAGATCATCCCCGTGGACACCGACCTGCCCTGGGAGGTGCTCGGCGCCCTGCCGGAGATGGTGCAGACCGCCTACGGTTCGCTCACCACCGGCCTGGACCTGAAGCCGGGGGAGACCGTGCTGATCCGCGGCGGCACCTCCTCGGTCGGCCTGGCCGCCGCCGCGCTCGCCACCTGGCGCGGCGCCACGGTGCTGTCCACCACCCGGCGAGCCGACCGCCTCGCCTTCCTCGCGAAGCGCGGTGTCGACCACCCGCTGCTCGACACCGGCGAGGTCGCGCCCGCCGTACGCGAGCTGTACCCGGACGGCGTCGACGCCGCGCTCGACCTCGTCGGGACGCCGACCCTGCCCGACACGCTGCGCGCGGTACGCGTGCACGGCACGGCCTGCTTCGGCGGCAGCCTGTCCAACCAGTGGGCGGTGCGGGACTTCTCGCCGAACGAGTACCTGCCGAGGGGGGTGCGCCTGGCGGGCTACTTCGGGGACGTCGAGGACCTGCCTCGGGAGGTCTTCCAGGAGATCCTCGACGCGGTCGCGGCGGGCCGGCTGGACTTCCCCGTCGACCGGGTCTACGACGGCCTCGAGCAGGTGAGGCAGGCCCACGACGACATGGAGCACAACCGCGCGACCGGCAAGCTCGTCGTCCGCGTCCGGCACTAGGACGGGTCGCCGGTCCCTCTTGTTCCGTCCCACCGTGCCGCCCGGGATACCGCCAGGGTTTACCCGGATCTCAACTCGGCGGTGGACGACCCGGCCTCCTCCTTTCCCTAGCCTCCTTCGGTGAGCGCGCCGGGCGCCGTACCGGGATGGGAAACGGAGGACCACGTCAGTGCGGTTCAAGAAGGCGTTCATCGGATTGGTGGCGGCCGGGCTGCTCAGCGGCTGCGGCGGGGACCCGGCTCGGCCGGAAGCGCCCGTCGGCGGCGCCGAGCGTCCCACGGCGTCCGCGTCGTCCACGGCGTCCATCGCGGCGGCGCCGAAGACGCGGTTGCCGGTGCCCGGGCTCTACGACACCACCCGGGGATGGGAGTCCGACCTGCCCGGGACCCAGCTCACCTTGCCGCATTCCGAGGCGGTGGCCGTCTTCCGTGGGGGAGCCGACAGCGGCACCTTCACCGTGCTCGACGTGGCAAGCGGCGAAACGCTGTGGACGAGCAGGACACTGCGGGCCCCCGGCATCATCTCGCCGCTCTCGGTCACCGTGCAGGGACAGGACTTCCTGGTCGCCTCCGCCTCCGGTGTGGCGGACGCCGGCGTCGTGAGCAAGGGACATGACGTCACCACGATCGACATCCTCCCCGCCCGCAACTCTGGAGCCGCCGTCGAGCCGGCCCGCCATCTCGTGCTGGACGGCTCGGGCGTGGTCGCGGACGGCGGCGGCGGGCTGCTGGTCCGGACGGAGGACGTGGTGACGACCGTGGACCCGGCGACAGGCGAGACCAAGAGGTACGACCTTCGCGAACTGCGGCCGCCGTCCGCGTTGTGCACCTTGTGCCATGCCGCCACGGTGGTCGCGGTCACCTCACGCGGACCGCTGCTGGGCACGGAATCCATGTTCGGGAGTGGTCACTACTGGGTTCCCGGCGGCTGGTCGAGCGGGGACCTGGGTGCCGGGCGCGAGGTCTTCATCAGCCTGGTCGCCGGGGACGCCCTCGTCGCCACATGGCACGACAGGGCGACGGCACGTGACATCTGGGCCGTGCTGGACGGCGCCACCGGGAAGATCCGGGCCAAGATCGACTGCGAGCCGCCGCGCGGGGTGATCAGCGGGAACGCGAAGGGGGCGTCCCTCTCCGCCGGCGGACGCTACCTCGTGAGGGAGCACACGGTCTTCGATCTGCGGCAGGGCACCGGTCACTGCTACGAGGAGACCGACCAGGACCAGCCCGTCCACCTCACCGGCGTGACCGACGACGGCGTCGCCTTCGGCGTGGCCGCCTCGGACGACGCACCGTCCGGGCGGCCGGTCGTCATCGACATCGCCACGGGAAAGGCCGAAGCGAGCGACCATACCGCGGTCCCCTTCGGCGACTACGCCGGCTACGGCCTGTTCTGGGATGACGCCACCAAGACGATGGTCTCTTACCCGCACGCCAAGTGAGCGAGCGCCCCGCCAACGGCCTTCAGGCGGACCGGCGGGGGCCCCGATGTTCGTCGGCCATGGACACCCCGAAACCGGATGATGGGGTAAAGTTCTGGTTGGCGTTTCGGGACGCGACCGGTCCGCGGAAAGGGCTCAGCCCACCCGAGTCTCAGTGTGTTCATGGTGCCATTCCTCCTTTTCAGCCCGAAGGTGCGGACGTCGGGCAATCCGAAAGGGAGGTCTTCATGGCCAATCGTCTGCCCGAAAACCCCAGCCTCGACCATCTGAAGAACGAGGCCAAGCAACTGCTTCGCGACGTACGCGCGGGCGAGATCCGCGCGCTCGCGACGGCCGGCGGATGGCTACGCGCCGCTGACGATCGAGAGCTGTCAGGACTGCGGCTGGCCGGCGCGCAACTGGTGGTGGCCCGCAAGTACGGCTTCACGAGCTGGCCGAGGCTGCGCGCGCACCTGGTGATGGTGGACAAGTTCGCGCGCCGACCGAACGAGGTGGGTTCGTCGGACGACTCCGCGACGGAGTTCCTGCGGCTGGCCTGCCTGATGTCCCACGGACCTTTGAGCACCGAGGCCGCGGTGCGGCCGCCGGCCGCCCATCCGCGTCTCGCCGACGCGTCGGTGTGGACGATGGCGGCGGCCGGTGACGCTCCCGGGATGGCACGCGCGCTCGCGGCCGACCCCGCGATGGCCCAGGCGAACGGCGGCCCGTTCGGTTGGGAGCCGCTGCTGTATCTGACCTGTTCACGGGTGGCGCAGGCCGACGCCGTGGGGACGGCGCGGGTCCTGCTGGCGGCGGGCGCCGATCCGAACGCCGGCTACCTGCCCGAGGGGCAGGGGCCGCCGTTCACCGCGTTGACCGGGGCGCTGGGCGGGGGAGAGCTTCGCCGGCCGCCGCACCCGCAGGATCTGGAGCTGGCCCGGGTGCTCCTCGCGGCCGGGGCGGACGCCAACGACGCCCGGGCCCTGTACAACCGCGGGGTCGGAGATGATGACACCGGCTACCTGGAGTTGCTGCTGGAGTTCGGGCTCGGTCGCGGGAACGGCGGGCCGTGGAAGGCCAGGCTGGCGCGCGTGCAGGACTCACCGGCCCGCATTCTGGCGAACACGGTGCTGACGGCCGCGTCGCGTGGCCAGGAACGCCGGATACGGTGCCTGCTGGCGCACGGCGCGCCCGCCGGCGCCAAGGGCGACGGGCATCCGTCCTTCCGCGGGCGCACGGCGCTGGAGCTGGCGCTGCTCGGCGGGCATACGGAGGTCGCACGGCTCCTGGCCGACGCGGGGGCCTCCGGGACGCTACGCGGGCTGGACGCCGTGGAGGCGGCGATCATGCGAGGAGACCGGGAGCAGGCCGAGCGGCTGCTGAACGCCGATCCCGGACTGGCCGGGGAACTTCTGACACGGCGGCGCGATCTGCTCATCAACGCGGCGGAGTACGGCCGGGTGCCGGCCGTACGCCTGGCCTGCGCGCTGGGCTTCGACGTGAACGCCCGCCTGCCGTCGACGGCGTTGCACCGGGCGGCACGGGCAGGCGACCTGCCGATGGTGCGAGCACTGCTGGAACTGGGAGCCGACCGATCACTACGCGATTCCGACTATGACGCCACCCCACTGGAGTGGGCCCGGTTCACCGGCCGGCCCGAGGTGGCGAAGCTGCTGAGCCAATAGCGGCCGGTTCACTGCTGACTGTCGGCGCCCGGTGGAACAATGTCCGCTATGACCGAATCAGAGCCGAAATCACACCTGCACCATTACTTGCAGACCGCCCGTGAAGCGCTGCTGTGGAAGCTTGACGGGCTGTCGGAGTACGACATCCGCCGGCCGCTGACCCCGACCGGCACCAACCTGCTGGGGCTGGTCAAACACGTGGCCACCGTGGAGCTGGGATATTTCGGCGACACCTTCGGGCGGCCGTCCGCCGAGCCGCTTCCCTGGTTCGGAGACGACGCCGAACCCAACGCCGACATGTGGGCGACCGCGGATGAGTCGCGTGAGGAGATCGTCGGGCTGTACCACCGGGTGTGGGCGCACTCGGACGCGACGATCGAGGCGTTGGAACTGGACGCGATCGGCCGGGTGCCGTGGTGGCCGGCCGATCGGAGCCAGGTGACGCTGCACTGGATCCTGGTCCACATGATCGCCGAGACGAACCGCCATGCCGGGCACGCCGACATCGTCCGGGAGCTCGTCGACGGAGTCGTCGGGCTGAAGAAGGACAACGACAGCGTGGGGTCGGAGGACCCGGCATGGTGGGCGGGCTACCGGGACGAACTTGAGCGTGTGGCACGGGAGGCCGGCGGAATCTGAGGATTTACCGCAGGTGGGTGGTGTCGGGGGTCGTCTCGGGTTTCGTGTGCAGGATCTCGCGGGCCTGGTCCGCGGCGCGGGCGATGCTCTCGGAGACGAAGTCGACGAAGCGGGCGATGTTCTCCAGACGGGCGGCGGCCGGGGTGCCGGGCCCGACGACGTCGACGCCCTGCCGGGCGATCTCGCCGAGGTGGGCGGTGGCGCGGGCGCTGGCCATCGTTGACTGGTACAGAACGTCGTCGTCGACGAGGTAGCGCTCGCGGCGGCGCGCGTCACGTTCCCGGCGGATGAGGCCCTGGCCTTCGAGGAACGTGGTCGCCTTGGAGACGGACGCCGGGCTGACCTGGAGATGCCCGGCGAGTTCGGCGGCGGTGAGGCTGCCGGCGTCGGTGGTGTAGAGGCTGGCCAGCATCCGGGCCGTCATCTTGGGCAGGCCCGACTGAATGAAGACGGTGGCGAACACCTCCTCGTACTCGCGCACGGCCTGGGCATCGCGTCCGGGTGCCCGCGCGGGCACATTGGGGTCCCGGGGCGCGGGGCGCCTGCGGCGGTGGGCGCGGTGTTCGGTGGCGCGGTGGGCGAGGTCGGCGCGGTAGGCGGTGGGGCCGCCGTTGCGTATCACCTCACGCGTGATCGTCGAGGTCGGACGGTCGAGGCCTCTGGCGATCTCCGCGTAGGCGAGACCATCGGCCAGTCCCAGCGCGATCTGCTGGCGCTCCTTGTGGGTGAGCCTGCCTCCCGGCATCGCGGTCTCCTTCGTGGTCCGTGGTGTCCGCAGCATAGCGTTCGATTCCAATTCATTGCAACGGCTCACAGGATGATCATTGCATTAGAATCAAAGCCATTGCAACAAATTATTGGCTCTGACCTGCGATGATGGCGATTTTACGCAACGAATAAGTTGTCGTATTTGGAAATGCAACGTAGTGTTTCCGCTATCAGAAACGAACGAGCGCAGGAGAGCACGATGAAGAAGTTCGACACCCCCGCCCCGGTGACCGCCGTCCTGAACATCCCCGCCGGGCGGATCCGGTTCGTCGCCGCCGACCGGGCCGACACCGTGGTCGAGGTCCTGCCCGCCAACGCCGACAAAAGCCGCGACGTGCAGGCGGCCGAGCGGACCGAGGTCTCCTACGCCGACGGTGTCCTGCGGATCACCGCACCGGAGGCCAGGAACCAGATTCTCGGCGCCTCCGGATCCCTCGAGGTCACCGTCCAGCTTCCCGCCGGCTCCCGCATCGAGGCCAAAGCGGCCGGCGCCGACCTCCGCGGCGTCGGACGCCTCGGCGACGTCACCTTCGACGGCGCCCAGGCCACGATCGAACTCGACGAGACCGCCGCCGCCCACCTCACCACCGCCGCCGGCGACATCACCATCGGCCGCCTCGACGGCCCCGCACAGATCACCACCAGCAAGGGCGACATCCGCATCACCGAAGCCGTCCGCGGCACCGTCGTGCTGCGCACCCAGGCCGGCGCGATCTCGATCGGCACCGCCCCCGGAACCTCCGCCACCCTGGACGCCGGCACCACCCACGGCCGCATCAACAACACGCTCAAGAACACCGACGGCGCCGACGCCGCCCTGACCATCCACGCCACAACCTCCCACGGCGACATCACCGCCCGCAGCCTGTAAGACGGGCACCCTTCAGGCGCGGCGATCCTTTCCGTTCGATTGAGAGTTCTCAAGGAGCACACCACCATGACTTTTTCCGACCAGGACCGCCCGGAGCTGCAGAAGATCATCGAGGAGGTCGTGGATTCCGGCATCACCGGGTTGACGCTGCGCGTGCACGATGAACGAGGGGAGTGGGTCGGCAGCGCCGGGGTGCGCGAGCTGGGCGAGACCGCCAAGCCGCCGGCCGACGGACACGTCCGGATCGGCAGCAACACCAAGACCTTCACCGCGACCGTGGTGCTGCGACTGGTGGCCGAAGGCGTGATCAAGCTGGACGACCCGGCGGATGACCACCTGCCCGGGTTCGGGCTGGACCGGCGCATCACGGTGCGGATGCTGCTGCAGCACACCAGCGGGGTGTTCAACTTCACCGGCGAGTACTACGACGACGGGACGTTCGCACCGGGGATCCCCGCCACGACCGCGGGCCAGGAGTGGGTGGACGGCCGGTTCACGACCTACCTGCCGGAGGAACTGGTACGGCTCGCGCTGTCCAAGCCGGCGCGGTTCGCACCGGGGACGGACTGGAGCTATTCCAACACCAACTACGTGCTGCTCAGGCTGCTGATCGAGAAGGTCACCGGCCGCCCGGTCGCCGAGGAGCTGCGACGGCTGGTCCTTGGGCCGCTCGGGCTGTCGGGCACCGTGGCGCCGACCACCCAGCCGGAGATCCCCGAGCCGTACGCCCACGCCTACTACCGGTACGAGGAGGCCGGCGAGCAGAAGATCGTCGACGTCACCCGCCAGAACCCTTCCTGGATCTCCAGCGGCGGTGACATGATCTCGACCACCCAGGACCTTCACACGTTCATCTCCGCACTGCTGGGCGGCAAGCTCCTGCCGGCCCCGCTGCTGGCCGAGATGTGCACGCCACATCCGGTGGCCGGCTACGGCCTCGGGGTGTTCGTACAGGAAGCGGGAGAGAACGGCGGCACCGTCATCACCCACAACGGCGGCATGGCGGGCCACGGCGCGCTGATGTACAGCACGCCCGACGGCCGCAAAACCCTGACCGCCACACTGAACTACGTCGACGACGCCACCCTGTCCCTGGCCGAGGCCTTCCAGAAGGCGACACAAAGGCTCGTCGAAGAGGTGTTCGGCGGCGGCCAGACCGCCCCGACAGGCTGACGACGCCCTTGCCGGAACGAGGCGGATCGGGCGACCGGGCGCCGGCCAGGATGTGGGGGATCGGCTCACGACCAGGCCCATTGCGGCCGCCCCGTACCGCACACGACCGCTGCCGCTGATGGGCGTTTCGGGACTCAGCTGACTGGACGGGCGGTCCTGACGATCACGCGCGTGTGGTGCTTGTCCGCGATCAGGTGGCCATCGACGTTCGGGAGGGTTCCGGCTGGGTGGACCTCGATCCAGATGTCGGTCAGTGATCGGCCCTCACGGTCCCACCTGCGGATCGGATCGGCGAGACGATCGGCCAGTTCCTTGCCGTGTGGGCCGTACGCGCAGACTCCACCCGTCCATGGTGGCCAGCCAGAACTCAAAGTGGCCGAGTTCCTCCTCGCTGGCGGTCACGCCCAGCCAAGTGTGATGGGCGGGGTGATCAAGAGCGTTTCGCAGGGACTCGGCGTCTGCGGATCGCCGGTCGTCGAGTCGCAGGTACACCTCGATGTCGTCGCTGAGTTTGAGAGTGGGTTCTGGGCAGTGCCCAGCGCCTCGCATCGGGATGAACCCGCAGTACCGCATGGACCGGCTCCGCAAGAAGCCGTTCTCGCGTTCCAGAGCGACCGAACGAGTCAGCCCCCGCACCCGCAGCGGCACCACGATCCTGCCGTCCACGGTGAGCTGGTCGGTCCACGCGGGCGGCACGTCCCAGGCGCCCGCGGTGACGACGAGCCGCTCGTAGGGGGCGTCGCCGAGATGGCCGTACTCGCCGTCGCCGCAGATCAGGTGCACGTTGTCGCAGCCGACCGCCGCGAGTCCGCTCCGGGCTCCCTCGACGACGTCTTCGTCGATGTCGATGCTCGTCACCCGCCCGCCTGGGCCCACCAGGTGCGCGAGGAGCGCAGCGTTGTAGCCCGTCCCCGCGCCGATCTCCAGGACGCGATGGCCCGGCCGCACGTCGAGTTGCTCGAGCATCTGCGCGACGACCGCCGGGGCGGAGGCCATGCTGCGAGGTCGGCCGTCCGTCCCCCGGTGGGTGACGACTCCGTCCTGGGCATAGGCCTTCTCGATCGAGGCGTCGGGGACGAACAGATGTCGGGGGACCGCACGCATCGCGGCCTCGACCTGCGTTGTCCGCAGCGAGCGCCATCGGACGAGCTGGTCGACCATCGTGTTCCGCAGTCGGGACGCCGACGTCTCGGCCGCGTCGATGCTCACCCGGAAAGGGTACGCCCGCGGCGTTCGCTCGTAACGGTGACACGAGATCGGGTCTCCGGCCGCGTTCGCGCATCGCCGTTCCTGGTCGGGCGGCCGACGCCGATCCACCCAGCACCTCACCTACGGCAAGTGGGCTTTTTCGCATACCCGGTCAGATCGGTCAACGGCGCACCCGATGGCGCAGGTGAAGCACCCGGTTGCCCTGAATCACCACGTCAGGATCCTCCAACAGGTGCTGCGCGTGGACCGAGCCGAAGTAGCGCTTGCCGGACCCGAACACGACGGGGACCACGTCCATGCGCACCTCGTCGACCAGGCCCGCGGCGAGCACCTGGCCGCCGACGTCGCCGGCGGCGACCTCGACCATGCGGTCACCCGCGAGTTCCTGCGCCTTGGCCACGGCCGCCTCGACGCCGTCGACGAAGTGAAACGGCGCCGCGGCGTCCCAGCCCTCGGGCTCCGGCCGGTGCGACACGACGACCACGTGGTCGATGCCGCCCGGCGGCTTCCCGTCCCAGCCGTCCGTCAGGTCGAAGACGTGGCGGCCGACGATCGTGACTCCGATCTGGTCCCAGTACGCCCGGGTGTAGTCGAAGGACGTCTGCGACACCTTCAGCTCGCCGCTCTCGTCCAACGGGACGTCACCGCTGGACAACCAGTCGAACAGCGGTCCGGGCTGGTCATTCTCGTCCGCGACGAACCCGTCCACCGACACCGAGCTGTACATGACCACCTTGCCCACAGGGCTCTCCTCTGCTTTGGGATGCCCCAAATTAGCGTGTCGTGAGCTGCCGCTCTTGTACGAAATCAATCGGCCGGCAGCGGCCAGCCGTCCATCACGTGGCCGGGATGTTCGCGCATGAACCGCCGCCGGACTTCGACGTACCGGGTCGGCGTGAGCCCGGTGAACGCCCGGAACTCGTGGCCGAAGTGGGCCTGGTCGAAGTAGCCCGCGCCACTGGCGAGGTCGCCCCAGTCGATCGGTCCGGCGGGGTCGATCGCGAACACGGTGGCGGCGAAGCGGTGCGTGCGGGCCAGCCGCTTCGGCGCCGCCTGCATCGGCGGCAGCGTCAGCCGGGCGTACGGCGGCGCGCCCTCCAGGTAGTAAAGGTCGTCGATCAGCCCGTCCAGCGCCGGTCGCGGCACTCTGGGCACGTACTCCACGCCCACAGTATCGCCGACGCCCCGCCGGCATCGCGCGCCGGGATTCGCAGGGGTCTCGGCCGGATCTTGCGGCTGAATGGTGTACGTCATATCTTTTTCGATATATCGACTCAATACATCAGGTTGGCAGACTGCCACATGATCTGCTGACGGAGATGGAGGCGACCTGATGTCCGGCGCGCAGCTGTATGACGCCATCGGCGCCACCTACACCGTGACGCGGCGCACCGAGCCGCGGATCGCCGAGCAGATCTGGACCGCGCTCGGCGATGCGCGGACCGTCCTGAACGTCGGGGCCGGCACCGGTTCCTACGAGCCTCCCGGCCTCGACGTGACCGCGGTGGAGCCATCGGCGGTCATGCGGGCACAGCGCCCCGCAGGCGCGGCGCCGTGCGTCGACGCCACCGCGGAGAGTCTCCCGTTCGAGGACCGGTCCTTCGACGCCGCGATGGCCTTCGCCACCATCGATCACTGGCAGGACCCGATCGCGGGCCTGCGCGAGATACGGCGTGTGGCTCGCCGCGTGGTCGTGTTCACCTGCGACGCCGGTGACGCCGACCTCTTCTGGCTGAATCGTGACTACCTGCCGGAGTTCGCCGGCCTCTGGGCCGACCGGCCTCCGCTGACCGAGCTGGTCGATGCGATCGGAGCCCGGACCGAGCCGGTGCTCGTCCCGTGGGACTGCGCCGACGGCTTCTACCACGCCTTCTGGCGCCGGCCCGAGGCATACCTGGACGAGCATGTCCGCCGCGGCATGTCGATCTGGGCCAGGGTCGGCCCGGACGCCGAGCAGCGGGCGGTGCGCGGCCTCCGTGATGACCTCGCATCCGGCCGATGGGCCGCACGCAACCGCGCCCTCTCCGGCCTCGACGCCGCAGAGTTCGGCCTGCGCCTGCTCATCGCCTGATCCCGCAGCCTGGCCACTCCGGGCCCCCTGGCTAGGGCTCAACAGGCGAGAAGACAGCACACCGAACTCGCCTCCGCCACCCCGGCCACACACGCGCCGCTACCGGCCGGATGACACCTCGGTGTCACGCATCTGTCCGTAACTGCGGCGCGGTCGAACGCCGGACACGCCCAGCCACCGACCAGGGCGTCGGCATCGCCGTGCGAGGCTGGCGTTGATCATGGCGCGGGGGCGCGGAGTTCCGCGGTGACCGCGCGTTCGCGGAGCTGGGCGGATTCGGTGCGGAGTGTCTCGGCCTGGGCGCGTAGATCGGCGACCCGGGCCCGTTCCACCTCCAGCAGGGCGGCCACCCGGTCGCGTTCGGCGGTCGCGGCGCGTTCGGACGTGCGCGCCTGTGCCGTCTCGGCCGCCGCCGTGTCGACGGCGGATCGGACGCGGGCCTCGGCCGAGCGCTCGGCGTCCACGGCGCGGGCGCCGGCCTGGGCGGCGTCGGCGGCCGAACGGGCCGCCTCTCCCACGGCTTCGGCGCGGGCCTGCTCGGCGGCCTCGGCCCGGGTCTGCGCCCGGCCCCGTTCGGCCTCGGCCGCCTGCGCCCGGGCGATCGCGCCCGCCGCCGCCTGCTCGGCCTCCACCCGGGCGCGCCGGGCCAGCTCGGCCTCGGTGCGCGCGGTGTCGCGTTCGTCGGCGGCTTGTGCGGCGATCTGCCCGGCCTGCCGCGCTTCGGCGCGCGCGTCCCTGGCTTCGGTGTTCGCCGCCTTGACCTTCTCGTTCATCTCCCGCACCGCCTGGTCGCGGGCCGTACCGGCACGTGCGGCGCGCCGGTTGGCCTCCTCGGCGGCCTGCTTGGCATGACGTTCGGTGCTCGCGGCCTCCCGGAGCGCGGCCAGCGCCTGTTCGCGCGCGTTCTCGGCGTCCGACAGGGCGGTCTCGCGTTCGGCCAGGGCCTCGTTCATCCGCTCGCGCATGGTCTCGCGCTCCGCGCGCGCCGTCTCGGTGGCCTCGCGGGCCAGCCGTACCTGTTCCAGGGCCTGTTCGCGCTCGGTGCGGGCGATGGCCACGCGGGTGTGGGCCTCGGCCTGGACCGCGCTCAGCTTGGCCTCGACCCCGGCGGGGCTGAGCTCCCCGGCCAGAACGTTGGCCAACGGCGCGATGGCCGCCGCCAGCCCTTTCTCCATGCGGTCGTAGAGGTCCTCGGCCCGGGCCAGGCTGCCTTCGAGACCGGGGGTGGCGCGCCGTAGCTCGCGGTCCCTTTTGGCGGCGGCCTGGCAGTCACTCTCGGGGCAGTACTCCTTGGGCCTGCCGCGCCCGGCGCGCCGCTCGATCGCCGTCCCGCAGTGCTTGCAGGGGATCACTCCCGCCCCGCCCGCCTCCGGCCCCTCCCGCCCCCGGCCGCGCTCACCGCTCCGCCCGTCACTCACCGTCTCCGCTGTCACACGCCCGACCCTACCATTTTCTAATTTCCAGAAATTCAAATTCAACAATGACGATCCATTGCGTCCTCACCGATCGCCCCAACTCACGAGAACTAGACTTCCCGCAAGTTATCTCTCCGGGGCGTGGGGGTTGAGCAGCAACCGAACCGTCAGTGGCGTTAGCGAGTCCCCGCGGCGCGCGTTACTGCCACTGACGGTTCGGATGCGGGTCGCCGCTGACTGGGCGTGATCAGGGCAGTTCCAGTTGGCCCCACTTGTTGATCACCGCGTGAATTCGTGATGGCTTGAAATGGCTTCACCTGGAGGGCGGCGCCGGGGAAGGGGCGGGCAAGGCCCTCGCCCCGGATCACAAGCTCAAGCACCGACGCAACGGCCGCTGGCCGCGTGGTCGGCGGCTAAAAATCAGGGGAATTGTGAAGGCGCGCCTGAACGGCATCCAGGCGTTCGGAGGCCTGGCGTTGGGCATGAGCCAGCAACGCGGTCACTTCCTGGCGGACCCGTTCGATCTCGGCGATCGCCTCAGTCCGGACTTTGCCCGACATGTGGCAAGACAAACCATATGTCCGGCGAGCTGCGCCCACCAAGCAGTGACCAGGGGCCCGGCCTCAGACGAGGTCGGGCTTTGACGGCATGCCGGGCCTTAGTGCGGGCAAGCACCCGGATTCCCATACCTTGTTGCCAGGAATCGGGGTCTGGGACTGGTGAGGTCGCGTATTCAACTTTCGTCCCTTGGGTGAGGCCGGCGTCATCACCGGCGACCTCACCGTGGCCATCACCATGGTCGTCCTCGGCTTGATCGCAGTGGTCGCGGTGATCGTGGATGCGACGCTCAGCGGGTTGCTGATCGCAACTGCGCTGCTCGCTCTTGTCGCATGAGACGATAAGCACCGTCGCGCCAATCGCGTCGTCGACAGGGCCTTGTCTGAGTTCTGCGCCATCCTCGACGTCCTCATCAAGATGCTGGTCGCCGTTGTCATGCCCACCGCGTGACGCAGGATCGACCTTGAACAGGACGGGCACGGTGCTCACTGTCGACGGTGGCAAAGGCGCACGCTTTGCGTAGATGGTCTTGACCACATGCGCACGGCGATCAGCCAGGGGGTGGACCATGCCGATCGAGAGTGACCATCGCGGGTCGGACTCGCCCTACGTGGCACGGGTCTGGCGCGGCCGCACCTCCGGGGTGGGCCGGATGACCTCGATCGCCACGTCGACCTGGGAACTGGTCTTCTGGGAGCAGCAAGGCGTCATACACGCCGCCGTGCGCGGACCGGAGACGACAGCATCGAGTGCCGAGACGATGGGCGACTCGGAGTCATTCGGGATCATCTTCGCGCATGGCACCTCGATGCCCCATCTCCCGATCGGCGCGCTCGTCGACAGTGGCTGTGGCAGTCCGCACGTGACCGAACGTACGTTCCTCCTGCGCGACGAGGAGTGGCGGATCCCCGACTTCGACGACGCGGAGCTGCTCGTGGAGAAGCTCGTGCGCGCCGGCGTTCTGGTCCGCGACCCGCTCGTGGACGAGGTGGTGTGGGGCGGTGCCGCACGGGTCGGATCGCGGACAGTGCAGCGCCGCGTGGCTGCGGCCACCGGACTCACCCAGGGCGCGATCCGCCAGATCGAACGGGCGCGGGAGGCTGCGGTGCTGCTCGGGGCGGGGGTCCCCGCCCTGGATCTCGTGCACCGGCTCGGCTACTACGACCAGCCGCACCTGGCCCGCTCCCTGCAACGGTTCATCGGCCGAACTGCCACGCAACTGCGGCAGCCAGACCCCACTGCCGATTCACTGTCGCTTCTGTACAAGCCGGAGAATCCGGCCAGCTCATAGCGTCGTGTGCAAGCGGTGACCGTCACCGCGCACACAACGAAAAGGCCACTCCAATGCCAGAAGGCATCGTCACCTCTGCCGACGGCACTACCATCGCCTACACGGCGTGGGGCGCCGGCGACCCGATCGTCATCATCGACGGCGCGACCGCCTATCGCGCTACGAACCCAGTGAACCAGGAGACGGCGAAACTGCTCGCCGATGAATTCCTGGTCATCAACTACGACCGGCGCGGTCGCGGCGAGAGTACCGACGCCCCGCCCTACGTCGTCGAGCGCGAGTTCGAAGACCTTGAGGCGATCATCGAGCAGGCCGGCCAGGGGCGCCCGGCGACTGTGTTCGGCTGGTCCTCCGGCGCCAATCTCGCGCTCAACGCCGCCCAAGACGGTGTGCCGATCGCGCGTCTTGCGCTGTTCGAGCCGAACGCGGCCGTCGACGACGCCCGCCCCCCGCTGCCCGACGACTACGTCGAGCGCCTCGACGCGGCCATCGCCGACGGCAGACCGGGAGATGCGGTCGCCCTGTTCATGACCGCCGCAGTCATGATGCCCGAAGAGGCAGTCGCCGAGATGCGCGAGCAGGACTTCTGGGCAGGACTCGAGGCCATCGCCCCCACGATCGCCTACGACGCCCGTCAGGTCGGCGACACCCTCTCCGGCAAGCCGCTGCGCCCCGAGCTGTGGAATCACCTCGACATTCCGGTCCTGATCATGCACGGGATCGACACCTGGCCGGCCCTGGCCGCAGGCTCCCGCGCCATCGCCGCGCACCTGCCCACCTCTACCCTCGCGCCGGTATCCGGTGAGCAGCACTCGACCACCGCCGACGTGCTGGCCGCCGCGCTGCGCGCATTCATCAAGGAGAACTGACATGGGGAAGATCGTGCTCACCGAGTTCATCTCCATCGACGGCGTTGTGGAAGCACCCGGCGGAGAGGACTTCAAGTACCAGAACTGGAGCTTCGAGTTCGACCGCGGACCCGACGGCGAACGGTACAAAGAGACCGAATCGCTCCAGGCTGCGGCGCTCCTGCTAGGACGCAAGACCTACGAGGGCTTCGCCGCAGCCTGGCCCCAATACGAGGGCGAGCTTGCCGACAAGTACAACACCATGCCCAAATACGTCGTCTCCCACACCCTCACCAACCCTGAGTGGGCAGGCACGACCGTGCTGAGCGGCGACTTGGCACAGGACGTGACCCGGCTCAAGCAAGAGGTCGACGGTGAGATCTCCGTGGCCGGAAGCATCCAACTCGCCCAGAGCCTCCTCGCCCTCGACCTCATCGATGAGATCCACCTCATGGTCTCACCGCTCGTCCTCGGCCACGGCCGCCAGCTCTGGGCACAGACGCCGGACAAGACCGCGTGGACGCTCAGCGAAGCGACGGTGTACGGCGACAGCACCCTGCTCACCATTTACCAACGCCGGACCGGGCCGATCTGAGGCTACGCCTGTCGGCTCGCCTCGGCGTGCATGCGCTGCCAGTCGTCGGGGTCGGCGACCGCCCGCGCCGCGATGCGCCACCAGCCGGTGAGGAAGTCGTCCAGGGCGGCCAGGTCCACCACGTCCGCGTGGTGATCGCCGCAAGCTCGTCGAGCGGGCCGGGGCGGGCGAGCCGGTGCTGCTGCGCCGCCGCCCCGACCGCAACGCCGCGGCCCTGCTGCCCGTCGCGGCGATCGAGGTCTGGAACGCCCACCTGGCCGCCCAGGAAGCCGAGCAGCGGCGCCACGCCGAGGAGACCCTGCTCGGCGAGCGCCGACCGGCCGGATCGCGCGGCGCGGTGTGCCCGGGGTGTCGCAGCTCGTTCATGCACACGGTCTTCACCGGCCCGGTCGTCATCGCGCTCGTCAACACCGCCGACCCGTCCGCGGGCGTGCAGGCGGCCGTGGCCGACACCGACCCGGCGATGGCGCAAGAGGTGGCGTTCGTGCGCTGCGCTTCGTGCTGGGAGCCGATGGGAGACCGGCCCCGTGAGCACGGCGCCCCGGCCTACCGCGCGGCCGTCGACATCGCCGAGAACGCCTCCTGGAGCGAGGTGGCGTGGGAGACGGGCAACCCCTACGTCGTGGCCGAACACGAGATGGGGCGGGCTTCGCGCATCGTGCTCGCCCACGACCTGGCCCGCGGCACGGTCCGCCGGGTCACCCGGTGGGACTCATCGTCCTCGCCCGCGTCGGGGTCGCGCAGGTCGCGACTGGCGCCGGGGGCCAGGTCAGGCAGGGCGAAGGTGTAGGTGCCGTGGACGCCGAGGTGGGAGTGGACGAAGGGTGAGAGCCGGGCCATGTCCTCGTCCCGGACGGGGTAGCCCTGGGCTTTGAGCTGACGGACGGCGGCGTCGAGGTAGACGGTCGTCCAGAGCGTGGCGCGGTTGAGAACCAAGCCGAGGGCGCCGAGCTGGTTATCCAGTCCGCTCATAGCGGCGGTAGAGCTCCCCCTTCTTGCCGTGGCAGATCTTGCGGGCGAGGGAGTGGCGGTTCTCCTGGAGGTTGCGGATGTCCTTGATGTCGCGGCGGTAGGTCTCGTCCACGTCGATGAACTGGAGAATGTGCAGGGTCTTGAAGATCCGGCGGTAGGAGGCGATGGCCTCGCCGAGCGCGGTGGGGTGGCCGTCGCGCTGGAGCATGGTGACGACGTCGTAGGCGCGCACGGTGCCGGTGTGGATCGGGGCGACCACGCGGAGGATGTCCTCCCAGTTCCGGCGGATCTTCCGCAGGTCGATCTTGCGTCGGGCGAAGGTGTTCAAGGGCCCGTAGTCGGCGGAGGCGTCGATCCGCCAGCCTTTCTGGTCCGGGAGGTCGGCGAGGGCAGGCCGGTAGGAGATGCCCAGCAGCTCCAGGAGACCGAAGACCAGGTCGGAGTAAGAGCCGGTGTCGGAGACGACGATCTCGGGTAGGTCGCCGCCGTCCAGGCCAAAGATGACGTCGACCATGTGCAGGGAGTCGCGGATCGTCCCCGACACGACCCTCGCGCCGCGGCCCATGCCTCGGTCGTTCATAGCGTTCAGCCAGGTCATGCCGCGTTTAGAGCCGAAATACTTGCGGTTGGGGCGGGCGAAGGCGGCCGGGACGGGGACGACGAACCGCATCCCGTCGACCGCGGCGACCAGGCCGCCGCCCCACGCCTGGGCGAGCGACAGCCCGGCCTGCTTGTCGACCATCCGATCCACTGTCCGAGCAAGGTCGCTGGCTGCTGTGCGGCGCGGTTGCGGCCTACTTCACCCTCGGCGTGGTCACCGGCGTCGCCAGCCACGGCTCCGACCTGCCGAGGACGATCTCACGGGTCACCACAGGCATCGCGGCCCCACTGCTGCTTGGCCTGCTCGCCACCGCCGTCAGTGGCCGAATGCTCGTGGTCTACCTGGCCCTGATAGTCCTGGCCCACCTCTGGTTCGAACGACGACTGGGGCCACGATGATCGCGGCTGATCCGGCAGCGGTTTTAGAGGTGGCTGGTATCGCGGGTGAGGGTGTGTGCCCAGGAGCTGTCGAGCTCGTAAAGCCCGCCTGGACCCCGTGACTCACCCTCCGAACACACCTCTCCCTTCAAATGCGACCGACCAATCGGTTACCCACACGGAAATGGAACACACCATGAACCCGCTCCGCCCCCTCGCCGCTGCCACCTTCCTCCTGGGCCCAGCGATCTATCTCGCCGCCGAAGCGATCACA
>NZ_JANZYP010000160.1 GCF_025506355.1 Sphaerisporangium corydalis
CCCCGGCACCCCCAAAGCACCCAATCCGCCGTCCGCCCCTACCTCCGCGACCTCCATCGCACCGATTACACCGGCGCCACCCACCCCCGCCACGCCTGGTACGAAGTCCCCACTCACCCGCGCGACGACCGGCCCGCTCGCCTCGCGTTCACCCGTGGCGACCCGTCCGATGTCGTCCGTGCGGGCGTACCCGCTCGCCGTAGGCATCCTGGAAGTGGTCTCCAACAGGGAGCTGTCGCCGCTCATGCGCCGCGTGACCTTCCGCATCCTGGACGCAGGCCCGCTACCCATAGAGGAACCAGCCGAGACGATCACCCTGGTCTGGCAGGCCCCTGGCGCCCCCCGGATCGTCCTGCCCGAGCTGGGCCGGTGGCGCTTCCCCAAGGGGACGGTCCGGCAGCACACGGTGAACCTCACCATACGAAGCCTCGACCGCTCAGCAGGCCTCCTGACCACGGACTTCTTCATCCACGGCGACGAGAGCCCGGCGTCGGTGTGGGCCCTCGGCGCGGCCCCGGGCGACCGGGTCGGCTTCGGCGGCAGCCGGGTTCACTGGGTGACCGACCCGGCGGCGGAATGGTCCCTCATGATCGGAGACGAAACGGCGCTTCCCTCCATCGCCGCCATCACCGAGACACGGCCCGCCGGGCACCACGTCATCGCGGTCGTAGAGGTACGCGATTCCGCCGAGCACGCCGCTCTGGACGCCCTCCCCTCCGAAGTCCACTGGGTCCATCGAGGCGACCGGGATCCCGGCGTGGGACGAGCCCTGGAAGACGTCGTCCGCCACCTGGACCTCCCGTCGGGCCGAGGCCAGATCTGGGCGGGCGGCGAGTCATTCATGATCCAAAGCCTGCGCCGCCACCTCCTCCACGAACGCGGCCTGACCCGCGACCAGGTCTGCGCCCTCGGCTACTGGACCCACCCCCGCCCCACCCGCCCAACCCCCAGCCCAGCTCC
>NZ_JANZYP010000161.1 GCF_025506355.1 Sphaerisporangium corydalis
CGACAGCGTCGGCGCCCCACGCCCCGCCGCCCAGGGCACGGCGGGCCCCCCGCCCCCCGCACCCCGCCCCGCACCCGGCCCTCCGCGATCCCGCCGGGCGGCGGGTGCGCCGTGGTCTGGTGCCTGGGAGGTGGGGGGGTGGTCGCCGAAGGCGCGGACCAGGCCGTCCTCTTCGACCGCGGCGACCTCGGGGTGGCCCAGGACCTCGTTGACCTGTTCGGGGGTGAGTGTCGCGGCGAACCCGTTGAACACGCTCTGGTACACGTACAACGGCCGTACCCCGGTCGGGATGATCACATCGGCCGCCAGCCCGCCGGGGCGCAGCCGGATGATGTACCGGCCCGGGATGGCGCTGCCCGCCGGGGCCCGCGACACCGTCACCCGCCCCCCGGTCCCCGGCACCCCCGGTGCACTCGGCCCGCCCGGGACGCCCGGTTCGCCTGGGACGCCCGGGTCCTGTGGCAGTTGGGCGGCGGCGGGCAGGCCCGCGACGAGCGAGCCGAGCAGGACCGCCGCACCCGGTATCCGGGTCCACGTTCCCCTGCTCACATGGGTCCTGATGGTGGGGCGGATGGTCATCGCGTCCCTCTCGCAATCGGCTGCCGTGGCTGAGCGCAACCACTGATCATGGAATCTAACGATCAGTTACCCCCACCCGGCCAACGCTACTCTCTGTAAACACCTTGATCGGGTCACCCGTCCGCCGACC
>NZ_JANZYP010000162.1 GCF_025506355.1 Sphaerisporangium corydalis
GATCCCCGCCCACGCCCCCCGGATCCCCGCCCGACCCCCCTGGCTCGCGCGGTTCGTTCTCTCGGCCGTTGTTGTGTTCGTGTACGGGGGCGCCGACGCGGCGGGACGAGGTTCGGTGATTCCGGCGCCCGAAACGGTGCCGAGCCCGGCGGAGAAGGTCCTCGCCTTCGGCTCGGGCAGTGTTTTTGGCCTACCGGCCCTGCCGACCCCCCACCCGGACCTCCGCCTTCCTGGCCCGCGCGGCTCGTATCCTCGGCCGCTGTTGTGCTTGTGTACGGGGGCGCCGACGCGGCGGGACGGGGTGCGGTGATTCCAGCGCCTCATACGGCGCCGAGCCCGGCGGATGGTCCTCGCCTTCGGCTCGGGCGGTGTTTTTTGGCCTAGCGGCTCTGCCGTCCCCTCGTTCGCCCTGGGAGCCGTCCCCTTCGTTCGCTCTGGGACTTGAGTCCTCTGTGTCGCCGGCGGGGGTCTGTCGGTGCTGACTCGGCGGGGTGTGGTCCGGCGAACGGGATGCGGTCTGGCGACGGTGGCGGGTTCGGGGTGGTGGTGGGTTTGGGGTGGTGTCCGGTTTTGGGCAAGGGGTTTTGGG
>NZ_JANZYP010000017.1 GCF_025506355.1 Sphaerisporangium corydalis
GGCCCCGGTTGGGTTCGGTGGCGTCGATCTTCATCTCGTTCTCGGGCGTCACCATGTTGAACTCACGGTTCGCGATCGTGGTGTACGCCGAATCACCGAGCTTGCCGGCGGAGATCGCGGTGCCGAAGTATCGGCCGCTTTGTGCGGCCGCGGCGCCGAGCGTGCTTTCGGCGGCGGTCGCGGAGTCCGGCGCCGTCAGGACGGTGATCGTGGCCAGGACACCGACGGCGCCGGCGAGCAGGGCCGTGAAGCGCCGCATTCCGGGCGGGCGTTTGACATTCGCGCTCATGAGGGAGCCTCCAACATCTGATCGTGGGACAGCGGAGGAAACGCGAGGGAACGTCCAGCGGGTACGCGGACGTCACGGCAGGCCACCACCTCCGGATGAGGCGGCGGTCGGTCGTTCACCGGCGAAGCGGGTGCGTCGGGCCGTCTGGGGATTCAGTGTGAGAAAGTCGGCGAAATGTGTCAAGCATATGGCCGATATGTTTCGTTGGAGGGGATGTCAATGGCGCTGCTGACGTGCGTGTATCAGATCCGAATATCAAAAACTATCGGAGTGTCCGCTGTTGAGGCCGCGCTTCGCGCCGTTCGGAGGGTCTGGATCGAAAGGTTTCGGAAACATTCGCGGCTCGCGCGGGATGAATGTTTCATCGGCCGGGCCGCCTTGAGGCGCGTCGGCGCGGCCTGAGGCGGCGTACGGATTTCAGGCGCGACGATGAGTTCGGGCACGGTCGGGAGTCGGTATCGGTGAGAACTCCGTACGAACGAGAGGAAGGGTCCTGTCGTGGCGAAATTCGTGACCATCGGATATGGAGACCAGGACGGCTACGACCGCACCGACGCGGCGGTACGTAACCAGGCACACGCGCATGACGCCCGTCTGGTCGAGGGCGGGGCGGTCGCCGGCATCGCCGGTTCGCCTGTGCGGGTGCGCAACCACGACGCGGCCGGCGTGAGTGTGGAGAACGGTCCCTTCATGTCCTCGGCACTCCCGGTGGCCGGGTTCGGGATCATCGAAGCCGCGACCATCGAGGAGGCCGTCGAACTCGTGTCGAAGACCCCATGCGCGGTCGCGCAGGGGGTGGTCGAGGTCTGGCCGTTGCGGGAGTCGTCGTAGACGGTGGCGCGTTCGTGTCGCCGGGCGGGCCAGGGAGCCGGCGGGTTCCCGTCGGAGGCGGCGTTCAGGTGGACCACGGAACGCACCCGCCGACGGGCTCCGCGCCTGTCCGGCGGTCGTGAGGGGACGCGCTCACCCCGACGGCCCGGACATCGGCGATGATGGCGATCATGGCATTCTCGACGGCGTTCACGAAGTTGTTCGGTGTGCGGTACCCGATCGCCCTGGCGCCGATGGGCGGGTCGGCCGGGGGCGCCCTGGCGGCGGCGGTGTCCCTCGGGGGAGGGCTCGGGCTGGTGGGCGGTGGCAACGGGGACCGGGAGTGGCTGGCCCGCGAGCTGCCGCTCGTCGCGGAGGGCATCGATGGTCCGGAAGGCACCGGCGGGAGGCCGTGGGGGATCGGGTTCCTGACCTGGGCGATCGATGCCGGGGCGGTCGAGCGTGCGCTGGAGTACGCCCCTCGAGCGGTGATGTTGTCCTTCGGCGACCCGAGCCCGTTCGCCGGACGCGTCCGCGAGGCCGGGGCCGCGTTGATCATCCAGGTCACCGACCTGGAGGAGGCCAGGCGGGCGGTGGACCTGGGCGCCGACGTCATCGTGGCGCAGGGGACCGAGAGCGGTGGGCACGGCGCCCGGCGCGGACGGTCCACGTTGCCGTTCGTGCCGGTGGTAGTGGACCTGGCGGCACCGGTGCCGGTGCTGGCGGCCGGCGGGATCGCCGACGGCCGCGGCCTGGCCGCCGCCCTAGCCCTGGGGGCCGCAGGGGCGCTCATCGGCACCCGCTTCCAGGCCACGACCGAGGCACTGGTCGCCCCCTCGGTCGCCAGGGCGATCGTCGAGGGACGCGGGGAAGGCACAGAGCGCAGCAACGTGCTCGACATCGCCCGAGGCTCGCCGTGGCCGGCGAAGTACACCGCCCGCACCCTCGGCCACCCCTTCCTTGATCGATGGCGCGGCCGGGAGGCGGAACTCGCGGACGACGCCCAGGCCAAGCAGGCCTACCAGGACGGGGTGGCACGAGGCGAGCTGCCCGCACTGCCGGTGTGGGCCGGGGAGGCCGTCGATCTCATCAACGACCTCCCCTCCGCGGCCGATCTCGTCGGGACCCTCGCCGCGCAGGCCGAGGACGCGCTGGCCCGGGCGGGAAAGGGCTGACCCGGGCCCGTCCCTACGGTGCGATCGACCAGAGCTGGCAGGTGTTGTTCAGCCACATCCACAGTCGCGCCGGGGTGCCGTTGGCCGTCCCGCAGTTCTCGTCGTCGAGCACCATGCCGCTGTTCTCGACCACGAGCTCGTACCGGCCGTTGCCGGCGGGGATGACCGCCCACTGCTGGCAGGTGTTGCCGAGCGGCTGCCACAGGTTGACGGCCGTGCCCAGCGCCAGCCCGCAGTTGACCGCGTCGAGCACCTTGCCCGCGTTGACGTTGGTGATCGTCCACTTATTGGCACCGACGCTGGTGAAGCGCCACTGCTGGCAGGTGTTGCCGAGCGCCTGCCACTGGTCGATCTGCGTGCCGTTCGCCGTGCCGCAGTTGACGGCGTCCAGGACCTTGCCGCTCGTGAGGTTCGTGAGCCGGTAGGTCGCACCGTTCACCGGGAAGGTGACGCTCTTGCCGTAGCCGACGGAGACGACGTTCGCCTGCACGGCGTTCTCGGTGGCGTCGCTCGGATAGCCGCTGGTCATGACGCCTTCGAAGAACGAGCCGACCGAGCCGTTGCTGTTGTCGCCGCCGATGCCGAGGATGATCGCGCCCTGCTTGGTCATCGGCCGGTAGCCCGCCTGGGTCGGCAGCGCCCCGTTGTACCGCGTCGCCAGGCCGCCGGACTGCGCGTTCCCGTCCTTGATGGCGTACGTGGAGGTGCCGTTGTTCTTCAGCGTCGCCGTCACGAACGCGGAGTTCCGGCCGGTGTTCGCGGTCCAGGAGCCGTTGCCGCCGGCGAACAGCCCGTTCTCGAGGTCCGCCGCGACGCGCGGCCCGCCCGCGCACGGGGAGAACCAGCACAGCGTGCCGAAGTAGATCGCGTCCATGTCACCGTTGCCGGTGTCCATGTTGTTGGTCTCGGCGTTGCCGTAGTCGAAGCAGCACCGGTCGTTGACGTGCGTGCCCTCGGTCACCATGTACATGCCCTCGGGCTGGCTGCCGGTGGCGATGCCGTTCGTCGAGTTGTCGCGGTAGCCGTTGCCCGCGGAGATGTAGACGCCGTAGACCTTGTGGCCACCCGCCGTCACGGGCAGCGCCGCCGCGTTCGAGCCCTGGTCGGCGGTGGGATTGGCGCCGCCGCCAGGAGCGATGGTGAGGTCGTTGTGGTGCGACGTCTGGTCGTAGATGCGGACGATCGTGCAGTACGTGCCCGAGCAGAAGGAGTCCTGGGTCGCGGCGTTCGCGTACCCTCCGGCGCTGAGCACGCCGATGGTGGTCGTGGCACCGTCGGACCAGCGCCGCACCTGGTAGAGCGACCCGTTGTAGGAGCCGAAGAGGGCACGGGTGGTGCTGTGGGCGGCGACGCACGGCGTGCCGCCGTTCGCGTAGATGTCGCAGGACAACGTGCCGGCCGCCTGCGCCGTGCCCTGGGCGGCGACCAGCGCCGTGGCGACGAGCGCCGCGAAGGAGGCGACGGTGAGGGCCGTCCGCCGCCAACGGCGCAGAGACCAGAAACCCATGGTGTGCCTTTCGTATGCGGGCGAGGCAGCGCGGTGCCCGGCGGTGACCATCGGGAGAGGTGATTTGTTAGCGCTATCACTTGTTTCTGGGGCTAATTTTTGTTAGCGCTAACACAAATGTCGTACTCGTGTTTCTGCCCGCTGTGTTTCGACCAAAGTGTTATCAACGACGCTGCGGCTGTCAATACCCGGATAAGATCGACTTGTTCTCCTGCCGGACATGGCGACAGGGGGACCCGCCCGCCGGGTGAAGCGTCCAAGCCGGCCGCCCAGCGGTGAAAAGTTCATCGCCCGCCACCGTTCCGGCACCGGGCGCCGCACGGGCCGCCGCACATGAGATGCCATTACTCATCCTGGTGCGCGGCATTGACGATATCTCCGCCACCCGTTCGCGGAAGGTGTTGACGATCCCATTCATAACGCCTACGTTGACGTCGCGAAACATTGAGCCGTTTCGAGTCCGCTCACGCGCGGCGTAGTCGCTCAGGTCCATCAGCGCACCTGACCGGCAGCCCGGCATTTCCGCGATCCCGCCCAACGGCGCCCCGGCCGCCGGCGCGCCGTCAAAAGGCGTGCGCGGTCATCGGAATTGGGAAGGACCATCATGAGGAAACCGCCGGCCCTGCTGTTGATCGCGATCTCGCTCCTCCTAATGTTCGTCGCCGGGCCCGCCTACGCCGCGGTGGCGATCACACCGGGCACGGTGTGGACCGACACATCGGGCGGCGTCATCCAGGCGCACGGCGAGGGGATCACCAAGGTCGGCGGGACGTACTACTGGCTGGGCGAGGACAAGACCGGCGGCGCCCTCTTCCAGAACATCAAGTGCTATTCCTCGACCGACCTGAAGAACTGGACGTTCGTGAGGAACGTCCTGACCAGGCAGGCCAGCGGTGACCTGGGCCCCAATCGGATCGTCGAGCGGCCACACGTCATCTTCAACAGCTCCACGTCCACCTACGTCATGTACATGCACATCGACAACACGAACTACTCCGATCGCCGGGCCGGTGTGGCGACCAGCGCCGGCGTGTGCGGCGACTACACCTACCGGGGCGGCTTCAAGCCGCTCGGTCACGACAGCCTGGACGACAACCTGTTCCTGGACGGCGGCACCGGCTACTTCATGAGCGAGGACAGGACCAGCCAGAAGCTGCAGATCTACCGGCTGTCCGCGGACTTCCTGAGCGTGGCGGCCCTGGTCAAGACGCTGGACCAGTACGAGTCACCGGCGATGATCAAGATAGGCGGCACGTACTACCTGTTCGGCTCGCACCTCACCGGCTGGTCGACGAACGACAACCAGTACACGACGGCCACGTCGATCACCGGCACCTGGAGCGCGTGGCGCGGCTTCGCGCCCTCGGGGACCAACACCTGCAACTCGCAGACCACCTCCATCCTCCCCGTCTCCGGCACCAGCACCACCGGCTACGTCTTCATGGGCGACCGGTGGAACTCCGGCAACCTGGCGGATTCGCGCTACGTCTGGGAGCCGCTGACCATCAGCGGCACGACCGTGTCGATGACCTGCCAGAGCGACTGGACCATCGACACGGCCACCGGCACCATCGGCGGCGGTAGCGGCGGCGGGACGGCCGTGGTCCGGGGCGCGGGCTCGAACCGGTGCCTGGACGTGCCGAACAGCACGACGGCGAACGGCACCCAGGTGGAGATCTGGGACTGCAACGGCGGCGCCAACCAGCAGTGGACCCTCACCTCCGCCGGCCAGCTGCAGGTCTACGGCGGCAAGTGCCTCGACGCGGCCGGCTCCGGCACCGCTCCCGGCACCAAGGTGCAGATCTGGGACTGCACCGGCGGCGCGAACCAGCGGTGGACCCTCAACGCCAACGGCACCATCACCGGCGTCGGGTCGGGACTCTGCCTGGACGTCATCAGCGGCGGCACCGCCAACGGCACCCTGATCGACATCTGGACCTGCAACGGCGGATCCAACCAGCGCTGGACACGCGGCTAGGCACGGCCGGGTCCGCGGTGATCCCCGTCCCATCGACGTGAAGGGCAATGAGGATGAAACGACTCCGGCGGGCGGCCGCCGCCCTCCTGGTCGCGGTCGCCGCGGTCGCGTGGAACGTGGCCGGCCCCACCCCGGCGCTCGCCGCGACCAGCGACTTCCGTGGCGTCAACTGGGCCGACGAACGTGACAACTTCGTCGACGGCACGCTGGTCCTGGGCGGGCTGAGCACGTCGGACGGTTATGCGACGACGCAGGCGAAGGCGGACCGCATCCTGTCCGGTTTCCAGGGCAACCTCGGCGCCAACACCGTCCGGTTCCCGGTCAACTACCCCACCGTGTCCGGGTCGTACTGGAACTCCTACACCGGCGCCATCGACATGGCGGTCGGCAAGGGCATGAAGGTCGTCCTGAGCTACTGGGAGAGCGCCGCCTCCCGCAACGGGTCGGTGGACGACCTCTCCCAGTTCTGGTCGATGTGGCAGACCATCGTCGGCAGGTACGGCGGCACCGGCCTGGTGTACTTCGAGCCGATGAACGAGCCGTACGCTTACAGCGACGCGGACTGGAAGAACCTCGCCGCCGAGTGGCTGAGCAGGTACCCGGGCGTGCCACGGGGCAGGATCATCGTCAGCGGCGCCGGCTACAACCAGCGGCTCATCACGATCGGAAGCGACGGCCGTTTCGACGGCACCCTGATCTCCCGGCACATCTACCAGTTCTTCGACACCGGCCGGACCACCGAGGCCTCCTGGCGCGAGGCGCTGCGCACCAGCGTGGGCGGCTACGCCGGTCGTGTCGTGATCACCGAGTGGGGCGCGCCCATGACCGACGGGCGTGACTACGGCGCCCCCGCCGGAAGTGACGGCTTCGTCGCGTTCATCCGCGGCGTGGCAGCCGAGGCGCGCGCGCTCCAGATCGGCACCGTCTACTGGCCCGGCGTCCGGCCCAACGACCACTACCGCATGCAGACCATCAACGGCAGCGGGACCGACCTCACCCTCTCCACCACGAGCGCGTCCGGCCGCGACCAGCTGCGGTACTCGTGGGGGTTCGACGGCGGCAACCCGACGCCGTACCACCGGATCACCGCCCGGCACAGCGGGAAGGTCATGGATGTGGTCGGCGCGTCCACGGCGGACAGCGCCGAGGTCAAGCAGTATCCGTGGAACGGCGGCGGCAACCAGAAGTGGCAGTTCGCCGACAACGGCGGCGGCTACTACCGGCTGATCAACCAGAACAGCGGCAAGTGCCTGGACGTGGCCGGCGCCTCCACCGCCGACGGCGCGAACATCGTGCAGTACACCTGCGGCTCCGGCACCAACCAGCAGTGGCAGTGGGTCGCCACCGGCGGCTACTTCCAGCTCAGGGCCCGCCACAGCGGCAAGTGCCTGGACGTCGTGGCGGCGAGCACCGCCGACGGGGCCGACATCCACCAGTACACCTGCGGCACCGGCACCAACCAGCAATGGTCGCGCACCCAGTCCTGAACCCAGGAAAGGGCCGCCCGCCGCCGGCGTGGCCTCAGGTTCCGAGTCCGGAATGGTTCCTGAGCTGCCGGCGGGAGCTGATGCCGAGCTTGCGGAAGATGTTGCGCAGGTGGGCGTCGACGGTGCGCGGGCTCAGGAACAGCCGGGCGGCGACCTCGTTGGAGGTGGCACCGGTGGCGACCAGCCGGGCGATGGACGTCTCCTGCTTCGTGAGCCGGTCGTAGGAGTCGCCGGACCGGCTGCGGGCCGTCTCGCCGGTGGCGCGCAGCTCGTCGGCGGCGCGCCGGGCGAACGCCTCGATCCCGGCCCCCGACAGCAGTTCGTGGGCGGCCCGCAGGTGCGGGCGGCAGTCCCGCCGGCGGCCCTCGCGCCGTAGCCATTCCCCGTACAGGAGGTGGGCCCGGGCCCGGTACAGGACCAGCGGGGTCTCGCCGAGGCGCGCGACGGCCTCCTGGTAGTGGTCCTCGACCCCGGTGACCAGCCCCCGCGCGTACGCCGCGACGCCCAGGCCGGTGGCGGTGGCGGTGGCCTCCGCGCGTTCGGTCAGCGATGCCAGGGCGGTGGCGGCGGCGCCGGGCTCGCCACAGCGGACGGCCGCCTCCACCAGCTCGGGCAGGGCGGCGCCGGCGAGGAACAGGTCGCCGTGCGCGACGGCCTGCCGGGCCGCGGCCAGCGCGGCGGGGTGATCGGTCAGGCCGTTGCGCAGCACGGCCGCCGCCCAGTGCACGTTCGCGATCAGGTGTCCCGCGCCGCTTTCCGCCGCGGTCGCCGTGGCCGTCCTGAACAGCTCGGCCGCCTCCGTGGGGCGGCCCCGCACCGCGGCCAGGTGCAGCCGGGGATACAGCACGGCGGGCCCGCCGATCGCGTCGGCGATCGCCTCCTCCTCGGCGACCGCCACGAGCGCCTTCTCCAGGTCGCCGGTCAGCGCGGCGATGGACGCCGTCTGGGCGAGGCCGAGGCGCAGCACGAGGGGCGAGCCCGACGCGCGACCGGTCTTCATCAGCCACTCGGCGATCGCCGCGTGGGTGTGCGGGTCCCACAGTTCGCTCGCGAGCACGCTGGCCAGGGCCGGGCGCCGCGTCCACATCGGGTCGTCGCCGTCGTGGAGCAGTTCCCTGAGCAGGGGGATCGCGGCCCGGTGCCCGTCCGTGGCCAGCAGGACCAGGGCGTCCAGCAGGTCGGGGGAGCGTGACGCCGGCGCGGTGGACCGGGCCTCGGCCAGGACCGTGTCCATCACGCCGCTGGCCCGGCCGACGACCAGGCTCATCTCGAGCGCGTCCAGGAAGATCTCGCGCGACCGGTCCGGGTCCAGGACCGCGAGCCGCCGCGCGGCGCGCAGCATGAACATCGGGCCGTCGCCGTCGTTGTGCCGGACGAACGCGATCCGGCCCCTGAGCAGGTCGACCCGGGCGTGCCGGGGTTCGTCCAGCGCCATGTGCTCGACGGTCGTGAGCAGCCGCGCCGCGGTGTCGGTGGCACCCGCGTCGAGATGGGCCCGCACCGCCGTGAGGGTCCGTTCGATCCGCACCGAGACGTCCAGCGTCAACGCCGCCGCCCGTTCGGCGAAGGCCGCCGCGGCCGACACCCCTCCGCGCGTCTGGGCCCGTGACGCGCAGCGCTCCAGCTCGTCGGCGACGTCGTCGTCGGGTCCCGCGCAGGCCTGGGCACGGTGCCAGGCCCGCCGGTCGGGGTCCACGACCGGATCGGTGACCTCGGCGAGCACCCGGTGGGCGGTGTGGCGCTCACCCGGCTCCGCCGCCCGGTAGACCGCCGACCGGGCAAGCGGGTGGCAGAAGCGGACGCGGGCGGCGAACTCGACCAGCCCGGTGGCGGCCGCGGCGGCGCCGGCCGTCGCCACGTCGATGTCCAGGCGCCGCGCGGCGGCCCACAGCAGGCCGGGGTCGCCGGTCGGGTCGGCGCTCGCGATGGTCATCAGCGACCGGGCTCCTGCGGGCAGGCCGGCCAGCCGGGCCTGGAAGCCGTGCTCGACGCGGGTCGGCACCGCCGGGGTGTCCGGCGGGACGAAGCCACCGGCCCGGGGCAGTTCGAGCAGCGCCAGCGGGTTCCCCCGGGCCTCGGCGATGATCCGGTCGCGCACCTGCTCGTCGAGCGTGAGGTGGCTCTCGGTCAGCAACGCCCGTGCGTCCACGTCGCGCAACCCGCCGAGGAGCAGGCCCGGCAGCGCGTCCAGTTCGCTCGCGGCGCCGGGCGACCGGACGGCGAACACCATGCCCACCGGTTCGGCGCCGATCCGCCGGGCGACGAAGGCCAGCGCCGTCAGCGAGGCGGCGTCCAGCCACTGCGCGTCGTCGACCAGGCACATCAGCGGGCCCTCGCGGGCGGCGGCCGACAGCAGGTCCAGTGTCGCCAGGCCGGCCCTGAACAGGTCCGGCGTACCGTCGGCCAGCCCGAACGCGACCTGGAGCGCCTCGCGGTGCCGGACCGGCAGTTCGGCGAGACGGCCCATCATCGGCAGGCACAGCTGATGCAGGACGGCGAACGGCAGCTCCGCCTCGAACTGCGCCCCCGACACCTCGACCGGCCGCAGGTCCGGCGCGGCCCGCCGGGCGTGGTCCAGCAGGGCGCTCTTGCCGATGCCCGCTTCGCCGCGCAGGACCAGCGCCTCGCCCCGGCCCGCGCGCGCGGCCTCGGTCACCTCACCGACGCGCCGTAGCTCGTCCCGCCGGCCGAGGAGCCGATCGGGGAGCCGCGCCGGCGTGGACATAGGCGAACGTTAGCCGATCACGCCGGAGTAGGTGATTCTCACCGACGCGAGCGATCGGGCCCTGGTGCGAACGTGAAGGCCAGCACAGCAGGGTACGAGCCGCCATCGACGCAGGAGATCACCGATGACCATCATGGACGCCCCACTCGCCGGCGGGACCGCTCGCCGGCTCGACCTGATCGGGCGGGGACTGCTCGCCATCGCCTCGGTCGCCACCGTCGGCGCGTTCGTCGAGGGCTGCACGGTCGTGGCCGCCGCCGGCGACGACCGGATCTGGGTGGACTTCTGGCGCACGACCGCCTACCTGGTCTTCGCGGGACTGTTCGCCATGCTCGCCCTGGCGCCGCGGACGCGCTGGGGGGTGTGGGAGCTGGTCTTCGTCCAGAAGGTCTCGCTCGTGGTCTTCGGCGCGCTGGTCGGCGACGTCAACGAGGCATCCCGGGCCACCCTGGTCGATCTCGGTTTGGTGGTCGTCCTCGCGGTGTCCTACCCGCTGTGCCGCGGCTGGTACACCTGGCGGTCGAGGGCGGTCGCGCCTGAGTGAGGTCACGCCGAAGGGCCGGCGAGCGGGCCCGGACCGTCAGGTGAGGGTCTGCCTGGAGAGTGGCACGCGTCGCAGGCGAAAGCCCGGCTCCGCATCGCGGAACCGGGCTTCGCGCGGCCTCGGCTCAGAGGGCGCCGCTCTCGATCGCCGCCTTCAGCCCCGCCTGCGTCGCCTTGTGCGACGAGACGCCGCTCTCCAGGGCGACGTCGATCAGGGAGGTGTCGGTGTCGAAGATGAGCTGCTCGGTGATCTGCGTCTTGTTGCCGCTCAGCTTCTTGAAGACGATCTTCTGGTGGGTGAAGACGCTGGGCAGCGACCAGGTGTCGGTCTCGTAGCGCAGGCCCTTGACGTCGATCCGCTGCTGGGCGTGCGTGTAGTTGGTCACGATCGCGCCCTCGAACGGGATGTCCTCGATCGCGGTGAAGTTGTTGTAGGTCTTGCCGCCCGCGACCCCGGTCTTGTGGGTGACGATCCGCTTCAGGAACGAGTGCAGACCGAGGTGATTCTTGAAGTTCGAGTAGACGGGAAAGACGTGCGTGATCGGGGCGTTGATCACGATGGAGATGGTGCCCTTGGCCCGGCTCCGCCCCGATCCGGGAGCGGGGGGCGGCGGTGTCACGGTGAACTTGTAGGTGTCCAGCGCCGTCTTCCACGCGGCGGCGAGCTGGGCGTCGGTCGGCGGGGTGTCGGCATGGGCGGCCACGGGCACGGCCACCAGAACGAGGGCCGCGGCGGACGCCTGCACGGCGAGAAGTCGGAGGAGATTCTTCACGTATACCTCAACGAGAGGGACAAAAGGGGACGAGTGATCTTCTATCGCATCTGACCATGATCCGTGACACTTTTGCCGCATAAGTGAAGAATTCCAGCCCGCCGGACCACCTGTGGCGCGGGCATCGTCTAGGCCTCCGCGAGTTCCGCGACGTAGGGGCGGCCTTCGCGCCAGGCCGCGATCTGGTCCGGCCTGCCGAAGACCTGGAGGTACTCCTCCACCTGTCCCTTAGCCTGGTCCCACAACAGGGTGGGCTCGTGATCGGTGCCCTCGTCGCCGACGAACGGGGCGAGGGGCTCGATCACCGTGTCGAGGCTGGGGTGCCAGAAGACGCCGGTGGAGCGCCGGGTCACGGTGCCTCCGGCGACGACGCGGTGCCGTCCCGGGCGGAGCCGCCCGTTGGTCCACTTCGCCAGGATGTGGCCGGAGAACACCTGCAGGGCGCCGGGCACGATGGGCACCGGGATCCAGCCGCCGTCGGGTGCCTGACCCTGCAGCCCCGCGTAGTCGCCGCGCTGGTGCAGGACGGTCAGCGCCGAGCCGTCGGCGTGCTCCAGCAGCAGCAGCTTGTCCTCGTCCCGCTCGCTGTCGTCATGGGTCCAGGTCGGGTAGTCGTTGACGACGAAGCTCGTGTAGTACGGCCGTCCCGAGATCGGGAACGTGGAGAGCGGGACGCCGAGCACGCGGGCGTACAGTTCGAGGACCCGCTCGGCCACCCCCACCGACGCGTCGTGGTAGAGGCCGGCCACCTCCTTCAGGCCCGGTTCCTGCGGCGGCCAGACGTTCGCGTGCGCGTACAGACCCGCGTACTCCTCCGGCAGCCCGGCCGCGCGGGCGTCGTCGGCCGAGTCGAACTGGCCGATGTTGAAACGCTCCAGCTCCAGCCGGCCGAAGTCGTCGGGCCACTGCCGCCAGCCCCGGTAGGGGTGACCCGTCGGGCTGGCCAGTCCGGCCTTCTCCCGCCTGGGCAGGGCGAGGATCCGGCCGATGCGGTCATGGAAGTCGTCGATCAGCTCCTCGGGAACGCCGTGGTTGACGACCTGGATGATCCCGACCTGCTCGGCCGCCTCACGGGCGGAGGCGAGGAGCTCCTCGGGGGCGTCGGCGGACAGGGCCAGTCCCAGGTCGATGACGGGGATGCGGGCGGTCATGCGGTACTCCTTCGGGGGTCGTCGAGCAGTTCGCGCAGTAGTCCGGCGAGTTCCTTCTCGCCCGCCGTCACGATCCGGGCGTCCGGAGCGCGCCGCCGCAGCTCCGCGACGGCCGCCTCGCTGAGGAGGCCGCCCGTCTCGGGCCTGACGAGCACGATCGGGACCCGGCGGCCGGCGAGGGCAGTGAGCTGGTCCCACAGGGTCGCGTCGTCGAGCCGCGCCGCCGCGTCGCCCGGCAGGTGGCCCAGGTGGTGACGCCAGGTCCAGGTCCCTTCCGGACCCCTGAGGGTCTCGTACCGGACGTCGGTGACCAGGTCCTCCTCCGGCGCCCCCGGCCGGGCCGCGCGCAGCGCCTCCAGCGCCTCCTCCTGCGAGGAGTAGGGCCCGGGTTCGGGGCCGGGGGCCGGCGGTGAGCCCGGCAGGGTGTCCAGCAGGACCAGGGCGCGCACCAGCTCGGGCGAGCGTACGGTGAGCGCGATCGCGGTCAGCGCGCCGAGTCCGGCACCGGCCACGACCTTGGAATTCGGGGCGAACGAGTGGACGGCCTCGCGCACCGCGGGGGCGAGCAGGCGCGGCGAGTAGACGCCGTTGCCCCGCCAGCCCGATCGGCCGTGGCCGGGCAGGTCCAGCGCGAGCGCGGGCCGGTCCAGGAGGATCAGCAGCCGGTCGAAGGACCGGGCGCTGCGGCGCGCGTCGTGCAGCAGGACCGTCTCGGCGGGACCGGCGCCCCAGGTGACACCGCTGACGTGGCCGCCGCTGACGGTGGTCACCCACCGGCGCTGGACGAGGTGGGGGTCGGGCGCGGAGGCCCTGAGGCTCTCGGCGAGTTCGGGAAGCGGTGCGAATTCATGATCGGGTACGGCGAGTTTCGATGACAAGGTGCCTCCAGGAGAGGGTCGGCCGGTGGTGGCGTCGCTATGCCGGGGAGTCCTCCTTCTGTTTCGCCGGGTCCGGGGCGGCGCCGGTCGCCGCCCCGGGGGTGCCCCGGGGGAGGTCGCCGGTGCCGAGATGGCAGCGGATCGTGTGGCCGCTCCCCTCGGTCCGCACCGGCGGGTCCTCGGTGTCGCACAGCCCGTCGATCCGCTGCGGGCAGCGGGCCGCGAACCGGCAGCCGGTCGCGCCGGAACGTCCCGGCGGGACCGTGCCGGGGTCCCCGCCGGGTTCGCCCAGGCGGGCGAGGGACGCGGCGACGAGCGAGGCGGTGTAGGGGTGGTGGGGGCCGTGGAGCACCTGACCGGCGGGCCCCTCCTCCACGATCTGTCCCCGGTACATGACCGCCACGCGGTCGGCCAGGTACCCCACGACCGCGAGGTCGTGCGAGATGAACAGATAGGACGTCCCGGACGTCCGCTGCCGGTCGGCCAGCAGCCGAAGGACGCCCGCCTGCACGCTCACGTCCAGGGCCGAGACCGGTTCGTCGCACACCACGAGGCCGGGGTCGCCGGCGAAGGCGCGGGCGATGGCGACCCGCTGCTTCTGGCCGCCGGAGAGGCGCCCGGGGCGGGAGTCCAGCAGGTGGGCCGCAAGGCCGGCGCGGGCGCCCAGCTCCTGCGGGCTCGACGAGCCGCGCAGGCTGCGCAGCGCCCTGGCCAGGATCGCGCGCACCGTGTGGCTCGGGTTCAGTGACGCGTCGGGGCTCTGGAAGACCATCTGGACGCGCCGCCTGGCCCGCGCGTCACGCCGTCCCACGCCGGCCGGCAGCACCTGCCCGTCCAGCCGGATCGTCCCGGGCCCCCGGGTGCCGAGCCCGGTGACGGCGCGCGCCAGCGTGGTCTTGCCGCTGCCGGACTCGCCGACCAGGCCAAGCACCTCGCCGTGCCCGATGGTCAGGTCGACGTCGTCCACGACGGTCGTCCTGCCGTATCTCCTGGTCAGGCCGCGCACCTCGAGCAACGGCCCGCCGGGGACGGCCTCGCCCGGCGGAGTGCCGGCCTCCGCCAGGGAAGGCGCCGCGACGTCCACCGGAGTGCCGGCCTCCGCCAGGGAAGGCGCCGCGACGTCCACCGGAGTGCCGGGCCCCGTCCGGGAGGGCGCCGCGACGTCCACCGGGACCGGCCGGTCCGGCAGCCGGTCGACGTGATGGCAGCGGACCTCGTGCTCCGCCCCGGCCGCTTCGGGCAGGGGCGCGCTTTCGGCGCAGAGGTCGTCGGCGAAGGCGCAGCGGGGAGCGAACGGGCATCCGGTGACCTGCTCGCCGGGGACGGGAGGATGCCCGGGGATGGCGGTGAGCGCGCGGGCGTGCCGGGATTCGCCGAGCCGGGGGACCGCGGCGAGCAGCGCCGCGGTGTAGGGGTGCCGAGGCCGGGTCAGCACGTCCCGCGCCGGGCCCTCCTCCGCCATGCGCCCCGCGTACAGCACGCCCACCCGGTCGCACAGGCGGCCGACCAGGCCCAGGTCGTGGCTGATCAGCACGACGGCGGCGCCGATCTCCGAGCGCAGCCCCCAGATGAGGTCAAGGATCTCGCGTTCGACCGTCGCGTCCAGGCCCGTGGTCGGCTCGTCGAGGACGAGCAGGCGGGGCCGGGCCGTGAGGGCGGCGGCGATGACGACACGCTGCTGCTGGCCGCCGGAGAGCTGGTGGGGGTAGCGACGCGCGATCGACACCGGGTCGGGCAGCCGCACGCGGGCCAGGAGCCTCGGCACCTCCGCGCGCGCGGCGGCACGGCTCAGCCCCCGCAGCCGGAAGATCTCCGCCAGTTGCGCGCCGACGCGCATCGTCGGATCCAGCGAGCCGCCGGCGTCCTGGTGGACGACGGCCAGGGACGCGGCCCGCCACGACCTGAGGTCGGCGGGCGCGAGGTCGAGCACCTCGACGCCGTCGACCCGGACCCGCCCGCCGGTGACGGCACCGTTCCGGGGCAGGTGGCGGCCGAGTGCCCGGCTCAGCGTCGTCTTGCCGCATCCGGACTCGCCCACGATGCCGTAGGTCTCGCCCGGCGCGACGTGGAACGACACCCCGTCCACCGCCGTGGCCGCGCCGCGTCCTGTCCGGTAGGCGACCGAGAGCCCTTCGACGCTCAGGCCCGCCGTACCTCCGTTCCCGGCGGCCGGCCCTTCGACGCCGCCCCCGTTCCCCGCGGTCGTCATGAGGCCTCCCAGCGACCGCGGAGCGAGTCGGCGGCCAGCGCGACGCCCACGACTAGCGAGGCGATGGCCAGCGCGGGCGCGAGCACGGTCCAGGGGGCGAGCTGCAGCCAGAGCCGGTTGTCCGAGACCGAGGCCCCCCAGTCGGGCGAGCCCGGCGGCTGGCCGAGGCCGAGGAACGACAGCGTGGCCGCCGCGAAGATGGCGTCGCCGAACCGTGAGGTCGCCTCGACGAGGACCGTCGTGACGACATTGGGGAAGATCTCCCGGACCATCAGCGACCAGGACGGCTCGCCGCGCAGCCGGGCCGCCTCGACGTAGGACCTCTCCCGCTCGACGAGCGTCGCCGCCCGGACGCTGCGGGCCACGATGGGCACGAAGGACCCCGCGATGACCAGCACCAGGACGGTCACCGAACGGCCCGCGAGCGCCACGAAGAGCACCGCCGCGATGATCGCCGGGAAGACCACGAGCGCGTCGAGCACCCGCATGACGATCTCGTCGGCGAGGCCGCCGCGACTTCCCGCGACCAGGCCCACCAGGGTCCCGGCGACCACGGCGAGCGCGGTCGCGGGCGGGGCGACCAGCAGCACGGGACGGGCCCCCGCGAGCATCCGCGAGAAGGTGTCCCGGCCGAACTGGTCGGTGCCCAGCCAGTGGCCCGCGCCGGGCGCCGCGAAACGGTGCAGGGGGTCCTGGAGTTCGGGGTCGTAGGGCGCCAGGTGCGGCCAGAACAGGGCCACGACCACCCAGGCGGCCACGATCGCGGTGCCGGCGGCGAGGGCGACGGGGACGCGCGGCCGCGTGGCACGACGCGGCGCGAGGACGGTGGCCGCGCTCACGAGGCGCCCGCCCCGAGACGGACCCGCGGATCCAGGAGCCGGTAGGCCAGGTCGGCGGCCAGGACGATCAGCATGTACAGCACGCCGAGCACCATCGCCGTGGCCTGCAGGGTGGGCAGGTCCTTCTCGACCGCCGACCGCAGCAGCAGGGCGCCGACGCCGGGGTAGTTGTACAGCAGCTCGACGGCGACCAGGCCGCCCAGCAGGAACTGCAGCTGCACCCCGAGCGCGCTGGTGGCGGGGATCGTGGAGTTGCGCAGCACGTGCCGGCGGACGACCTGGCCCCGGGTGAAGCCGCGCAGTTCGATGGCCTGGGCGTACGGGCTCTCCACGGCGTTCACCGTGCTCGCCCGGACGTGCCGGGCGACGTAGCCCGTGCACAGCAGGACCAGGGAGAGCGCGGGGAGCAGCAGGTGCCCGAGCCGGGTGAGCGGGGACGCGCCGTCCGGGGCCTGCGCGGAGGCGGGGAACCAGCGCAGCCGCACCGCGAACACGACCAGCAGGATCACCCCCGTCACGAACTCGGGGATGGCGCCCAGGGTCAGGCCGGCGACGCTGATGATCCGGTCGGCGGGCCGGTCGTGGTTGACGCCGGCCACCAGCCCGAGCGTCAGCGCGACCGGCACCAGCAGCGCGAACGCCAGCGCCCCGAGGATCAGAGAGTCCCCGAGCCGCGTGAGCACGAGGTCGCGGACCGGCACGCGCAGCAGGGTGGAGTCGCCCCACTGGCCGGTGACGAAGCCCCGCAGCCAGCCGAAGTAGCGGGTCATGATCGGGCGGTCCAGCCCGAGTTCGGCCCGCAGCCGGGCCACCGCGGCGTCGCCGGCCTCGCGGCCGAGGATCGTCCGGGCGACGTCGCCGGGGATGAGTTCCGTCGCCGTGAAGATGAGCACGGACACGGCGAGCAGGGTGAGCGGGATCGCCGCCAGGCGCCGGAGCAGGAATCGTCTCATGCCGGCCTACAGCTGGGAGACCGAGGTGAAGTCGACATAACTGGCCGGATGCGCCGCGATTCCGGTGAAGCGCCTGCCGTTGTAGGCCCGGACCGTGCCGCTCCAGACCGTGATGATCACGGGGGCGTCCTCGTTGAGCGCCTTGGCGATGATCTCGGCCTGCGCCTTGCGCTCGGCGTCGCCGGTGGCCGCGTCGTACGCCTTCGCCGCCGCGTCCAGGGCGGGGTTGGCGTACTTGGAGCCGTTCCACACGCCGCCGCTCTTGACCATGGGGATGATGAACTGGCTGGGCACCGCGCGACCGGCCCAGCCCACGAGGTTGGCGTCGGTGAACAGCCACGGCGTGTCCTTGGCCTGGTCGCCCCCGTAGAATTCCGCGGACGTGCGCTGGTCGAGAACGACCTCGATGCCGACCTGTTTGAGCTGGTTCTGGATGGTCAGGGCGTAGTCCTTGCTGGGCGGGTCGTAGGTCAGGGTGAACGACAGCTTCCGCCCGCCGAGCAGCGCCGCGACCTTCGCCGGGTCCTTCGCCCGCTGGGCGATGTCCTTCGGGGCGGCGGGGAACAGCGAGGCGAGCAGGTGGTCGTTGCCCAGGGCCCCGACGCCGTCGTAGACGGTGGCGTTCACCCCGGGCCGGTCCAGGGCGTACGCGATCGCCTGCCGCACCTGTCCGTCGTCGAAGGGCGGCTTGTCGACGCGCAGGGTGAAGGCGGTGAGCCCGGTGCCGGCCACCTGGTCGACGGTGATGTCGGCGAGGCCTTTGAGCGGGCCCGTCAGGGAGGCCCGGCTGAGGATCTGGACGTCGATCTCGCCGCTCTGCAGCGCCAGCAGATCCGCCTGGTCGTCGGCGTAGAACTTGATCTCCACGCCGTCGAGGTAGGGCCTGCCCGGTTCCCAGTACTTCGGATTGCGCGTGAACGTGGCCCCCGCGGACGGGTCGTAGGACTCCAGCAGGAACGGGCCGGTGCCGATCGGCTTCTCGGTGAAGCCGCCCTTGTAGTCCTTCTTGAGGATCAGCGTGTTGTAGTTGCCGGCCGAGACCAGGTACGGGAAGTCGGAGAAGGCGCGTTCCAGCGTGAACACGACCGTCGTGGCGTCCCGCACGCTGACGCCCCCCTTGGCGAGGACGGTGTCGAACGCCGAGAGCGCGGCGGACTTGCCGTCCGGGTCGAGGAGCCGGTCGAAGGAGGCCTTGACCGTCTCGGCGTCCAAGGGAGTGCCGTCGGAGAAGGTCACGCCCTGCCGTAGCGTGAAGGCCCACTTCTTGCCGCCTTCCTCGGCGGCCCACTTCTCGGCCAGGCGCGGCACCAGCTTGAAATCCCTGTCGAGCCAGATCAGGTAGTCCGCCACGAGCTGGACGATGGCGATCGCGGAACCGTCGTACATCGTGAGCGGGTCCACGGCGGTCGGCGGCGGGGGAGAACCGGCGCGCAGGGTCCCGCCGCGCTTGGGCGCCGTGGGAGTGGCGGCCACGGGGGCCTGTACGGTCCCGCTCGTGCCGCCTTCCCCCGCGCAGGCGGCCAGCAGGCCGGCCAGCGCGGCACCGCCCGCTCCGCCGAGGAACAGGCGCCGGGACAGCTCGCCGCCGAGACGACCCGAGGGGGAGAGGGCGAAGGTGGTCCGCTCGGAGGGTGCCGGCATCGGGGGATCTCCTCGTGTTCACGGGTGAGGAATCGTGCAACCCGGCCACATCGGAGCGACCGTATTCATACTATTCAGGTAGGGATAATAGGTTGTCAACACGCGCGAGGGCCTGATCCCGGCGGCGCGGTCCGAGCGGGCCGGGGATGGGCGGCCCGTGTTCGGGGTGCGATCTGGAAAAGAATGCCCATCACCCGGACCCAGGTGAATCGGTGGAGAATGGACCGGAAAGAATATCGCCCCGCGCGGCAAGGACATTGATTTCCCCGCCGGCCCGAAATCCCGATCGCGCCCACGATGACATGTCCTCGCAGGTCAGAAACCCGTTGAATGCGTCAGAGCGGCACGTCACAAAGTCGTAAGGGTCGATGAATGCCGTTCCGCTGTAGCGTCGGGACCGTGATCGATCATCTCTCCCCGAATCGCCCGCCGGAATCACCCGCGGCGACCGGCCGGCCCCGCGGCGGCCATTGTTCTCACGGCCGTCCGGCCACCGGCGACGGCGAGCGCGGGGACGCCGCGTGATCGGCGCCTTCTACGAGGACGCCTTGATGGGAGGGGACGTGGACGTCGAGTACTCCGACGGACGGGTCAGGCCCCTGGCCGCCGAGCGGTGGCTGCGGCCCATCGAGGGGGACGGGGAACTGCTGGCCAGGTGCGGCGGGCCGACGCTCGACGTCGGCTCGGGCCCCGGCCGGCTGACGGCGGCCCTGGCTCGGATGGGCGTGCCGGTCCTCGGCATCGACATCACCCCGCTGGCGGTGACGCTGACGCGGCGCTCCGGCGCTCCGGCGCTGCGCAGAAGCGTCTTCGAGCGGCTGCCCGGCACCGGCCGCTGGGCCGTGGCGCTGCTGGCCGACGGGAACATCGGGATCGGCGGCGACCCGGGGACCCTGCTGCGCCGGCTGCGCGAGCTGGTGCGGCCCGGCGGCGCGGTGATCGCGGAGCTGGCGCCGCCCGGGTCGCCGAGCGGAGTGGAACGGGTGCGGCTGCGCCGCGACGGGCAGGCGGCCGACTGGTTCCCCTGGGCGACGGTCTCCGCCGACGACGTCGGACCGCTCGCCCGGAGCTGCGGCTTCCCGTCATCGGGCCTGTGGAGTGAGGCGGGACGATGGTTCGCCACCCTGACGTGAAGGGCCTGAGCGCCCGGGCCGAAGGGTTCGTGCGAGGCGTGTCCGCGCGTTTCGGCAGCGGGCTGCACTCCGAGGGGGTGGCCGCGCGGCTCGGCGTGTGGCTCGGCGTCAGCTTCACGGTCGCCTTCGCCACCGGACTGGTCAGCCACTTCATGCAGCATCCCCCCGGCTGGCTGCTGTGGCCGTCCCGGCCGGTCAACCTGTACCGGGTCACCCAGGGCCTGCACGTCATCGGCGGGCTGGCGGCGATCCCGCTGCTGCTGGCCAAGCTGTGGACCGTCTACCCGAAGTTGTTCCAGTGGCCGCCCTTCCGGTCGGCCGCGCACGCGGTGGAACGCGCGCTCGTGCTCGTGCTCGTCGGCGGCTCGCTGTTCCAGCTCGTCACCGGGCTGCTGAACATCTCCTACGCCTACCTGTGGCCGTTCTCCTTCACCACCGCGCACTACTGGACGGCCTACCTCGTCTACGGCGCCCTGGTCATCCACGTGGCCAACGAGTGGGCGAAGGTGCGCGCCGCGCTGTGGACGCGGGAGCGGGTGGAGCCGGACGCCGCGGCCAGGCGCCGGTTCCTCGGCACGGTGGCCGCCGCGTCCGGGCTCACCGTCCTGGTCACGGTGGGGGAGACGTACGCGCCCCTGGCCCCGCTGGCCGTGCTCGCTCCGCGTGACCCGCGCACCGGCCCGCAGGGGATCCCGGTGAACAAGTCGGCGCTCGCGGCGGGCGTGACCGGGATCATCCTCGACCCGGGCTACCGGCTCACGGTGACCGGCGCGGTCCGCGCCGAGCTGTCGCTGGCCTACGCCGACCTGGTACGGCTGCCGCAGCACACCGTGCGGCTGCCGATCTCCTGCGTGGAGGGCTGGAGCGCGGACGCCGAGTGGACCGGGATACGCCTGCGCGACCTGCTCGCCCTGGTGGGCGCGGCCCCGGACGCCACGGTCGAGGTCGAGTCGCTGGAACGCGGCGGCGCCTACCGGACCAGCGAGGTGCGCCCGCCGCACTGGAGCGACCCGCTCACCCTGCTGGCCCTGCGGCTCAACGGCTCGCCGCTCGCCCCCGACCACGGCTTCCCGCTGCGCCTCATCGCGCCCGACCGGCCCGGGGTGCTGCAGACCAAATGGGTCACCAAGGTGGTGGTGTCATGAACGAGCCCGCCGAGCCCGCCGAGCCCGCCGAGCCCGCGGTCGTGCGCGAGACGGCCGTGCCCTCCCGCCGGGGGTGGTGGCGTCTTGCGGCGTACGGCGCCGGCGGTGTCCTGGTCGCCGTCGGCCTCACCGGCCTGCTGGTGGACGCCCGCCGCACCGACCCGCTCGGCTGGGCCTTGTGGTTCGGCGGCCTGGTCGCGGCGCACGACGGCGTCGTGCTGCCGTTGGCGCTCGCGGCCGGCGCGCTGGCGGGGGCGGTGCGCGAGCCCTACCGGTTCTGGGTCCGCGCGGCGCTGGGCGTGGCGGCCGTGCTCTCCCTGGTGGCGCTGCCCATGGTGCTGGGCATCGGCCGGCGGGCCGACGACCCGTCGCTGCTGCCGCGGGACTACGGTCGCGGCCTGCTCCTGGTCCTCGCGGTGATCGCGGTCGCCGCCGCGACGGCCGTGCTCACGGTCCGGCTGAGACGGCGGCGTCGCGGACCGTCATCGCCTGCGGCTTCTGAGGAGTGAGCACGGCCCTCGGGTCCGGCGGACCCGCCGGCCGGGACTCCGCGCCGGCGTCACCCTCCCCGGCGTGACCGGCGGCCATGCTCCCGCGTACGGCGGCCAGCGTCGCCGCGAACCGGGTGGCGGGCGCCCGCGCGGCGACGTGGCAGGCGTCGGCGAAGGTGTCGACGTCGCGCAGTTCGGGGAGGAAGGCCGTGGTCAGCCCGGCCTGACGCAGCCGCCCGAGCTGGGCCGCCCCGGTGCCCGGTTGCGACATGGGCACGCCGAGCAGCAGCGCGGGGTCGGGGCGGCGCAGGCCGAGCAGCCAGAAGCCGCCGTCCTCGGCGGGGCCGTACACCGCGTCATGCCAGGTCAGCGCGTCGGAGGCGGCGTGGAGCAGGGACGGGGTGAGCTGGGGGGTGTCCATCCCGACGAGCACGGTCGGCACGGGGTGCAGCCGGTGGGCGTCGGTGAAGGCGGCCGCGAGCCGCTCGTCCAGGCCGCGTCCCCGTTGCGGGATCACCGTGAAACCGGGAGGCAGCCAGGGCCCCGGCAGCCCTTGGAGGGCGAGGACCCGATACGGCGCGCGCGTCGCCGCGACCGTGCGCAGGGTGTCCTCCAGGGCGGCGGCCGCGAGCCGGGCGGCCTGTTCCCCGGTGCAGGGCGGGCAGAGCCGGGTCTTCACCCGGCCGGGTAGCGGTTCCTTGGCGATGACCAGGATCTGCGTCACGCGGTCTCCCTGATGACCCGGCGCATGTCGCCGATGGCGCGGACGGTGCCGCGTACCGTCCCGGTGACCTTGGAGCGGCCCGCGCGCGGCAGGTAGTCCACCTCCGCCTCGCCGATCCGCAGACCGGCCGCCGCGGCGCGCAGCACCATCTCCAGCGGGTAGCCGAACCTGCGGTCGCGCAGCGCTAGGGCGATGAGCCCGGTACGGCGCGCGGCGCGCATCGGGCCGAGATCGTGCAGCGCGGCCCCGGTGCGGCGGCGCAGCCGGTGGGCCAGCAGGGCGTTGGCGGCGCGCGCGTGCGGCGGCCAGGCGCCCGCCGACCGGGCGATCCGCCGGCCGAGCATCAGGTCGGCGTCGCCGGCCTCCACCGGCCCGGTCACCCTGGACAGCTGCCGGGGGTCGAGGGAGGCGTCGGCGTCCATGAAGGCGACGATGTCGGAGGTCGCGGCCAGCAGCCCGGCGTGGCAGGCGGCGCCGAACCCGCGCCGGGGCTCCACGATCACCCGGGCCCCGAGGCCGGTGGCGATCTTCACCGAGTCGTCCGACGACCCGTTGTCCACCACGATGGGCCGGCAGCCGGCCGGCATGCGCTCCAGGACCCAGGGAAGCGCGGCCTCCTCGTCGAGGCAGGGCAGCACCACGTCGATCTCCATGGGTCCGACGCTAGGGCAGCGCGGGCCTGAAGATTCTTACGGTGCGGTGACGCCCTCTTCGAAAAGCCCAGCTCAGAACTACTGTTACGGTGTGGCGCAAAGATCGGGCCTGGGAACGGCCGCCCCTGCCGCCCAGTCGCGGGAGACGGGCGGAAGGGCCGGCCGCGGGGCGCTCGCCGGATGGGCGGCGCTGGTCGCCGGCTGTTTCGCGGTGGGCGCGGTCCTGCACGGGCTGGGCGTGCTGCGGATCGACCACCTGCCGCCGCTGCACGCGCACTTCCGGGTGCTCACGGTCACGCTGCTGCCCGCGGCCGCCTTCGCGGTGGTCGCCGTACGGAACCTGCCGCGGTGGGTGGGCCGGGGCGGTTTCCGGCGGGCCCTGTTCATCGCTTACGGGTTCGCGCTGGCATGGACGTTCCTGCTGGCGATCTCGGCCGACGGGCCGGCCGCGCCGCTCACGCACCCCCAGGAGTACCTGGCGGTGCTGCCCTCGGTGGGCCAGGATCCGCTCGGCTGGCTGGCGGGCTTCACTGAGCGGCTGCCGGGGTACCCGACGCACGTGCGGGGGCATCCGCCGCTGCCGGTGCTGGTGGTCTGGGCGTCGGCCGCGGTGGGTCTGGGCGGGCCGTTGTGGGCCGCGATCGAGGTGATCCTCGTCGGATGCTCGGCGACGGTGGCGATCGGGCTGACCGTGCGCCGCCTGGCGGGGGAGGCGGCGGCCCGGCGGGCGTTGCCGTACCTCGCCCTCACCCCGGTCTCGGTCTGGATCGCCACCACGATGGACGCCTTCTTCGCCGGTGTCGGCGCGTGGGGCGTCGCGCTCCTGCTGCTCGGCCGGGGCACCACGGCGAGGACGTGGTGCGCGGCGGGGGCGGGGGTGCTGCTCGGCGCCCTGCCGTACCTGAGCTACGGGCTGGTGCCCTACCTGGTGATCCCGGTGACCGCCGCCCTGCTGGTACGGCTGCCGCGCCAGGCGGTGCTCGCCGCCCTGGCCGGCGCGGCGGCGGTGACCTGCGCGTTCGCGATAGCCGGTTTCTCCTGGCTCGCCGGGGTGGCGGCCACCCACGCGCAGTGGGCCGGCGACCCGGGCGCGGCCCGCCCCTACCTGTACTTCCTGGTGGCGAACGTGGGCGTCCTCGCCCTGGTCACCGGGCCGGCCACCACCGCGGGCCTCGTCCGCGCGGGGCGCCATCTCCTCCGCTGCCCGGCCGGCGGGCGCGTCCCCCTGCCTGGGATCGTGTCCGCCGTGCCGGACCTGGCACGCCGCCACGGCGCCGCGGCCGTCGTGGCCGCGGCCCTGGTGGCGGTGCTGGCGCTGGACGTCAGCGGGGTGACGCGGGGCGAGGTGGAGCGCATCTGGGTGCCGTTCGCCGTGTGGATCGGCCTGGCGGCGGCGTACGCGCCCGGGCGCCGCACGCTCGCCGCCCAGGTGGTCACCGGCCTGCTGCTGCAGGGGCTGGTCCTCTCCCCCTGGTGACGGGCTCGGAAGCGACCGTCAGACCGGCACCAGGAGGGATCGCCGGGCCGTCACCGGGGGATCGTCAGGCGGGCACGGGATCGCCAGGCGGGCGCCGGGGGGATCGTCAGGCCAGGGGGGCGCCGGCGAACTCCTTCATGCCCTCGGCGAAGCCCACGCTCGCCCGGAAGCCCAGCTCCGCCGCGGCCCGGCCGGGCGCGGCCATGATGTGCCGGACGTCGCCGAGCCGGTACTCGCCGGTGACCACCGGATCCGGGCCGCCCCGCTCGGCGGCCAGCGCGACGGCCATCTCGCCGACCGTGCGCGGCTCACCGCTGGCGATGTTGTACGCGGCCAGGACGCCCGGCGCGCCGCCGGACAGGGCGGCGGCGTTCGCCCAGGCGACGTCGCGGACGTGCACGAAGTCACGCCGTTGCCCGCCGTCCTCGAACACCTTCGGCGCACGGCCGGCCGCCAGCGCGGACCGGAAGATCGCGGCCACGCCGGAGTACGGCGTGTCCCTGGGCATCCTCGGCCCGTACACGTTGTGGTAGCGCAGCGCGACCGCGGTGCCCCCGGTCTCCCTGGCCCAGTTGGCGCTCAGGTGTTCCTGGGCGAGCTTGGTGGTGGCGTATGCGTTGCGCGGGTCGGCGGGCGCGTCCTCGGCGATGGCGGCGGACGCCACCGGGGAGCCGCACGCGGGACAGCGGGGTTCGAACAGCCCCCGTGACAGGTCCGCCGCAGCGCGCGGACCCGGCCGTACCCGCCCGTGCGCGGGGCACTCGTACGCCCCTTCCCCGTAGACGACCATCGAGGACGCCAGCACCAGCCGTCCCACGCCGTGCCCGGCCATCGCCGCCAGCAGCACGGCCGTGCCGTGGGCGTTGACCGACGTGTACTCGGGCAGGTCGGCGACGTCGACGCCGAGCCCCACCTTGGCCGCCTGGTGGACCACCGCCTCCATTCCGGGCAGCGCCCGGCCGAGCGCGGCGGCGTCGCGCACGTCCTGCCCGCCGCGCAGGTCGAAACTCCTCACCTCATGCCCGGCCTCCTCCAGCGCCTCGACGACATGACTTCCGATGAACCCGGCCGAACCGGTCACGAGTACCCTCACCCGGCCGACGGTAGGCCCCCTCCCACCGGCTGCGGCGAAACCACCCGGGACCGTTCGCGAGCCGTAAGAACCGGCGGCCGGCGCGGCCGGGCGGGTGCCCGGCATCGGCCGGTGGGGTGCGCCGGGTGGCTCACGCGGCGGCCGTGCCCGGGCGCGCCCCGGCGAGGGCCGCGTCGGTGTCGGCGGTCACCAGGTCGGCGTTGATGTGCGCCCCCGCCAGGGCGCCGGCCGCGGCGGCCCCGCCGACCTGCGCGGACAGGTCGGTGGCGTTGCCCGCCACCCACACGCCCGGCACGGAGGTGCTTCCCGCCGGGCCGGTGACGAAGTGGCGGCCCATGCCCTTGGGCAGGTCCGCCATCGGCAGGGCAAGACCGGTGACGCCGTCGGTGCGGGCCAGCATGGTGGTGGCGACCGCGATCACACGGCGGGGCACGATCCGCCCGTCGGCCAGCCGTACGCCCGTGATGCCCTTCTCGTCGGACTCGACCCCGGCCACCGGCGTGTCCACGACCCGGACGCCGCGTGCGGCGAAACGCGCGCGGGTGTCCTCGTCCAGGCCGGTGCCGCGGGTGAAGTAGACCAGGTCGTCGGTCAGCTGCCGGAACAGCAGCGCGTGGTGGACGGAGGCCGGGCCCACGGCCAGGATCCCGATGGGTTCGTCGCGCACCTCCCAGCCGTGGCAGTACGGGCAGTGCACGACGCCGTGTCCCCAGTGCCGGGCCAGCCCCGGGACGTCGGGCAGCTGATCGCGCAGCCCGGTGGCGACCAGTATCCGCCGCGTGCGCAGGACGCCGCCGCCGGCCAGGGTGACGGTGAAGCGAGGGTCGCTCCCGGCGGGGGAGGCGGCCGGGACGGCGGAGGTCACCTCGCCGGCCATGATCCGCCCGCCGTAGCGGGTCACGTTCTCGCGGCCGATGCTCAGCAGCTCCGCCGGTGCGATGCCTTCCAGGCCGAGCAGGCCGTGCACGCCGTCGGCCGGCGCGTTGCGGGGTGTGCCGCCGTCGACCACGATGACCGAGCGGCGGGAGCGGGCGAGCATCAGCGCGCCGTTCAGCCCGGCGGCGCCGCCGCCGATCACCACGGCGTCGACGGTCTCAGGAGGCGGTTCGTCGGTCGGGTATCCGGTGGTCATGGTCGTGGCCCTTCGTGTGGCTGAGAGAACTGCGCTGTCTACGACACTAAGCACCGTTTGCGATTGACGCATTCCCTCTTGCGTATGACGCAAGGAACGACCGTGCCGCCGTCGGCCGATCGTCAGCTCTCACGTTGTTGATAGGCTCGTCGGCAGGTGAGCCGGGAAGTCTGGTCGGCAGTTCCGCCGTCGACCTCGCAGGAGCCCGCCGTGTGTCCTCGTGACCCCCTCACCGTCCTTTCCACCGGCACCTCCGGCTCCGCGTGAGCCCGCAGGCCTGGCTGTCGGTCGCGGTCTTCCTCGGCGCGTACGCGCTGATCGCCACCGAGCGCGTCCACCGGGTGGCCGCCGCCCTCGGTGGTGCCGCCCTCATGCTGCTGATCCATGCCACCGACGCCGGCGCAGCGTTCTTCTCCGAGACAAGCGGCGTGGACTGGAACGTCATCTTCCTGCTGATGGGCATGATGGTCATCGTCGGCGTGCTCAAGCGCACCGGCGTGTTCGCGTACCTGGCGATCTGGGCGGCCAAGAGGGCGCGGGGCCGGCCGTACCGGCTGATGGTGCTGCTGGTGATCATCACCGCGGCGGCCTCGGCGCTGCTGGACAACGTCACCACGGTGCTGCTGGTCGCGCCGGTGACGTTCCTGGTGTGTGAACGACTGGCGCTGCCGGTGGTGCCCTATCTGATCGCCGAGGCGATGGCCTCCAACATCGGCGGTACGTCCACGCTGGTGGGCGATCCGCCCAACATCATCATCGCGAGCCGGGGGGGCCTGTCGTTCAACGACTTCCTGGTCCACATGGCGCCCATGGTGGTCATCTTGATGGTGGCGTTCATCGGGCTGTGCCGGGTGATGTTCCGCAAGGCGTTCGTCTACGACCCTGAGCGCGTCGCCGAGATCATGCGGCTCGACGAACGGGAGGCGATCACCGACCGCACCCTGCTGTGGCAGGGCCTGGCCGTGCTCGGCCTGGTGCTGGCCGGCTTCGTGCTGCACCCGATCCTGCACTACGAGCCGTCGGTGGTGGCGATCCTGGGCGCGGGGATCTTGGTGGCCGCCACCAAGGTGACCACCGAGCAGGCCATCGAAGAGGTGGAATGGGAGACGCTGATCTTCTTCATGGGGTTGTTCGTCATGGTCGGCGCCCTGGTGGAGACCGGTGTCATCGGGCGCGTCGCCGAACTGGCGGTCACCGCCACCGACGGGCGGCTCGGGCTCGCCACCATGGTGATCCTCTGGGCGTCGGCCGCGCTGTCGGCGATCGTGGACAACATCCCGTACGTGGCGACGATGAGCCCGATCGTGGCCGACCTGGTGCAGGCGAACGGCGGCGGTCAGCACGCCCGAGTGCTGTGGTGGGCGCTGGCCTTCGGCGCCGACCTGGGCGGCAACGCCACCGCCGTGGGCGCCGCGGCCAACGTGGTCGTGCTGGGCATCGCCGCCAGGAACGGCCATCCGATCAGCTTCTGGACCTTCACCAAGTACGGGCTGATCGTCACCCTCGTCACCGTCACGCTGGTGACGCCCTACCTGTGGCTCCGCTACCTGACCTGAGACCACCGGCCGCCGCGAACGGCTCGCCCCGCGCGGCCCGGATCACGCGCCGGCAGGTGGTGGGCGCCTTGGCCGGCCGGAGGGCGTGATCCTGACGATCCGGTGGACGGGCCCGTCGTCAGCGGGTGAACTTCGCGATGGCGTCGGGGGTGACGGGGGTGAAGAAGTTGACGAGGTTGCCGTCAGGGTCGCGGAACAGCAGGGAGCGGTTGCCCCAGGGCATCGTGGTGGGCCGGTTGACGAAGTCCTCCACCAGGCCGGCCAGCTTCTCGTACACCACGTCCACGTCGTCGACGAGGAACTCGATGATGACGCTGTGGTTGTCGGCGGGGCGGGCCGAGCCCGGCGCGAACAAAGGGACGGTGCGGGTGGCGGCGATCGCGAGGGTGGCCGAGGCGGTCCTGATCTCGGCGAAATCCTCGTTGGCCCAGCTCGCCTCCACTCCGGTGACGCGCTCGTAGAACCCGGCGAGGCGGGCGACGTCGCCGGTGATGAGGCGGATCGAGATGAAGTCCATGGTGCTCTCCTGGCCGGTCGGCGGTGGTGGTGACCACACGCTACGACCGATACTGGACACAATCCGCCCACTATCTGCGGCAGACTTCCAGGCATGTCCCGACCCACCGCCCGCGTGCTCGCCCTGCTGGAGCTCCTGCAGTCCGGAGACGTCAGGACCAGGGCCGAACTGGCCGATCGGCTGGAGGTCGACGAGCGCACGGTGCGCCGCTACGTCGGCCATCTGGTCGACCTCGACGTGCCGGTCGAGTCGGTGCGCGGACGCTACGGCGGCTACCGGCTCGCCCCCGGCTTCCGTATGCCTCCGCTCATGCTGACCGACGACGAGGCGCTCGCCGTGCTCCTCGGCCTGGTCGCGGGCCGGCGGGCCGGCCTGATGACGGCCACCGGCACCGCGAGCGAGACCGCGGCGGCCAAGGTCCGGCGCGTGCTGCCCGACCGGCTCGGCCGCAGGCTCGACGCCGTCCTCGGCACCCTGGTCTTCACGACCCCGCCGGGCGAGCCGGCCGCCCCCGAGACGGTCGTCCTGCTCTCCATCGCCGACGCGGTACGCCACCACCGGCCGATCGCGGTCCGGTACACCGCCGCCGACGGCCGGCGCAGCCACCGCACCCTGCACCCCTACGGGCTCGTCGCCCACGCGGGCAGGTGGTACGTGACGGGCGCGGATCCGGCGATCGGCGAGGACCGGACCTTCCGGCTGGATCGCATCACCAGCGCCAGGACCCTGCCCGGCTCGTTCGACCCGCCCGCCGAGCTCGATCCGGCGCGGCGCGTCCTCGCGGGGCTCGCCGCGACCCCGTACCGGCACGAGGTGACGCTGCTGATCCAGGGGACGGCCGAGCGGATCCGCACCCGGCTCCCGGCCGGCGTCGCGCGCGTGGAAGAGCCGCCGGGCGCGGACTCCCCGGCCGGGCAGTGGTCGCGCGTCGAACTGCGCGTGGAACGGCTCGACTGGCTGCCCGGCGTGCTCGCCTCGCTGGACCTGCCCTTCGTCGTCGAGCGGCCGGCCGAACTGCGCGACCTGGTGGCGGCGCTCGCCGACCGGCTCCTGCGCTCGGCCCGGCGGGACTCGCCTCGCCCATGACAGATCGCCTCGCCCATGACGGATCGCCTCGCCCATGGCGCGAATCGCCTCGCCCATGAGGCGGATCTACGGGTTCAGCGTGGCGCCAGGATGCGCAGTTGCAGCATCGCCGCGAACCGCTGCTCGGGGTCGTCCAGGTCGATCTCGCCCACCTCGGTGACACGCCTGAGCCGGTAGCGCAGGGTGTTGGCGTGGATGAACAGGGCGCCGGCCGCCTTGGCCACGTCGCCGTGGGCGTCCAGCCAGGCCTCCAGGGACTCGACCAGGCCGGCGCCGTTCCGCTCGTCGTACTCCATCAGGCGGGCGATCGCGCCGCCCGGCCGCTCGTCGCGCGCGGCCGCGAGGTCACGCAGTTCCAGGATCAGGGCGAGCGTCTGCACGTCATCGAGCCGGGCCACCCGGAGGGTGGTGTGCCCCTCCCGCATCACCCGGAGCACCCGGTCGGCCTGGGCCCTGCCGCGGACGATCCCGCTGATCTCCGATTCCGCGGGGCCCACCGCCACGATCGCGCGAAGGCCGCCGCCGACCCGGTCCACGAAGTCGGACGCCAGCCGGACGGCGCGCTGTTCGGGGGCGCCCGTCGAGACGACCACGGGCAGCAGGCCGTAGACCGTGCCGCCGACGGTCCCCATCGCCGAGGACGGCACCGTCACCGACAGGTGGACCGACAGCGCGTCCGCGAGCCGTTCGAGGTCGGCGGCCCTGCTCTGGTCGGCGCGGGCGTGATCGTCGTCGGCCAGCAGGCCCGCGCTGACGATGACGAGGCGGCGACCGGCCAGGCCGAGCCGCACGAGCGCGTCCCGTGCCCCGGCGCCCCCTTCGAGTACCGTCCCGATCAGGTCGGTGCGCAGCCGTCGCTGGACGTCGGCGCCGGCGCGGATCCGCAGCAGGTGCAGCGCGACGAGCTTGGAGACGTCGAGCAGCGCCTGCGTGCGCTCGGCGTCGATGTCGCCGTCCATGGCCGCCCAGATCGAGCCGAGGATCTCGTCGCCGGCGCGGACCGCGATGGCGACGCGCTGCACCGTCATCCCCTCGTACCCCAGGTCCTCCGGCGTGACGACGACCGGCCGCTGGGAGCGGTACAGGTCGCGGAAGACGCCCAGTTCCGTCAGCCGCGTGGCGTACCGCTCGGGCACCTGACGGCCGATGACCGTCTCCACGCGGGAGGGGTCGGCCTCGTCCTGGCGGCCGGAGAAGGCGAGCACCCGGGAGTTGCGGTCCTCGATGGTGATGGGGGCGTTCAGCAGCGCGGCCACGGCGTTGGCCACCGCGAACAGGTCACCGGAGGGGAGCCCGCCGAGCGACTCGTGGCCGGTGACACCGATGTCCCCCTCGGCGAGCATCGCCCGCATGAGGGCCGTGAGCTGCGCCCACGTGGCACCCCGGCGCAGGCCGATCACCGCCACGCCGCTCTCCTGGACCGCCTCCCGCACCTCGGCCGTCAGGGTCACCGGGGCCCGGACGACGAGCCCCACCGCGCCGTGGCCGCCGAGTGAGCGGAGCAGGCCCGGCAGCGTGCCGCCGGCCGGGTCGACGCCGACCCCGAGCACGAGCGAGCGCGGCGGCGGCACGGGTTCGTCCAGCGGGTCGAAGATGACGAGCCCGCTGATCTCTCCGGGCCGGCCGACGTCGCCGGCGACCAGTTCGAGGAGCGTCGTCCCGAGGTCGTCCAGCACTCGCCCGAGGCTGGCACGCGGACGCTGGCTCACGCCCGGCAGTATAGGCGGCCGGCCCCACGCCCGATCCGGCCTGGTCACACGGAGGTCCTCACCTCGCCCGCCGGTGATCGGAAGGGCGTCAGCACCGCGCGGACGCGGCCCGCCGACGGTCAGAAGGCGATCCACTCGGTCGACGTCGTCACCGCGTCGAGCAGGTCAGGGATGGGCGTGACCCCGAGCCCAGGGCCGGTCGGCACGGCGATGTGACCGTCCTCGATGACGATCGGCTCCGTGATGTCGGTTTTGTAGAAGCGGTCGGAGGCGGAGACGTCCCCCGGCAGCGTGAATCCCGGCAGGGCGGCCAGGGCCACGTTCGCCGCCCGGCCGATGCCCGTCTCCAGCATCCCCCCGCACCAGACCGCGAGCCCGTGGGCCGCGGCCAGGTCGTGGATCTTCCGGGCCTCCAGGTAGCCGCCGACCCGGCCGGGCTTGATGTTGATGATCTGGCAGGCGCCGAGCGTGATCGCCGCGGCGGCGGTCTGCGCGGAGACGATGGACTCGTCCAGGCAGATCGGCGTCGCCATCCGCCGTGCCAGCTCAGCGTGCCCGAGGACGTCCTCCTCCTCCAGCGGCTGCTCGATCAGGAGCAGGTCGAACTCGTCGAGCCTCGCCAGGTGGCGCGCGTCGCGCAGCGTGTAGGCCGTGTTGGCGTCGACCTGGAGCGGCACGTCCGCGCCGAACCGCTCGCGTACGGCGGCCACCGGGACCAGGTCCCACCCCGGTTCGATCTTCAGCTTGATCCGCATGTACCCCGCGTCCAGGTAGCCCTCGACGACCTCCAGCAGGTGCGGGACCGTGTCGTGGATGCCCACGGAGACGCCGCTGGGGACCCGGTCGGCGACCGCGCCGAGCTCGCGGCCGAACGAGCGGCCGAGCGCGCGGAGCTCGGCGTCCAGGACCGCCATCTCCACGGCCGCCTTGGCCATGCGGTGCCCCTTGAACGGGTGGAGCAGGCCGGCGACGGCCGCCGCGCCCGAGCGCGCGACCGCGTCACGTCCCTCGGCCGAGGCCAGCTTCGGGAGCAGGAAGCGCCGCAGCACGTCCGCCTGGGAGTCGGCGTACTCGCTCGAGTAGAGCGGGTCGGTCATCGCGACGCACTCGCCCCAGCCTTCGGCGTCGTCCGTCACGGCCTTGAGGATGAGGATGTCGCGCCCGGTCTGCGTGCCGAACGAGGTCCGGAACGGTGACACGAGCGGCATCGAGATACGGCGAAGTTCGACTCCGCGGAGCTTCATGACTTTTCTCCGGATCTGTTCGATGTCACGGTCGGGCGAGCTCGACGAGGTAGCCGAAGCCGGCGTCGAAGTCGACGACGCGGCCGCCGGAGGCCATCAGCGGCTCCAGCTCGTCGCGGAGCCGGAGGCGCCAGGCCGCCGCGGCGGCGGCGTCGCCGGCCCGCAGGGCCTCGATGTCGGCCGGCGCCGCGACCTTCCGGTACGGCGCGCCGCCGATCGGGCGCTCGAACGGCGTCCCGGAGCAGGCGGCGAGGGCGCGCGGCGACAGCAGGTCCCAGCGCACCAGAAGCCGGTCGGTGTCGTCGCCACCGTTGATCGCGTCGTGCATCACGCCGTAGAAGTTGGTGAGGTACTCCACGGGGAGCGCCCCCAGCTTGACGATGTTGAAGTAGGCGTTGCGGCTGACCAGCGGATCGAAGGTCCACTCGATCGTGACGATGCCGCGGGCGAGCGCCCACGCCCGCTGGTGCAGCTTGATCGCCCGCCCGACGCCGCGGCCGGCCAGCCCCGGCGCCACCCCGGCGATGTGGCTGTGCAGGGTGCGTGCCGCCGGCTCCGCGTGGAAGCCGATGCACACGCCGACGAGCCGGTCCCCGGCGTAGGCGCCGGTGACGTAGTTGCCCGCCTTCGTCAGCGCGCGGAGGAACTCGACGGTGATGAGCGGGTTCTCCGGCCGGCCCCAGATGCCCACGAGCAGGTCGATCACGGCGCGGGCCTCGTGCAGGTCCCGTACCTCCCGGATCACCACCGCCGCCTTCGCGGCCCACCTCGCCGCGTCCTCCGCCGCCAGGTCGAGGGAAGAAGCCTCGATGCTCACGCCCCGTCCTCCCGAAGTTCGGCGACCAGCTCGCGCACCAGCACGGTGCGGTCCAGCAGTCTGGCGACGACGACGTGCTCGTCGTCGGCGTGGGCGCCGCCGCCCACCGCTCCCAGGCCGTCGAGCGTCGGGGTCCCGACGCCCGCGGTGAAGTTGCCGTCCGAGGCGCCGCCCACGCTCGCGCCGGACACCGGCGGCAGACCGAGCCGCGCCGCGAGGGCGATGGCCCGTTCGAGCAGCGAGCGGCTCGCCGACTCCTCCAGCGGCGGCCGGTTGACACCGCCCCTGATCTCGATCACCGCGCCGGGGACGGTCGGCGTCAGATCGCGCAGCTCGCGGTCGACCCGCAGCTGCTCGTCGTGGCTTCGCGCGCGCACGTCCACGGCGAACGACCCGGAGGCGGGCACCGTGTTCGTCGTGGTGCCCGCCGCGATCACGGTCGGCGTGACGGACGTGCCGGCCGCCGGATCACTCAGGGCGCTCGCCGCGATCGCGAGGTGGGCCAGTTCGAGCGTGGTGTTGACGCCCTTCTCCGGCTCCAGCCCGGCGTGCGCCGCGCGGCCGGTGACCCCGACCTCGTACAGCGACACGCCTTTGCGCGCCACCTTGAGCGCGCCGCCGGCGGCCGATCCCTCCAGCACGAGCACCGCCTTGGAGCGGCGGGCCTCCTGCTCGATCAGCGCGCGCGAGCTGGGCGACCCGATCTCCTCGTCCCCGGTCACCAGCAGGGTGACGCCGGCGCGCACGGGCAGGCCGGCGACGGCGTGGATCGCCATGACCAGGCCGGTGAGCATGTCGAAGCAGCCCGGGCCGCGCAGCACGCCGCCGGCGATCCCGTACGGGTGGGTCGCCAGGGTGCCGAGCGGCCAGACGGTGTCGTGGTGGGCCAGGAGCAGCACCTGGCGGTCGCCGTCGCCGAAGCGCCACCGCAGGTGCGCGCACCCGTCGATGGTGATCCGCTCCGGTTCGGCGCCGAGCCGCGCGGCGCCGACGCGGGCGACCAGATCGGCCGACCTCGCGACCGCGGCCTGGTCGGAGGAGGGCGACTCGCACTCGACGAGTTCCCTGAGGTCGGCGAGGAACGTGTCGAGGCCGAGGGAGCCATGTGAGATGCCGGGCACGGTCAGCCGAGCTTCTTCGGGGTCGCGCGGGCGCCGTAGTGGACGTACTCCTCGCCCGAGGGCAGCGAGTAGAACGTCACCGGCGCCCACGACTCCATGCCTTCGGGACGGACCGCGTACACGCCCTGCGAGACCGGGATCATCTCGTAGGTCTCGACGGGGGTGACCTCGAGTTCGGCCAGCGGGCCCATCACCGTGACACGCAGGCTCGGCTTGCCGTCGTCCTCGAACACCTCCATGCGCACCGACTCGCGCTCGTAGGTGCCGGCGTACGGCGCCACGTCGGTCGCGGACGGCTCGGCGGGCGGCTCGAACGGCTCGGGCAGCCGCACGCCGGTGAGCTCGCCGAAGATCTCGTCGTAGAGGTCGATGTAGAGGTCGTGGGTGTGGCCGCCGTTGGTGTTGAGCGAGACCGCGACGCCGGCCTCCGGCAGGATGCGCAGGAACGCCGCCTGCCCGATGGTGTTGCCGTCGTGCCCGTAGGCCCGGTGGCCGTGCCAGTCGCAGCGGAACCAGCCAAGACCCCACGAGTCGCCGAGCAGGTGCTTCTCGGGGCAGTCGGTCTGGTAGGCCGACATCGCCTCGGCGCTCTCCGGCGTCAGCACCCGCGTGCCGTCGGCGGCGGCCCCGCCGGACATGTGCATGCGGGCGAAGGCGAGCACGTCGGTGACGGTCGCCGTGATCAGGCCGGCCGGGCCGACCGCGCGGGGCAGGCCCCACACGGGCGCGGGCACCGTGCCGTCGGCGCCCTTGACGTGGCCCATCGCGTGCGCGAAGACCATGGCCTCCTCGGGCAGGGTCGAGGTGTGGGTCAGGCCGAGCGGGGCGAAGAGCATCTCCCTGATCGCCGCGTCCCAGGTCTGGCCGGTGACGACCTCGATGATCCGGCCGAGCACGGAGTATCCGGCGTTGCAGTAGGACCAGGTGGCGCCGATCGGGTGGTTCTGCGCGGAGTCGGCCACCAGCGTGACGTACTTCTCCAGCGCGTCGTCACCGCGGCCGGTGTCGGTGAACAGGTCGCCGTCGATGCCGCTGGTGTGGGTGAGCAGGTGCCAGACGCTCACCGCCGCGGTGGCCTCGGGGTCGCGCAGCCGGAACTCCGGCAGGACCTCCACGACCGGGGTGCGGAGGGTGAACCGGCCCTCGTCGACGAGCCGCATGACGACGGTCGCGGTCCACACCTTGGAGATCGAGCCGATCTGCCAGACCGAGTCCGTACCGGCGGGCTGACCGGTGCCGGTGTGCAGGACGCCCGTCGCGGCGGTGACGAGCTCGTCGTCCGCGCCGTCGGCGCCGAGCCGGAGGATGCCCAGCTGGGCGCCCGGGATGCCGTGCTTCGCCGCGAGTTCGTCGAGGCGGTTCTGCCAGTGGACCTGGTCGATGGTGGTGGTCACGTCTGCTCCTTCAGGGCCGAGGTGGGGGCGGGCCGCCCGTTTCCCGATGAGGTGCGGCGCACGGCTCCGGGCAGGGCGGCGAGAAGATGGCGGGTGTAGTCGTGCTGTGGCGCGCCGAGCACTCGCGCGGTCGGGCCGTACTCGACGATCTCTCCGGCGTACAGCACCGCCACGTGGTCGGCGACGTAGCGGACGACCGCCAGGTTGTGGGAGATGAACAACATGGACAGGCCCAGTTCGCGGCGCATGTCCCGGACGAGGTTGAGCACGGCGCCCTGCACCGAGACGTCCAGCGCCGAGGTGATCTCGTCGGCGAGGATCACCTCGGGCCGGGCGGCGAGCGCCCGGGCCAGCGCGACCCGCTGACGCTGGCCGCCGGAGAGCCGCACGGGAAGGTCGTCGGCGCGTGAGGCGTCCAGGTGGACCAGCGCGAGCAGGCGCGCGATCTCCGCACGCCGTGCCTCCTTGCCGAGGCGTTCCCGCATGGCCTCCGCGATGCTCTCGCCCACGGTCATCCGCGGGTCGAGCGAGGAGTACGGGTCCTGGAAGACCATCTGCACCGGGCGCGCGCGGCCCCGGTTCGGCACCGGCCGCCCGTCCAGCAGGATCTCGCCGGTCGTCACGGGCGCCAGGCCGACGGCGGCCCGCGCCAGCGTCGACTTCCCCGAGCCCGACTCGCCGACCAGGCCCACGACCTCGCCGCCGGCGACGTCGAGGCTGACGTCCTTCAGCACGGTGTGCGAGCCGTAGCGCACCGAGACGCCGCGGAAGCTGAGCAGGCTCATACGGTGACCTCCGCGCTGTCGGCGGGAAGCGGCCACCCGGCCTTGTGGCAGGCCACGCGGTTGCCCGCCGCGTCGGCCTGGAGCGGGGGTTCGACGGCGCGGCAGTGGTCGTCGGCGAGCGGGCAGCGTGCCGCGAAGGCACAGCCGGCCGGGACGTCGGAGGGGTCGACCGGCGTGCCGGGGATGACGGCGAGCGGCCGCGTCAGGTCGGTCTCCATGTCCGGCACGGCCGCGACCAGCGCCCGCGTGTACGGGTGCCGGGCGAGGGTCCCGAGGTCGCGGGCCGGCAGTTCCTCGACGATGAGGCCGGCGTACATCACCAGCACCCGGTCGCACACCTCCGTCACCACCGAGACGTCGTGACTGATGAGCAGGAGGGCGGCACCGGTGTCGCCGCGCACCTCGCCGAGGAGCGCGAGGACCTGCCGCTGGACCGTGACGTCCAGGGCGGTGGTCGGCTCGTCGGCGATGATGAGCCGCGGCGTCCCCATCAGGCCCATGCCGATCATCGCCCGCTGGCGCATCCCCCCGGAGAACTCGAAGGGGTACTGCCGCGCGCGCCGCTCGGGCTCGCGGAGCTTGACCGCGTGGAGGCGGTCGACCGCGCGGGCGAAGGCCGCCCTGCGGCCCAGCCCCTGGTGGAAGCGGCCCACCTCGGCCAGTTGCGGCCCGACCCGGTGGGCCGGGTTGAAGGACGTCATGGGGTCCTGGAAGACGACGACCAGCGACGTGCCGAGGCGTTTGCGCAACGACGCGGGATCGTCGGCGGCCATGAGGTCCTCTCCGGCGAAGACCAGGTGGTTGGCGTCGACGCGGACCGGCTCCTCGATGAGCCGGGCCACGGCCAGCGCCGTCACCGACTTGCCCGAGCCGGACTCGCCGACCACGCCGACGGCCTCGCCGTCCCGGATGGCGAACGTGACGCCCCGCACCGCGTGGATCGGGCGCCGGGCGCCGGGGATCGTCACCCGCAGGCCGTCCACCGACAGGACCGTGCCGGGCTCGGGGTCCGGCGCCGCGACCGCGGGCCCGGCGGACTCGCCGGCGGCGCCGCGGACCGCGCGGACGCGCGCCACGCCGGGGATCACGTCGATGCCGAAGGCGGCCGCGAAGGCCTCGCCGGTGAGGTTGAACGCCAGGCCCGCGAGGACGACGGCGATGCCCGGCCCGAGCGCGGCGAGGGGGTGGACGTAGATGCCGTTGAGCCCGTCCTGCATGAGCTTGCCCCAGTCGTAGGACGGGGCCTGGACGCCCAGCCCGAGGAACGAGAGCCCGGAGAACGTGAGCAGCACCCCGCCCGCGGCCATGGTCGCGTTCACGATCAGCGGTTCGGCGATGTTCGGCAGGGCGTGGCGGACCAGGATGCGGAATTTGCTCACGCCCGCGATACGGGCGGCGGCGATGTAGTCCCGCTCCGAGACGCCGGACAGGAGCGTGTGGCACAGCCGGGCGAACGCGGGCGCCCCGGCGAGGCCCACCGCCAGCGCCGCCCCCCGCGCGCCGACGCCGAAGACGACGGCGAAGAACAGGACGAGCAGCAGGCCGGGGAAGGCGACCAGCACGTTGACCGCCGAGGTGATGAAGCGGGCCACCCGCCGTCCGGTCAGCATCGGCGCGGCGCCGAGGACGACGCCCAGCACCATGCCGATCGCCGTCGCCGCCAGGGCCAGCGTGATCGAGAGCCGGGTGGCCACCAGCACCCGGAAGAACAGGTCCCTGCCGAGGTTGTCGGTGCCGATCCAGTGCTCGCCTGAGGGGCCGGCGAGCAGGTCACCGGTGTCGATGACCGTGGCACGGCCGTCCCACAGGACCGGTCCGAACACCGCGACCAGCAAGACGACGGTGAGGAGGCCGAAACCGGCGAAGCCGACGGGCCTGAGCAGGACGCGTGCCGCGCGCATCTCAGCTTTCTCCGATCGTCGAACGCGGGTCGAGCAGCGCGAGCACCACGTCGACGAGGGTGTTGATCAGCAGGACGCCGACGCCGTAGATCAGGACGGTCCCCTGCACCAGCGGGTAGTCCTTCGACACGATCGAGGAGACGATCGTGGAGCCGAGCCCCGGCCAGGCGAAGACGTTCTCCACCAGCACGGTCCCGGCCACGAGCGAGCTCAGCAGCAGGCCGCCGAGCGTCAGGCTCGCCGTCACGGCGTTCGGCAGGGCGTGCACGAGCTGGACCCGCCACGGCGTGAGCCGCTTGGCCCGCGCGGTGCGGATGTAGTCGGCCTCCATCACGGCGAGCATCTCCACGCGGACGATGCGCGACAGCACCGCGCAGGGGCCGATCGCCAGCGCGAGCACCGGGAGCACGTAGGAGTCCGGGCCGGCGCGGCCCGCCACCGGGAACAGGTGGGTCTGCACCGCCAGCAGGTAGACGAGCCCGACGCCGACCAGGAAGTCGGGGATCGCCCCGAGCACGACGTTGGTCCCGGTGAACGCCAGCTCCGTACGCCGCCCCTTACCGCGGCGGGTGATCACCGCCATCACGACGCCCACGGGCACGGCGACGAGCACCGAGAGCAGGAACGCCGCCACCGCGAGCTGGGCCGTCGCGGGCAGACGCTGGGCGATCGTCTCGCCCACGGGCAGCCGGGTCGAGATCGAGACGCCCAGCTCCCCGCGGAGCAGGTTTCCGAGGAAACCGGCGTACTGCCGCCAGAGCGGGTCGAGCAGGCCGAGGTCCCGTGTGCGGGCCAGCACCAGCTCCGCGGGAGCGGTCGGTCCGAGCGCGGCCCGCACCGGATCGCCCGGGACCAGGTGGATCATCAGGAACGAGGCGGTCACCAGGACCCAGAGCGAGACCAGCAGGCGTCCCGCCCGCCGCAGCGCGAAGCGGAGCCATCTGTGCGACCACAGATCGCCCGCCCGGCCGCGCAGGCCCCGCGCGGCCGAGGGCGGGACGGCCGCCGGCGTCCAGCCCCCCATCGTCACCCGAGCATCCGGATGCTGGTCGGGACGATGCTGCCGACGATGGAGAGCTTCGCGCCCTTGAGGAAGGTCGGGATCACGTTGTTGGCGAACGGCACCACGTCCGCGGCCTTGTAGAGCGCCTGCTCGGCCGCGAACCAGTCCGCGCACCCGTCGGCGCCCTTGGCGCTCATCGCCTTGGTGGCCAGGGTGAGGTAGTCGGCGTTCTCGATGGCGGCGAAGTTCGTGCCCTTCGGGGCCGTGGTGCCGGAGAGGAACGGAATGAGCTGGTCGGGGGTACTGACGTTGAGCGGCACCCAGGCGATGTCCCAGTCACCGGTGCTGAAGAGCGCGGCGGAGACCTGGGTCGGGTTCAGCTGGGTGACCTTGGCGTCGATCCCCACCGCCTTCCAGGCCGCCAGGGCGAGTTCCGCGGCGGCGCTTCCGCCGCTTCCGAGCGTGTTGCCGTAGATGAGGGAGACCGAGAGCCTCTTTCCGCCCTTGGCGCGGACGCCGTCCGAGCCCTTCGCCCAACCGGCGGCGTCCAGGGCGGCCCCCGCGGCGGCGGCGTCGAACGACGGCACGTGGCCGGTCACGGCGTCGCCGACGCAGCCCGTCGGCTCCAGGACGGCCAGCTGGGTCGCGGCGGCGCCCTTGCCGGAGGTCAGCGCCACCTGAAGCTGCTTGAGATCGAGCGCCTGGGTCAGCGCCATGCGGACCGCCTTGTCGGAGGTGAGGTGGCCGGACGCGTGGTTGTACCACTGCTCACCGACCACCGTCTGCGTGCCCACGGAGGCCAGCCCCGCCGCGGCGAGGCGGCCGGCGTCGGGGCCGGCGATCGTGACGGCGTTGACGGTGCCGGCGAGCAGTTCGTTGCCGGCGGTGGTCTCGTTCGCGACGATCTTGACGGTCACCTTGGCCGGCATTCCCTGCTCGGCGGTGGTGGCGCCGCCCGGCCCCCACGTGTAGCCCTTGCGGAGCTCGTAGGTGTAGTGGTCCGACGGGACCGCCTCGGTGAGGACGTAGGGGCCGGTGCCGCTGGTGCCGGCCTTGAGGGTGGCGCGGTCCTTCATGCCGGCGTCGCACACCATCGGCAGGTTCGCGAACGAGTTCAGCGCGAACGGGGCCGGTGCGGCCAGTTTGACGGTGACCGTCGAGCCTGAGGCCGAGGCGGTCGCGCCGGCGGGGATGAAGACCCCGAGGAACGGGCTCTTGTTGGCCGGGGCCTCCACATAGGTGATGTTGTCCACCACGGTCTTGGCCGTGAACGCCGTGCCGTCGGAGCAGGTGACGCCGTCCTTGAGCGTGAAGGTGAGCGTGGTGTCGCCGACGGTCCAGGACGCGGCCAGCTGCGGGAGGATCTTGCCGTCATCGGCGACGGCCACCAGCTTGTCGTAGGCGTACTGCGTCATGCCGAACAGGGTGCTGTCGACCGAACCCTGCGGGTCCAGGGCGCCCGGGTCCGAGGAGCCGTCCATGGTGAAGGTCTTGCCGTTGACGTAGGCGGCGGCACCCGGCGAGGCGGAGTCGGACGTGCCGCCGCCGCCACAGGCGGCGAGACCGGCCGTACCGGTCAGTGCCAGGGCGAGCGCCGCGAGGGTCCTCGTGCGTATGGGGGACATGCGGTTCCTTTTCTGGGGGGTGAGCGGGATCCGCCCGGGCTCTCGGACACGGGCGAACCGCCCGGGCTCTCAGGCGCGGGCGACCACACGGCCGTAGTGGATGTACTTCGCCCGGTCCGTCGCGTCGCGTCCGATGAAGGCGAAGATGAGGTGGATGCCGTGCGTCGGTTCGAGAGAGATCAGCGAGTCGCCCTCGAAGTGCACGAGCCGGCTGCGCTCGGGCCTCCCGCCGATCTCGGCGATGACGTCCTTGGGCACCCGGTCGAGCCAGATCGCGCCCTCGGCGTCCTGGCTGACGGTGATGTCGTAGATCGTGTCCGCGTAGTGGCCCAGGTAGGGCGCCGGGTCGATCGTCTGCGGCTCGGCGGGCGGCACCGGACGGCCCGGCAGGGTGACGCCGGTGAGCTCCTTGAGCAGGTACGCCGGCACGTCGTTGAAGATGCCGAAGAAGTCGCCGCCGTTGGTCAGCAGCGCGATCGCGACGCCGTGCTCGGGGACGAACCTGAGGAAGGCCACCTGGCCGATGGTCCCGCCGTCGTGGCCGATCACGGTGTGGCCGTCGTGCTCGTCCATCTCCCAGCCCAGGCCCCACGAGCCGCCCATGCCGCTGAGCCGGGGCACCTTCACCTGCGGGCGCCGCATCGCGGCCACGGTCTCCGGCCTGAGCACGACCGAGCCGTCGGGCGCCGTGCCGCCCGCCAGGTGCATGGCGACGAAGCCGAGCAGGTCGCGGGGGGTCATGGCGAGCATCGACCCGGCGGGGCCGTTGGACTTCGCGAGCGCCCAGACCGGCGCGGGCGCCAGGGAACCGTCCTCGCCGGGCACGTGGCCGACGGCGGCCCGGTGCAGGATCGCCTCGTAGGGGCTCGGGGAGACGTGGGTGAGGCCGAGCGGGGCGGCCAGGCGCTCGACCAGCACCTCGTCGAAGGGCTTGCCGCGCAGCACCTCGACCAGGCGGCCGAGCACCACGAAGCCGGTGTTGTTGTAGGAGAAGACCTCGCCCGGCTCGAAGAGCTGCGGGATGTCATGGAGCGAGGTGACGTACTTCTCGATGGCGTCGTCGCCTCGGCCGGTGTCGGTGAAGATGTCGCCCTCGAAGCCGGCGACGTGGCACAGCAGCTGGCGGGTGGTGATCGTGTCGGCGGCGGCCTCGTCACCGATGGTGAACTCCGGCAGGTAGGCGCGCAGCGGCTTGTCGAGGTCCACCAGGCCGTCGTCCACGAGCTGCATGACCAGGGCGCTGGTCCAGAGCTTGGTGATCGACCCGATCTGGAAGACCGAGTCGGTCGTCGCCTCGACACCGGTGGCCTGGCTGAGGACACCGGCGGCGGCGGTGAGCACCCGGCCTCCGGCGAGGACGGCGACCGAGGCGCCGGGCACGCCGCGCTCGGCCACGATCCGGGCGAAGTGCTCGTCGAGCCAGCTCTGGACACTTTCCGGCGACATCATGTGCTGAGGCTAAGGGGCGGGCCCGCTGCCGTACTCGTCCGATCGGACAACCTTGCCCGTCGCGGTCATCCGATCGGACAAGCCCGCCCCGCGCCCCTTCGGGTGAGCCGCCCGCACCGCGTCATTTCCAGACCTGACCGGCCACCCGCCGGAAGTTGCCGCCCAGGATGCCGCGCACGGCCTCGTCCGGGTAGCCGCGCCCGACCAGCTCCCGCTCGATCAGCAGCGTGACCTCCGGCTCGACGAACCGGATCACGCCCCAGCGGGTGTACTCCTCGGGGAACAGGTCGGGGTTGGCCTCGAGGTCCACCTGCAGGTCGTCGGCGTCGAAGGAGAAGTCGCTGCCGATGCCGACGTGCTCGGGCCCGACCAGTTCGACGGCGTAGTCGATGTGGGCGACGAAGGCGTCGAGGGTCGCGGTGTTCGGGCCGAGGAAGATCCCGACGCCGGGGATGCCGATGACGCCGCCGGTCGCGGCGCACTCGCGCGCCTGCTCGTCGGTGACGTTGCGGACGTGGTCCCACAGCCCGCGCATCGCGGAATGGGAGTAGATCATCGGCTGCTCGGAGACCGCCGAGAGGTCGAGCCCGGTACGCGTGCCGCAGTGCGAGCCGTCGACCAGCATGCCGACCTCGTTCATCCGCCTGACCAGGTCGCGGCCGTACGCCGTCAGGCCGGTGTCGGTCGTGTCCAGGCAGCCGCCGCCGGCGGCGTTGCCGTTGTTGTAACTCGGCAGCAGCGACTTCACGCCCAGGTCGTAGAAGGTGCCCACCATGTCGAGGTCACCGGCGAGCGGGTTGGAGTCCTCCAGGTCGAACGCCACCACGACACGGTCGCCGGGGACCGCGGCGTCGATCTCCCCGATGGTCGTCGCGATCTCCAGGGCGGGGTGGGCCTCGATCGAGCGGGTGAAATGGTCGATATAGGAGAGCGCGTCCTCGCGTGAGTGCGGCGCGTAGCCGACGTTGACGCTCACGTACGCGCCGCCCGGCCGGCGGTACCGCAGGAGGTCGCTGACGTCGGCGTCGAGGGTGAGGGGCAGGCAGGTGTGCTGCTCCCAGAAGGCGCGGCTCGCTGTGGTCATGGCGACATCCTGGCCCATCCCCGGACGGGCGCGTCTACCCGAGGGCGGGGTCGTCCCGCCGGAACTCCGCCCGCCAGAGCCGCGGATCCTGGAGTTCCTCCAGCCGGACCAGGGAGAGGCCGCCGGTGGCGAAGGACTCCATTTCGGCGCGGGTGAGCGGCCACGGCGGCCCGTCCTCGTCGCCGTCATCGGCGTCCCTGGCGGCCATGACGGTGATGAGCGTGCCGCCCGGCCCGACCAGGCGGCGGACGGCGGCGACGGCCTCGCGGCGCAGGCTCACCGGCAGGGCCTGGACGGTGAAGATCTCCACCACCAGGTCGAAGGCGGCGATCCATTCGGCGGGCGGGGCGAGCAGGTCGGCGGTGCGGTAGCGCACCGGCGAGGCGGGGTGGCGGGCCTTTGCGGTCCGGATCGCGGTCCCGGAGATGTCGAAGGCGTCGGTGTCGAAGCCGAGGCCGGCGACGTACTCGGAGTCCGCGCCCAGCCCGCAGCCGATCACCAGCGCGCGTCGTCCCGCGCCGGTGAGCGCCTTGGCCGAGGCCCACTCCCGGAGCGGTTCGCGCGGGCCCTCGCGGTCCCACGGCATCGGCACCTCCCCGGCGTCCGCGGCGGCGTACAGCCGCTCGAACCATCCCGTCGGGTCGTCGCCGGCCAGGGCCTTGGTGGCGAGCACGTCGGCCTGCCGGCCCCAGCCGCCGGAGGTGTGCCACAGGATCGCCGGGACGACCACGTCCCACGCCGCGCGGGGCAGTTCGTGGCCGACCGCCGCGAGGGGCAGCAGCCGCGCGCCCGGGATCTCCCTGGCCAGGGCGCGGCCGTGGCCGAGCGGGAACAAGGGGTCCTCGGCGCCGTGCAGGACCAGCGTCGGCACCGAGATCTCGCCCAGCCGCGCGCGCCACCGGCCGGGGCCGCCGATCATGTGGTGGTTCTTCATCGCCGACTCGACGCCGGTCGTGCGGCCGACCGCCCGGGTGGCGACGGCGCGCACCTCGGCCTCCTCGAACGGGCGGCCGGGCGCCGCGCAGGACCGGCAGCCGGCCACGATGTGGTCGACGACGGCGTCGCGGTCCGACCAGTCCGGTTCCGGCGGCGCGGCGGCGAAGGCGGCCCGGAGCGCGTCCGTCATGCCCGGCAGGTCGGGGTCGCCCGGCCCGCCGCTCGTGCTGATCAGGGTCAGCGACGCCACCCGCTCGGCGTGGTCCAGCCCGATGACCTGGGCCATCCCGCCGCCCATCGAGATGCCCACGATGTGCGCCCGCGACACGCCGAGCCCGTCCAGCACGCCGAGCGCGTCCGCGATCAGGTCGTGCCCGGTGTACGCCGGGGCGCCCGCCGGGTACCGGGCCGACCGCCCGGTGTCCCGGTGGTCGTACCGGATGACATAGCGGGATCCGGCGGCCAGCCGCTCGCAGAACTCCGGCTCCCACCAGTCCATCGAGGCCGTCGCGCCCGCGATCAGCAGCACCGCCGGGTCACCCGGCTCACCGAACGCCTCCACGCACAGGTCCACCCCGTTGACCCGGAGCATCTTCTCGTTGGTCACACCGGCGACCCTAGTTCGCCGCACCGACAGATCCACGGCCGGATCGCCCGGACGTCCACGGGGTGAAGGACCTCCCGGTCACCTGGGACGCGTGACCGCCCTCGGCGCCGGGGTGGTCCGGCGTTCACGGCAGCAGGATCACCTTTCCGCTGACCGTGCGGGACTCGGCGAGGGCCAGCGCGGCGGCCGCCTCGCCGAGGGGGAAGCGAGCGGCGATGGCGGGCTTCAGGGTCCCGTCGGCGACCAGGGCGAACAGGCCGGCCGCCCTCAGCGCGTCGTGGTGGCGGGGGGAGGCTCCTTCGATGACCCGGATCCCGGCGTGCCGCGCGAGCTGGATGAGGGTTCCGCCCACGCCGCCGCCGGCGCCGTGCACGAGGATCGTCTGGCCGGATCGGACGCGCGCCGACCGGTGCAGCATCTGCCACGCGGTCACTCCGTTGACCAGGACGGCCTCCGCGTCGGCCGGGTCGACACCGGCCGGCACCACGACAAGTTACTGACTGATCAGTCACATCTGGGGCGAAAAAACGGCCGCCGTGACCCGGCGGCGCGTCAGTGGCTGATTCCGGCGCTCACCGTGCGCGCCCAGCTTTCGTCGACGGCCCCGAGGTCGGCCTGGACGATGAGGTGGCAGAGCTGGCCGTAGGCGAGGAAGCGCTGCACCGCGCCCGGGTCCGCGCCGGACACCCGTGAGACGGCCCGCACGACCCTCGCGACCCCCCGTCGGACGGCGTCCCGGATCTCCGGGACGTCGCAGGCGCTCTGCGCGTGCACCTGCAACATGATCAGGTTCCGGTCGCGGATCAGGTTCACGTACGCGGCCGACATCGCGGCCAGCACGTCGTCGGGGGCGGCGGGCCCCACGGCCTCGCCGCCCCTGACGAGGGTGGCGGTGACCTGGTCGTAGCAGTGGTCGACCGTCGCGACGAACAGGCCGAGCTTGCCGGGGAACAGGCGGAACACATAAGCGGGCGACACCCCGGCCGCCTCGGCGACCTCGGAGACGGGGGTGGCGTGGTAGCCGGCGTGCGCGAACGCCGCGACGGCACGGGACACGATCTTCACGCGCTGGTCCTCGGCGGTGGAGCGTGACCCGCCGGCGGGCCGAACCGGACTCGGTGCCATGTGACTGATTGAGCACTCACAAATGTGCGTCTGTCAAGCCGCCGGGGCCGCTTGGGCGTGGATCCCGGCGGCGCTCTCACCACCGCGGGGCCGCCGGCGCCGTGCCGGTGCGCTCAGCCCGTCACCGGCGTCCGGTAGGGACGGAAGAACGCGCGCAGCTCCTCCGCGTACAGCTCGGGCACCTCGAACGGCGCGAAGTGCCCGCCGTGCGGGGGCTCGGTCACGCGCGCGACGTTCGCCGTGCGCTCCAGCCACGCCCGGGGCGGCCGGACGACGTCACCGGCAAAGATCGAGAAACCGGACGGGACCTCGACCCGGCGGGCGAGCTGCTCCGGGGCGATCGCGGCGTTCGCGTGGTACATGCGCATCGACGAGCCGATCGTCCCGGTGAGCCAGTAGATCGTGATGTTCGTGAGGATCTCGTCCTTGGTGAAGCGCTTCTCGACGTCGCCGTCACCGTCGCTCCACGACCGGAGCTTCTCCACGATCCACGCGGCCAGCCCGGCGGGTGAGTCGTTGAGCCCGAAGGCCGCGGTCTGCGGCTTGGTGCGGTGCATGGCCGCGTAGGCGCCCTCGTCCCGGCCCCAGGCCGCGGCGCCGGCGATCCAATCGCGCTCCTCGGGCTCCAGGTCCGCCGGGTCGCCGTGGTGGATCGGCAGGCCCGCGTCGGTGCGGTGGACGGCCACGACCCGCTCGGGGTGGTCGAGCGCGAGGTAGCGGCTCACGTGGCTGCCGATGTCCCCGCCCGCGGCACCGAACCGGGGGTATCCGAGGACGTCCATGAGCCCGGCCCACAGCCCGGCCACGGCGATGGAGTCCAGGGGCGGGCCGACGGGAGGGTCGGAGTACCCGAAGCCCGGCACGTCGGGCACCACGACGTCGAACGCGTCGGCGGGATCGGCGCCGTGCGCGCCGGGGTCGATCAGGAGCGGGATGACCTTCTGGTACCGCCAGAAGGAGTCCGGCCAGCCGTGGGTGAGGACCAGCGGCAGCACCGGCCCCGCCGGCGCGACGGCCCTGGCGTGCACGAAGTGGATCCCGAGGCCGCCCACGGCGACGCGGAAACGGGGGAGCCGCGCGAGGGCCGCCTCCTGGGCCGGCCAGTCGAACCCGTCCGCCCAGTAGGCCAGGAGCTCGCGCAGGTAGGCGAGGTCGGTCCCGAGCGCCCACCCGGCGTCCTCGGGCGCGTCGGGCCAGCGGGTCGCGCGCACCCGCGCCCGGAGGTCCTCGATCGCCGCCGAGGTGGCCCGAGGAGCGAACGGTTCGGGGCGGGGCGGGGCGTCCGTCATGGGCCGCATGCTACTGAACCACCCCGGCCCGCCCTCGCGCGGGTCAGCCGGGTGGCGGGTCGGTGAGGGCGTCGCGGAGTGCGGCGCGGGAGGTGATGCCGAGTTTGGGGAACACCTGGTAGAGGTGGGTGGAGACGGTGCGGGGCGACAGGAACAGGCGCTCGGCGATCTGCTTGTTGGTGTGACCGGCGGCGGCGAGCAGGGCGATCTGGCGTTGCTGCGGGGTCAGGGAGGCCAGCCCCTGGTCGGCGGTGGTGCTGATCGTGACGCCGGTGGCCCGCAGCTCCTGGTCGGCTCGGGCGGTCCAGGGGCGGGCGCCCAGGCGCCCGAAGAGCGCCGAGGCGGCGGACAGGTGCCGGCGGGCGTGGGTGGTGTTCCTGGTGCGGCGCAGGTGGGCGCCGTAGATGAGGTGGATGCGGGCCAGGTCGAACGGCCAGCGGTCGTTGCCCGGCTCGTCGATCGCCCGCTCGAGGGTGGCGGCGTCGGCGCCGGGCTCGGTGAGGGCGGCACAGGCGAGGACGACCAGGCGCAGCCGGGGGGAGACCCGGTCGAGGCGGGCCTCGCGAGCGGCGGCGACGTGCGCGGCGGCCTCGGCGCGCCGGCCGGTGTGGATGGCGGCCTCGACGAGGTCGAGGAACACCCACAGCGCGTGGGGGGCGCAGGGGGCGAGGACGCCGGGCGGGCTGACCGCCGAGGCGTTCTGGAAGGCGGTCTCGAAGTCGGCGTGGGCCAGGGCGGTGAGGCCGAGGATGTGCGCGGCGTAGGTCGTGACGATGCCGGCGCGGCGGGGCGCGGCCCAGGCGCTCATGTCGTCAGCGATCGCCGTGGCCGTGGGGGCGTCACCACGGGCGGCGGCCAGCAGGGCCGAGGTGAGCCGGCCCGGCCAGGTCAGGAGCCGGTAGCCGTGGGCGTCGCACAGCCGCAGTCCCTCGTCGGCCAGCAGTTGTGCCCGCTCCCACTGGCCGGTGTGGAAGGCGTCCTGGGCGAGCAGGAACAGCGCCTCGATGGCGGAGGTGACCGCGCCGCCCTCGCGGCCGTGCCGTACGGCGCGCCGGAGCGGCTCGCGGCAGTGGGACAGACGGTCGAGGTAGGCGACGGCGATGCCCGTGCGGATGATCCGGGCGGGGCTGACCTGCCGGTCCAGTCCCGCGACCGAGGCGTCCACCCGGGCGAGCATGGCCGGGGTGAGGCGGGCCGGGTCGCCGAACGTCTCGGCCAGGATCGCCAGGAGTTCGGGTGGGCGGGGGAGGAGCCGGTCGACGGCGGTGCGCAGGGGGGCCCACAGCTCGGCCCGGCCGCCGAAGAAGCAGATCATCAGCAGGGTGTAGAGCGCCTCGACCAGGACCTTGTCGTGGGCGTCGCGGGGGTCGTCCAGGTCGTCGACGGCGGCGGTCAGCAGCCGGTGGGCGGCGTCGATGTCGCCTTCGCCGTGCAGGAGGTGGTAGGCGCCGGCGACGGCGGTGGACAGCGGCCCGCCGGGGCCGGGGTGGGCGCGGCGGGCCTGGTCCAGCAGGCGGGGCGCGTCGCGCAGGTCACCGGTCACGATGGACCCCAGGTACGCGGCCTCGGCCAGCCGCCCGCTGCGGTCGGCGCCGGAGGGGCTCAGCTCGGCGGCGCGCAGCAGTTCGGTGACCGCGCCGACGGAGTCGCCGCGCCGCAGGTTGGTGTGGGCGACGTCCTGCAGCAGCGACGCGACCCGCTCGTCCGGCTCCTCGGTGGCCTCGGCCAGGTGCCAGGCGTGCCGCTCGGGCCGGTCGGCGAGCCGGGCGGCGAGTTCGGCGTGCGCGCGGCGGCGTTGCCCGCTGGTCGACAGCTCCACCACCGCCGACCGGATGAGCGGGTGACGGAACGACAGCCGTTCGGTGGTCTCGTCGGCCCGCACCAGGCCCGCGCGTTCGGCGGGCGCCAGGCCCTCCCCGGGATGGTCGGCGGCGATCTTGTGCACGAGCCGCAGGTCGCCGGTGCCGTCCAGCACCGCCAGCAGCAGCAGGTCGAAGGTGGTCGGCGGGAGTCCACGGATCCGGGAGGCGAACACCGACTGGAGCCGCCGGCCGAGCGGCAGCGTCGCGGGCAGTGCCCCGGAGACCGTGTGCCTCGGGTCGGTCAGGGCGACCGGGAGCTCCAGCAGGGCCAGCGGGTTGCCCATCGCGTCGGCCAGCAGCCGCCGCCGCACCCGCGGCGTCATCGCCGGATAGCGGCTGACCAGCAGCGAGGTCGCCGCCTGCTCCGTCAGCGGCTCCACCTGCGCGACGGGAAAGTCCCCCTGGTCGAAGAAGGTGGGCTCGCCGGTACGGCACGCCGCCAGCAGCGCCACCCGGTGACCGGTCAGGCGGCGCGCCACCATGCCGAGCACGAGCGCGCTCGCCCGGTCCAGCCACGGCAGATCGTCCACCACCAGCAGCAGCGGCCCCTGGCCCGCGGTGTGCCGCAGCAACGCCAGCACCGCTCCGGCGATGAGCAGCCGCCCGGGTGGCGGGCCCTGCCCCAGGGACAGCGCCACGCCCAACGCCTGCGCGTGCATGGGAAGCAGTCGCGGAAGGTCGCCCAGGCACGGCTCGATGAGCTGGTGGAGGGCGGCGAAGCTCACCTCGGCCTCGAACTCGGCCCCGGTCGCCCGCAGCACCCGCACCCCGCGGGCGTCCGCCCGCGTGGCCGCGTGGTCCAGCAGGGCGGTCTTGCCGACCCCGGCCTCGCCCGCCAGCAGCAGCACACCACCGGCGCCCTCGGCGATCCGGCCGACGAACAGCCGCAGGCGCTCGCTTTCCCGGTCCCGGCCGATCAGGTCCGTCCGCCGCCCGGCGGGGGGCGGACCCGCCCGCTCGTGCTCCGCGCCGCGCGCCTCCACGCTCCGACCTTCCCCCACGCGCCACGCCCTGTCCAGCCGGGCTCCCGTGCTCCAGCCGGGCTCCCGTGCGAAGCCGTCGCTGGGAGCCCGGTCCGTTCCGTCGCCGGGAGCCCGGCCGCGCTGCTCTACGGCCGGCCGGTGGAGGCGGCGGCCTGGGCGATGACGGCGGCGACCGCGGCCGGGTTGGACACGTACACCGCGTGGCTCCCCGCGGTCTCGGTGACGACCGAACCGGCCCGTTCGGACATGGCGCGCTGGGCCGGCGGCGGGATCATCCGGTCGTCGGTGGCGACCAGGTACCACGACGGCTTGACCCGCCAGGCCGGTTCGGAGACGACGCCGCCCAGGGCGTCCAGGCCCCAGGGGAGCTGGGAGTCGGCCATGAACGCGGCCTGCGCAGGGGGGAGGTCGGCCGCGAAGGACGCGGCGAACTTCTCCCGGTCCAGGAACAGGAACCCGTCCTTGGGCGGCAGGATCGGCGGCACCGGCGCGCCCGGCGGCGGGTCGGCGATCAGCGTGTTGACCGACTCGCCCTTGTCGGGGGCGAACGCCGCGATGTAGGCCAGCGCGACCACGCTGGGGTGGTTGCCGGCCTCGGTGATCACGACGCCACCGTAGGAGTGACCCACCAGCACGGCCGGGCCGTCGAGGCCGTCGAGGACCTGGTGGGTCGCGGTCACGTCGCCGGCCAGCGACACGGTCGGGTTCTGCACGACGGCGACCCGGTAGCCGTCCGCGGTCAGGTGCTCGTAGACCCCCTGCCAGCCGGACCCGTCGACGAACCCGCCGTGGACCAACACGATGTTCTTCACTTCCGGACCTGCGTTCACCGCACTGCCTCCTTCGCCCGCGAGCCCCGCCCGCGAGCACGGTCGGTACGTCCGAGACGCTAGAACGGCCGGTCCGACTGCCGATTGCGTCAAATGACGTAGATAGCCGCCCTCGTCCGCATGCGGCCACGACCACTCCGACGACCACGGCAGGACGATCACGGCCCCGGGCCCCGACGACCACGGCTAAGACGACCACGGCCCCGAGGGTCACGGCCAGGACGGTCACGGCCCTCAGGGTTCCGACGGTACCGCTCCCGTGGTCCGGCACCGGTCCTGGCTACCATCGGTCGTGCGAGCCGGCGACATTCCTTCTGGTCATTGGGGGCCGACGGGTGGACAGCGCGACCGATCCAGAAGCGGACATCCGTGCCCGGATCCAGCGGCACTGGGACGCCTCCGAACGCGGGGACGTCGAGACCGAGCACGCCATCTACGCCGCGGACGCGGTCCTGGACTACCCGCAGTCGGGCGAGCGCTTCACCGGCCGGTCGAAGATCCAGGCCCAGCGCGGCGGGCACCCGGCGGAACGCCACTTCACCGTCCGCCGGATCACGGGCGGTGGCGGCCTCTGGGTGAGCGAGTGCGTGATCACCTACGACGGGGTGCCCACCTACTCGATCAGCGTCATGGAGCTCACCGACGGTCTCGTGACCCACGAGACCCAGTACTTCGCCGACCCCTTCCCCGCCCTTCCTGCCCGCGCCACCCTGGCCGACCCCATCCCACCCCCCGACCGTCGACCCGACTGACCCGCCGGGCCCGATTTCGGGGAGGCTCAGGGTCGTGTTCGGTGGAAGTGCCAGTGGCGGCCCTCGGAGCGGCCCTCCAGGAGGAGCATTCCCGACAGGACGACGACCAGCGCGGCCACCTGGGCGAGGGCGCTGAGGGTTCCGAGGGGGACGGTGGCCAGGGCCGCGAGCGCGGCGACCGCCCGGAAGCGGATCCGCCCGATGCGGAGCATCCGCCGGAACGCCGCTTCTGACAGCAGGTACACCGCCAGGCCGCCGGCCAGGAACGCCGCCTGGGGCACTTCGAGGTGGCCGGAGGCGTGGCCGACCGCCTTCTTCATGCCGGCCGCCACCGCGACGATGCCGAGCAGCAGCCCGAGGTAGGCCCAGCCGTAGGCGTTGAACGCGGCCCAGACCCGCTGCCGTGGCCCGGCCGCGTCGAGGGCGGCCTCGGCCCGCGCGTCGTCGCCGCCGAAGTAGACCCACCACATCATGTACGCGATCGACAGGCCGAGGGAGGCGACCAGCACCACCGGCAGGTCCAGTTCGACCCCGGACGCCCCTACCCCGATGGCCACCAGCGACTCGCCGAGGGCGATGATGATGATCAGGCCGTGCCGCTCCACGAAGTGCGACGGCGAGATGGTGAACCGGTCGATCGGGTCGATGTACGGGGCCGCCCGCTGGAGCAGGACGGCCAGCAGCCACAGGCCCCACCGCCACCCGCCCGGGGCGAACGCGCCGACCAGGATGATCGTCGCGCTCGCCAGGTTCAGCGGCGCCAGCGTACGGAACGCCCGGACCATCTCGCGGCCGCCGGCGAACGCGAACAGCCCGGTGTGCACGGCGATGGCCGTGAAGTACCCGAGCCCGAACGCCCACCCGGTCGAGGTGAACGCGCCGGGGATGGCCAGTGCGATGACGAGGAAGCCGCCCATGCCGACCAGCATGAGCGCCCGCCTGGCCGGGCTGTCGGGGACGATCGCGTTGGTCAGCCAGGCGTACCCGCCGTACATCCACATGATCATCGCCAGCACCAGCACGACCTCGGCGACGCCGGTCCAGGTCAGATGGCCGGCCAGCACGGCGGACAACTGGGTCGCCGCGAACACGAAGACCAGGTCGAAGAAGAGCTCGAGGGTGCTCACTCTCGCCGCGGGCACCGAGGCGGCGGCCATGTCGGTCCTCTCCGTCTCGCCAGACCCGGTCAGGATGGGGTGAATCTTGGCACAGTCATCGGCCGGACGGGCCGCCGCCCCCGGCCCGGGTCCTCACGGGGCCGGGGCGCGCGGCGGCGTACCGGCGGTCACGACCTGCGGCGGGCCCGAAGGCGCACGAACGCGCGCAGGGTGAGCAGCGCGACGACGGCCACGACCTGCCCGCCCAGGATGATCTTGTTGTAGTCGATCACGGGCTGCCAGCGGACCTGGCCGTCCTTGATGATGAAGACCCCCACCGGGGTCGCCCCCGCGCCGAACCCGCCGCCGGAGCCCTCGCCCGCCTTCTCGCCGCCCTCCTGCCTGCCGCCCCCGGCGCCGCCGCCCCCGCCGACGCGGGCCACGGGGATGACCGTCACCCCGTCCTGCGTGATCGGCGCGCCGAAGACGCGGGTGACGGTGGCGGAGTCGCGTACCTTGTCGATCATTCCGATGACGTCCATGTTCGCCCTTCGTCACGTGACGGCCGCGGCCGTCGTCCGGTAACGGCCATCGTCCAGTAAAGCGCCGCCCGCCGCGCGCGGCGGCCATGGGGGCGGGGTCAGGTGGACTCCCGGGTGATCAGGCGGGTGGGCAGGACCACCGACGGGACGTGGCCGGCGCCGTCTATGAGGGCCAGGAGCAGCCGCACGGTCTCCTCGGCGACCTGGGCGAGCGGCTGGCGGATCGTGGTCAGCGGGGGATGGGTGGAGACGGCCACCGAGGAGTCGTCGAACCCGCCCACCGCGACGTCGCCGGGCACCCGGCGTCCGGCGGCGCGGAGCGCGGCCAGGGCGCCCGCGGCCATCAGGTCGGAGGCCACGAACACCGCGTCGAGATCGGGGACGCGCTCGAGCAACCGGGCCATGGCGCCCTCCCCGCCGGCCTGGGTCCAGTCGCCGTGCTCGATGAGCTTCTTGGACGCCTTGCGGCCCAGCACGTCGGCGAACCCCTCCAGGCGCTGGATGCCGCCGGGGGTGTCCATCGGGCCGGTGATGGTGGCGATCTTCCTGCGGCCGCGTTCGATCAGGTGCCGGGTCATCTGCCTGGCCCCCTCGCGGTCGTCGGCCGCGGCGTAGGGGATCACCTGCTCCCTGCCGATGACCGCTCCCAGCGCGACCGTGGGGACCGCGATGTCCACCAGGGAGTCGATCATGCGGTCGCCGGCGTGCGTGGACAGCAGGAACACGCCGTCGGCGTGGCCGCCGCGCACGTAGCGGACCACCCGGTCGCGGTCGCCGTCGTCCCCGGCCACCATCATGACCAGCGAGATGTCCCGGTCCGCCAGGCGCCGCACCGCCGTGCGGATGGTCACGCTGTAGTTGGGGTCCTCGAACAGCTTCTCGTGGGGTTCCGACAGCACCATCACGACCGACCCGGTGCGCTGCGTCACCAGGCTGCGGGCGTTGCGGTTGACGATGTATCCGGTCTCGGCGATGGCGCGGCGCACGGCGGCGTGGGCGACCGTGCTGACGTACCGGTTGTCGTTGAGCACCCGGGAGACCGTCCCCCGGGACACGCCTGCCGCCGCCGCGACATCGTGGATGGTCGGACGTTTCGTCATGCCCCTATTGTTCCCTCGACGTGGGCTCGCCATGGTCTCGCGGCGCCGCCCTGGCCCTAGCTTTTCACGGCGCCGCCGGACAGGTCGGTGCGCCAGTAGCGCTGCATGGTCAGGAACAACGCGATCAGCGGGACCAGCGACAGCATCGTGCCCGTGATGATCAGGTTGTACAGCGAGGGCTGGTTGGCCCCGGCGGCCAGCAGTGTGTACAGGCCGACCGTCAGGGGGAACTTGTGGTCGTCGCCCAGCATGATGAACGGCAGCAGGAAGTTGTTCCAGATCGCGACGAACTGGAACAGGAAGATCGTCACCATCCCGGGGGTCAGCATCGGCAGGGCCACCTGGCGGAACAGGCGCCACTCGCCCGCGCCGTCCAGCCGGCCCGCCTCCAGCAGCGAGCCGGGGATCGCGGCCTGGGTGTAGATCCTGGCCAGGTAGATGCCGTACGGGTGCAGGATCTGGGGCAGCAGCACCGCCCAGTAGGTGTCGGCCAGGCCGATCTCGGAGAACAGCAGGTACTGGGGGATCGCCAGTACGACGGACGGCACCAGGATGCCGCCGATGAGCAGGTTGAAGATGAGGTCCCGGCCGGGGAAGGCGTACTTGGCCAGGGTGTACCCCGAGATCGTGGACACCGCGGTGGACAGCACGGCGCCGCCTCCGGCGTACACGACCGTGTTGAGCAGCCAGAGCCAGAACACGCCGTCGCGGTAGGCGAACAGGTCGGTGAGGTTGGACAGCAGGCCGGTGCCGGGGGCGAAGGTCGGGGTGGAGAACAGTTCGGCCTTGGACTTGGTGGCCGCGACGACCACCCAGCCGACCGGGAACAGGGTGTAGATCGCGCCGAGCACGAGCACGGCGGTCGGCGCGATCCCGAACGGCCGGCGCGTCGCGGCACGGGCGTGGCCCTCGGGCCTGGTCAGGGTGGTCACGGCCGTCACGTCTCTCCGAAGGCGCGGTTCTTCACCACGCGCAGGAAACCGAATGACAGGACAAGGGAGATGGCGGCGATCACCATGGACGTCGCCGCGGCGGAGTACAGGTCGCCGGTGACGAACGCGTCGCGGTAGATCTTCATCAGCGGGCTCCAGGTCGAGCTGATCGTGTTCGTGAGCGGCCGCAGCGTGGTCGGCTCGGTGAAGACCTGGATGGTCGCGATGACGGAGAACACGCCGGTCAGGATGATCGCCGGGATCAGCATCGGGATCTTGATCTTCAGCGCGATCTGCAGTTCGCCCGCGCCGTCGATCCTGGCCGCCTCGTAGTAGTCGCGGGGCACGGCGCGCAACGTCGTGTACAGCACGAGCATGTTGAAGCCGGTGCCGCCCCAGACCGCCACGTTGGCCATCGAGAACGTCACCGCGCCCGCGCTCAGGAAGGGCCGGTCGCCGAACGGGCTGAGGCTGGGCAGGTAGAGGAAGCCCCACATCAGCGTCGCCGCGACGCCTGGCACCGCGTACGGGAGGAAGATGGAGATCCGGGTGAACCGGGCGAGGTGGACGTGCTTGGTGTCGAGCATCAGGGCGAACAGCAGGGCGAATCCCAGCATGACCGCCAGCACGAGCGCGCCGTAGCCGATCACCCGCAGCCAGCCCGCCCACAGTTCGCCGTCACCGATGGCCGCGGCGTAGTTGTCGAGCCCGGCGAAGATCTCCTTGCGGGCCCCCCTGCCCAGCCCGAGGCCGGAGACCTTGGTCCGCCGCACGCTCAGGTACGCGGTGTACCCGATCGGCACCGCCATGAACAGGACGAACAGCACGATGGCCGGGGCGAGGAACACGTAGGGCACGGCGCGGGGGCGGGAGACGCGTTCGGGCATGGTCACTGCGCCAGGGTGAAGCCGGACTTGCGCATGTCCGCGATCGTGACGTCCTGCATGGTCCGGACGGCGGCCGTGAAGTCGGACTTGGTGGCGACGGCCTTGTCGAACGCGTCCTTGTAGGCGTTGTAGGTCACGTTGACGTCCGGGCCGAAGGTGAAGCCCCGGGCGGTGGCGCCGATCGCGGCCGCCTGCTGCCAGAAGTCGGGCTGGTTGGCGAAGTAGTCGGGCGTGGTGGTGAGCAGCGCGCCGCCCTTGGTGGAGGCGGGGTAGATCGCGCCCTCCTTGATCAGCGCCGTGAGGGCCTCGGGGTCGGTGTTCAGCCAGTCGGCGAACTCGGCGGCGGCCGCCTTGTTCGGCGACTTCGCGGCGACGGCGGTGGAGGAGCCGCCCCAGAACCCGCTGAGACTCTCACCGGCGTTCCACTGCGGCAGTGGGGCGACGGCCCATTTGCCCTTGCCCTTCGGCGCGTTGCTGGACAGCACGCCCGGCCCCCACACGGCCGACGGCCAGGTGAGGAGCGTGCCGTCGTTGAGGGCCTTGTTCCACTCCGGGGTGAAGTACGGCATCGAGTCGATGACGCCCTCCTTCACCAGGCCGCCCCAGTAGCCGGCGACCTTGCCGGTGGCCGCGTCGTCGATGGCGACCTTCCAGGCGTCGCCGCTGATCGACCACCACTGGGCGCCCGCCTGCTGGGCGAGCCCGGTGAACCAGCCCGGGTCCTTGCTGGAGAACGTGCCGAGGAAGACCTTGGGGTCCTTCTTGCGCACGGTCCTGGCCGCCTGGGCGTACTCCTCCCAGGTCTTCGGGACCTCGATGCCGTACTTCTCGAACAGGTCCCGCCGGTAGTAGAGCATCATCGGCCCGCTGTCCTGGGGGACCGCGTAGACGGCGTCGGTGCCGAGGGTGACCAGTCCCCAGATCCCCTCGCCGAACTCGCCCTTGACCTTCGCCGTCTCCGCCTTGATGTCGGCCACGGCGTCGGCGGCGACGAAGGAGGGCAGCATCTGGTACTCGGCCTGGACCAGGTCCGGCGGGTTGCCCGCCTTGGCGGCGGTCAGGAACTTGGCCGCCGCGTCGTCGCCGCCCGCCTGCTTGCTCACCGTCACCTGGATGCCGGGATGGGCCTGGTTCCACACCGCGGCGATCTTGTCCATGTTCGGGACCCAGCTCCAGTACGTCAGCTTGACCGGCGCCGCGGGCGCCGCGCTGCTGCCGGCGGCGGGCGAGGACGGCTCGGCCGAGCCGCCCGAGCAGGCCGTGAGGAGTGTGGTGGCGAGGATCGCCGCAGCCGTCGCTGCTAACCGATTGGTGCGCATGTGTTCCTCCAGGCGGATGGCGAGGGGACGCCAGAGGCGGTGAGCTTCTGGGAACGCTCACAGAGTGGGAGAAGCGCCCAGTGGCGTCAATGACCGTTACGCGGTTGTTAACGTGCCGCATCCATCAGGGAAGCCATTCAGCACCTTCTCGGGCGGACGCCTGTGCGTTACTGTGCACGTTCACAGAAGTCTTTCCGAAGGGGGAGCTGTGCCCGGATACCCCGTCCTGCCCGAGGGTCTCGCGTACGGCGGGGACTACAACCCCGAGCAGTGGCCGGAGGAGGTGTGGCGGGAGGACGTCCGGCTGATGCGCGAGGCCGGCGTGAACCTGGTCACCGTCGGCGTCTTCAACTGGGGGCTGATCGAGCCGGCGGAGGGCGAGTACGACTTCTCCAGGCTCGACCGGATCCTCGACCTGCTCCACTCGGCGGGCGTGCGCGTCGACCTGGCCACCCCGACCTCCTCACCGCCCGTGTGGTTCCGGCACCGCTACCCCGCCGGCCGCCTGGTGGACCACGAGGGCCGCGTGCTCGGCGGGGGGTCACGCCACAGCTTCTGCCCCAGTTCGCCGGACTACGCCGTGGCGTCGGAGCGGATCGTCACGGCCCTGGCCGCCCGGTACGGCGGCCACCCCGCCCTGGCCATGTGGCACGTGCACAACGAGTACGGCTGGGCCAACGCGCACTGCTACTGCCCGGTCTCGGCGGCGGCGTTCCGCGCGTGGCTGGAGCACCGGTACGGCGGGATCGACGCGCTCAACACCGCCTGGGGCACCACCTTCTGGGGGCTGACCTACGGCTCGTTCGAGGAGATCGAGCCGCCCGCGACGGCGCCGCCCGGCCTGCTCAACGGGCTGCGGCTCGACTTCATGCGCTTCTCCGTCGACGCGCACATCGCCTGCTTCCGCAGGGAACGCGAGGTGATCCGGCGGCACGGCGACCTGCCCGTCACCACCAATTTCATGATCCCGAACTGCAAGCCGATGGACTACTGGCGCTGGGCGCCGGAGGTCGACGTGGTCGCCAACGACCACTACCTGGACTCCGAGCGGGCCGACCCGCACATCGGGCTGGCGCTGGCCGCCGACCTGACCCGCTCGGTCGCCGGAGGCCGCCCGTGGATGCTGATCGAGCACTCCACCGGCGCGGTCAACTGGCAGCCGCGCAACCTCGCCAAGCGGCCGGGGGAGATGCGCCGCAACAGCCTGGCCCACGTGGCGCGCGGGTCGGACTCGGTGCTGTTCTTCCAGTGGCGCGCCTCGCGCTACGGCGCCGAGAAGTTCCACTCCGCCATGGTCCCCCAGGCCGGCACCGACTCCCGGATCTGGCGGGAGGTCGTGGAGCTGGGCGCCGACCTGCGCAGGCTGGCGCCGGCCCGAGGGTCGCGGGTCGAGGCCGAGGTGGCCGTCGTGTGGGACTGGGAGTCGTACTGGGCGCTCGAACTGGAGTGGCGCCCCTCGGCCGACCTGCGGTTCCGTGAGCGGGTGGAGGCCTTCTACGAGGCGCTGTGGCGCGAGCACGTCACCGTCGACTTCGCGCATCCCTCGGCGGACCTGTCCCCGTACAAGCTGGTCGTCCTGCCCAGCGCCTACCTGCTCAGCGAGGCGTCGGCCAAGAACCTGCACCGCTACGTCCAGGCCGGCGGCCACCTGCTCGTGTCGTACTTCTCCGGCATCGTCGACGAGAACGACACCATCCACGCTGGCCCCTACCCCGGAGCGCTGCGCGAGGTGCTCGGCCTCTCGGTCGAGGAGTTCCACCCGCTGCGCGAGCACGAGACGGTCACCTTCCGCCCGCCGGGCACGCCCCCGGACCAGGCGCGGCCACGGCCCACCGGCCGCGTGTGGTCCGAGCGCGTACGTCTGGCGGGGGCACGGGCCCTGTACGACTTCGCCGACGGGCCCGACGCCGGGCACCCCGCGATCACCCGGCACGACCTCGGCGCGGGCACCGCGTGGTACGTCGCCACCGCCCTGGACCCGCGCGGCGAGGGCGCCGCGCACGCGCCCGGCCTGCGCGGGCTGGTCGCCCTGGCCCTGGACCACGCGGGCGTGTCCCGGCCCCGCGACCTGCCCGACACCCTGGAGGTCGTCCGGCGCGGCGACCACCTCTTCCTGATCAACCACGCGGACGAGCCGGCGACGGTCGGCGGGGTGACCGGCACGGGGGTGCTCGACGGCGCCGCCTACGCGGGGTCGGCGACGGTGCCCGCCGGAGGGGTCACCGTCATCCGCACATGAGCTCCCTCGGCGCCGCCGTCACGCGCGGCGCCGAGGGGAAACCGGGGGCCGTCCGCAACTCCTCTCCTGACCGGAGGAACCATGAAGAAGATCCTGGCGGCGCTTCTCCTGTGCGCCGCCGCGGTACTCCCCGCGGGACCGACGGCGCACGCCGCGTCCGCCGCATCGCTGACCATGCTGGGCGCCGACGTCTCCACGGCGCAGCGCGCCCTGGACCTGGGCGCCAGGTACTACGACGCGAGCGGCGCCCAGCGGGACCCGCTGGACATCCTCAAGGGCATCGGCGTCAACTACATCCGCCTGCGCGTCTGGAACAACCCGGCCAGCGGCTACAACAACCGGGCCAAGGTCCTGGCCTACGCGAGGACGGTGAAGGCCAAGGGCCTGAAGCTGCTGGTCGACTTCCACTACTCCGACACCTGGGCGGACCCCGGCAAGCAGTTCAAGCCGGCCGCCTGGTCCAGTCACGGCATCGGCCAGTTGCAGACCGACGTCTACAACTACACCTACGACGTGTGCTCCAGCCTAAAGGCGCAGGGCACCACGCCCGACAGCGTGCAGATCGGCAACGAGATCAACGTCGGCATGCTGTGGAACGACGGCAAGGTCGTCAACAACGACTTCACCAACCTGAGCCTGCTGCTCAAGGCCGGGTACAACGCCACCAAGGCCTGCAACGGCGGCACCCAGGTGATGATCCACACCGCCGACGCGGACAGCGACGCCAACGCCCGCTGGTTCTACGACGGCATCAGGGCCAAAGGCGTGTCCTGGGACATCACCGGCCTGTCGTACTACTGCATGTGGCACGGCACGCTGTCCAACCTGTCCAGCGTGATCGCCGACGTGCGGTCCCGCTACGGCAAGCCGGTCGTCCTCGCCGAGACGGCCTACCCGTTCACCTCCGCCAACGCCGACTCCACCGGCAACTCGATCACCACGGGCTGCTCGGGATACCCTCTCACCTGGCAGGGGCAGGGCGCGGAGTTCACCGCGGTGCAGAACACCGCGAGGAGCGCCGGGGCCGTCGGCGTCTTCTACTGGGAGCCCACCTGGTACGCGGTGCCCGGCAACGGCTGGGACCCCGCGAACATCGGCGGCAGCGGCGACGGCTGGGACAACATGGCCGTCTTCGACTGGACCGGCCATCTCAACCCCAACGTCAGATGGACCCCCTGACCCGGCGGTGATCCGGTGGCGGGGAGGCGCGACGCCTCCCCGCCACCGGCGGGCGTTACTGGAGCCCGGCGCGGACCGAGGTGATGCGCTGGGTGTTGAAGCCGAGCCAGTGCATGCGGCCCACGTAGCGCGCGTGCTCGACCTTGATGCAGCGGTCCATGATCACCGTCACGCCGCCGTCCTCCGCGATGCGCGCGCCCTCCTCGTTGATCACGCCGAACTGGCACCACAGGGCGCCGGCGCCGATCGCCACCGCGTCCCGCGCGATCCCCGGCAGCGCGTCCGGCGCGCGGAAGACGTTCACCACGTCCACCGGCACGGTCACGTCCAGCAGGCTCGCGTAGCTCGTCTCCCCGAGAATCCGCTCCTCGCGGGGGTTCACCGGGATCACGCGGTAGCCACGCCGCTTGAGGTAGTAGCCGACGAAGTGGCTGGCTCGCAGGTCGTTGCCCGACAGGCCCACGATCGCGACGGTCCGCGCGGTGTGGAGCACGCGCTGGATCGCCGACGGGTCCTGGTAGCGCCCGAGATCGGTCATGCCCTCACTCCCTCTTCCCCGCCGTCGCGGCGACGTGCGCGAAACCCTGCTCCAGGTCCCAGATCAGGTCCTCGACCGATTCGGTGCCGACCGACAGCCGCACCGTCCCGGGCGCGATGCCGGCCCCCCGCAGCTCGTCGTCGCCGAGCTGGCGGTGCGTCGTGCTGGCGGGGTGGATGATCAGGCTCTTGGCGTCGCCGACGTTCGCCAGGTGGGACCAGAGCGTCACGCCGCGGATGAGGTCCTGCCCGCCCGCCCGGCCGCCGGCGCAGTCGAACGAGAACACCGCGCCCGCGCCGAGCGGCAGGTACTTGTCCACCAGCGCCCGGTACTTGCTCCCCGGCAGGCCAGGGTGGGTGACGTTCGCCGCCAGCTCGTGGGACTCCAGGAACGCCGCGACGGCGCGCGCGTTGGCGACGTGCCGGTCCATCCGCAGCGACAGTGTCTCCAGCCCCTGCAGGAACAGGAACGCGTTGAGCGGGGCGAGCGCCGCGCCGAGATCGCGCAGGGTCTCGGCGCGCAGCTTCATCAGGTAGCCGTAGGTCCCGAACGTCTCGTGGAACTGCAGGCCGTGGTAGGCGGGCGACGGGTCAGCGATCACGGGGAACCGCCCGTTGGACCAGTTGAACGTGCCGGCCTCGACGACGACGCCGCCGATGCTCGTGCCGTGGCCGCCGATGAACTTGGTCGCCGAGTGGATCACGATGTCGGCGCCCCACTCGATCGGGCGGCACAGGTACGGCGTCGCGAAGGTGTTGTCCACGATCAGCGGCAGCTCGTGCTCGTGGGCGATGGCCGCCACGGTCTCGATGTCCAGCACGTTCCCGGCGGGGTTGCCGATCGTCTCGCCGAAGAAGGCCTTGGTCGTGGGGCGGACGGCCTGCCGCCACGCCTCGGGGTCGTCGGGGTCGACCCAGGTCAGCTCGACGCTCATCTTGCCCAGGAGGTGCTTGAGCTGGTTCACCGTCCCGCCGTACAGGGCCGAGGACGACACGATGTGGTCGCCGGGCCGCAGCAGCGTGAACAGCGCGGCCGCCTGCGCGGCGATCCCGCTGGCGAACGCCACCGCGCCGCAGCCGCCCTCCAGGTTCGCCACCCGCTCCTCGAACACCGCGACGGTCGGGTTCATGATGCGCGAGTAGGTGTTCCCGTACTCCTGCAGGTTGAAGTACGCCGCCGCCGACTCCGGGTCCTCGAACACGTAGCTGGTCGTCTGGAAGATCGGCACCGCGCGGGCGCCGGTGTTCGGGTCGGGCCGCTGCCCGGCGTGCAGCTGCCGGGTCTCGAACCCGAACGCGCGGGCCTCCTCGGCGCGGGGGAACTGGTCGCTCACCACAGTCTCTTCCTCGTCACGGTCACCCGGGTCGTTCCTCGGCATCACCCGCCGGCCCCGCCCTCGGCCAGGAACCGGCGGATGATGGGCGTCTGGCGCGCTTCCTCGAGCAGGAAGCAGTCATGGCCGTACGGTGCCTCGATCACCTGGAACTCTACCGGCTTGCCGAGGGCGCGAAGCGCGTCCTCGACCTCCTTGGACGCCGACGGCGGGTACAGCCAGTCGGAGCTGAACGCGATCAGCAGCGTCCGCGCCGCGACCCCTTCCAGCGCCCGTTCGAGCGATCCGCCGCCGTGCTGCCGCGCGAGATCGAAGTAGGTCAGCGCCCGGGAGGTGAACAGGTAGGTGTTGGGGTCGAAGCGCTTGACGAAGGAGTCGGCCTGGTGGCGCAGGTAGCTCTCGATCTCGAACTCGGGTTCGGTGATCGTGTACCGGACGTCGTCGGCGAACTGCAGCCTGCGGCCGAACCTGTCGTCCAGCGCCGGCGCGGACAGGTAGGTGACGTGGCCGACCATCCGCGCCACGCCCATGCCGGCGAGGGGCGCGCGGCCCGTGCCGTAGTAGTCGCCGCCCTGCCAGGCGGGATCGTCCATGATCGCGTTGCGCGCGATCGCGTTCCAGGCCACGCCCTGCGGGTGCAGGGCGTGCGTGCTGGCGATCACCACGATGGAGTCGACCTGGTCGGGGAACAGCACCGCCCACTGCAACGCCTGCATCCCGCCGAGCGAGCCGCCGGCCACCGCCGCGAGCCGCTCGATGCCGAGGACGGAAAGGAACGCCCGCTCGGTGCGCACCATGTCGGCGACGGTGATGACGGGGAAGTCCGACCCGTACGGCTCGCCGGTCGCCGGGTCGGTGGACGAGGGCCCGGTGGTCCCGCGGCAGCCGCCCAGCAGGTTGGTGGAGACGACGAAGAACCGGTCGGTGTCGAACGCTTTGCCGGGGCCGATCATCCCGTCCCACCAGCCGAGCCCCTTGCCGGCCGTGCCGTCGCGGTCCTCGGCCCCGAACCCGTCGCGCGTGCTGTCCGGGACCGGCGCCGTGGAGAGGCCGGCCGCGTGGGCGTCGCCGCTGAGCGCGTGGCACACCAGGATGACGTTGTCGCGCGCGGGGGACAGGGTGCCGTAGGTCTCGTACGCCACGCGGACAGGGTGCAGCGTCCGTCCGCAGTCGAGCCGTACGGGTCCGGGCAGGTCGAGGTACCGCGTCTCGACCCTGCCGACCGAACCGGCCCGGGGCGTCGAGGGCGGCACCTTAGGCGTAATCACGCCTAGTCATAATCCTCCTGGCCACGATATTGTCAAGAATTCCGATGGGAAATATGGGAATCAGGGCGAAAGGGGCATCACACGACATGACCACGATCGACAACGGAGTCAACGTCCAGGCACTGCTCGACGCGCGCGAGGTGCTCAAGGGCGCGCCCGAGGCGGCCAAGTTCACCTGGCGGGCGTCCTCCAAGTGGCAGAACGGCGTCCACAGCACGACGTCGATCCAGAACTTCTTCGGCCTCGGCCAGGAGCAGAGCCACAAGAGCGAGACGGTGTTCACCGCCGACCACCCCGAGGTCTTCGCGGCGGAGGACAACGGGATCACGCCGATCGAGTACCTCCTGGTCGGCCTGGCGAGCTGCCTGACGGCGGGCGTGGCCTCCGTCGCGCAGAACCGCGGCATCCAGCTCCGCTCGGTGGAGTCGACGGTCGAGGGCAACCACGACATCCGGGGCATCCTCGGCGCCGACAGCGACGTGCGCAACGGCTTCAACGACATCAAGGTCACGTTCACCATCGACGCGGACGCCTCCAAGGAGGACATCGAGGCGCTGGTGGCCCAGTCCCAGAAGCGCTCCGCCGTGTTCGACGCCCTCACCAACCCCACGAACGTCACCGTCGACGTCGCCTGAGGGACGCCGAGCCATCGAACACGCCACCACCGTCGTCATCGGCGCGGGGCACGCCGGCCTCGCCGCCAGCCACTTCCTGCGCGACCGGTCGATCGACCACGTCGTGCTCGAACGCGGTGAGGTGGCGAACTCCTGGCGGCGCGAACGCTGGGACTCCCTGCGGCTGCTCACCCCCAACTGGCAGAGCCGCCTGCCCGGCCACCACTACCAGGGCCCGGACCCCGACGGGTACATGACGATGGGCGAAGTGGTCGAGTTCATCGAGCGCTTCGCCACCGTCTCGGGCGCCCCCGTGCGGACCGGTACGAACGTCACCTCGGTGCGGCGCGCCGGCGACGGGTACCAGGTGACGACGAGCAGCGGCGCGATCTCCTGCCGTTCGGTGGTGATCGCGAGCGGCGCCTGCAACCGGCCGGTGGTGCCGCCGTTCGCCGGCGCGGTGCCGTCGTCGGTCACGCAGATCACGCCCTTCGACTACCGAGGCCCCGACCGGCTCCCCGAGGGCGGCGTGCTCGTCGTCGGAGCCTCGGCGACCGGTGTGCAGCTGGCGGCCGAGCTGCGGCGGTCGGGACGGCCGGTGATCCTCTCGGTGGGGGAGCACGTGCGGCTGCCGCGCCTGTACCGAGGGCGCGACGTGCTGTGGTGGATGGACGCGTCGGGGGTGTGGGACCAGCGCCACGACGAGGTCGACGACCTGGCGCGGGCCCGGCGGCTCCCCTCGCCGCAACTGGCCGGGACCCCCGGGCGCGGGACTCTCGACCTCAACGTGCTCGCCGCGATGGGCGTCGAGCTCGTAGGCCGCTGGGCGGCGGTGAGCGACGGCCGCGCGCTGTTCTCCGGCGGTCTGCGCAACGTGTTCTCGCTCGCGGACCTCAAGATGGGGCGCCTGCTGGACACGTTCGACGAATGGGCACGGGCCCACGGGCGCGACGCCGACGTCGGCCCTCCCGAGCGTTTCGCGCCGACGCGGGTGCCCGAGCCGGCGCGGTGGCGGCTCGACCTGTCGAGCGGCGAGATCCGCACGATCGTGTGGGCGACGGGATTCCGGCCCGACTACGGGTGGCTGGAGGTGCCCGTGGTCGACGAGAAGGGCCGGCTGCGCCACGAGGGCGGTGTGGTGGGCGGCCCGGGGCTGTATGCGCTGGGGCTGCCGGTGCTGCGGCGGCGCAAGTCCACGTTCATCCACGGCGTCGAGGACGACGCGCGCGAGGTGGTCGGCCACCTCGCCCGGCACCTGCCCGTCCGCCGGTAGATCCTTTCCGCCGCCCACCGGTCAGGCCACGACGGGCGGGCGGTCCAGCGCGAAGCGCGCGTCGGGCCGCTCACCGGTGAGGGCGAGGCCCGCGAGGATCCGCCCGACCGCCGGGACGAACTTGAACCCGTGCCCGGAGAAGCCCGCCGCCACCACGACGGGGCCGACCCGGTCCAGGACGAAGTCCGAGGTCGGGGTCGTGGTGTAGGTGCAGCTGATCGGGGTGAAGGCGTCCGCGTCGACGCCGGGCAGCCACGCGCGGGCGTACTCTCGCAAGGCGCGCCCTTGGGCCGGCTCCGGCAGGAAGTCGCGCTCGTCGGGGTCGACCACCGGGCCCGTGCCGTGGAACCCCGCCTTGACCCCCTCGCCGGGCGTCCCGAGGCCGTAGACGCCGCTCGGGTACCCCGCGGCCGCCAGCGACGCGTCGTCGAGATGGTGCACGAAGCTGGGCCACGCCGCCTCGCCCAGCGGGGCGAAGTACGCCGGCTGCTCCTGGGTGACGCGCAGCGGCGGCAGCGGCACCAGCCCGCCGAGCAGCTTGCCCGCCCACGCCCCGGCCGCGACCACGACCCGTTTCGCGTGGTAGACGTCCTCCCCGGCCCGCACCTCCACGGCGTCGTCACCCCGCACCACGATCGCGGTGACCGGTGTCCGGTGCCGGACGACGGCGCCCAGCCGGGCCGCCTGGGCCTGGAGCGCCGACACGGCGTCGTCGGCGTGCAGCCGCCCGCCCGCCGGGTGGAAGAGCACCCTGCCGTCGTACCGCAGGCCGGGCCAGCGCTCGGCGGCCTCCTCGGGGGCCAGCCACTCACCGGGCGCGCCCGCCGCCTCGACCGCCTCGGCCAGCAGGCCGAGGTCCGCCGTCCGCCCGTGGTCGACCCCGCCGGTGACGGTGAGCAGGGAGACGCCCGAGGCGTCCTCCAGCTCCCGCCACGACCGCTCCGCCTCCTGGGCGAGCCCGATGTAGACGGGCTCGGTGTAGGAGACGCGGAAGATCCGGGACGCCCCGTGCGAGGCTCCGCGCACGTGCCCCTCCTCGAACCGCTCCAGCAGCACCACCTCGGCCCCGCCACCGGCCAGCCGCCACGCCGCCGCCGACCCCATCCCCCCGCCGCCCACGACGACGACGTCCACCTCGTGCCTGGCCATCCACGACCCCTTCCGGTTTCCCGCCGCGCCCCCGGCCGGCTCCGGCTCCTGCCGCGCACGGGCGAGGACACCAGACAAGGTACGCGGCGTCCCGGAGGCGCCGGCGGGAGGGGCGGCGGCCGAGGAGGGCCGCGCTAGAGATCGGCGAGGTCGGCGCACGCCGGCAGTACCAGCCGCAGGTGCGCGCCCGTGCTGCGCGGCACGGCCTCGGCCGTGCCGCCGTGGGCCTCGGCGACCTGCCGGACGATGGCCAGGCCCAGGCCGGAGCCGGGGTGCGCGCGGGCCGCGGGGGATCGGTAGAAGCGGTCGAAGACGAAGGCGAGGTCGCCGTCGGGGATGCCGGGGCCGGTGTCCGCGACGTCCAGGGTGCCCCCCTCGACGCCGATGTGGATCCGGCCGCCGGGCGGGCTCCACTTCACGGCGTTGTCGACGAGGTTGGCGACGGCGCGTTCCAGGGCGTCGGGGTCGCCGTGCACCAGGGTGGGGGCGCACGTCAGCTCGAACCCGATCAGCGGCGCCCGGCGGGCCGCGCGGGCCGCGACGCGCTCGGCGACCAGGTCGAGGCGGACGTCCTCGGTGTGGAACGCGGCCTCGCCGTAGCGGGCCAGGTCGACCAGGTCGTTGACCAGTGTCCTGAGCTCCCCGGCCTGGCCGAGCGCCTCCTCGGCCAGAAGCGGGGCCTGGGCGTCGGCCGGGTTCTCCGCCAGCAGTTCGAGGTTCACCGTCAGGCTGGTCAGCGGGGTGCGCAGCTCGTGCGAGGCGTCGGCCACCAGGCGGCGCTGGGCGCCGACCGACCCGTCCAGGGCGGCGGTCATCGCGGCGAACGCCGAGCCGAGCCGGCCGATCTCGTCCCGGCCGTCGGCGGGGATCGGGATGGCCAGGTCACCGGTCCTGCGGATCAGTTCGACGGTCTCGGTGAGCCGGTGCACCGGGCGCAGGACCCGGCGCGCCGCAAGGCGGGAGGCCAGCGCCGCCAGGAGCCCGGCGGCCACCGTCGAGCCGGCGAGCAGCCAGGCGAGCCCGGCCAGCGTGGGCGCGGGGTCGGATCGCGGGATGGCCGTGCGCACGAGCGCGCCCGGTGACCCGGGGAACTGGGCGGTGTAGACGCGGTAGGCGACGCCGCCGTAGTCCGCGTCACGGAAGTAGGAGCCCTCGGTGCCCTCCGCCACGGCGACGTCGCGGGGGGTGAGGTCGACGAACTCCGGCGACGGCCCGATCCGGACCGGGTCCGGCACGATCTGCAACTGGGTGTTGCCGATCGCCAGCGGGACGGCCGGGAAGTCCGGCTTCGCGCCGGCCTCCATGTACTTGGTCTTGATCGCCGCGGCCACGGTGGGCGCCCGGCCGGCGGCCACGACCAGGGCGCCGTCCATCTGGCCGCGGAGGTTGGCGTCCACGGCCGGGTACAGGACCGCCGACACCAGCACCAGGGCGCCCGCGACCACCGAGCCACCGGCGATGGCCAGCCGGGTGCGCAGGTTCACGGCTCCTCGCGAAGGACGTAGCCGAGGCCGCGCACCGTCTGGATCAGCCGGTCGCCGCCGCCGGCCTCGAGCTTGCCCCGCAGGTAGCTGACGTAGACCCACAGCGCGTTCGACTCCGGGCCGAAGTCGTACCCCCAGACGGACTCGAAGATCTGGGTCCGGCTCAGCACCCGGCGGGGGTTGCGCAGGAACAGCTCCAGCAGCGACAGCTCGGTCTTGGTCAGTTCCAGGCGCCGGCCGGCCCGCCCGGCCCTGCGGCCGCTCAGGTCCAGCTCGACGTCGGCGAAGCGCAGCACCTCGGCCCCCGCTCCGCTGCGCCGGAGCAGGGCCCGCAACCGGGCACGCAGCTCGTCCAGGGCGAAGGGCTTGGCCAGGTAGTCGTCGGCCCCCGCGTCGAGCCCGGCGACCCGGTCGGTGACCAGGTCGCGGGCCGTGAGCATCAGGATCGGCGTGTCGTGCCCGCCCGAACGCAGCGTCCGGCACACCTCGAGCCCGTTCGGCTCGGGCATGAGGACGTCCAGGACCACCGCGTCCGGGCGGAACACGCCGTGCTCGGTGAGGGCGGACACGCCGTCGGGTGCCGACGACACGTCGTAGCCGTCCCGTCGCAACGCGTGTTCCAGGGACCGCCGCACGGCCGGGTCGTCGTCCACCACAAGTATCCGCATGCCCGCCATCCTCACCTCCGGACCGGAAAGCCGCCGTTAAGCGCTACCGCCGTCAGCCCTTGCCGGCCGGCGGCCCCACCGGGGCATCCTCGCCGGTCGGCGCACTGCGCGGGCCGTCGGTGCCGTCCTCGCCGGGCGGTGCGCTCGGCGGGCCTTCGGTGCTTCCGCCGTCCTTGCCGGCCGGTGAGCACTGCGGGCCGTCCGCGCCCTCACCGCCCCGCAGGACCTCGTTCCGCTTCCGCTCGATGTCCCTTTTCACCTTCTCGTCGCCGGCCGGGCCGGGCCTGCCGATCAGCGGTCCCATGGCCTTCTGGACCTGCGGGGCCGGTAGCCCCAGCTCGGCCGCGATGGCCGCGACGACGGCGTCCGGCCTGACGTCGTCCGAGCCGGCCAGCGACGTCTTGGCCGCGACGATGGCGGCGGTGAGCCGGTCGAGCGTCACCCCGAGCTTCGCGGCGGCCTCGGCCAGGCCGGCGTCCGCGGACTCCTTGGGCTTCCCGTCCACCTTGACCGTCACGGAGTCGGGCTTCACAGGCCCGGGCTGCGGCGTCGGGCCGGACGCCGCCGCCGCCGTCGTACCGGTCGCGGCCAGCGCGGCGAGCGTCGCGGTGGCCACGACCAGCCGTGTGCGTTTCCTCATCGTGATGCCTTTCGTCCTGGAGTGCACCGGACGAGCCGGCGCCGTGAGGACGATACGACCATCGTGGCCTCTGGCCTGGTTTCAGCGTCCTTTAGAGGTTCCTTAGAGCGGCTTCGCGGCCGGAGAGTCTTCGGGCGGCTTCCCGGCCGGGGGGTCCTCGGGCGGGCGCTCGCGTTTCGGGAACAGGGTGTACGACAGGGGCCAGAGCACCGCGACCAGCGGGACCTTGGCCAGGCCGCCCATGAAGGCGCCCAGCTCGCCGGTCCGGGAGGGGTCGCCCACGAGGGCGATCAGGCCGAACAGCAGGGCGCAGCAGATGCCGTACGCGAGGACGATCCGCAGCCAGACCTTCCACTCGTACCTGGCCCTGGCCCGGCCGCCGGACGGGGGACGCCACGGCGGAGGGCCGCCCGCGAACCGGTGGGCGAACCGGGCGTCCGCCCAGGCGACCGTGCCACGGCCGAAGACGACCGAGTAGGCGAGGTAGGCGGCGGCGAGCCCGTGCTGCGTGGTCGCCACCGCGCCGCCGCGCATGTCGGCCACCGATGCGGCCAGCAGGACCACGTCCAGCAGCGGGACGGCCGCCAGCAGCGCCATACCGAGCCGCCGGCGTCCCAGCAGGTAGCGCGTGGTGAACCCGAGGGCCAGCAGGACCCAGAACCCGATCTCGCAGCCGATGATGATCGCCAGAACCATGGGCTCCAGCGTCGCCGAGCACGGCGTCCGACACATCGTCGGCGGTGACGAACCCGCCTACATCCTTGTATGTACGCGCCGCCCCGGTACCGGCCCGTCCATCGCCCGGTGAGGGGTCACACCGAGGTCCCTCCGCCGCCCGGCCGAGGGTCTGCCGAGGCCCATTCGCTTGCCCGGCGGAGGGTAACGCGAGGCCTGCCAGGGTCCGGCACCGGAGGTCAGGGGTCGTGCGGGAGCCGCTGGGCGAGGATGGCGGCCTGGACGCGGCTGCGCAGCCCGAGCTTGTTCAAAAGCCGGCTGACGTGGGTCTTCGTCGTGGCCTCTGCCATGTCCAGCGCGACGGCGATCTCCGCGTTCGACATGCCCTGCCCGATGCGGGCGAGCACCTCACGCTCGCGCGGGGTCAGGTCGGCCACGTGCCGGGGGCCGTGAGGCGGCGCGGTCGCGCCGAAGGCCGAGATCAGCCGCCGGGTCACCTCGGGCGCGATGAGCCCGTCGCCGCGCGCCACCACGCGCAGCGCGCCGACCAGCGTCGCGGCGTCGGCGCTCTTGAGCAGGAACCCGGCCGCCCCGGCGCGCAGCGCCCCGAAGACGTACTCGTCGAGGTCGAACGTGGTGAGGATCAGCACGTCCGTGATCTTGCTGAGGTCGCGGGTCGCGGAGATCCCGTCGAGCCTCGGCATCCGGATGTCCATCAGCACCACGTCCGGGAGCAGGTCACGGGCCATCGCGACGGCCTGCTCCCCGTCGGCGGCCTGGCCGACGACCTCGAGGTCCTCCTGGCCGTCCAGGATGAGGACGATCCCGGCACGGACCGCCGCGTGGTCGTCGGCGACCAGCACCCGGATGGTCACCGCCCCGCCCCGGCCGTCACCATACGTCCCGTCCGTCACCAGGTCGCTCTGGCCGTCATCAGGCCTTCCTCGGTCGTCGACCAGGTCGCCCCGGTCGTCATCAGGCGCTCTTCGGCCGTCAACCAGGTCTTCCTCGGTCGTCACACGGCCTCCTTGGTGGGCAGCTCGGCGCGGACGCGCCAGCCGTCCTCGTAGGGCCCCGCCTCGAAGGCGCCGCCGACCAGGGCCGCGCGCTCCCGCATGCCGATGAGCCCGGTCCCCGCGCCGGGCAGCCCCGGGTGCCGCTCGTCGGTCCCCGGGCCGGTGATCCCGTGGCCGGTGCCGGTGTGTCCGGGATGCCGGGCTTCCCCTCCGCCGAGGGGGTTGTCCACGGTGACGCGGAGCGACCCCGGCCGGTAGCCGATCTCCACCCGCGCCTCCTCGCCGCCGTGCTTGAGCGCGTTGGTCAGCGACTCCTGCACGATGCGGTACCCGGCCAGGTCCACCGAGGCCGGCAGGTCACGCGCCTCGCCGTCCACCCGCAGCCGTACCCGCAGCCCCGCCTCCCGCGCCCGCTCGGCCAGATCGCCGATCTCGGCGACCCGCCGCCGGATCGCCTCCGGCTCGTCGCCGTCCTGCCGGAGTAACCCGATCATGGCCCGCATCTCGCTCATGCCGTCCACGCTGTTCTCCCTGATCGACTCCAGCACGGTGCGGACCACCCGCGCGTCCAGGTCGTCCCGTGACAGGACGGCGGTGGACTGGACGGCGATCGCGCTGAAGTGGTTGGCGATCATGTCGTGCAGTTCCCGCGCCATCCGGCTCCGCTCGGCCTGCACCGCGGCCGCCCGGTCGAGCTCGGCCAGCCGTGCCACCTGCTCGGCCCGTGCGCGTTCCGACGACGCCTGGTCCTCAAGCTGCCGCATGAACAGGGCGGTGAGCACGGGGGTGACCCCGACCAGCCCGGCCTGGACCATGAGCGGGGCCGTGGCCGTGACGTGCCCGGCGACGGCGCCCACGACGCCCGCCAGGACCGCGCCGGCCGAGGTGACGACGAGCATCCACCGGCCCAGGGCCCGCGGCCCGTACCGCACGCCCGCGTAGATGTTGTCCGTGACGACCAGGACGGTGCCCAGCGACGGCCCCATGGCGAAGTCGCCGGCCAGGGCCACGGCCCCGAGCCCGAGGGAGAGCAACGGCCGGCTCCGCCGCACCGCGACGCCCGCGCACGACACCAGCAGCGGCCCGGCGAACAACGGCGCCCCGGCCCACCGATGCTGATAGGCCCCCGCCGCGAGCAGCAGGCCCCCCACACCCAGGCACGCCACGGCCCACAGCGCGTCGTCCCGCCTCATGGGAGCGGCCGGGTCGTCAGCGTCTGCGGGGGAGTTTGACGACGGTGATGAAGAAGTCGTCGATCTGGCGGATGGCGGCGATGAACTGTTCCAGGTCGACGGGCTTGGTGACGTAGGCGTTGGCGTGCAGTTTGTAGCTGCGCAGGATGTCCTCCTCTGCGGCCGAGGTGGTGAGGACCACGACGGGGATGGTGTCGAGGTCGGGGTCGGACTTGATGCGCTCCAGGACCTGGCGGCCGTCGTACTTGGGCAGGTTCAGGTCCAGCAGGATCAGGTCCGGGCGCGGGGCTTCGGTGTGCTCGCCGCGCCGGTAGAGGAAGTCCAGCGCCTCCAGGCCGTCGCGGACGACATGGAGGTTGTTGCCGATCTTGTTGTCCGCGAACGCCTCGCGGGTGATCAGCTCGTCGCCGGGATCGTCCTCGACGAGCAGGACTTCGGCGGGCTGGACGGAGGCGCTCATACTGATGATCCTTCCGGGAGGGCGATCTCGCCTGGTTCGGTGCCGCCGGCCTCGGTCAGGGCGGGCAGGGTGAAGTGGAAGCGCGTGCCGCCGGTGTGGCCGGGGTCGAGCCAGATGCGCCCGCCGTGATGCTCGACGATCTTCTTGCACAGGGCCAGGCCGATGCCCGTGCCGGTGTAGGCCTCGCGGGTGTGCAGCCGCTGGAAGATGACGAAGATCTTGTCGCTGAACTCCGGGAGGATGCCGATGCCGTTGTCGGTGACGCTCAGGCACCACATGTCGCCGTCCTCCGCGCGCCGGCAGCCGACGTGGATCAGCGGGGCCCGGTCGGGGTGCCGGAACTTGACGGCGTTGCCGAGCAGGTTCTGCCACAGCATCACCAGCAACGTCGGATCCCCCATGACCACGGGCAGGTCCTCGGGCAGCTCGACGCGGGCGTCCGCCTCCTCGATGGCCGAGCCCAGGTTGGTGATCGCCTTGTCCGCGGCCTGCCGCAGGGAGAACGGCTTGCTGGTGTCGTAGAGCCGGCCCACCCGCGAGAACGTCAGCAGGTCGTTGATGAGGACCTGCATGCGCTTGGCGCCGTCGACGGCGAAGGTGATGTACTTGACCCCCCGGTCGTCGAGCTGGTCACCGTAGCGCTTCTCGATGAGCTGGCAGAACGTGGCGATCTTCCGCAGCGGCTCCTGCAGGTCATGGGAGGCCACGTAGGCGAACTGTTCCAGCTCGGAGTTGGAGCGGCGCAGCTCGATGGTCTGCGCGTCCAGGTCGGCGGTCTGGCGGCGCAGGATGTCCTGCTGCCGCCGCGCGGCCTGCAGGTCGGCGACGATGCGCCGCCGCATGGTCTCCACGTCGCGCGCCACCTCGCTGATGTCGGCCGGGCCGCGGGCGGGGATCTGCAGATCGTGGTTCCCCGACGCCACCGCGCGCGAGGCCGCGCGCAGGGCGTTCAACGGCCGGGTGACGGCACGCCGCAGCATCAGCGCCACCGCGATGCCGCTGACCAGCAGCAGTGCCAGCATCGCGCCGAAGGTCGCGTCGCGCGTGGCCTGCACGCGGCTCAGCTCGGCGCGGGCCCGCTCCCTGGCCGAGCTGAAGTGGTCGTTCTCGATGGTGAACAGCGCGCGGATGTGGTCGAAGGCCTGCTTGCCCGCCGCCACCCGATCCTCGGTCACGGGCGTTCCGGCCTTGGTGGCGGCGATGAGCGGCTCGGCGTACAGGCGCCGCCACTGGTCGCCCGCCGCGCGCACCGCGGCCAGGTCGGCGACCAGTTGCGCCTGGTCGCCCACCAGGGCGGTGACCCGCCCGGCCCGGGTACGCTCCTCCGCCAGCCCGTCGGTGTACGGCTGCAGGAACTGCGGGTTCTTGGTCAGCAGGTAGCCGCGGACGCCGGTCTCCTGGTTGACCAGGGCGGCTTGGACGTAGGCCGCCTCCAGCCGGGCCGGCGAGACGCGGTCGGCCAGGTGGTCGGTCAGCGTCGTGGTGCGGTGCAGGAGCGAGGCGCCGACCATCGCGCAGACGATCACCAGGACCGCGATCACCGATAGCAGCAGCACGAACCACGCCTGCACCGTCAGCCGGTACCAGCCTCCGGGGGATCCCTCGGAAGCGGCGGGACCGGGCACCGGGGCGGGGGTGGTCATCGTTCCTCATTCCACGCTGGCACGCTCGACGGGCCGCTCCCCGGCGCGGGCGACGGGGGCGGTAGAAGGATAGTCCTCATCGCCACCCCTGATGGCGCGGTGGACCTCTGGCCGCCCTGACGTGCCGCCCGGACGGGCGCTCGTGGCGCGGGACCGGCGCCGTTACGGCGATCCGGTGGGCGCCGGTGACGCCCCCGGCGGGTACCCGGCACGCTGGTTCACGCCCCCGGTGGAGAGCGCGGCGGCCAGGAGGAGCGCGACCGCCCCGGCGATCACGAGGGCGGCGATCAGGAGGGTCCGGTGCTTGCCGGCGGGGGGCCGGTCGGAGTGGGTCATGGGGGGAGTGTCGCCGCCGCCGGGTGCCGGCGCGGTGCCGGTCGCCGACACCGTGCCGACACCCGGCGCGGGATAGAACGATCCGCATGACCGACGCGTGTGTTGTAGTCAACGGCCTGCGGAAACGCTTCGGGCCGACCATCGCCCTGGACGGGATGTCGTTCGGCGTCCGGCCGGGGCTGGTCACGGGGTTCGCCGGCCCCAACGGTGCCGGCAAGTCGACCACGATGCGGGTGATCCTCGGCCTCGACGCCGCGGACGAGGGCACCGCGCTGATCGGCGGACGCCCCTACCGGGACCTGCGCCGCCCGCTGTGCCAGGTCGGGTCGCTGCTGGACGCCTCCGCGCTCCAGCCGGGCCGCACCGCCCGCGACCACCTGATGTGGCTGGCCCGCTCCCAGGGCCTGGGCGCCCGCCGCGTCGACGCGGTGATCGAGCAGGTGGGGTTGCGTACGGCGGCCCGGCGCCGGGCCGGTGGCCTGTCCCTGGGCATGCGGCAGCGGCTGGGGATCGCCGCCGCCCTGCTGGGCGACCCGCCGGTGCTGATCATGGACGAGCCGTTCAACGGCATGGACCCCGAGGGCATCATCTGGATCCGCGCGCTGCTGCGGTCGCTGGCGGCCGAGGGCCGCGCCGTGCTGGTGTCCAGCCACCTGATGAGCGAGTTGCAGGACACCGCCGACCACGTCGTGGTGGCCGGCCGCGGCAGGGTCATCGCCGACGCGAGCGTGGCACGGCTGCTCGAAACCGCGTCCGGCCGCCGGGCGACGCTGGAGGAGGCGTACCTGGAGCTCACCCGCGACGCGGCCGGGTTCCGCGCCGCCGGGGCGCCGGAGGCGGCGCTGTGACGGTGACGGCCCCGTACCGCCCCGATCCTCCGGCCGGGCGTGACGGCTTCGTGCCCGTGCTGCGCGCGGAGTGGACCAAGTTCCGGACGGTACGCGGCTGGGTGGCGGGCGTCGTCGTCGCGGCGATGGTGACGGTGCTGTTCGGGATCCTGGTCGCCTCGGGCGTCCACTGCGCGAGCGGGCCGTTCCCCGGGCGGCCGGTCGAACTGCCCTGCTCCGCGCCGCTGGGCCCGGGCGGCGAGGCGGTCGACGACCGCTTCTTCTTCGTGCACCGGCCGCTCGACGGCGACGGCAGCGTCACCGCCCGCCTGACCTCGCTGACCGGCATCACCACCTTCCCCCCGCCTGATCACCACCCGGTCGTCCCCCGCGTCGTGCCGTGGGCGAAGGCAGGGGTGATCATCAAGGCGGGCACGGAACGGGGTTCGGCCTACACCGCGATGATGATCACCGGTTCCCACGGCGCGCGGATGCAGTCCGGCTTCACCTCGGACGTGGCCGGCCCCCCGGGCGGTGTCTCCGCGGCGTCCCCGCGCTGGGTGCGGCTGACCCGCTCCGGCGGCACGATCACCGGGTACGAGTCGGCCGACGGCACGCGATGGACCGAGGTCGGCACGGCCCGGCTGGCCGGACCGGCGCGGGCCGGCCTGTTCGTCGCCTCTCCCTGTGATCTCTCGGTGTACCAGGGCACGTTCGGCGGCGTCGGCGCCGCCTGCAGGTTCACCCAGGCCACCGCCGTGTTCGACCAGGTCACCGTGCGCGGCGCGCCGCCCGGCGGGTGGGGGCGCACCAGGGTCGGGGACACCGGGCAACGGACCGACTGGGAGCTGTACCACCGTCCGGCGGGCGTCCAGGAGTCCGCGGGCACGTTCACGGTGACCGGCTCGGGCGACATGGCGCCGCTCAGGGCGGGCGAGCACGTCACCGTCGAGTGGGCCCTCGCCGGCGTGCCGATCGGGCTGGTCGTGATCGCCGTCGTTGCGGTGGGGTTCATCAGCGCCGAGTACCGGCGCGGCCTGATCCGCACCACCCTGCTCGCCACCCCGCGACGCGGCCGGACGCTCGCCGCCAAGGCCGTCGTCGCCGGCACGGTCACCTTCGCCGCGGGCCTGGCCGCCACCGGCGTGGCGATCCCGATCGGCACGCGGATCCTGCGCGCCGGCGGCGCCGTCGTCCTGCCGGTCGGCGCCCTCACCGAGGTGCGCGTCGCCGTCGGCACGGCGGCGCTGATGGCGGTCGTCGCCGTTCTCGCGCTCGGCCTTGGCGCTCTGCTGCGGCGCGGCGGCGCGGCGGTCGCCGTCGTGATCGCGACGGTGGTGCTGCCCGAAGTCCTGGCGAAGGCCTCCATCCTGCCGGACGGCATGGCGCGATGGCTGCTGCGGGTCACGCCCGCCGCCGGGTTCGCCATCCGGCAGAGCGTTCCGGAGTACCCGCAGGTGATCGGCTACTACGCGCCGGTGCTGGGCTACTACCCGCTGGCGCCGTGGGCGGGCTTCGCCGTCCTCTGCGGCTACGCGGCGCTGGTCCTCGGCCTGGCCACCGCCCGGTTGCGCCGTAGGGACGCGTGAGACGGCACCTGCGCGCGGAATGGACCAAGTCGCGCACGGTCCCGAGCACCGTCCCGCTGTTGCTCGGCGTCGTCGCGCTGACCGTCGCCGGCGGCGCCATGGCGAGCGCGGCGACCACGGCGCCGGCCTGCGCCGCGTCGGGGTGCACCTTCGATCTCACCAAGCTCAGCCTGACCGGGGTCCTGCTCGGTCAGGCGGTCGTCGTGGTCTTGGCCGTCCTGGCGATGAGCGGCGAGTACGGCACCGGCATGGTGCGGACCACCTTCACGGCGATGCCGCGCCGGTCCGCCGTCCTGGCCGCCAAGGCCGCCGTCCTCACCGGCCTGACGCTGGTCGCGGCGGTGATCGGGGTCCTGGCGTCGGTGCTGGCGGCGCGGCTCATCCTGCCCGGCAACGGCTTCACCCCGGCGCACGGCTACCCGGCCCTGTCCCTGGCCGACGGGCCGACGCTCCGCGCCGCGGCCGGCTCGGTGCTCTGCCTGGTGCTGGTCGCCCTGCTCGGCCTCGGCGTGGCCGCCGCCGTGCGCGACCCCGCGACGGCGATCGGGGTCGTGCTCGGGTTGCTGTACCTCTTCCCGCTCCTCATCTTCGTGATCTCCGACCAGGCCTGGCAGCGGCTCCTGTGGCAGGTCTCGCCGCTGAACGCCGGGCTCGCCGTCCAGTCCACCACCGACGCGGGCCTGCCGCTCGGCCCGGGGGCGGGCCTGGTGGTGCTCGCCGCGTGGGCCGCCTTGGCGCTGCTGGCCGGTGGCCTGCGGGTGCGGCTCCGCGATGCGTGACCCCGGGCCATTGCGGGCGTGCCCGTCAGGAGAAGGCCACTTCGACGTCGAGGCCGCCTCCTGGCCGGGCGCGCGCGACGAGCGTGGCGCCGTGCGCCCTGGCGATGGCGCGGACGATGGCCAGGCCGAGCCCGTGCCCGCCGGTGCCGCCGGCGCGGTGCCCGCCGAGCCGCTGGAAGGGTTCGAACAGCCGGTCGACCTGGTCGGGCGGGACCAGCGGCCCGGTGTTGCCCACCGTGACGCGGGCCCGCCCCCCGGCCGCCGACGTCGCGATCTCGACCCGGCCGCCGGCCGTGTTGTGCCGGAGGGCGTTGCCCACCAGGTTGGTCACCAGGCTCTCGATCAGCCGGGGATCCCCGGACGCCGGGGCGGCGGCCAGCGCCGCGTGGACGTGGACGCCCCGGCGCGCGGCCTCCTGCTCGCGGGCCGCGACCACGTCCCCGGCGACGCGGGCGAGATCGACCGGTTCCCGCCGTTCGATCCCCTGCTCGCTGCCGGCCAGGGCCAGCAGGGAGTCGATGAGGTGTTCCTGCGCCTCGCCCAGCGCCAGCACCTCCTGGCACATGGCCCGCAACGTGCCGGTGGTCGCCGCCGGGTCGGCCAGCGCCACCTGGATCAGGGCCCGTTCGGCGGTCAGCGGGGTCCGCAGCTCGTGCGAGGCGTTGGCGACGAAGCGGCGCTGGGAGGCGAACGACGCCTCCAGCCGCTCGAACAGGTCGTCCAGGGTGCGGGCGAGGTCGGTGAACTCGTCGTCGCGGCCGGTCCAGTCGAGCCGGCGGTGCAGGTTGCTGGCCGAGATGTCGCGCGCGGTCGCCGTGATCGTCCGCAGCGGGTGCAGGAACCGGCCGGCGACGACCCAGCCGAGCGCGACCGAGGCCACGACCATGACGGCGAGACCGGCCGCGGAGGCGGCGAACACGGGGGAGAGGTCGAGGCCGGCCGGGGCCGAGGGGCCGCCGCGGCCCCCGGCGGGGACGGTGTGGCTCGCCTGCACGATCGGGACGGCGAGCAGGACGGCGCCCGAGAGGAGGAACGGCCCGGCGTACAGCAGGGTGAGGCGCGTGCGCAGCGTGGACCGGGCCATCACAGCCCGCCGATCCGGTATCCGGCCTCACGGACCGTGTCGATGACCGGCGGGTCGCCGAGCTTGGCGCGCAGGCGGCGGACCGTCGTCTTCACCGCCGTGGTGAACGGGTCGGCCGCCTCGTCCCAGACCCGTTCGAGCAGTTCCTCGGCGGAGACCACCCGGCCGGCCGCGCCGAGCAGGCACTCCAGCACGCCGAACTCCTTCGGGCTCAGCTCCAGGCGGCGGCCGGCGCGCGAGGCGACCCGGCGGCCGGGGTCCAGGGTCAGGTCGCCGCCGTCCAGGATCGGGGGCACCGCCGTGACGCTGCGGCGCCCGAGCGCCCGGACGCGGGCCACGAGCTCGGCGAAGTCGAACGGCTTGGGCAGGTAGTCGTCGGCGCCCAGACCGAGGCCGTCGACCCGCTGCCTCACGGTGCCGGCGGCGGTCAGCATCAGCACCCGGCTCGTGGAGTGCGCGGCCACGATGCGCCGGCAGACCTCGTCGCCGTGCACCCCCGGCAGGTCCCGGTCCAGCACCACGACGTCGTAGCGGTTCACCGCCAGGTTCTCCAGGGCGTGTTCCCCGTCGAGGACCACGTCGACGGCCATGCCCTCGCGGCGCAACCCGGTCCCGATCGTCCGCGCCAGGACCTCGAAGTCTTCAACGACCAGCACTCGCATGCTCCCACGATGCCAGCCCGCCGGTGGCGGCACGGTGTCGGCGGCGGCCAGGCGGCGGCACGACCGGGTACGGGACGAGCCGATCAGCCCCATCGCGTTTCACGGCGCGGGCGGGGGTAAGGGCAGTGTCCCACCGATCGGCCCCGCGACTGAGAGGACCCACCATGGACGCCATCGTGTTGCTGAAGGACGACCACAAGACCGTCGAGAAGCTGTTCAAGCAGTTCGAGGAGGCCGGCGAGACGGCGTACAAGAAGAAGCAGGAGATCGTCGCCAGGGTGATCGAGGAGCTGACCACCCACACCTACATCGAGGAGCGGATCTTCTACCCCGCCGCCCGTGAGGGCGCCCCCGACACCACCGGCCACGTGCTGGAGAGCGTCGAGGAGCACCACGTCGTCGTCTGGATGCTGTCGGAGCTCAAGGACCTGGACCCCAAGGACGAGCGGTACACCGCGAAGATGACCGTCCTGATGGAGAACGTCCGCCATCACGTCGAGGAGGAGGAGAAGGAGTGGTTCCCGCAGGTGCGTGAGGCCATGGGACGCAAGCGGCTGCAGGAGCTCGGCGAGGAGATGGCCAAGGCCAAGGCCGAGGCGCCCTCCGACCCCCTGAAGATCCCCAGCGCCGCCGAGTAGCGGCGGCCGGCGGCATCGACCACCCTGAGCATCGTGGCCGATGACGCCGTTCCGGGTCCTGCGGCGGGTCAGCGGCGGAGCGGCCGGAGGACGAGGTACACGACCGCCGAGATGAGGAACCCGACCTCGAACGCGATGTCGCCGACCGCCGGCACCCGCTGGGGGACCAGCCCCACGTACTGCTGCTGGTTGGAGAACAGCCACACCGACAGCACGACGCCGGCGACCATGGCGATCGGACCGGCCCAGTTGGTGTGCCGCCTGTCGAACAGCAGGGCCTCCTCGACCCGGCCGCGGCGAAGGTACCAGTCGGTCAGCACGACGGCCAGCCACGGGCCGATCCAGTAGGAGATGACCAGCAGGAACGACTCGTACTTGTGCCCGGCGTCCTCCAGCCCCGACAGCGCGACCAGGAACCCGACCACGCCGCACGCCACCGCCGTCAGCGCCCTGCGGAGCGTCAGCGGCAGCCGCACGCCCATCGTCAGCAGGGACATCGCCCCCGAGTACACGTTCACCGCGTTGGCCGAGATCGCGCCGAGAGCGATCGCCAGCAGGGTCAGCCCGGCCACGAAACCGGGCAGGTGCCCGGTGAACGCGCTGGTCGGCTGGCCGAGGGCGTCGCCGCCGATGGTCACCGACGCTGCGCCGACGACCTCCAGGACCACGCAGGGGACGAACACCCCGAGCCCGGCGAACAGCCCGACGGCCCGCCTGCTCACGTCCGGCGGGAGGTAGCGGGTGTAGTCGGCCGCGTAGGGGTTCCAGCCGGCCGCGTAGCCGAACGTCGCGCCGACGGTCAGCAGGAAGCCGCCGAGCCCTCCGCCAGCGCCCGCGAAGCCCGGCCGCGCCTTGGACAGGATGATCACCGAGGCCACCACGAAGATCACCGCGAGGACCGGGAACGCGTACTTCTCGAAGGCCTGCACGAGGTTGTGCCCGAAGAACCCCAGGGCCACCATGATCGTGACCACGACCACCAGGCACAGCCAGGCCGGCAGGCCGGTGAGCGTGTTGAGCGCCAGCGCGCCGCTGACGCTGTTGACGGCGAACCAGCCGACCCCGGCGGCCACCGAGTTGAACGCGGAGGGGATCAGGTTGCCCCAGTACCCGAAGGAGAGCCGCCCGAGGACCATCTGCGGCACCCCGGCCGACGGCCCCCGCGCCGACAGCACGCCGTGCGAGATCGCGCCGAGGCCGGTGCCGACCAGGACGCCCAGGGCCGCCTGCCAGAAGCTCAGGCCGAACGCGGCCACCGCCAGCACGCCGAGGAAGATCGTGGCGAATTCCAGGTTGGGCGACATCCAGGTCCACAGGAGCTGCCGGGGGACGCCGTGGCGGTCGGACAGGGGGATGAACTCGACGCCACCGGGCTCGACCGCGGTGACCTTCGCGCCGTACTCGCCTTCGCGTACCGCGACGCCGGGGGGTTGCATGACCTTCATACGGTGATCGCCTTCAGCTTCTCGAGGAGGTAGTCGGACGCGACGACGGGCGGGTGGGCGACCCTGCCGACGGGCGGGGCGAGCGACTCCACCACGGTCAGCGGGTCGCACTCGTAGAAGTAGATGAGCGACACGAGCTCCTCGTCCGGGGCCGAGGCGTCGGGCGGGAGCACCCGGTGCCGCGTGGACAGCCAGCGGTCGCCCGTCCAGCGGGCCAGCAGGTCGCCGATGTTGATCGTGAACGAGTCCGGCACGAAGGGGGCGTCGATCCACTCCCCGTCCAGGGTGAACACCTGCAGCCCGCCGACGCCCGGCTGCCGCTCCAGGATCGTGACGGTCCCGAAGTCGGTGTGCGGGCCGATGCGGAACTGGCCCGGCTCCGGCTCGCCCACCTGGCGCAGCGGCGGGTAGCGGTTGATGTTCATGGTGTACGACGGGTGCCCGGCCCGTGAGGTGAAGAAGTCCTCCGCGACGCCGAGCGCGGCGGCGCACACCGCCAGCAGCTCGCCGGCCAGCGCCCGCATGCGGGCGAGGTAGGCGGTGACCAGCGCTTCCAGCTCGGGGACCTCGGCCGGCCACACGTTGGGGAGGAACCACTCCGCGTCGATCGCGGGAACGCCGATCGGCAGGTCGGCGCCGGTCGCGAAGGTCTCCTTCAGGTCGGGCGGTGTGGGCGTGCCCTCGGCGTACCCGTTGGCCTCCACGCCCGGCGGCAGCCACCCCCGCTCGCCGACCGTGGCGGCGTACCGGGCCTTGGCCCCGGCCGGCAGGGCGAAGAAGCGTTTGGCCGCCGCGCGGACCTCGGCCCGCAGCTCCGCCGGGACGCCGTGCCCGGTGACGAGCAGGAAGCCGATCTCCCGCAGCGCCGTGTCGACCTGGGCGGCCACCCCGGCCCGGTCGGCGGGGCCGCCGCCGAACCACGGGGCCAGGTCCACGACCGGGACCGTCCTCACGCGTCCTCCCCGATGTCCTCGTACCACAGGGCCGGATGGGCGGCGATGAACGCGGTCATCAGTTCGACGCACTCCTCGTCGTCCAGGACGGTCACCGCCACGCCGTTGGCGGCGAGCCATTCGTGCTGGCCGGTGAAGGTGCGGCTCTCGCCGACGACCAGGCCGGTGATGCCGAACTGGCGGATCAGGCCGCTGCAGTACCAGCACGGCGACAGGGTCGTCACCATGGTGGTGCCCCGGTAGGTGCGCTGGCGGCCCGCGTCGCGGAACGCCGCCGTCTCGCCGTGCACGGAGGGGTCGCCGTCCTGGACGCGGCGGTTGCGTCCCCGGCCGAGCAGCCGCCCGTCGGCCGCGAACAGCGCGGCCCCGATCGGGACGCCGCCCTCGGCGTACCCCTTCCTGGCCTCCTCCAGCGCCACGCCGAGCATGGCGGCAGGGCTGGCAACGTAGCTGGTCATGAGCCCACTATCCCCCGGGGAAGGGACTTCGAGAACGGACAGATCGTCCGTACTATGGCTACCTTCGACGGACATTACGTAAAGGCCGATCAATGGCGCTGACCCTGCGCGACCTGCTCTCCCTCGACACCCTGCGCGAGGCCCGGCCCGAGGTCCTCGCGGGGGAGGCGTCGCTGGACCGCGTGGTGCGCTGGGTCCACTCCAGCGAGATCTACGAGATCGGCCCGCTGCTCACCGGCGGCGAGCTGCTGCTGACGACCGGCCTCGGCCTCGCGGGCGCCGACGCGGGCACCCGGCGGCACTACATGCGGGAGATCGCCGGGCGCGGCGTCGCCGGCGTGGCGCTGGAGCTCGGCCGCACCTTCCCCGAGATGCCCCGCGAGCTGGTCCAGGAGGCGCGCAGGCAGGACCTCCCGTTCGTCGCCCTGCACGCGGTGGTGCCGTTCATCCGCATCACCGAGCAGGCCAACACGCTGATCGTCGACGCCGCGAGCAGGCGGCTCCGGCTCGGCGACTCCGCCACCCGCGCGCTCAACGACGCCCTCATCGCCGGGGCGGGCGTCGCCGGGGTGCTGGCCACCGGCGCCCAGGTGATCGGCACCCCGCTGATGCTGGTCTCCGCCAGCGGCGCGCTGGTGGCCGCGCACGGCGTGGCCGGCGACCGGGAGGCCTGGCGTGCCGTCGAGGACGCCGCCTGCGAGGCGCCGGTCGCCCTGCACGGGCAGCCGTGGGGGCGGCTGGTCGCCGGGCCGGGCTCGGCCCTGCCCGCCGAGGACCTGGCGACCGCCCTGGAACGGACGGCCGTGGCGCTGGTGCTGGCCATGCTGCGCACCGGCAGCCCGCCGAGCGAGCGGGACCGCCAGGCCTCCGCGCTGCTGCGCGACCTGATCGAGGGCACCGCCGAGGCAGACTCCGGCGTGCGGGCGATGATGGCCGGCTTCCACCCGGCGCCCGACCACGTGCTCGTCGGGGTCGCGGCCGACTCGCTGGAGACGGCGGCGGCACCGGCCGTGATCGACCGGGCCGCCCACATCCTGCACACCCCCGCGCTGCGGGGCAGGGTCTCCCGGCTGGTGCTCGGCGCGCTGTCGGTGCCGCGCGCGGTGACCGACGCCGTCGGCGCGGTGTCCCAGGCGCTCGACGAGGCCCTGCGGCGGCTGAGCGCCCCGCAGCTCCAGGTCGCGGTGGGGCACCCGGCCGCCGACCTCGCCGAGCTGGGCCCGTCCCTGCGCGACGCGCGGGCGGCGCTCGGCCTGCGCCCGGCGGCGCGGCTGGTCACCACCCGCGCCCTGGCCCTGGACCTGGAGCTGACCCGGCACGGGGACGCCGGGCACGCCGCCGACCTGGTCCGCCGCACGATCTCGCCGCTGGTGGACTGGGACGAGGCGCACCGCACCCGGCTCGTCGGGACACTGGAGGTGTTCCTGTTGCACGGGTGCAGCGCGACCCGGGCGGCCGCCGTCCTGCACCTCGGCCGCCAGACGTTCTACCAGCGGCTCCAGCGCATCGAGGCCCTGCTCGGCTACACCGTCACCGACCCCGACGTCCACGCCGCGCTGCTGCTGGCGACGGCGGCCCACCGGGTCGCCGACCGGTGAGCTAGCTGCGCGTCCACCTCTGGTGGGCGCCGCCGGTGCAGTTCCACAGTTGGACCGGGGTGCCGTTGGCGGTCGCCTCGCCGGTGACGTCCAGGCACAGGCCCGACTGGACGCCGGTGACCGAGCCGTCGGCGTTGAGGTTCCACTGCTGGTTGGTCCCGCTCGTGCAGTCCCAGATGATCGCCTTGGTGCCGGGCGCCGTGCCGCCCGCGTCGGCGTCCAGGCACTTGTTCCCGTACACCTGGAGCTGCTTGCCGGAGGTGAGGATCCACTGCTGGTTGGCGCCGCCGTTGCAGTCCCAGATGGCCACCTGCGTGCCGTTGGTGTGGCTCTGCGCGGGGACGTCCAGGCACCTGCCCGACGCCGCGCTGCGCAGCACGGTGGAGGAGCCGGCCGGGCCGGGCGTGACCGACAGGTTGTCGAACTGCGCCGTCTCGGTCGCGCCGGTGCCGAGGCCGACCTGGCCGGCGCCCCAGGTGAAGTCGGTGACCGTGCCGACGGTCACGCCGTCGATCTTCCCGGTGATCGTGCCGCCGGAGAAGCCGAGCGACAGCGAGTGCCACCGGCCGGTGCCGAGCGCCGCCACCGTGCCGCTGCTCAGCGTCGTCACGACGTTGTCGAAGGTGTTGCGCTGGATCGCCCAGGCGCCGGTGTCGGTCACCCGCAGGTAGTACGCGTTCTGCCCGGCGGGCCCGTAGTGCTGGGTGCCGCCCCTGCCGATGAGCTTGACGTACCCGGCCTGTTCCAGCAGGACGTCGGAGGAGACGGTGTAGTTGCTCCAGCCGACGTCGCCGAGCAGCGCGTACGGGTCGTAGTCCCCGTCCCAGGTGATCGGCATGCGCGGCGCCATCTGCCGCACGCACCGGCCGGCCCGCCCGGCGCCGCAGGCGGTCACCTCGAAGGCCCCCTGCTGGTCCATCAGGTACTTGGCCTCCTTGCCCACCGCGTAGCCGTCGTAGGTGTCGGAGTACGGCAGGGCCAGCGAGCCGGACGCTGGGCTGGTGGCGGTGCCCTTGCCCTGGCCGGTGGTGGTGGTGATGGTGTAGACGCGTCCGGGCTGGACGGTCAGCGAGTAGGTGCCGCCCGAGGGCGTGATGTCGCTCGCGCGCGCCAGGTAGGCCGACGTGCTGGCCGAGTTGAGGTCGGTGGACCACACGCGCACGGTCCCGGTGGACAGGCCGCCGGTGACGGTGAGGTTCAGCGTCTGGGCGGCGCTCGCGTCCACCGTCTCGATGATCGTGCTGTAGTCGGTGCCGGTGGGCGACCGCAGGGACACGTAGCTGCCGTTGGCCCGCACGCCGCCGATGTAGCCGCTGGAGGCGTCCAGGTAGCGCCAGCCGGGCGCGGTGAACTGCGTGGTCTGTGCCATCGTCCAGGCGTTCTTGCCGATCGAGTAGAAGCCCGACCACGGCTGGGGGGCCGTCGCGACGCCCATCGTGGGCCAGGGAATGTTCGGGGTGATGGCCGCGACGATGGGCCAGTTGAGGTAGGCGGTCATCTTGCCGTCGATGTAGTCGCGGTTGATGCCGCGCGCGAGCGCCTTGGCGCCGTCGTTGTAGTCGTCGGAGCCGTTCTCGCTGGCCCACAACTGCTTGCCGGAGTTGACGGCGTTGGTGGAGCTCGGGCAGTTGGTCTGCGCGCTGCGGTACCCGCACACATAGTGCGACCCGAAGATGTCGACGGCGTTGCGGAAGGCCGTGTTGCTCACCGCGTCGTCGGCCGCGCCCCAGCTCGTGTCGTCGGCCACGATCTTGACGTTGCCGAAGCCGCCGGCGTCCAGGGCGGCGTTCAGGTTGACGTACCAGTTCACGTCCCGGCCGCGCTCGTTCCAGCCGCCGATGTAGTCGATGGTCAGCCCGTGGTCGTTCTTGGCGCACTTCAGCCAGTCGACCAGGTAGTTGATCATGTCCTGCGACCAGAAGTTGCGGTTCCCGATCCAGCCGGGCGCGCCCCAGGACAGGGCGGCGAGCTTGATGTTCGGGTTGCGCGCCTTGGCCTGTTCCATCAGCCACCATTCGTACCCCCGGCCGCAGTCCAGGTCGGCGGAGGTGTGCTTGTGGCTCGGCTCGGCGCCGCTGGTGGAGTTGGTGTCCCCGCCGATCTCCACCTTGAGGATCTGCACCGCCGCGCCGTAGGCGGGCTTGAACATGTAGTCGAGGATCTGCCCGCGCTGGGGTTCGGGGTAGTCGACCAGCAGGCGGCTGTTGCCGCCGCCGCCGCTGATCGCGCCGACGCCGTCCAGCGTCCGGCCCGCCGAGCCGCCGTTGATGGTGATCGCCGTCGCCGCGCGGGCGGGCGTCTGGACCGCGAGGACCGTGAGGACCGACGCCAGGGTGAGCAGGGCCAGCAGCGCGCTCCTGAGCCTTCCTGGACCGCGGACCCGCAGGCCCGGCCGGGGTGTGCACCCGTGGATCATGGGGGGGAGTCCCTTCAGAAGGACCACGTTCTCCGCCGTGGGGTCACATAAAACCCCAGATTCAAACGCGATCGAACACTGGGATCTTCACTGAACAGCGGGTCAAGTGCGCGGTCAAGACCTGTCTCACGGCCCGTCGCCCAGATTCCGGAAAACGACGATCCGCGGCGTCCTCGGCGGAAGCGGTCGGCCGGGGTCGCGGAGTTGCGGCCTGGGTCGCATGGAGTGGCCGGTCGGGGTCGCGTGGAACGGCCGGTCGGGGTCGCGCGGGAGTGGCCGGCCGGGTCGCGTGGAACGGCTCGGCGCTCAGCCGGGCGGGTCGCCGAGGTCGCGCAGCCGCCGCCGGATCTCGGTCACCTGCATCGGCTCGGCGATCCCGTCCCAGGGGGCGAGCGCCGCCAGCCCCTTCTCCCGCTGGGCGCGCAGGCTCCGCGGCTCGGCCACCGCCAGGTGGAGACGGGCGAGCGCCGTGCTCACGCCCGTCGCCGGCAGCCGCCGCAGCGCCGAGCGCAGCAGCCGCGCGGCCTCGCGGTGCCTGGCCGCCGGCAGCGCCGCCGCCTGGTGCACCTGGCAGCGGGCCCGCCCGATGGTGTCCCCGGCCTCCTCGTACCCCCGCACGGCCGCGTCGTGGTTGGCCATCGCGTCGTGCGCGCGGCCGAGGTACCAGTGCACGATCGCCAGGAGCTCGTGGGCGTGGGCCTCGGCGTTCGCGTCCCCCGCCTGCCGGGCGAACTCCAGGGCACGCACCAGGGTGGCCAGCGCGTCGGCGTACAGGCGGTCCGCCTCGTCGGTGCGGTCCTCGAAGCCGCTCGCCTGGCCCCGGCGGATCTGCAGCACCGCCATGTTGATCCACCGCGTGGCCTGCCCCGTGGCGTCCCCGCCCGCCAGGGCCTGGCCGTACTGGACGAGCGACGCCTCCACGGCCGCGAACTCGTCGCCGGTCGCCAGCAGCGTCGCCGCCCGGGCCAGGTGGATCTGGGCCGGCCAGGACTCCACGCCCGGCTGGAGGCCCGCGGCGCCGTCGAGATGCTCCTGGGCCACGCCCGGCTCGCCCAGCACCAGGGCGATCAGGCACAGCCGCAGCTCGGCGGTCGCCCGGACGTCGGCGTCGCCGAGGACCCGCGCCGCGTGCGCCAGGGCGCGGGCCGTCTCGCGCCGCTCCTTGTGCCGCTGCTCCAGCAGGAACCACACCTCCAGGGCGTCCGCGATCCGCCACAGCGGCCCCGCCGCCCACGCGGCCGGCCGGCGCGTCCGCAGGATCGCCAGCAGCGCCTTGTCCTCGATGCCGAACCAGCCGCGCGCCTCGGCCGAGGGCAGCCGCTCGGCGAAGAAGTCGGCCCGGTCGGCGAACCGCTCCACCAGCCGCCGCCACGCCGCCTCCCAGTCGTCGGGCGGCGGCACGATCGCCCGTGCCGCGTCGACCACGCGGACCCGCGACTCCCGCACCCGCTCCACCAGCCCGTGCTGGCTCAGCTCCTCCATCGCCTGGTCGACCTCGCGTTCGGCCCCGCCGGCCAGCGCGGCGGCCGCGTCCCCGCCGAGCTCGGCCAGCGGCGCCCGCGCGAGCAGGGTGAGCAGCCGCCGCGCCGCCGGGCGCACCCGGCGCAGCTGCGCGGCCAGCAGCACCTGCAGGGTGAGGTCGTGCGGCCCGCGCTCCAGGTCGGCGACCAGCGTCGCGATCGGGACCCTCGGGTTCTCCGCCAGCCAGCGGGCGATGCCGGCCGCCATCGCGGGCCTGCGCAGGAACAGCTCCGCCAGCCTGCCGGTGGCGGCCGGGTCGGCCTCGACCCGCGCCCTCGGCACCCGCGAGCTCAGCAGCGCCATGCCGTCCGCCGCCGTCAGCGGGCCGACCTGGACGACGGCCACGTCCGAGGGGACCGCGTCGCCGTCGCCGGACTTGACGTCCCCGGCGACGACCACCCGGCCGCCCTGCACGTGCCGGGGGAGCCAGGCCACCTGGCTCCATCGCTCGACGTTGTCCAGCAGCAGCACCCGGCCGGTGCCGCGCAGCGCGGCCAGGACCTCCTGCGCCGCCCCCTCGGCGCCCTCGATGGACCCGAGCGGCCGGCCGAGGGCGCGCAGCACCCGCTCGACCACGCTCGCCGTGTCCTCGGGCTCGTCGCGGTCCTGCCCGCGCAGGTCCACGTAGTGCTGCCGCTCGGGTTCGGGCGCCAGCCGCCACCCGGCCTCGACGGCCAGCGCGGAGGTCCCGATGCCGGGCACGCCGCGCACCACGACCAGCCCCCGGTCCAGGGCGCGCGACGTCACCTCCTCGGCCGCCGCGTCCCGGCCGACCAGCGGCCCGGCCCGGCGGGGGAGCCGCTCGGGGGTCAGCGGGGGTGGCGGCGGTGGCCGGTCGCGCGTGCGCAGCCACCGGGTGGACACCAGGAACAGCGCCGTGCCGACGGCGAGCCCGGCCGGGATCAGCGGCAGCAGGCGGTCGAACGCCATGTCCGCCAGGATGGCCACGCCCAGCGACGGCCCGAAGGTGGCGGCGACGGCCAGCAGCTCCGCGCGGTTCCTCGGCAGCAGCACGCGCAGCCCGGACGGCCACCCGGCCTTCGGCCCGGCCGGCCACCGGCGCCTCCCCCGCCGCTGGTCGCCGGCCTTCACCGGCGGACCCCCCGCGTGAGGCCCTGGACCAGCCACCTGCCGGTCGCCAGGAGCAGCAGCACCGGCACCGCGGTCAGCACCACCGCCTGGGCGGCCAGCACGCCCGCCGAGGTGGTGAACTCGCGTGCCTGCTGCAGCAGGACCAGCGGCGCCTGGTCGGCGGCCGGCCAGTTGAGCAGCAGGCCCATCACCAGGTCGTTCCACGTGGTGACGAACGCCAGCACCGCCACCGTCACCACGGCGGGCCCGCTCTCGACCGTCATCTGGAACAGCGCCGACCGCCCCTGGGCGAGCGGGCGCAGCACCACCGGGCGGGGCACCGACATGAACGCGTTGCGCAGCAGCAGCACCCCGAGCGGCAGCACCAGCGCCGCGTGCACGAAGCTCAGGATGACGGTGCCGCCCAGCCACGCGCCCAGCACGTCCCCGAGGGGCACGGCCAGCACCTGCGGCGGCAGCACCGCCAGCACGACCGCCACCGCCGCGACCACCCGCCGGGTGCGCGGCGGGAGCTGGTCGGGGGTCAGCGCGTACGCGGCGGGCACGGCCGGCAGGACGACCAGGACCGCGACCAGCACCCCCCGCTGCGCGGTGGCGCCGAGCGCGGCGGCGAACGCCCCGCCGTCGAACGCCTCGCCGTACGACCCGGGGCCGTAGCCTCCGGCCCACCAGCCGGACGTGGCCGCCGCCACCGGGTCGCGGAGCGAGGTGAGCAGCAGGACGGCGAACGGGACGGCCCACACCACCGCCACCGCGACGGTCACGACCCGGACGGCCCGCCGGGGACGCGCGGGCGCGGGCGCCGCGGGGTCGCCGGGGCGGTGCCGCGCCCGTGGCCAGTCGCGGCGCAGCCGCCACAGCACGACCACGACCACGGCCGAGGCCATCGCCGCCAGCAGGATCGCCATCGCCGACGCCCGGCCGTCCCCGAGGTCGTCGCGGTGGCGCCACCAGAACAGCCCCATCACGTCGACCCCGGCCTGGACCGACCCCGGGGCGCCGATCAGGACCAGGTCGAACACGCGGACGGCGGCGGTCAGCACGACCAGCATCGCCACCGCCGAGGTCGGGAACAGCGCGGGGATGACCACCGTACGCAGCCGCCCGAACCGCCCGGCGCCGAAGATGCGGGTGACGCGCAGCAGGTCGGCGGGCACGTTGGCGAGGCCCACGTGGAAGACCACGAAGGCGAGCCCGGTCCACTGCCACACGAAGGCCAGGCCGAGGACCAGCCAGATCCAGCCAGGCCCGAGCAGGAGCGGCCCGCCGCGCAGCAGCGCGCTCACGGTGCCGCGCTCGGGGTCGGCGTCGAAGATCAGCCGGAAGGCCACCCCGGCGGTCAGCGGCGAGGTCACGGCGGGCGTCGCCAGCGCTATGAGCAGCAGCATCCGCGAGCGCGGCCCGGCGTCCCCGGCCAGCCAGGCGATGGCCAGGCCGAGCCCGCAGGCCACCAGGGCGAGCGCCAGCCACACGGCGCTGTGGAACAGCGCCGGCCAGATGTCCTGGTCGGTCACCACGCCGGCGTAGGCGGCCGGCCCCTCGGCGCCGGTGACGCTCATCACGACGGTCGCGGCCAGCGGCGCGAGCAGGACGACCACCGCCAGCACGACGGCGGGCAGCAGGTGGGCCCAGGCGCCCCACCGGCCCTGGCCGCGGTGCCTGGCGGGCGCCCGCAGGTCGTGGTGCGGCGTCACGTCGAACAGGAAGGAGCCCTCGCGCGTCATGACGGGGCCGCCTCGCTGAGCCTCTTCAGTGCGGCCACCGCTGTACCGGCGGCCTGGTCGGCGCGCGTCCGGTCCACGGTGACCGCGACGAACATATCGGTCAGCACCTGCCACAGTCCCTGCCCGTCGCCGCCGGCCAGGGCGCCGGTCAGCCGGTCGGACAGGTCGAACTCGATCTCCCCGGCCAGCTCGGCCGCGAGGCCGCGCATCGCCGGCGGGTAGTGGGTGACCGCGCCGTTGAGCGAGAGGAAGCCGCCCGCCGCGGCCCAGCTCTCCAGCCCGGCGATGCCGCCCGCCCCGGTGAGCTGCTCGACGAACGCCACCCCGCGCTCCCCGCCCGAGTCGAGCGCCACCACCGCGTCCCCGCCGGCCACCACGGGCGGCCGTGGGGCGCCCCGGGGGCCGGGGAAGGGGAACCGCCACGCCGCCCGGCCGGGCGAGCGGTACCGGTCGATGACCGGCCAGGCGAAGTCGGGCGCGGCCAGCATGTCCGCCCGGCCGTACCGGAACACGTCGAGGACGGAGTCGTGGAACTGGGTGACCAGCGCCCGCCGGCCCCCGCCGGGGAGGAGGTTCTCGATCGACCAGAGCCGGGCCAGCCGGGTGAGCGCCTCCCTGACCGGCGCGGACGCCCAGTCGCCGTCCTTCTCGTGCAGCGTGCGGTAGGCGGCGCGGTCGATCCCGACGAGCACGTTCTCGAACCAGTCGGTCAGCACCCAGCCGTCGGCGGCGCCGATGGCCAGCGGCGGGCTCGTCAGGGCACGGCGGCGGCACATCTCCAGCCACTGCTCGAAGTCCTCAGGCGGCAGCGGCACCGCCTCGGGCCGGTACCAGACCAGCGACTTGTGGGCGACCTTGAACCAGACCCCGCGCACCGAGTCGTCCGGCCCGCAGCGGAGCAGGTCCCGCCAGTAGGCGGGGTCGCCGGAGCGTACGGGCCGCAGCCGGGCGCAGATGGCGGGGTCCTCCACCAGGCCGGGCCGGGGCACGATCGCCACGTCGGGGGTCGCGGCGGGCGCCACCGGGTTGCGGAGCAGGGCCGCGATGTTGTCGCCCGCCGAGTACACGACGGCCTCCCGCCCGCCGAGCACGTCGCGGAAGCGGGCCAGCTCCCACCCGCTCCACACCACCGCGACGCGCAGCGGCGGCTCCCCGCCGCAGCCGGTCACCCCCGCGGCCGCGACGGCCGACAGCACGGCCAGCGCCCTCCTACGATCCATCGCCGTCCACCACCTCCCAGGAGCCGCCGGGCGAGCGGAGCGTCTCGACGCGGTGCCGGTCGTCGCTCACCACCAGGACGGGCAGGTCGACGTAGGTCTTCAGGCACTCGCTGACCGCGGCGTGGCAGGGGGTGTGCCCGGCGCGGTCCTCGATGAGCACGGCCTTGGCCGCGTGCCAGCGGCACATCGCGCGGGCGAGCGCCACCCGGAGCCGCTCGTCGGGCGACAGCTCGTACGGCCGCCAGCCGAGGAGCCCCTGGAGGCCCAGCCGCCCGGCCACGTAGTGGACGTGCTTCCTGCGGTGGTCGGCACGGTAGCGCCGCTCCACCCCGAAGGCGATGTTCTGCTCGGCGGTCAGGTGGGGGAGCAGCCCGCCGCCGGGCGGGACGAAGGCGATGCCGCGCTCCTCGGTCGGCAGCGAGGTGATCTCGTTGCCCGAGATCCGGATCGTGCCCTGGTCGGGCCAGGTCTGCCCGAGGACCACGTCGATGAAGGCCTCGGCGTCGGCGGCGTCGGCCGCCAGCACGACCGAGGTCGTGCCGCCCTCGGCGAGCAGGTGGCCGGGTTTCAGCGACCGCCGGCCTCCGTCGTGCTCCCAGGAGATGCCGTCGAGCTGAAGCTGTAGCCCGGCCACGGATTCACCAGCTCCGACCAATGGGGGGACGCGCGCCCTTTGCCGGACGCGCCGATCGGGGTCTCGAATTCCCGTTCCCGAATCCTAGCGGAATCGGCCCGTCCCCCCGGGGGGCGAAGCGACGCAGGCGCGACCCCGGCATTCTTTCCGGGTGCCGGCGCCGCGCCGGCACGGGTTCCGGATGGCACGGTTCTAAAGGGAGGGCGGCAGCATTAGGGAGGGCGGCAGCGTTCTCTGGCCGGGAACGTCCGGCCAGGTTATTCGCGCGACCGCCTCGAAAAGGTACCGCCAGGGGAGGTCGGGGCCGGCGCTCTCGATGTAATGGCGCAGCAGCCCGGCCGCGGCGCGCGCGTCGGACATGGCCTCGTGCGCGCCGTCCAGCGGCACCCCGGCCACGGCGCAGCAGTCGGCCAGGCTGCGGGGGTCGCCGGGCAGGAAGTGCGCGGCCCAGTTCATCGTGCAGACCCCGAGCCGGTGGTCCACCGGCCAGTTCACGTCGAGGCGGCGGAACTCGTGGGCGACGAACCGGGCGTCGAACGGGAGGTTGTGCGCGGCCATGATCCGGCCGCGCAGCAGGGCGGCGACGCCACCGGCGATCTCCTGGAACGCCGGCGCCCGGCTGACGTCGGCCTCGGTGATGCCGTGGACGTGCTCGGGGCCGAGGTCGCGTCCGGGGTTGACCAAAGTGGTCCACTCGCCGGTGACATCGCCCGTCGCGTCTAAATGGACAAGGCCGATTTCTATGATTCGGTCATCCTCTGAGGTTCGGAGGCCGGTCGTCTCCACATCGACGACTACATAGCCGGGAGAACGCGGCTTCCGCTTCATGGGCGGACTTTACGATAAACACCGATTCGGCGATACCCGATATGTTGCGGGGAAATGCCCGGCGGGCGGTGGAGTTCGCCGCACGGGTCGCCGGCGGGGGGCGACCGTGTCCGGGCGCCGGTGCGCGACAGCGATATTCCTTCCGCGTTTCCGGTGTTTTTGCGGAGTGCCGCAGCCGTTCGCGCGGCCGGCGATCGAGGTCGTCCCGGCCCGTCTCACCCCGCTTGACCTGCGCGTCCGCAGAACGGTGGCCGCACCACCGCACGGGCTCGCACCGACAAATTCGGTAGTCTTGACAATTCTGCTTGTCGGTGAGACCGTGGAGACATGTTGGAAGTGGCGGTGATCGAGGACCCGGCGGCGGCCGAGGTCTCGCTGGATCCGGTGCGGTCGCGCCTGCTGGCCGAGCTGGTCCGGCCCGCGTCGGCCGCGACGCTGGCCGCGAAGGTTGGTCTGCCCCGGCAGAAGGTGAACTACCACCTGAGGGCGCTCGAACGGCACGGGCTGATCGAGCTGATGGAGGAACGCCGCAAGGGCAACATGACCGAGCGCGTGATGGCCGCGACCGCGGCCTCCTACGTGATCTCGCCGGTGGCCCTGGCCGCGGTCGCGCCCGACCCGGCCCGTTCCCCCGACCAGCTCTCGGCGAGGTGGCTGCTCGCCCTCGCCGCACGGCTGGTGCGCGACGTCGGCGAACTGGTCACCGGCGCGACCAAGGCGCGAAGACGGGTCGCGACGTTCGCCGTCGACGGCCGGGTGCGCTTCGCGTCGGCCGCCGACCGCGCGGCCTTCGCCGAACGGCTCGCGGAGGCCGTCACGGCCCTCGCCGGGGAGTACCACGACGAGACCGCCGAGGGCGGGCGCGAGCACCGCGTCATCGTCGCGCTGCACCCGCAGGTGAAGACCGAGACATCAGATATATCCGATTTCAGGGAGTCGTGAACGGGATGACGCACCCATTCGAGTTGCGCAAGGAAATCGAGCTGCGGGCGGCTGCGGAGCAGGTGTGGGAAGCGGTGGCGACGGGTCCGGGCCTCGACTCGTGGTACATGGGGCGCAACGAGGTCGAACCGGGTGAGGGCGGCAAGGCACGCCAGTTCTTCGGGGACTTCCCGGTGGAGGCGACCGTGACCGCCTGGGAACCGGGCCGCCGCTTCGCCTACCGGGGCGAAGGCGAAGACGGCCTTTACATGGCTCTGCAGTTCGTCATCGAGCCGCGGGGGAGTGGGTCGCTGGTGCGCCTCGTGCAGACCGGAGTGCTGGGCGAGGGCTGGGAGGAGGAGTTGGAGGCCTTGCACAAGGGGTGGGACATGTACCTGCACACGCTCGACCAGTACCTATCGCACTTTCCCGGCAGGTTCGCGCTGGTGGTGTTCGGAGCGCGCATGGCCACGGGCGTCGTCCCCGGCGGAGTCTGGCCGGTGGTCATGGCGGGGCTGGGCGTCACTGAAGAAGTCGTGCAGGGCGACCGGGTGCGGCTGACCCCGGTCGGGCTCCGGCCGATCGAAGGGATCGCCGACTACGTGACCTCCGGCTTCCTCGGGGTGCGCACCGGCGACGGGCTGTACCGGTTCATCGAGGGCCTCAACGACACCGTGGTCGTGGGTCACCACCTGTTCTCCGAAGAGGTGGACGTGCGGGAGACCGAGCAGGCCTGGCAGCACTGGCTGGAAGGCCTGTTCTCCTGAGCCGCGGCACGCCCGCGGGCTGACCACCACGTCACCCCACCGGACGGTACGGCGGTCAGCCGACCGTCCGGAGTCAACCGCGACACGCCGCCACCGAGGTCAACATGGCAATGGATGAGAGCACCAACCCCCCACACGTCGAGCCGGGAGACCCGGCCGGCGACGACTCCCAGGCGGCCGAGCCGCGCGGCCGCCTGGGCCGGACCCCCGACCGGCACCCCGCCGGCGAAAGCGGCCACGAAGAAGGGCGGAAGGCCGCCGCGGACGACGATCCCCCCGGGGAGAGGAAGTCCGGCGGTCACGACGGCGAGGACGCCGACGTGGAGAGCCACGAGTTCGGCGAGGAGAACGGCTCCGCCGACAAGGAGCCGGACGAGGAGAAACCGTCCGGCGAGGAGGAGACCGACGAGGACGGGCACGGCTCCAGCCGGTCGTTCCTCCTGGGTCTCGCCTGGTGGCCGTGACCCCGTCCCGCCACCACGTCCCGTCCCGCCTCTGAACGGCCGGCATGGACGCGCCGCCCCCCGCGGACGCGTCCGCACCGGGACCGGTGACGCCGGCCGGTGACCGGCGCACGACCCCGGCGAGCGGGTGCCCACCGCATGGTGCGGTGTCGGTGGGCACCGGCTCGCCGGCCTTTTCCCCGGTACCCCCGGCCCCTGGGCCCGCTATCGAGGGGGATGCCCGCCCGGCGGGAAACCGGTCCCCGGCGGAGATCGAAAAGCGCTCACGCCCAGTTGAAAGCGCTATTGGTGGATCAGAAGCGTACCGATAACGACCAGATAGCGACCCCTAATACCTTCGTTATTGCGAGCAGGGAAACGGCAGAAACAGAGCCGCCGCCACAAAACGAGGGGTCAGTAAAATGAGCGACAACATCAAGTCCATCGCCGCCCGGATCACCATTCTCACCGTCATCGGCCTCGGTGGCGTCGCCGTCGCCGGCACCATGGCCTCGGCCGAGAGCGGGCCCGCCGACCAGGCCTCCACCTCGACCGTCACCCCGTCGCCCACCCCGACCCCGACCCCGCCGCTCCCGGACTCCAACACCCCCTGGGGCTGATCGGCCCTCCGCGCAGCGGCCTCGAAAAACGGCAGGAGCCTTCTGGCTCCGGCCGTTTTCGCGTTTTACGGCGATTTCCTTCGGCCCATTTTCTCCGCGACACGCCCGCGCTCGCCTCCGGCCCATTTCCGGGCGAGGTGCCCGCCGTTCGTGAAACGAGGACCGGCCGGGAATTCCACGGCGCCCGCGGCGGTCTCCCCGCGAAGATCGTCCCAGGCGGACGGGCGGACGGGCGGACGGGCGGACGGGCGGACGGGCGGACGGGCGGACGGGCGGCGCTCAGGCGCCGGCCGCGGCCAGGATGCCGGCGGAGGAGTCCCAGGTGGTGCCCGCGGCGACGGCCACCCCGCCCCGGCCGCCACACGCCATCGCCGCCGAGAGGTCCGCGGCGGACGTCCTGGTGGCGAGGGTGTGTCGCACAGAGGTGATGGTCGCGTTCACCATTCGCTCTTCCTTCTCCTGGAACCGGCGGATACCGACTTCCCCCACCGGCCCGGGTGAATCTTCGGCGCCGCACGCCCGCACTCTCGGAGAAGCACGAGGCGCCCGCCGTGTCAGGTGCCGCCGGTCAGGTGCCCCGCGACCCGGGGCCCGCCACCTGCGGTCCGGCGGGGCGGCGGGTCAGGTAATGGAAAGATCGTGACATTCGGTATTATCTTTGTCCCTCCTGAGCTGATATCTCAGTACCTACTGTCGGGATCACCCATGGGGTGCGGACCAGTAGAGGACATCGATGAACCCGGCTTCGAACGGGGGAGTTTTCGACCCGAGCACTCCCAACGCCGCGCGGATGTACGACTACTTCCTTGGCGGGAAGGACAACCTCCCCGTCGACCGGGCGGCGGCCGAGCAGGTGCTGAAGCTCGTGCCGGAGATCCCCGTCGGCATCCGGGAGAACCGCGCCTTCCTGTGCCGGGCCGTGCGCTTCCTCGCCGAGCAGGGCGTGCGCCAGTTCCTCGACATCGGCGCCGGCCTGCCGACCCAGCGGAACGTGCACCAGGTGGCCGCCGAGTACGCGCCCGGCTCCCGCACGGTGTACGTGGACAACGATCCGCAGGTGCTCACGCACGCGCGCGCCCTGCTGCAGGACAGCCCGCAGGTGCTGGTGGCCGAGGGGGACCTGCGGCGGCCCGAGGAGATCCTGCACGACCACGAGGTGCGCGCGCACCTGGACTTCGACCGGCCGATCGCCGTCCTGCTGCTGGCGATCGTCCACTTCATCCCGGACGCCGAGGACCCGCGCGGCATCGTCGCCCGGCTCCGCGACGGGCTGGCCCCCGGGAGCCACCTCGCCCTCTCGCACGTGGCGGTGGACGAGCGCCCGCAGGCCGCGCCCGCCGTGGAACGCGTCTACAACCGGGCCTCGGCGCAGTTCGTGGCGAGGATGTCCGGCGAGATAGCCCCCTTCTTCGACGGGCTCGATCTGGCCGAACCCGGAATGGTCAACCTGCACGAATGGCGGCCGGACATTCCCGTCGTCGCGCCGGTACTGGAGACGGTCGGGTCCTATTTCCTGTGCGGCGTCGGCCGGGTCCGCTGAACCCGGAGACCGCCCGCGCGGGTCAGCGCAGGCGGAGCGTGAGCCGGGCGACCCGGCCCTGCTCGCCGGACGCCCAGCAGCTCAGGTCGGGAGCGCAGGCCACGGTGTCGAAGGACCCCGTGTCGAACTTCCGCCAGCGCTCGCCGGACGTCAGCGTCACGTCGCTGCCGGACGGCCCGACCGCGATGGCGGCGAACGGCAGGTGGGGCAGCCAGGCGACGCCCGACCGGTAGGCCTCGGGCGGGGCCGCCGCGCGCGTCCAGGTCGCGCCCCCGTCCCGGGTCAGCGCGGCGGCGTCGGGGGAGGGCAGGTCCGGCTGGAAGTCGCCGCCCACCGCGATGCCGTGCCGGGGGTCGCGGAACGCCAGCGCGAACACGCCCCGCGCGGGGTCGCCGGCCGGGATCGGGGTGTCGGCCACGGTCCAGGTGAGGCCGCGGTCGCGGGAGTGGAACACGCGCGAGCGGGCGCCCCCGCCGGCGGCGAGCCACACGTCGCGGTCGCCCGCCGTCACCAGGCACTGGCCGGACGCGGCGAAGCCCGCCTCGCCGGGCAGGGCGTCCGGCATCCCGGTGGCGGGGAGCACCTTCCAGGTGCGTCCTCCGTCGCCGGTGGACAGGATACGGAACCTGCCGTCCACGGGGTCGCTCATCGCCAGGCCGTGCCTGCGGTCGAAGAAGGCCATGCAGTCGTAGAAGGCCCTCGGCTCGTCGTTGCGATAGGTCTCCGCCCAGCTCCGCCCGCCGTCCTCGGTGCGGTACACGCGGGAGGCGTCGCCCTCGCCGATCGACAGGATCAGCGCGGTGCGGGCGTCGAAGGCCTCGATGTCGCGGAACTGCAGGTCGGCGGTGTCAGGCGGGGAGACGTTCGTCCAGGTCCTGCCGCCGTCCCCGGTCCGGAGCACGGTGCCGAGGCTGCCGGACGCCCACGCCGTGTCGCGGCTCACCGGGGACAGCCCGCGAAGGCGGGACGCGGTCCCGGTCGGCCTGAGCTCCCAGGCCAGGGCCGGCACGGCCGCCTCCCCGGCCGCCGGGGCCGGGTCGGCGGGAGCGGCGTCCGCCGAGGCGGGGGTCGTCGCCATGAGCGCGCCCGCTGCCATGATCATGCTGAGTACAGCTCTGCCCATCATGGTGGCAAGGTAGTCAAACTGATCGAATTCGTCCACGATGCCGCCGGAAGGCCCGTTCACCCGCCCAGGCGGGCCTTCCGGCGGCGACGTCCGCACGAGCCCCGAGGGGCCCGCCTCAGTCCCCGGGCGGCGGCCCGGGGGAGCCGGGCCGCCGCAGGAGACCGCCGGTCGTCATCGCTGCAGGTCGACGCAGGAGTAGAAGGCGTTCGCCGTGTCGGCGATGTTCCAGATCGCCAGGACCTTCTGCCGCCCGGTCCTGCCGCCCAGGCTCACGGTGTGGGACACCGTGGCGCCGGGCTGCTTGCCGCCGTCGTTGAACACGGCGATCCGGGTGTTGCCGATGTAGTACTCCCACGTGCTGGTCGCGTGGCGCGCGGTCAGCACCCAGTTGAAGGTGACGGTGTTCCCGACGCTGGTGGCCGGCCAGCCCTTGCTCTCGTCGCTGAGCTGGGCGAACCTGGCGTTCCCGCCGTGACAGCTCCGCAGGCCCTTGGGCCCTTCCACGCTCTGCGGCTCGTAGATGATGTCGCCGCAGTTCGCCACGCGGCCCTGGGCGCACATGGCCTGGCGGCTCGGCGGCGAGGAGATGTAGCCGTGGGCCATGGCCGGGGAGGCGATGAACACCGTGGCCCCGATGGCGAGCACCGCGGTCGCGAGGAAGGTGAGCGTTCTTCGCATGTCCTGCTCCTTTGCTGGGGGGTGACCTCAATTGTGTAAGAAAGTTTCCTAAGAGTAAATCCCGTCATGACAGGATTTTCTAGGCTCAGTCAGAGCGGTGGAGGGTCGCGGAGGGCTCGCGGGCCCCTCGGTGGCGGGTCGCGAGGCACCTCGCGGGCATGAAGGTGATTGACAGGCTTTGCCAAACAAGCGCATGCTCGGTCAGTGACCGGGGTCACAGTGCCCCACGCTCTTCCGTAGCAGCGCACCCAGGCGCGAGGTGCCATCGCGGTGTCCCGCCGGACGCCTCCTCACCGAGGCTCGCCGGCCCGTCGCAGCGCTCGTACGCCGAAGGGATCCACCATGGCCGTCCCCCCAGGGCCTTCCCCCCGCCTGCCCTCCGAGAGCAGTCCTCCGCCGGCCGCCGCCGGTCCCAGCCGCCGCGCCGTGCTGCGCGGCGCCGCCGTCGCCGGCGCGGTCCTGGTGACCGGCGGCGCCCTCGACCGGGGCGGCGTCCCCGCCCACGCCGACGCCGAGTACGACGTCGTCGTCGTCGGCTGCGGCGCCTCGGGGATGACCGCCGCGCTGACGGCCGCCAAGCGGGGGCTGAGCGTCGTCGTGGTGGAGAAGGCGCCCACGTTCGGCGGCTCGGCCGCCCGCTCGGGCGCGGGGATCTGGGTGCCCTGCAACGAGGTGATCCTGGCCGCCGGGGTGCCCGACACCCCGGCCAAGGCCGCCGCCTACCTCGCCCGCGTCGTCGGGACCGGCGTGCCCGCCGACCGGCAGGCGGCCTACCTCGCCAACGGGCCCGCCATGATCTCCTTCGTGATCCGGAACAGCCCGCTGCGGTTCCGCTGGATGGAGGGCTACTCCGACTACTATCCGGAGTTCCCCGGAGGGATGCCGAACGGGCGCTCCATCGAGCCCGACCAGCTCGACGGGCACATCCTCGGCGCCGAGCTGGCCAACCTCAACCCCTCCTACATCCCCACCCCGGACGGGCTGGTCGTCTTCAGCGCCGACTACAAGTGGCTCACGCTCAGCGCGGTCAACCCCCAGGGGCTGGCGGTCTCCGCCCAGTGCGTCCAGCGGGGCGTCGAGGCGGCGCTGCGCGGGGAGAAGCCGCTCACCATGGGCCAGGCCCTGGCCGGCGGGCTGCGGGCGGGGCTCCAGTCGGCCGGCGTCCCGGTGTGGCTGAACACCCCGCTGGCCGACCTGCGCGTGGAGTCCGGCCGCGTCACCGGGGCGGTGGTGACCAGGAACGGCGCGCAGACGCTGGTCAGGGCCAGGCGCGCCGTGGTCGTCGGCTCCGGCGGCTTCGAGCACAGCCCCACCATGCGCAGGGAGTTCCAGCGCCAGCCCATCGGGACCGACTGGACCGTGGGCGCCAAGGAGAACACCGGCGACGGCATCGAGGCCGGCGAGCGGGCCGGGGCCGCGCTGGACCTCATGGACGACGCCTGGTGGGGCCCGGCCATCCCGCTGCCGGACCAGCCGTACTTCTGCCTGGCTGAGCGCACCCTGCCCGGCTGCCTGCTGGTCAACGGCAAGGGCGTGCGGTTCGTCAACGAGGGCGCGCCCTACAGCGACGTGGTGCACGTCATGTACGACCGCGACACCCCGTCCTCCCGGCACATCCCGGCCTGGCTGATCACCGACCAGCAGTACCGCGACCGCTACCTGTTCAAGGACGTGCCCCCGCTGCTGCCGCTCCCCGAGGAGTGGTACCAGAGCGGCGCCGCGTTCAAGGCCGTGACGCTGGATCAGCTCGCCGGGAAGATCGGCGTGCCGGCGGCGGCGCTGCGCTCCACGGTGGCCCGGTTCAACGGGTTCGCGTTCACCGGCAGGGACCTGGACTTCCACCGGGGCGACAGCGTGTACGACCGCTACTACGCCGACCCCTACGTCCGGCCCAACCCGTGCCTGGCCCCGCTGTGGCTGCCGCCGTTCTACGCCTTCAAGATCGTCCCTGGTGACCTCGGCACCAAGGGCGGCATGCGGACCGACGCGCGGGCGCGGGTGCTGCGGGCCGACGGCACGCCGATCCCCGGCCTGTACGCGGCCGGGAACGCCAGCGGCGCCGTCATGGGGCACAGCTACGCCGGAGCGGGGTCGACCATCGGGCCGGCCATGACCTTCGGCTACATCGCCGCGAACGACATCGCCGCCAACCCCTGACCCCCGCCGGCTCCCGCGCGGCCCTGAAGCCCGCGCGGGGGCCGTACGGCGGTGCTCAGTGCGACTCGCGGGCCACCTTGTGGCCGCTGGACCCGAGCAGGAAGTCCAGGTCGGCCCCGGTGTCGGCCTGCGTCACGTGGTCGACGTACAGCCGTTCCCAGCCCCGTGACGGGTTGGCGTACGCCTTGGCGGCGGCGGGTGAGGGGCTGCGCGCGGCCAGCTCGCCGGGGGGCAGGTCGACGTCCAGCCGCCGGGCCGCGACGTCGAGCACGATGGGGTCGCCGGTGCGGACCAGGCCGAGCGGCCCGCCCGCCGCCGCCTCCGGGGCCACGTGCAGGACGACGGTCCCGTACGCGGTGCCGCTCATCCGCCCGTCGCAGACGCGCACCATGTCCCGCACGCCCCGGGCGAGCAGCTTCTGCGGGAGCGGCAGGTTGGCCACCTCCGGCATGCCCGGGTAGCCGCGCGGGCCGCACCCGCGCAGGACCAGCACGGAGGTCTCGTCCACGTCCAGCGCGGGGTCGTTCAGCCGCGCCCTGGCGTCCTCGACGCTGTCGAACACGATGGCGCGCCCCCGGTGCCGCAGCAGCTCGGGGGAGGCGGCGGCCGGCTTGATCACCGCGCCGTGCGGGGCCAGGTCGCCCCGCAGGACGGCGATGCCGGCGTCCTCGAGCAGCGGCCGGGAGCGGGGGCGGATGACGTCCTCGTCGAAGATCCGCGCGCCGTCCAGGTGGCCGGCCAGCGGGGTGCCGTCCACGGTGATCGCCTCGGGGTCGAGCAGGTCGGCGACCTCGCGGAGCACCGCGTGCAGGCCGCCGGCCCGGTACAGGTCGTCCATCAGGTGCCGGCCGGCCGGCAGCAGGTCCACCAGCAGCGGCACCCCCGACCCGGTGCGGTCGAAGTCGTCCAGGGTGAGCTCGACGCCGAGGCGGCCGGCCAGGGCCAGCAGGTGCACGACGGCGTTGGTCGAGCCGCCGATCGCGGCCAGCGTGACGATCGCGTTGAGGAACGAGCCGCGCGTCATGATGTCGCTCGGGCGGCGCCCCTTGGCGATCATGTCGATCACCAGGCGGCCGGTGGCGTGGGAGAGCTCCAGGAGCCGGCTGTCGGGGGCCGGGGTCCCGGCGATGCCGGGCAGGGACATGCCGAGCGCCTCGGTCACCAGGGCCATGGTCGAGGCGGTGCCCATGGTGTTGCAGTGCCCCTTGCTGCGGATCATCGACGACTCCGAGGCCGTGAAGTCCCGCTGCGTGAGCGTGCCGGCCCGCATCTCCTCGCTGAGCCGCCACACGTCGGTCCCGCAGCCGAGCGGGACGCCGTGGAAGGTCCCGGTGAGCATGGGGCCGCCGGGGACCACGACGGCGGGCAGGTCCACCGACGCGGCGGCCATCAGCAGCGACGGGATCGTCTTGTCGCAGCCGCCGAGCAGCACCACCCCGTCGATCGGGTTGGCCCGCAGCATCTCCTCGGTGGCCATGGCGGCCATGTTGCGCCACAGCATCGCGGTCGGGCGGACCTGGGTCTCGCCGAGGGAGACCACGGGCAGGTTGAGCGGGACGCCGCCCGCCTCCCAGATCCCGTTCTCCACGCTGCGGGCGACCTCGTCGAGGTGGGCGTTGCAGGGGGTCAGCGCGGAGGCGGTGTTGGCGATGGCGACGTGCGGGCGCCCGTCGAAGGCGTGGCCGGGCAGTCCCCGGCGCATCCAGGCCCGGTGGATGTAGGCGTTGCGGTCGCCACCCGCGTACCACTCCTGGCTTCGCTGTCCACTCATGGGGTGATCTTCCCCTAATTGGAGCGTATGTCTACATTGATGAGGTGTCGCGACTGTATAGCGGCAGGAGCCGCATGTCATCGCCGAGGCGGCCCGTGCCGGGCGGAGGGGGTCACATGCGCCTTGTCATCACCGGGGGACCGGGGTCGACCACGGCGGTCCCGCGATGAGGGCGGTCGTCCTGCGCGGCCCCGGGCGGGCCGGCGTCGAGGAGGTGGCCGACCCCGCGCCGGAGGCGGGACAGGCCGTCGTGGACGTCCACCGCGTCGGGATCTGCGGCACCGACCACGAGCTGTTCACCGGGACGATGGCCTACTACGCGCAGGGCAAGGCGTCCTTCCCCCTGCGCCCCGGCCACGAGTGGGCCGGGGTGGTCGCGGCCGTGGGCGCCGGCGTCGCCGGGGACTGGATCGGCGCCCGGGTCACCGGGGACACCATGCTCGGGTGCGGCCGGTGCCCGCGCTGCCTCGGCGGGCACGGCCACGTGTGCGCCTTCCGGTCCGAGGTCGGCATCCTCGGCGGCTGGCCGGGCGCGCTGGCGGAGAAGGTGTGCGTGCCCGTCACCAGCCTGCACCGCCTCCCGGACTCCGTGGACGACCAGGCCGGGGCCCTGGTCGAGCCCGGCGGCAACGCCTGGCGGGCCGCCTCGGCCGCCGGCGCCCGCCCCGGGGTCCGCGTCCTGGTCTGCGGGCCGGGGACCATCGGGCTGCTGACCGCCGCCTTCGCGCGGGCGGCGGGCGCGGAGGTCCACGTGCTGGGGCTCGACCGGCGCAACCAGGAACTCGCCGAGAAGCTCGGCGCCGACCGGTTCTGGACCCTGGACGAGCCGCCCGGCGGCACCTTCGAGGCCGTCGTCGACTGCACCGACGACCCCGGGACCCCGCCCGCCGCCCTGGAGCTGGTCGAGCCGGCCGGGCGGGTGGTGCACATCGGCCTGGCCGGCACGCCCAGCGTGATCGACACCCGGGCCCTGGTGCTCAAGGACGTGACCGCCGTCGGCATCCTGGGCGGCTCCCCGGGCCTGGCCCCGGCGATCGGCCACTACGCCGAGGGCCGGGTGACGCCGGGGCCGCTGGTCGCGGCCACGATGGGGCTCGAAGGGGCGGTGGACGCGCTGGCCGGCGTTCGGGACGGCGCGCCCGGAACCAAGATCCACATCGACCCCCGGCTCTGACACCGCCTCCGCGCGGTCCGCGCCCCCGGCGAGGCGTGGCTCGAGGTCCGTCCGGGTCCCCGTCCGGGGGCGGCGAGGGGCGGCCGGGCGACCGCCCCGGATCGGTCGTGACTAGGGCTTCTTGCCGACCTCCACCCGCTCCTTGCGGTAGCCGCCACCGCCGCCGTCCGGACGGTAGCCGCGCTCGACGTTGCCGGCGATGTCGACGGAGAACCAGCGCACCTCGGTGGTCGCGTTCACCGTGATCCGCTGGGTGCCCTCGCGCGCCCCCGAGGACGTCAGCTTCGTGGAGTGCAGCGTCGGGCGGCTGCCGTCCAGCGTGTAGTAGAGGTTCGCCGGCTCGTCGATCGAGAAGGTGAACGTGGCCGAGGCGGGGGTGCGGCCGGTCACCTGGAGCCGGGACTCGGGACGGTCCTTGTCCTTGGAGAAGGCCCGCGCGACCTCCAGGATGGCGATCTGGCCGCCGGCGAACTCCATCGCCTCCTCGTGGCCCTCGGCGAACGACGGCTGGAACCCGACCGCCTGGAACTGCTTGGTCGCCGGGTCGTACAGGTCCGCGCCGACCTCGAAGTCCCAGCCGATGATGCCCCGGTTGAACCAGTGCTCGTCGGCGCTGTTGCCGGCCGCCGAGTACAGGACGTCCGGCACCGGGCCGGTCCGCCCGGGCCAGATGGCCGTCCCGCGCCAGGCCTGCACGGCGGACAGGATGTGGCCCGAGGCGTCCCAGAAGTAGTTCTCGGTGCCGAAGTCGGCCCGGGGGAGCAGCTCACGGCCGGGGAGCTTGTACGCCCCCGGGGGCCACATGAAGTAGCCGCCGTAGGAGTGCGTGTTCATCGCGAACTTGATGTTGGGGTACCGGTTCGTCAGCCAGACCTCGTCGCGCGACTCCGGCTCCGACAGCTCCGCGGGGCCGGCGAACGTGGCGCTGGTGCAGGTCGAGGAGGCGCCGCTGTACCCGTCGAACAGGGAGCCGACCGAGAAGTTGCGGTTGAGGTCCACTCCCCAGTTGTTGCGCGCCGCCGGGTCGCCCGCGGTGGCCGCGCAGTGGTTCGTCATGTTCTTGCGCTGCATGTTGAAGTCGTAGAACGAGTAGTGCGCCCCGTCGGGGTTGGCCGAGGGCAGCACGAAGATGTCGAGGCCGTCGACCAGCTTCTTGGTCCGGGGGTCGTGGGAGTAGTTGCGCAGCAGCCTTTCCGCGGCCTCCACGCAGACCAGCGGGGTCACCCACTCGCGGGCGTGCTCCTGGCAGTACAGGAACACGCCGGTCTTCGAGCCGTCCCTGGCCTTGCCGATGCGCAGCGCCTTCATCTGGAACGGCTGGCGCGACACCGACGCCGGGGCGTTGAGGCCGTCGGTGAGCCTGGTCGCCGCCGCGGCCGCGACCAGGCCGCCGCCCGGGTCGCCCCGGTAGGTGCTCGCGGTCAGCAGGGCCGACGCCGCCGCGTCGGCGTTGAGCGCGTCGGCCACCTGGCGGGCGGTGCTGGAGATCGCCCCGGCCGCGTCGGTGGCCAGGGTGACCACGACGGCCTGCCCGGAGACCGCCACCGCGAGCGGCGCCGAGGGGGTCTCCGGCTTCACCAGGGCCACGCTGAGGTCGTTGCCGCCCTCGGAGCCGTACTTCTTGGAGGTCACGTAGAACGTGCTCGCCGCGACGGCGCCGAACTGCGCCTGGGCGGCCCGGCGGTAGCCGTTGGTCTTGTACGGCAGGTCGACGATCTGGGTGAGCCTCGGGAACTCCTTGGCCAGGGCGGTGATCCGCGTGGTGACCTCGGTGGGGTCCATGTAGTGGTCGACGAAGTCCGCCACGTAGTGCGAGCCGGGCGGTTTGCGCCGCTCGCCCAGCCACTTGGTCACCGGGACCGTGACGGTGCCGCCCCTGCTGCTGGTCACGGTCACCTTCGCGGGGGTGGCGGTCACCGACAGCGGGGCGTTGAACCGGTGGTACATGTACTGCCCGGCGTCGGTGAAGCGCGACATCGTCGTGGTGCCGCCGGAGCCGGGCTCGGTCCCCCTGCCGCTGTCCCAGGTGGCGGTGAGCACCGTCTCGGCGTCGGTCGCGCTCGACTTCACCTCCACCGCCAGGAAGCGCTGATCGTCCAGGCTGGTGAACCACTCGGCGCGCAGCGGGGTCAGCGTGTCGGTCTCGGCGGCGTCGGCGGCGTCGGCCGACCTGATCGCGGAGTCGCGCTCGGACCGGTTGGCGGCGGCGTCGGCCCGGTCGGAGATGGCGCCGCGCACGTCGAATCCCTGGGCGCGCAGCTCCTGGGCCTCCAGGGGGCTGAGCACGGCGTGCACCTCGATGCCGTCGTTCACGGGCTTCTTGTACTCGGCCAGGTCGACGCCGAGGGAGTTGAGCCGGTCCAGGGCGGCGTCGTCGGGGACCACGATGCGGAGCAGGGCGACGCCGTCCGCCGAGGTGCCCGGTTGCCGGTCGGGCGCGACGGGTACCGGGGTGGGGGAGGGCGCTGCCAGCACGGGGAGGGCGCTGAGCCCGAGGGCGAGGGGGAGGGTGAGCCCGGCGATCAGGGCCGCTGCCCTCCTGCCGGTGACGGAACTCCTCATGAGAGATGCCTCCAGTCGGCGTGCCGGTCCGGGCAGGGGGCGTCCCGGGCCGTCGCACGCGCGTGCAGTGAGTCTTGGCGTTGTAAGGATCTTCGTCAAGACCCAAAGGCCCACATACCCCATGATCGACTGGTGTAGTCGATCATCTCAGGGTAGGGACGCAGTACGCCGTGCGCCGAGGTCAGGGGCAGGCAGTTTTGCCCGAAATAGGGGAAACGGCCCGGCAAATTAATTCCGCAAAGATGTGTCAACCACCTCAGAGCGGGCACGCGACTCCTCGGCGAAGCCGTACGCCGTCCATCACTCACCTGCATGGGAACGTCATGGTCATCCAGGACACCGTCATACCCGCCGTCTCGTGGCTGCGCCGCGCGGCCTGCCGCAGCGAGGATCCGGAGCTGTTCTTCCCGATCTCGGCGAAGGGCCCCGGGCACGCGCAGCACGAGCGCGCCAAGTCGGTCTGCCGCCGGTGCCCCGTACGGCCGGCCTGTCTTGACTACGCGTTGACCAGCCGCCAGGAGCACGGGATCTGGGGCGGGACCGACCCCGACGAGCGCAGGGCCACCGCGGCCCGGCACCGGAACTGGCACGTCCGCACGGGATAGCGGGTGGCGGCGTGCGCGCCTACTTGAACGAGCCCGTGGTCAGGCCCGCCTGGATCTGCCGCTGGAAGATCGTGTAGACGATCAGCATGGGCAGGATGGCCATGCTGAGGGCGGCGAACAGGGCGGACCAGTCGGCGTCGTACCCGGCGGCCGTGGAGATGTCCGCGATTCCCTGGGTGAGGACCCATTTATCCTTTGCCTGGCCGCTGAGCAGGACCAGCGGGATCTGGTACTGGTTCCACTGGCCCAGGATGTTGAAGATCGTGATGCTCACGACGCCGGGCCGGGCCATCGGCAGCATGATCTGGAAGAACACCCGGCTGTGCGACGCCCCGTCCACGAAGGCCGCCTCCGCGACCGCCTGGGGCAGCGTGCGGAAGAACGCCGACAGGAAGAACACCGTGAACGGCAGCGAGTAGGCGATGTAGACCAGCACCAGGCCGCCGCGGGTGTCCAGGCCGATGAGCGGGCCGACCAGCGGGAGGGCGCCGAGGTTGCGCACCACGAAGAACAGCGGGGTCAGCGCCAGGTAGACCGGGAACGCCAGCCCGGAGACGAACAGCAGGTAGATCGCCCGGTTGCCCCGGAACCGGTAGCGCGCGAGCACGTAGGCCGCCATGGAGCCGAGCAGCATGGTGCCGAAGGTGCCCAGCGCCACGACGACCACGCTGTTGAGCATGTACAGCCCGACGTGCGCGCCGGCCCAGGCGCGCGCCCAGTTGTCCCAGCGCAGGGTGGCCGGGAGCGACCAGGCGCTGCCGAAGATCTCGTCCTCGCTCTTCACCGAGGCCAGGAACGTCCACACGATCGGCACCACGACCAGCACGGTCCACACGATCAGCGCCACGTGCGACAGCCCCGACAGCGGCCCGAGCCTGGCCCTGCGCCGCTCGCGCGCCGCGCTCCGGCTCAGCGTCACCCTCTCCGCCCGCGAAACCATGGTCAGCCCCCCTCGCCCGCCCGCGCGGCCGTGCCCCGGCCCATCAGAACTCGATCCGCTCGCGGCGCGACAGGCGCAGGGCCAGCACCGCGAAGGCGACCGTGAAGAAGAACAGCACCACGCCCATGGCCGAGGCGTAGCCGAACTTGAAGTACTGGAAGGCGTTGCGGTAGACCTCGGCGGCCATCACGGTCGTGGAATGGTCGGGCCCGCCGTGCTCGGCCGTCATCACCCACACCAGGGCGAACACGTCCAGCGCCGCGATGCCGAGGTAGATCCACCCGACCTGCACGGTCTCCCACAGCAGGGGGAGGGTCACCCGGGCGAAGAGCTGCACCCGCCCCGCACCGTCGATGCGCGCCGCCTCGAACATCTCCCGGGGGATGGAGGCCATGCCCGCCGAGAACAGCACCACGTAGAAGCCCACCGCCTGCCAGACCAGCACCGCCAGGATGGACCAGAACGCGACCCCCGGATCGGACAGGAACCCCACCGGCTCCAGGCCGAGGGCGATCAGCGGCCCGTTGAGCATGCCGCTCCCGTCCGGCCGGAACACCTGCTGGAACAGCACGGCCACGATCGCCACGGCCAGCACCTGGGGGAAGAAGAACACCACGCGGTAGAACCCCGACCCCCACACGCCCGCGACCCCGCCTCCCTGCCCGCCCGCGTTGAGCAGGAAGGCGAAGAACAGGGCGATCGCCAGGGTGAGCAGCGGCAGCAGGACCAGCAGCAGCGCGTTGTGGCCGACCGCCCGCCAGAAGACGCCGTCGCCGAGCAGCCTGCCGAAGTTCGCGAGCCCTACGAACCGGGGAGCGGCGCTCACGCCCCGCCAGTCGGTCATCGCGATGGAGAACGCCTGCGCGTAGGGGGAGATCACGTAGACCAGGTAGAGCAGCACGGGGGCGGCCAGGAACCCCGTGATGAACCGCGCCCTGACGAAGCCCTCCCTGCCGGCCCGGCCCGGCCGGCGCGGCCTGCCGTCCGCCACCTCGCTCACCGCCTCTCACCCCGGTGGCCCGCGCCCCCGGGAACGCCGCCCGCGGACTCAGCGGGTGAACTTCTTGACCGAGGTGTCGCTCTTGACCTCGTCGGACTTGCGCTGGATCCGGTCGGCCCACTCGCCGACCTTCAGCCGCCCCGCCATGAGCTGGCCGGTGGCGGCGGCCACCTCGTCGTGCAGCTCCTGGTACCACTGGCGGAACCGGAAGTAGGTGACGTGCTCGCCGGCCGTCTTCAGGGCCGCCGCCGCGCTCTGCAGGCCGGGCTTGAGGGTGCGCCCCTCGGCGGCGCCGTTCACGATGGTCAGCGTACTGACCAGTTCGGTGAACCGGCCGGCGCCGTCCTTGGAGAGCATGGCCCGCATGTACTCCATGCCGGCGCGCGGGTTGGCCGACCGGGCGGCCACGAAGGACTCCTCACCGGGCCGGGAGTGCAGCGTGCCGTACGGCAGGGCGTCGGAGGTGTCGAAGGAGGGCAGCGGGAACATCGCGTAGCCGAAGTCGGCGGGGGTGGAGTCCTTCTGCTCGTTCTCCAGCCACGACCCGCAGGGCAGCATGGCCACCTGGTACTTGTTCTGCGCCGTCTGGGTCTGGATGTGGTCCAGCCCTTCGGTGCCCCGCATGAGATATTTCGCGCCGAGGTCGGCGAAGGCGGTCGCGGCCTTGGTGACCGGCTCGGCCTTCCACGCCCCGTCCTCCAGGTTGTCCAGGCTCGTCAGCACGCCGGCCCCGCCGATCTTGGCGGCGAGGGTGAGGATCGTCTCGTAGATGTAGAACGGGTGCTTGCCGGCGTAGGTGAACGGCGCCGCCTCGCCCGACTTCTTGATCTTCTCGCAGAGCGACGTGAAGTCGTCCCAGGTCTTCGGGACCTCCCAGTCGTTGGCGGTGAAGAGCTTCTTGGAGTACCAGATACCCCACACCGTGTTGGCGTAGTTCAGCACCGAGAAGACGCCGTCGTAGCTGCCGAGCTCGATCGCCGACGGCAGGATCGTGTCCCGCACCTTCACGCCCGGGTCGTCCCAGCTCGGGGCGTCCAGCAGCTCGCGGAGGTCCTGGAGCTGGCCGTCCTGGGCGAGCGCGCCGAAGTCCATGGCGTTGGAGCCGGAGTTGTTCACGAACTCGGGCGGGTCGCCCCCGGCGAACCGGGGCTGGAGCGTCTTGGCGATCTCCTTGGTGGCGGTGTGCTTGATCGCGACCTTCGGGTGCCCCTTCTTGAACAGCGGCTCGTGGATGTCCCTGGCGTAGGCGTCGCCGAACCCGCCGTCGAAGATCACCACCTCGAAGGGCCGGTCCTCGGGGATCGCCAGAGGGTTGGCCGCCGTCCGCGCCCCGAGGGTCGGGGCCCTGGACGCGGTGGTGCCGCCGCCGGACGGGGACGCGCAGGCCGACAGCGCGCCGCCCGCCGGCAGGAGCAGTCCGGCGAGCGCGGCGCTTCGCAGCAGTCCGCGCCGGGAGAGGGGGTGGTCCGCCATGGGGTCCTCCTGGGGGTGGAGTGCCCGCCGTGCGGTCCTCCTCGGCGGAGGGCCTGGGTACGGGCGCGAGGGTTCTCCGGTGAAACCTGTTTTCAACGCTTCAGGGTCGGGGACGGCGGTATGCGGACGGGGTCCCGGTGGGTGCCGGGGGGTCAGCCGCCCCGGCGGACGCGCCCGGCGTAGCGGCTCTCCAGCACCCGGTTGTGCTCGTCGCCGCCGGCGACGTTGGACGACAGGTAGATCGGCGGCGTCTGGCCGGCCTCAAGCAGCTCCCTGACCACCTCGGCGACCATCATCTGCGCCAGCAGCGCCGAGGTGATCGTCGAGACCGCGCCGAACGTCCCGCCCTCGGGCAGCGGCATGACCGCGTCGCCGTACGGGGCACCGTTGTCCAGGACCACGTCGGCGAGGTCCATCAGCTTGCGCCCCGAGGGGTGGCGGGAGGTCATCTCGGTGCTGTGGCGCACCGAGGTCAGCGCGACCAGCCCGTGCCCGCCCTCCTTGACGATCGAGGCCAGCTCCACCACCGAGCCGTTGACCCCGGAGCTGGAGATGATGACGAAGGCGTCCTGCGGCTCGATCGGCGCGAGGTCGTAGATGCGGCGGGCGATCGAGGGGTCGCGCTCCAGCTCGGCGGACCTGAGCGTCTCGGGCGGCTCCCCGCCGTACAGGACCAGGTCGCGAAGGGCGAGCCGGTTGGTGGGGACCAGGCCCCCCGCCCGGCCGGCGATCTCCATCGCGATGGCCTCGGAGTGCCCCGAGCCGAAGGCCTGGATCACCCCGCCGCCGCGCAGGCAGGCGCACAGCAGCGCGGCGGCGTCCCGCACCGCCGTCGCCTGGCTCGCGGAGACGTCCCGCACCAGCTTCTCGACCTTCTCGACGTAGGCGGCGGCACTGATGTCCACGGGCTCGGCTCCCCTCGGGTAATCATTCCTTTCACATTCATGTGATCAAGTGAAAATAATTGCCCACGACGGCGTACTTAGCAAGTGCCGGTTCCGGACGGCCGCGCGCGGCCCCGGGGGGAGGTCACCGGACGACGCTGTTCTTCTGCCTCGACAGGGACTCGATCATGGAGCGCGGGACGTTCAGCGTGTCGGCGCTGACCTGCGCCGGGGTGTTGGCCATCCACTGGGTCAGCGAGATGTCCTCGAACCGGGGGTTGCGGAACATCTCCAGGAACACCAGCGGCTCGGTGCCGAGGTTCTCGACGTAGTGTCCGTAGGCGAAGGGCACGTACCCGACGTCGCCCGCCTGGTAGTTGAACGTGCGCGCCAGCCCGGAGGAGGCGAAGACCCCCATGCGCCCGAAACCGGAGATGTAGTACTGCCACTCGTCGTCGGTGGGATGCCAGTGCAGCTCGCGCAGCCCGCCCGGCTCGATCTCGACCAGGGCGGCCGAGATCGTGGTGGCGGCGGTGAAGTTCGTGGAGTCGGTGACCCGCACCGACCCGCCGTCGAAGCGGGTGGGCGTCTGGGCGAGCATCCGGTGCTTGAACGTGCGCGGCACGTCCCCGCTGGGGCTGATCACCCGGTCGGAGTCCAGCGCCGGCGGCACCTGGCCGCGGAAGATGTACTTCTCCTTCTCAGGCAGGTCCCGCATCTGCTGGTCCGACCAGCCGAAGTTCTTCGCCAGCACGCTCTTGGGGGTGTGGGCGAAGAAGTCGCTCATCATGAAGGTGGAGTTCTCCGAGAACGCGCCGTCGTCGAAGACCAGCAGGAATTCGACGCCTTCGTCCAGCGCCTGGATGTAATGTGGTATTCCTCGGGGGAAGAACCAGAGATCGCCCTTTTCAACGTCATCGAGGAAATTGCACCCTTCCTGGTCGACGGCGCCGATGCGGCAGCTCCCTTCCAGGACATAGGCCCATTCCGACTCTTTGTGCCAGTGCAGCTCGCGGTAGACGCCGGGGTCGAGTTTCATGTCGACGCCGGCCAGCGTGGTGGCGATCGGCAGTTCGCGGGTGGTCACCTCGCGGGTCCAGCCGCCCTCCTCGATCCTGGTGTGCGCCATGGAGAAGGAGAACTTCAGGTTCGGCACGGTGCCGTAGTCGGTGGCCGGCGGGGTGATCAGGTCGGGGTTCTGCCGGTCCAGCATGACGTTCCGGGGGCCGGTGTCGACGGCGCCCTTTGCACCGCGTATCGGCTGGGGAACCCCGTTATGGGGTGAATCGGTCATGTCAGTTATTCTCCTTGAATTGGCGAGCCGTCCTCATATGGAGGATCATTGAGAGTACACGGCACCGCGAATCAGGAATTACCCAGTCATGGAATGGAAGACGCGCGAAAGAGGCCTCGGCGCGGCAAACAAATGGCACGGGCCGGTAATCCGCCGCACGGGCCCGCCGCCCGCCGCACGGGCCTGCCGCCTGCCGCCTGCCGCCTGCCGTCAGCCGAGCAGGCGCCGGCGCTGCGCCGCGTCGGCGCCGAGGACCGACTGGAGCAGGTGGGGGAACAGGGCGTCGAGGTCCTCGCGCCGCAGGGTGTTCATCTTGGCCGTTCCCCGGTAGATCTGCCGGATCACCCCGGCCTCGCGGAGCACCCGGAAGTGGTGGGTCGTGGTCGACTTGCTGATCGCCAGCTCGATGTCCGAGCAGGCCGCCTCCTGGTCGCCGAGCGCGGCGAGGTAGCTCACCACCCGCAGGCGCATCGGGTCGGACAGGGCGTGCAGCACGCCCTCCAGCCGGATCTCCTCGCGCAGGGGGTGGGCCAGGGCCCGTACGGGCGTCGACGTCATGGCGCTTCCCTCCCTCGCGGCTGGGCCCATTGTACGAGAGACGTCGTAGTTTGACATCCGTCGTAGTACGTAGGTTATCGTACTAGCAGCGGACCGGACGCGAGGGCGCCCGGACGGCCCGACCGAAGGAGCCCCCCTCGTGAGCGCGTTGTTCGAGCCCCTGACCCTGCGCGGCCTGACCATCCCGAACCGCGCCTGGATGGCTCCGATGTGCCAGTACAGCGCGGCCGCCGACGGCCCTGACCAGGGCGCCCCCACCGACTGGCACCTCGCCCACCAGGCCGCCCGCGCGGTCGGCGGCGCCGGCCTGATCCTCACCGAGGCCACCGCCGTGACGGCCGAGGGCCGCATCAGCCCCGCCGACCTCGGGCTCTACAACGACCGCCAGCAGGCGGCCTTCACCCGGATCACCCGCTTCCTGCGCGAGCAGGGCGCCGTGCCCGGCATCCAGCTCGCCCACGCCGGTCGCAAGGCCTCCACCGACGCCCCCTGGCGCGGCGGGCGGCCCCTCGGCCCCGGCGAGGGCGGCTGGCGCCCGGTCGCGCCCAGCCCGGTGCCGTTCGCCCAAGGCCACCAGGTCCCCGCCGAGCTGGACACCGCCGGGATCCGGCGGATCGTGGCCGGCTTCGCCGCCGCGGCGCGGCGCGCGCTCGCCGCCGGGTTCCAGGTGGTGGAGATCCACGGCGCGCACGGTTACCTGATCAACGAGTTCCTCTCGCCCCACAGCAACCACCGCACCGACGCTTACGGCGGCGCGTACGAGAACCGCGTCCGCTTCCCGCTGGAGGTCGTGGACGCCGTCCGCGCGGTGTGGCCCGAGGACCTGCCGGTCCTGTTCCGCGTCTCGGCGACCGACTGGCTCACCGAGAACCCCGAGGACGACCGGGACGGCTGGACCGCCGACGACACCGTCCGCTTCGCCAAGGAGCTGCTCGCCCACGGCGTCGACCTGCTGGACACCTCGACGGGCGGCAACGCCCCCGGGGCGCGGATCCCCACCGGGCCGGGCTACCAGGTGCCGTTCGCGGCGCGGGTGCGGGCCGAGACCGGCCTGCCCGTGGCCGCCGTCGGCGAGATCACCGATGCGCGGCAGGCGGAGAAGATCATCGCCTCGGGGCGGGCCGACGCCGTGCTGCTCGGACGCGAGCTGCTGCGCACCCCGTACTGGCCGAACCTCGCCGCCCGCGAGCTCGGCGCCGAACCCCGCCGGGCCGTCCAGTACCTGCGGGCGCTCTGACCGGTCCGTACTCCGGCGGGCCGCCCAGTACCTGCGGGCGCTCTGACCGGTCGGTACTCCGGCGGCCGCCCCTCGCCGGGTGCGCGCCGCCCTTCGCCCGGCGGCGCGGGTCAGTGTTTGACGCCGACGCCGACCAGGCCGGCGAACTTCTCCAGCGAGGTGTCCCGGGCGCCGGGGTTCCACTCGGTCGGCCCGACCAGGCCCGGGGGGAGCAGCTCGAAGCCGTCGAAGAACCCGAGGATCTCCGCGCGGGTGCGCGCGCCCATCGGGGCGCTGGCCCCCTGGTAGACGCGCTCGGTCTGGGCGATCTTGTCGGGGAAGTTCTCCGTGGACAGGTGCGACAGCACCATGTGGCTCCCCGGGACCAGCGCGTCGCGGTACTCCCCGACGATGGCCCCGGGGCCCGCCGCGTCGTCCACGAAGTGCAGGACCGAGACGAACAGCACCGCGACCGGCTCGGTGAAGTCGATGAGCTCGCGGACCGTGGGGTCGCCGAGCAGGGCGGCGGGCCGCCGCAGGTCGGCCTCGACGAAGCCGACGCCCTCCGAGCGGGCCAGGATGGCGCGCGCGTGGCTGGCCACCACCGGGTCGTAGTCCACGTACACCACCCGGGCCCCGGGCCCGGCGACCTCGTGGACGTTCTCGCGGGTCGGCAGGCCGGACCCGAGGTCGAGGAACTGGCGGACCCCGGCCGAGGCGGCGGCCCGCACGGCCCGGCCGAGGAAGGCGCGGTTCAGCCGCACGCCGCGCAGGACCTTGCCCCGCGAGATCCTGACGATCTCCTCGGCGCTCTCCCGGTCGGTGGCGAAGTTGTCCTTCCCGCCGAGCCAGTAGTCGTACATCCGCGCGATGTTCGGCGTGTCCGCCCCCACGCGCCGCGGGGCCGTCTCGTGCGACGCCACGTTCCTCCCTGAGCCCCGAAGATCCACGTTCGCCCCAATACTAGGGTGAAAGGTCGCGCCGGGTTGGGAATGATGGGGCGAGGTATCGGCCGGCCGTTAGGGCGTCACCCGCGCGGAGGGGCCGGGCCGAGGCCGGTCATCGGAGTGGAGGGACGAGCGGCGATGAGTGAGGAAGAGATCAGACGCGTCCTCGGGCTGCTGTACCAGGAGGACAACCTGCGGGTCGTGTCCGCCCTGGTCCTGCACGGCGACCCGTCGGCCGCCGGGCTCGACCAGGACGCCACGCGGCGGACCCTGGACCGGCTGGAGCGCGGCGGCCTGGCCGAGCGGACGCCGGACGGCTGGCACGTGCGCCGCGAGCGGTTCCGCGAGTTGCTGCACGCCACGGCCAAGCCCGCCGCCCCGGTCTCCGACGAGGACCGCGTCGTCGGGAACTTCCTGGTCGAGGGGCGCCTGCGGGCCATCCCCACGCGGCACGAGAAGCGGCTCGCCGTGCTCAACCACATCGCGCGCGTCTTCGAGCCCGGCGTCCGCTACCCCGAGAAGGACGTCAACCTCGCCCTGCGCGCCTTCCACGACGACTTCGCGGCGCTGCGCCGCTACCTCGTCGAGGAGGAGCTGCTCAGCAGGGAGAACAACGTCTACTGGCGCAGCGGCGGCGCCGTCGACCTCTGACCTCGCGCGGTCGTCACCTCTGACCCCGCGCGACGGCCCGCGAGGGCGTCACCCGGTGAGCCCGTGCGGCCGTTCCGGGGCGGTGGAGGTGAGCGGGACGGCCTTGGCGCGCACGATGTCGAGCTGCACGGTCTGGCGGGGGAGCACCGCGTCCAGCAGCCAGTTCCCGGCGATCCGCGTCCGGCCGCCGGGGACCGACAGCAGGTGGTAGCCGCGCGTCACCGCCTTGGCGACGATGCCCGACAGCGGCACGCCGAGCGGGTTGGCGGCGGCCTTGGCCCCGGCCAGGTCGACCACGAACCCGAGGTCGCTGTGCCGGTACGGGCGCCGTTCCCCCCGGCCGTAGGACGCGGCGACGTTCAGGGCCGCGCGCCTGCCCTGGCGGGTGGCGTGCTGGGCGGTCATGGCGGTGTACTCGCCGGGGCGGGTGAGGTCCGGCACCGCCGCCGAGTCGCCGCAGGCGAAGATCTCCGGGTGCCCGGGCACGGTCAGGTACTCGTCGACCAGCAGGCGGCCCTTCCTGGTCGGCAGCCCGAGCGCCTCCACCAGCGGGTCCACGGCGACGCCGACGCACCAGACCAGCGACCGCGTCGGCACGAACTCCCCGTCCGACAGCTTGACCCCCTCGGCGGTGGCCTCCGAGACGGTGGTGCCGGTGCGGATCTCGACGCCCCGGTCGGCCAGGGTCCTGTGGGCCGTCCGGGAGAGGCGCTCGTCCAGCTCGGGCAGGATGCGCGGCGCCTTGTCGACCAGGATCCAGCGCAGCGGCTGGTCGGCCAGGCCGGGCCGGTGCCGCTCGACGTCCCTGGTGAGCAACTGGCCCTGGGCCGCGACCTCGGTGCCGGTGTAGCCCGCGCCGACCACCACGAACGTGCAGCGCGCCGTCCGTTCCTTGGCGTCGTCGGTCGCGTCGGCGAGCTCGATCTGGCGGATGAGGTGGTCGCGCAGGTACAGCGCCTCGGCGATGCTGCGGAAACCGTGCGCGTACTCGGCCACCCCCGGGACGGGCAGCAGCTTGTTGACGCTGCCGATCGCGATGACCAGCCGGTCGTAGCGCAGCTCGCGGTGCCCGCCCTCGGCGTCGGTGCACTCCACGCGCCGCCCCTCGACGTCCACCCTGTCGACGCTCGCCAGAAGGTGGCGGACGCCGCGGCTGCCGCGCGACAGCGGGATGGCCACCTTGCGCGGGTCCAGGATCCCCGCCGCCACCTCGGGGAGCAGGGGCAGGTAGAGGAAGTAGTCGGTCGGGTTGATCAGCACGATCTCGACCGCGCCCTTGGCGATGCGGGAGAGATGGCGTGCCGCGGTGAACCCCGCGAATCCTCCGCCGACGATGACGACGCGCTGCCGGTTGGCCATGGACGGGTTCCTTTCCCTCGGCTGCGGGGGAGGACGCCGCGCGTCCGCCTCAGAAGTCTCGCGTACCCGTCCTCGCCGAGGGAAACCCCCTCGCCGCGTCCGGGAAAGCGGCATGGCACCCGCCGCCGCGCGACGAAATAATCATGCCTGGCACCTCCGGACGAACGCCGCGATCGACCTGGAAGGGGTTTCGTGCCGCGATACGACCCGTTCGACCACGACCTGCAGTCCGACCCGTGGCCCACCTACGAGTGGCTGCGCGAGGAACGGCCGTTGTACCACGCCGAGGACCTGGGCTTCCACGCCCTGTCCCGGCACGCCGACGTCGACGCGGCGTACCGGGACACCGCCCTGTTCTCCAGCTCGCACGGCGTCACCCTGGAGCAGTGGGGCCCGGACGCGCACCGGTTCTCGTCGTTCCTCGCGATGGACCCCCCGCGCCACACCGGGATGCGGGCCCTGGTGTCGGCGGGGTTCACCCCGCGCCGGGTGCGCGAGATGGAGCCGGTCGTGCGCCGCCTCGCCGTACGGCACCTGGACGCCGCGCTCGCCGGCGGCGGCACCTTCGACCTCATCGGCGACTACGCCGCCAAGGTGCCCGTCGACGTGATCTCCACGATGATCGGGGTGCCCGCCGCCGACCGCCCCCGGATCCGGACGTGGTCCGAGCGGCTCCTTGAGCGGCCTGACGGGGTGCGCGGCGTGCCCGGCTCGATGCGCGAGGCGAACAGGGCGCTCGCCGGCTACTACGCCGACCTCGTGCGCGAACGCCGGCGCGAGCCCGCCGACGACCTGGCGAGCGCGCTGATCCACGCCGAGGCCGGCGGGGCCGCGCTCACCGACCGCGACATCGTCCCGGTGCTCATGCTCCTCGGCGTCGCCGGCAACGAGACCACGGCCAAGCTCGTCGGGAACGCCTGGCACGCCGCGTGGCGCGACCCCGGCCAGCGGGAGGCCGCCTGGGACGGCGGCGTCGCGGGATGGGTGGAGGAGACGCTGCGCTGGGACGGGCCCGGGCAGATGTCCGCCCGCCTGCTCACCGCCGACACCGTCTTCCACGGCGTCACCGTCCCCGCGGGGTCGCGGGTGCTGCTGCTCGTCGGGGCGGCCAACCGCGACCCGCGCGTCTTCGCCGACCCCGGCCGGTTCGACATCGGCCGGGACACCGGCGACGCGGTCCCGTTCGCCGTCGGGCCGCACTTCTGCCTCGGCGCCGGGCTCGCCCGCCTGGAGGCGCGCGTCATGCTCGAAGAGCTCACCGCCCGCGTGCGGCCGGGATACGAGATCGACCTCCGCGCCGCCAGGAGGGCCTACAACCCGAACGTGCACGGCTTCGCGACCCTGCCCACCACGGTCGGCCTGCGCTGACGTCCCCCGGACGGGGACCGTTCCTGACCGGAACCTGACCGCCTATTTACCTACCGGACAGAAGGGTTATCATGATCCACGGACCCGGGGAGTCCGGCGGGGCGGCGGTTTCGGTCAGGCGCTTTCCATGTCCCCAGGTGGCGGGCGCCGGAGAGCGACAGGACAATGATGATCAGCAGGAGGATCGCCGCCGGCGCGACCGCGCTCGGCCTCGTCCTCGCCGCCGCCGCGTGCGGCGGATCAGGCGGGTCGAGCGGATCGGGCGGGTCCGGCGGCGGGTCCGCGAGCGGGACGGCCGGCGCGGACGGCACGTTCACGTACTGGACCAGCGGCTGGCAGCCCGACCAGATCGCCGAGATCGACGCGGCCTTCGACAAGGCCCACCCCGGCATGCACGCCAAGGGCCAGTTCATCGCCAGCTCCGACCAGTACCTCCCCAAGGTGATCGGGGCGCTGAAGAACGGCACCCAGCCCACGGTGCTGCTCACCCAGAACCCCTCCGACCTGCCGGTCATCGCCCAGAGCGGCAAGCTCATCCCGCTCGACGGCAAGCTCGCCGCCGAGACCGCCGCGCTGTACCCCGGCATCAGGGACTCGCTGTTCTACAAGGGCCACCAGCTCGGCATGGCCCTGGCCGGCGTCGGTGACATCGTGCTGTTCTACGACAAGAAGGCCTTCGCGGCCGCGGGCATCGACGGCCCGCCCGCGACGTGGACCGAGCTGGCCGAGGACGCCAAGAAGCTCTCCGACCCCGCCAAGAACAAGTACGGCTTCTACGTCCCGCTCGGCGAGGCGGAGTGGATCACCTTCGCCTGGGCGCCGATGCTCCACGCCGAAGGCGGGTCGTTCCTCAGCCCCGACGGCACCGCGACCGCCTTCAACAGCCCCGCCGGGGTCAAGGCCCTCACCACCTGGGTCGACCTGATCCGGTCCAAGTCGGCGCCGGGCACCAGCTACGCGCAGGCGGGCAGCTTCGACGGGGCGCCCGCGTTCGCCGGCCGCACCGTCGCCATGATCGTCAACGGCCAGTGGGCGGTGCCGACGTTCCAGAAGGCCGGCGTGGACTTCGGCGTCGCCCCGATGCCGGCGGGCGCCGCGGGCACCTCCACGAGCATGGGCATCGGCGTGGCGGCGCTGCTCAAGACCGGCGCCGGCGCGGAGAAGGCGGGCCTTGAGTTCCTGAGGTTCCTGGCCACCCCCGAGCGCGGCGCCTACCTCGCCGCCAAGAACGGCGGCCTGCCCTCCGACCCGGCCCAGCTCGACCAACGGGCGCTCAAGGACCACATCGCCGAGAACCCCACCTACACCGTGTTCGCCGACGCCGAGAAGACCGGCAAGGTCCGCCCGATCACCCCCGCCTACGACGCCATCTCCAAGGGCCTGTGGACCCAGATCAACGCCGCGTTGCAAGGACGCACGACCCCGGCCGAGGCACTGGCGGCGGCGGCGCGCACCGGAGACGCGGCGCTGAAGAAACTCGGCTGATGCGGCAGCGGTACCGCGTCTGGACGCTCGCGTACGCGTTCGTGGCACCCACGGTGGTGCTCACCGTGCTGTTCTCGCTCGTCCCGCTCGCGATGCTCCTGTGGCGCAGCCTGTACAGCGGCGGGGTGTTCGACACCTCGCCGACGTTCGCCGGCCTGGACAACTACCGGTCGATGCTCCAGGAGGGCGGCGGGCACGCGCTCGGCGTCACCGGCGTCTACACGGCGGGCTTCGTGCTGCTGACGATGGGCGCCGGGCTCGCGCTCGGGCTGCTGCTCAACTCCGGCGCGCCCGGCGTGGCCCGGCTGCGCGCGCCGTTCGTCATCCCCCTGGTCGTCCCGGTCGTCGCCACCGCGCTGATCTGGGCGAACATGTTCGCGCCGCAGTTCGGTCTGGTCAACAGGCTGCTGACCGCCGTCCACCTGCCGCAGGCGGACTTCCTGTCGGCGCCGGGCCCCGCGCTGGTCGCGGTGCTGACCTTCGGCGCGTGGCAGTTCTTCGGGCAGAACGTCATCCTGTACCTGGCCGCCCTGAAGTCGGTCCCCGGGGACGTGCTGGACGCGGCCAGCGTCGACGGCGCCGGGGCCTGGCGCAGGTTCGTCCACGTCCAGTGGCCGATGATGCGCCGGCACACCCTGCTGATCTGGGTGGTCACCACGCTCACCGGCCTGCAGACCTTCACCCAGATCTACGTGCTGACCCAGGGTGGCCCCGACGGCGCCACCCAGACCGCCCTGTACTACGTCTACGACGAGGGGTTCGTGCAGTTCGACACCGGACGGGCGAACGCCATGGGAGTCGCGTTGTTCCTGCTGTCGCTGCTGGTCACCATCGCGCAGATCTGGCTGCTCGGGCGGGTGGACCGTGCCCGCTAGCCGGGTCGCGGACGCGCCGCCGCGCCGTCCGTCCGCCCCGGCGCGGCGGGCGGCCGTGCCCGCCGGCCTGGTCGCCCGCCGGGCGGTGGTGTACGTCCTGCTCGGGGTGGCGGTCCTCGTCGTGGCGTTCCCGCTGGTCTGGATGGCGGTCAGCGCGCTGAAGACCGACGCCGAGATCATCAACCCGGCGGCGCCGCTGTGGCCGCGTGACCCGCAGTGGGGGAACATCGGGCAGGCCCTGTCGCAGGCCCCGTTCGGCCGCTGGTACCTCAACACCGCGATCTTCGGGGTGGCGGCCACCGCCGGGCAGCTCACCAGCGGGCTGCTGGCGGGCTACGCGTTCGCCCTGCTCGACTTCCCCGCCAAACGGCCGCTGTTCCTTCTCGCGCTGAGCGGGCTGATGGTGCCGTTCAGCGCCATCATCGTCCCGATGTCGCAGCTCCTCGGCGACCTGCACTGGCTGAACACCTACCAGGGGCTGATCGTGCCCAACATCGCCTCCGGGCTGGGCGCCTTCCTGTTCCGCCAGTTCTTCCTCGGCACCCCGCGCGAGCTGGGCGAGGCCGCCCGCATCGACGGGGCGTCGGAGTCGCGGGTCTTCTTCCACGTGTACGCCCCGCTGGCGCGGCCGGTGATCGCGGCGCTGGCCATCATCCTGTTCCTGCAGAACTGGAACAACTTCCTGTTCCCGCTGATCGTGGTGAACACCACCGAGATGGCCGTGCTGTCGCAGGGCCTCTCGGTGTTCCAGAGCCAGTTCACCACCCAGTACAACCTGATCATGGCGGCGTCGCTCATCACGATCGTCCCGGTGCTGCTGGTCGCGGTCGCCGCCCAGCGGCACATCGTCGAGGGCATCACGCTCGGCGCCCTCGACTGACCCGGCGCCCGGTGTCCCGGGCCGTCCGGCGTCAGGCGGTCGCCAGGGCCTCGGTGACCGTGGCGCGCAGGGGAGTGGTGGGGCGGCCGATGAGCCGGCGCAGGTCGCCCGAGGCGTCCTCCAGGGCCCCGGCGGCGATGTCGAGCTCGATGGCGCCGTACACGGCCGCCACCGGCTCGGGCAGTCCCGCCTCGGTCAGCGCGCGCTCGAACTCCTCGCGCGGCACGTCCTGGTAGACGACCGGCCGGCCCGCGACCGAGGCCACCTCCGCCGCCAGCTCCGCCTTGCTCCACGCCACGTCGCCGGCCAGCTCGTACACCGCGTTCTCGTGGCCCTCGCCGGTGAGGACGGCCACCGCGGCGGCGGCGAAGTCGGCGCGGGTGGCGCTGGCGACCCGGCCCTCACCGGACGAGCCGAAGATCGTGCCCTGCTCGGCGGCCTGGGCGATCGTGGGCACGTAGTTCTCGGAGTACCAGCCGTTGCGCAGGAGGGTGAACGGGACCCCGCTCGCGCGGATGTGCTCCTCGGTGCCCTGGTGCTCGGACGCCAGCGCGATGGGGGTGGTGTCGGAGTGCAGGATGCCGGTGTAGGCGATCAGCGCGACCCCGGCCGCCGCGGCGGCGTCCACCGCGGCCTGGTGCTGGGTGAGGCGGGCGCCCACGGTGGGGCTGGAGATGAGCAGGACCCGGTCGCCGGGGCCGAACGCCGACTTCAGCGTCTCCGGCCGGTCGTAGTCGGCCTCGCGCACGGTCACTCCGCGCGCGGCGAGGCCGGCCACCTTCGCCGGGTCGCGAACGGCCGCGACGATCTGGTCGGCGGGCGTGGTCTCCAGCAGGCCTTCGACGACGAGCCGGCCGAGCGGGCCGCCTGCGGCGGTGACAACGATCATCGTGGGCTCTCTTTCCCTCGGGGGTTCGAGGCTCACGTTAGTACTAACTTTGAGAAAGTGCCAACCGTCGGATAGTGCCCAACATCGAGATAGTGCGGTGAGAACGTAAGCTAGGGGGATGGAAGACCAGGCCGCCCTCGCGCGTGACGACCACGGGCAGATCATCTTCGACGTGTTGGCCCAGGCGTGCCCCTCCCGCGAGACGATGGAGCACATCACCAGCCGGTGGGGCATCCTCGCCCTGATCGCGCTCAGCGAGGGCACCTACCGCTTCAACGCCCTGCGCCGCCGGGTCTCCGGCGTCAGCGAGAAGATGCTCGCCCAGACCCTCCAGGCCCTGGAACGCGACGGGATGGTCCACCGCGAGGCACAAGTGACCATCCCGCCCAAGGTCGAGTACAGCCTGACCCCGCTCGGCCGCGAGGCGGCGCGCCACCTGTACGGCCTCATCGAATGGCTCGAAGGCGAGATGCCCAGCGTCATGGACGCCCGCGCCGCCCACGACCGTTCCCGGGCCGGCGCCTGACGCCGGTCACCCCACCGCGGTGTAGGTGACCAGCGAGGGCTGGTCGACCAGGATCGGGCCGTTGTAGCAGGCGACGCTGTTCATGATCACGTCCCCGGCGACCACCGCCCAGGGGGACATCAGGTTGCAGTACTCCTCACCCAGGCCGTAAGCCGTCGCCTGCACGTGGTTCGGCAACAGCCCGACCTGCGGGAACCTCACCAGGCGCCGGCCCGCCCCGGCCGTCTGGACGGAGTTCACCATCGCCTTGGAGTTGTAGTTGACGGCCACGGGAACGGGCGCGTACGGGCCCGCGCTGCCGGGCATGTTGTCGTAGGTGTAGGCGAAGTTCTTCGGCGGGAAAGCCCGCCCGGTGATGGCCCGTTCACGGTGGTAGGTGATGGTCCATCCCGTGTCGAACAGGCTGAACGACCCGTCGCGGCACGACACCTGGACCTGTTGCGACCCGGGGAACGACACCCAGTTCCCCACCTTGCACCGGGCCGCCGCGGCCCCGTTGACCGCCGTCACCTGGACGTTCCCCGCGAGGGTCGCCGAGCCCAGGCCGTTGAACACCACCTTCCAGCTGCCGAGCCCCATCGAGGTGACGGTGATCGGGCTCGCCACCGAGCTGTAGCGCGAGGCGACGGCGGTGCCGTTCCAGTGCAGGTAGCCGAGCGCGGGGCCGCCGCTCAGCGTGCCGGAACTCGCCTCGAAGACGATGGAGAACATCCGGAACACCGGGATGCCGCCGTAGTGGTAGCACCGCACCGCCACCAGCTCGTCGCCGCCGGCCGGCCACCACTTCTCGACCTGGCACCAATCGGCCCCCGGGGAGACCGCCGTGACGTGCGCGACGCCGGGGCTGCCCGTGCTCGTCGTGCCGATCTTCGGGAATCGCACGATGACCTCGCCGACCGCGCCCGAGGACACCGTCACCGTGTCCGCGGCCGGCCAGCTCCCCGCCTGGCGCGAGAGGTCGGGGACGCCGGCGAAGACGTCGACGTACGCGAACCCCCACAGATCGGGGACGGCGGCCCGGGCACTGGTCCCGGTCAGGGTGAGGCCGGTCAGGAGCATCGCGGTGATGTACAGTAATCGGGAAACCACTCTTCGTGCTCGGCGCATGCCGCTCTCCGTCCGCTTCGGATCCGGGTCGCCGGTCGTGACCGCGGCGCCGCCGGGTTCGGCGCGGGGGCCCTTGAGGAAGCGTCCGGCTCACAATGCCTCTCGGCCTCTTGATAACCCGCCCGGTTCCCCTTGAGAAGACCCAACCTCACCAGCGGCGATGACGTCTCCGTGACCGCCGCGTCATCGGCCGTGCCCGCCCGCGACCCGGGACCGTCCGAAACCACCCGTCTTCCGGTGATGTGCCGCGGCCGGAAGCGGACCCTTTCCCCGCACGGGCCATCTGACCGCCGGTCATGGTGAAGAGTTGGGGCGTGATGCCGAGACTCGTCCTGCTCGTGCTCGCCGGGGGTGCGCTGCTCGGCGGCTGCGCCGGGGGCACGACGCTCAGCCGCGCCCGGCTCGACGGGCTGCGGTCCCAAGGGGTCGCGCCCGACATGGTCTACCTGGTCGACCTGCGGGGGTACGAGCCGGTCGAGCAGTCCATGAGCGTGTACAACGACAACGGGTTCCAGACGTTCTACCTGTCCGCCGAGGGCAGGCAGGTGTGGTTCGGCGTCGACCGGGGTGCGTTCAGCGACGCCCTCTGCCGCGAACGGCCCGTCCACGACGCCGAGCCCCCGGCCGCGCCGGTCTCGTGCGAGGCCGACGACGTGGGGTGGTACCGCGTCAGCGGCGGGCGGCACGAGTACGCCGTCGTCGAGGACGGCCACGTCATCCGCCTCAGCGGCCTGCGGGCCGACGTCGACCGCGCCACCCTCAAGGAGGCCATGTCCACCCTCCAGCCCCAGACCGCCCGCCCGTGAACGCGTAGGACAAGCTGTACCCATGAGATTCGCCGACATCGTGCTGCCCGACACCCCCGCCGCCCGTGGGGCGCTGGAGGTGGCGACCGCCTACTGTCCGCCCGCCCTGCTGAACCACTCCACGCGGGCCTACCTGTGGGCGGCGGCCTACGGCGCCATGAACGGGATCGCCTTCGACGCCGAGCTGCTGTACGTGTCGGCGATGTTGCACGACATCGGCCTGGTCAAGGAGTTCGACAGCCACACCGTGCCGTTCGAGGAGGCCGGTGGCCACGTCGCGTGGGTCTTCGGCGCCGCTGCGGGGTGGCCGGTCGAACGGCGCGTGCGGGCGTCCGAGGTGATCGTGCGGCACATGTGGGACGAGGTGGACGTGACACAGGACCCCGAAGGGCACCTGCTGGAGCTGTCCACCGGCCTGGACATCTCCGGGCGCCGCCTGGCGGACTTCCCGGCCGGGCTGCGGGCCGAGGTGCTGGAGCGGTACCCCCGGCTGGGGCTGGGCGAGGAGTTCCTCGCGTGCTTCGAGGACCAGGCCGCCCGCAAACCGACCAGCCGCGCGGCCACCTTCGTCCGCACCGGCGCCGCCGAACGAATCCGCGCGAACCCCTTGGACCACTGACCCCCACGTCCGGTCCTGTCTCGCGACCGGCTTTCGATGGTCACCAGGTGGTGGCCGTGGTGCCGTCGGCGAGGAGTCCGTATCTGACCAGGTCGCGCGCCTCGGCGTTGCGTCCCAGCCGGACGAGCATGATCTCCAGGAGCTGGATCGAGTCGGCGTCACCGTGCGCGACGGCATCGCGCAGCACGCGCACCGCCTCGTCCTCGTGGCCGTCCTTACGCAGGACGAGGGCGAGCTTCCGTGCGGCGTCCATGTCACCCTGCCGCGCGGCGTCGCGGAGGACACGCACGGCCTGCTGGATCTCCCCGGCCTCCTCCAGCTCCGTCGCCCTCATCCTGGCCCGGCTCGGCTTCTGCTCCCCCCTCCCGGACTTCTGCGGCCCTCCCGCACGCCTACGCGCCGCACGCCGATCACCACCGGACCCGGAAGCCGCGTCGCCCCCGGGCGCGTCGCCGGATCTCGGAGTGGCGTCGGCCACGGGCGTGCCGCCGGGTCCGCGAACCCTGTCAGCCGTCGGCGTGCCTCCTGATCCGAGAGCGGTGCCGGCCGCCGACGTGCCTTCGGACGGGGTCGAGGGCGTGTCCTGCGGCGTCATCGCCTTCAGCCGGTGCGCCGCCGCCGGGTCACCTCGTCCGGCGGTCTCCCGAAGGAGGGTCTCGGCGTCGGCCCGCCGGTCCGCGCGGAGCAGCAGGCTCGCCAGGAGGTGGGCCGCGTCGTGGTCCCCCGACGCCGCCGACTCGCGGAGCAGCCGCTCGGCATCCTCCTCGCGTCCGGTCCTGAAGAGGAAAACGGCCATCTCGTGAGCGGAGGCCGCCGCACGCGTGTGACCGTGGCGCGCGGCCCGCCCAGGGTTCGCCCGCCCGGACGACGGCGCCCCTCCGGGTGGCGTCCGGTCGGACGGCGTCTCTCCGGAGGGGGTCTGTTCGGATGGGGTCTGTTCGGGAGGGGGGGTCCGTTCGAGCAGGGACGCCATGAGTCGGGCGGCGTCCCGGTCGCCGGTCGCCGCCGCCCGCCTGAGTTCCCGCTCGCCCTCCTGCCGGCGACCGGACTGGACCAGCAGCACCGCCAGCCGCCGGGCCGCGCCGGTGTCGCCCGCGTCGGCGGCCTCGCGAAGCAGGTCACGGGCCCGGTCGGGCCGGCCCGCCCGCTGCAGGAGCCCGATCAGGGTCGGCAGGGTCGTCCGGTCCACGACGGGCGCCAGCGACAGCACCTCCTCCGCCTCGCCGGTCCGCCCCGCGCGCAGCAGCAGGCGGCGCAGCGACCAGAACGTCTCACCGCTCCCGCGCACGAGGGCGGCGCGCCACAGCAGCGCGGCATGCCGGTACCGCGCCCGGTTCGCCGCCGCCGCGCCCAGCCGGTTCAGGTCGTCCGGCTGGGAGGTGTGCCGGGCCAGGACGTCCCAGAGCGCGTCGGCCGGCGGCCCCGTCCGGTGGGAGGCGCGGCCGTAATAGAAGAGGTAGTCGGCGAGCTCGTAGCCCCTGGTCTGGCCGACCGCCGGCGCGGTGGCGGTGAGCGGGGCGATGGCCCCCTTCACCGGCTGCGACGCGTACGCGACCGCGTCCTCGAACCAGGTGCCCGGCGCGCCGGCGAGCTGCGGGCCGGTCAGCTCCAGCGTCCCGGCGTCGCGTAGCAGCGCGGGCGAGATGGCGTCCTGATGTCCGAGGTGCCGCAGCTTGATCGCGGCCGTGATGAGCGCCCTGCCGTACGGGTTCGAGGCGTTCTCCCACCGGTGGATCAGATCCAGCCCGCCCGCGAGGATCTGGGTCAGCCCGTGGCCGTGCGCGCTCGATTCGAGCGCGGAGGCGATCCGCGCGTCCTCCCCGGCGAGCCGGGCGGCGGCGGCGAGGTCCTGCTCCCCGAACCGTTCCGGGACGTCCACGCGTACGGCCAGGTCGAGCAGCTCGCGGATCTGCCGGTGGGGGTCGGGGGCGCCGGGGGCGGGCGGCCGGGTGAAGGCGAACCAGTAGTCCGGCCACATGGTGGTGACCACCACCACCGGTCCGGGCCGGGTCAGTGCCCGGCGCACGCTCTCGGCCGCCGCCTCCCCTCGGGCACCGTCGAAGTAGATCTGGCCCTCGTTCAGCCACAGGATGGTCCGTGGGTGGTCCTGCCTGCTCCTGAGGGTGGCGATCAGCTCGTCCGAGGTGAAGGGATGAATCAGGTCCCAGGCGCCGAGCTGGTCGCGGACCCCCTCGTAGGCGCTGCGCGTCTTCCCCGTCGAGGAGCCGCCCACCAGGACGATCATGCGACTGGCGGACCGCGCCCGTTCGAGACTCCGCCGCAACCGCCGATCATGGTCCCGCACCACGAACACCGGAAGATCCCCGGCACCCCCGCCTTCGGGGTCGGTCCCGATCTCGGGTTCGACCGAGATGGCGCGATGCACGCCCAGGCCGATCGGGTCGGCGTCCGCGAGCCGCCGGGGGGCCGCGATGTCGGGGTCCCACCGTGCCGGGGCGGGTGGGACGGGTTCATGGGCGGCCGGTGCGTAGGGGGAGCGTTCGAGGAGGTCGCGCAGCGGCGGCCAGTACGAGGCCACGACGTCGAGCGGGATCATCCACGCGACCCGCGCCCCCGCGTCACGGTCCCTGGCCACGACGATGCCGACGACCAGGCCGCTCGCGGTGTCGACGACGCCTCCGCCGCTGAACCCCTCCTCGATCGGGCGGCCCGTCGCCGACCTGGCCTCGAGCTGGAACCAGTCGCCGCGACCGCCCAGGCCCGAGATCCACGCCTGCGCCTCCACCCCGTCGTCGTGGCGGTGCGGGTGGCCGAAGACGTGGACCGAGCGCCCGCGCCGCGCCGCCCGTCCGAGCGGGGCACCGGACGCGTCCGCGACCGGGCCGTCCTCGACGCGCAGCACCGCGATGTCGCCCCGGCCCTCGTGGTCGGCCGGGTGCCAGCCTCCGGGCACGACGCGCGCGGTGTACCGGCCCGCTCGCGGCCACAGCGGGAGGTCGACGACGACGGAGGCCGTGCGCGGGTCGCCGCCGCCGAGGGCGTTCTCCACGACATGGGCGCAGGTCAGGACGTGCTCGCCGTCCAGGAGTACCCCGGCTCCGTGGACCTCGCCATCGTCGCCGCCGACGCGGACCCGCCAGGTCTGCTCCACCGCTCGGTTCCGCCCTTTTCACGGCATCACGCACCCGCGGGCTCCGTGACCACGCCCCCCGCTCGTGCCCCGCCGGGCGGCGGCGTCCCATGGGACCTCGCCTCGCTCCGGTCGGCGGCGCCTGCGGACCGGCGTCCCGCTTGATCCAGATCCTAACCCCGCCCACCCGGCCCTGCACCGGAGTCGGCCGCCCATCCCGCGCACGGGCCGGTCGCGCCGAACACAGTTCTGGGCGGCCACCTTGCGGCCCCATCCCGCGCGCGGGCGGGTCAGCTCCGGCTGAAGTAGTTCGCCACGACTTCGGTGTGCAGGGGGAACGCCAGCTCCTGAGGTCCGTCGATCACCAGCCACTCCGTCGTCTCCGAGGTGGCGGCGACGGGAGGCAGGGCCGACGCGGGCGTCTCCGGACCCAGGGCGAAGATCAGTACGTGGCCGTCCGGGGCGCTGAGCACGTCGAGGAGCCGCACGTCGCCGGCGTCGACGACGACCCCGGTCTCCTCGCGGAGCTCCCGTACGGCCCCCTGCTGCCAGGTCTCGCCCAGGTCGATGAAGCCGCCGGGCAGCGCGAGCCCGCCACGGCGCGGCTCGACGTCCCGGCGGACCACCAGCAGGCCGCCGTCCACCGGCAGCACCATGACCGCGACCGGCAGCGGGTTGAGGTAGCTGGTGTTCCCGCAGGCGGAGCAGACACGCGGCCACACCTGGCCGGTGGCGAAGCGCTCACCACAGAAGGAGCAATGCGAGTTCCTGATCGTCACCCGCGCGACACTAGACCACACCCGGCCCGGCACGATCGACGAGGTCACCCCGGCAACCGGAACGCAGCGTGCCACCCCGGTCCAGGGACTCAGCGAACGCGGCAGGGACTCGGGCGGGGCCCAGAGAACGCGAGCTGGGCTCAGCGGACGCCTCGGGGGCGGAACTGGATGCTGATGCGGGGGCCGGTGGGGCGGGTGGTCTTGGGGATCGCGTGTTCCCAGGTGCGCTGGCAGCTCCCGCCCATCACGATGAGGTCGCCGTGCCCGAGGTCGTGGCGCAGGGCCGGTCCGCCGCCGCGCGGGCGGAGCAGCAGGCCGCGCGGGGTGCCGATCAAGATGATCGCCACCATGGTGTCGTGGGTGGCGCCGCGCCCGATGCGGTCGCCGTGCCAGGCGACGCTGTCGCGGCCGTCGCGGTAGAGGCACAGCCCGGCGGTACGGAACGGCTCGCCGAGCTCCTCGGCGTAGTGCGCGTTGAGCGCCACCCTGGCCTGGTCGAGGACGGGGTCGGGCAGGCCCTCGCCCTCGTCGTAGAACTTCAGCAGCCGGGGGACGTCCACGACGCGGTCGTACATGTGGCGACGCTCGGCGCTCCAGGGCACCGCGTCGGCCAGCCGGTCGAACAGCGCGTCGGCGCCGCCGATCCAGCCGGGCACGACGTCGATCCACGCCCCGTGGTCGAGGAGCGTGCGCCGCACGCCGGACCCGAGGGGCCCCGGCCCGGCCTCCTCGCCCAGATCCAGCAATGATCGCTGGAATGGAGCACTCATACGACCAGTATACCCAGGTGATTCAAACACCCATTCGATAACCGATCTTGAGTGGAACACCGGGCCAGGCGGGGATCACCGTGCCGTGCCGGCCGTCACTCACACCGATCTAGAGAGGAGCGGCGGGCCGGGCAAGGGGGTCAGGGCCAGGATCACCGTGCCGCGGCGTGCCCGCCGTCACTGAAACCGATCTTCAGGGCGGCGGGCCGGGGCGCGGGGGGTCAGGGGACCAGGATCACCTTGCCGCCTGCGTGCCCGCCGTCGCTCAGCCGCTGCGCCTCGGCGGCATCGGTGAACGGGAACGTGGCGGCGATGGTCGTGGTGAGCTCGCCGAGGACCACGCGCTTGGCCAGCGTGCCGAGGTCGAAGGCCGGGCCGGTCGGCCCGGAGGAGAAGGCGACGCCGAGGCCCTGGGCGGCCGGGTCGGCGATGGTGACGATGCGGCCGGTGCCGCCCCTCAGCTCGATCGAGTCCGGCAGGGCCCCCTTGCCCGCCGCGTCGAACACCGCGTCCACTCCCTTCGGCGCCAGCTCCCGGACCCGTTCCACCAGGCCGGGGCCATAGCCGGTCGGGACCGCGCCGAGGGCCCGCACGCGCTCGGCGCCGGCGGCGCTCGTGGTGCCGATCACCGTCGCGCCACGGGCGACCGCGAGCTGGACGGCCAGCTCGCCGACCGCCCCGCTCGCGCCGTGGATCAGCAGGGTTTCGCCGTCGCCGATCGCGAGCTGGTCCAGGACCCGGGTCGCCGTCTCCCCGGACACCGGCAGGCTCACCGCCGTCGCGAAGTCCAGCCCCTCGGGAATCACCGCGTACCTGGAGGAAAGGGTGTGTTCGGCGTGCGAGCCGGCGGGCGGGTCGCTCCAGCCGAACACCCGGTCGCCGACGGCGACGTCGGTGACGCCGTCGCCGAGCGCGTCGACGATCCCGGCGACCTCGCGGCCGAGGATCGCCGGCAGCGGGGTCGGGAACATCTGTTCCATCACGCCGGAGCGGATCTTGCCGTCCAGGGGGACGACCGACGCCGCGCGGACCTGGACGCGGATCTGGCCGGGCCCGGGGTCGGGCAGCGGCACGTCGGACAGGCGCAGTACTTCGGGGCCGCCGAAACGGTCGATGACGATGGCCTTCATGGGGCGCTCGCCTCCTCAGGGTCGCTGTGGGCGCCGCGGTCGTCCAGGCTGTGTCCCGGTCCCACGCGGCGCATTAGCTGTCTTGGACAGCTAACTGGCGTCCCTCCAGGTTCATTCCACTCTTCCCCAGATGGGAACAGGTCTTTCTCATCCGGCACAGGTAATCTGGGCGCATGGACGCGGACGCCGGTTGCGACGGGGGCCTCGCGCGCGGGCCAGGGCAGCCGGCCGCCGCGGCCGGAGGGCCGATCAGCCACACCATCTTCCGGCTGGCCAGGACCCACCGTATGCTCGCCGGCCGGTTGCTGCGGGAGGTCGGCCTGCACCCCGGGCAGGAGCTGCTGATGATGCACCTCTGGGAGACCGGTCCGCTGCGGCAGTGCGACCTGGCCGAGGTGTTCGACACCGATTCGGCGAGGATGACGCGCACCGTCCAGCGGCTGGAGCGCGCCGGCTACGTCCGCCGCGTCAGCGATCCCGGGGACGGCCGGGTCACGCTGGTGGAGTCGACCCCGGCCGGGCTGAGCCTGCGCGACCAGGTCGAACAGGTCTGGAGTCGCCTTGAGGAGCGGACCGCCGGCCAGATGACGGCCGCCGAGCGCGCCGCCGCGCTGGCAAGCCTCCGCCACCTGGAGGACAACCTTCTCGCCGCGACCACCGGGCATCAGGACCCCCCAGAAGCCTGACGCCCTCCACCCGGAGGTCAGGTGTACCAGAGGCCCCAGCCCTTACCGCCTTCGTACCTGCGGTTCCATTCGCGCCACCCGGCCACGGCCCATGCCCATCGGCGTGCCAACTTTTTCGCCGAAAGGCGCGTCTCACCCTTATGGGAATGTTGTTTCGTGGCACCGCCGCGGTCGTCGTCCTTTTCGCCACCACGGGACCGGCCGCCGCCGAGACCGAGGCGCGGGCCGGTCAGTGGAGTGTCGTCCACAACGACCGCCGCGACTCCTACGACGCGGTGACGGTGACGCCGGGTGGGGCGGTCTGGGTCGCCGGGACGAGGCGCCCGGAGCGCGGATCGACGGCCCAGTCGCTCCTGTTGAAGGGCGGCCGGTCCACCTTCAAGCGGGTCACCGGGCCGGGTTTCCGGGTTAAGCGGCTGGCGTCGGCGTCCGACACCAGGGTGTGGGCCTTCGGCACGTCCCGATACGCCCGGTGGGACGGCAAGCGCTGGCAGGTCAAGCCATGGAGCCACGGCCGGGTGGATCGGGCGGACGCCATCGGCGAGAACCTGTGGGTCATCGAGAACGCCAACGTGTTCCCGCCGGCCGGTAAGGCCGGGTGGAAGGCGCGGTCCACGCTGTGGCGCCTGAAAGGGTCGGCGTGGAAAAAGGTCCCCACGCCGATCGTGGTCAAAGGACTCGACGCCAAGTGGGCGGCGGGCTCGGTGCGGGGAAAGGCGGCCATGGCCCGCTGGACCGGTACGGCCTGGCGCGCGGTCGCGCTTCCCGCGATTCCGTCCGCGCACTCAGGCCAGATCTCGGAGCTGACGGACGTCGCGGTCGACGGTGAGACCGGGCGGGTGATGGCCGTCGGCTGGGTCGCCTGGCCGTGCGGCGGTGGCAAGCACTCCTTCTGCGGCGAGACGTTGCTGCTGACCGGCTATCTGGGCGGCCAGAAATTCGAGGTCCGTCGTGAACCGGGCTTCCAGCCGCGCGCCCAGGCGGAGCCGGACGGCAGAGGCGGGGCCTGGGTCGTCTACGACGCCAAGGGCGGCGGCAGCGGATTTCTGCACATCGGCGTCGACAGCGTCGAGCCGGGCGCCTTTCCGGCTCCGCCGAACCAGAAGCCGTCCGTCCGCGACCTCGCCATCCAGCCGGAGAGCGGCTCCCTCTGGGCGGTCGGCGCGACACCTTCCGGCCGCGACGGCACGATCTGGGCCCACATCCCCTGAGCCGGCCGGGCATCGGAGCCAATCGTCCTCGCCTTCGGCTCGGGCGTTCTCTTGGGGCCTGGCGGCTTGGCTTGCGTCCGAATGCATGATCACGGGTGCCACACCAGGCGCCGACTTCCCTGCCTCCTACTCGGCAGCCCTCCCACCCGCCCAGGGCAAATGGAGCGCCGTCGGCGCACGCTTTCCCAGGGCGCCCCTCACCGCTGATCACCTTCACCGACCCGCACGCGAGCCACTCTCACGACCCCGCACCCAACCGCCGAACAACCGGCAGCCTCCAGATGATCACCACCACACCGTGTGCGTTGCCGGTTCATTTGTAAGTCAGGCCGTGTGACGCTGCGGAAGAATGTGAAAACATGCGCCAAACCGCAGGGCATGGATTTGTTACCCGTCAGCCGTCTATTCGCCCCTTTGGAGAGCGGCAGCAAGGGATAGGGAAGTACTACCCCTAGGTCTTTCTAGGGGTACTCACCTTGCTGCCGCCCCCATCGAGTGGCGCCAGATCTGAATCGGGGATGGGCTCGACGCCCAGCGTCTGAGCCGCCTTACTGAGCCCCTCGCCGTCCAAACCCCAATATTCGATCAGGCGCCACGCCTGGCGCTGCTACTGATCCAGGTCGACACTTTTTGCGACCGTCTGTGCAGCAAGTTTCGCTGTCCTCTGCAGGGCGTTGTCCTGCTTGGTCGGCTCGGACGGCGTCCGTGGTCGTGGGCAGGTGAGGCTCCCTGCGGGACTGTCTGGTTCGTAGGCCACCTGAAACCAGACGCTTCGCCCTGCCTTGTCTTCGTAGACACCCCATTTACACGAGATCGTCTCAACGAGCATCAGACCCCGGCCGCCTTCGGCGAACATGTCTCCGCACACATGCGGAACCGTCTCCCCTCCCGCGTCCACCACGTCCACCTCAATACGATCAATACAATCCGCGATAGCGAGCGTGACGACTCCGCCCTCTCGCGAGTTGGAATGAATGCAAGCGTTGGTGACGACTTCGGAAGTAAGTAGGACCACATTGTCCAGAGCCGGGTGATTTGCGCCAAGCTTCTGCCTCACGTAGTCGCGTGCCAATGAGACCGACTCGGGAGAACCGATCAGATCGGTAACACCTAGCAAACTTCCTGCCCTCATTCGCTCGCCTTTTCGCTTCGCCGAAACGGTCCGTGCGTTGTTGAGACTTCGCTTTACCAGAGTGGCGTCAGGGGGTTACGATCGGTAGCGATTCCTGCTCACAACCTAACCACAACATGATTAGGTCGTGTGGTTAGGCAACCGAAATTTACTTTTTGGGACGGTAGGTGGGCCTTGTCCATAAGTAGCGAGATCGATCCTCATGAGTCGCCACGTGCCCTTTTCGCTTATGAGCTGCGTCGGTACCGCGCCGCAGCGAAGCTCACACAGAGGGAGCTTGCCAAGCGCATGGGGTATTCAGACGCCATGGTGGGCATGGTGGAATCACTCAAGCGTCCTCCATCTGAGCGGTTCGCCCAACTGTGCGATGAGATTCTTGGTCTCGATGGCACCATGGAGCGGCTCTACATCGCCACAACGTGGAAAAGGGCTCCCGATCACTTCAGACCGTGGCTGGAGGAGGAAGAGGAAGCCACGGCGCTGAGGAGCTGGGGACACGCGCTGGTCCCCGGCTTGCTTCAGACAGAGGCATACGCGCGAGAGATCTTCTCCGCAGCTCCGGGCACCACGCCCGAGGAGGTGGATGAGCGCGTCGCCGGCCGCATGCGACGACGGGCAGTCTTGTACGGCAGCACTCCGCCCCTGATCGCCGCGCTCATTGATGAGGCGGTGGTGCGACGCCCGATAGCAGATGCCGAAGTCATGAAGGGGCAACTAAGCTACCTGATTGAGGTCGCCCAGCACCCAGCGGTGATCATCCAAGTCGTGCCGTACTCTGCGCGGGCCATCGTCGGCCTGCTGGGAGGGTTTCTCATCGCGGAGCGAAAGGGAGTGCCCTATGCGGCGTACGTGGAAGCCCAGCCGCACGGACACACCATTGATGATCGCGACGCGCTCAGCAAGCTCGTGCGGTTATACGACGTGATCAGGGCTGAGGCACTCTCCTCCAAACAGTCACTCAAGCTCATACAACAGGAAGTGGTGAACCAAAGTGGCTCCTGACCTCCGGGGCGCTCAGTGGCGTAAGAGTAGCTTCAGCGGTCATGACGGCGGCGACTGTGTCGAGGTCGCATCCAACCTCCCCAGTATGTTCGCCGTCAGAGACAGCAAGAATGCGACCGGTCCGGCGCTGGTGTTCACGAGGAGCGAATGGTCGGCGTTCCTGAACGGTGTCAAGGCTGGCACCCTGAGCGCATGAGATGCCACATCTGAGAGCCCTTGCTACGTAGCGAGGGCTCTCCCGTTTTCCAGGTCGCTCGCATTTGCCTCCGGCGGGTGACTCGGCACCGGGAGGCCCGCGTTGCCGAAAGTCCGGTTCAGGCCGTATATGGCGCCGACTTCGCCGTACTGCGTCCCGCCGCCCGGTACGTGAGCACAGCAGTGGCCGAGGTTACGGCCGCGCGGGTCTGGGGTGGCCGGGGGTCGGGGTGGGGCGGTAGGGCCGGTAGGCCTTGGGATACTGCCCGAGCCGAAGGCGAGGGCCTTATGAAAAGCGGTCGGTTGAGGGTGTTGGTTACGCTTCAGGGATGTTCCGTAAGGCTCGGCCTGGCGACCTCGATCAGATCATCCGCCTCTACCGGCAACTGCACTCCGACGATCCGGTTCTGCGGGACGGAGCCGACGCGGAGGCTTTCCAGCAGATCCTTGGCTCTCCAGGGCTGCATCTCTTCGTGCTTGAACTGGACGACTCCGTCGTCGCCACGACGTACCTCAACGTGATCCCCAACATCACCCGGTCGGCGTCGCCCTACGCCGTCATCGAGAACGTCGTCGTCGACGAATCGCGGCGCGGCACGGGTCTGGGTAAGCAGATCATGGCCGGCACGCTTCAGGCCGCATGGGACGCGGGCTGCTACAAGGTGATGCTGATGACGGGCTCGCGTAAGCCCGCCACCCACGCCTTCTACAGCGCCTGCGGGTTCTCGGCCGACGTGAAGACCGCGTACCTGGCTCGACCGTCGTGACGTGGGGCACTGGAGCGCACACCAGGGCCGTCAGAGCCGGTCGGCGGCCACCCGGTTGCAGCAGGCGTGGCAAGAGCCGCCGGACTTCCGGGCCGGTGATCTTCCATTCGGATCGCCGCTCCCAAGCAGTCAGTCAAGCTCACACAGGAAGTGGTGAACCGAACGTGAATGCTGACCTTCGAGGCGCACAGTGGCGCAAGAGCGCGTTAAGCGGCGACACGGGCAACTGTGTGGAGGTCGCATCGAACCTGCCAGGCATCCGCGCAGTAAGGGACAGCAAGAATGCGACTGGTCCAGCGCTGGTGTTCACGAGTAGCGAATGGTCGGCGTTCCTGAACGGTGTCAAGGGTGGCACCCTGAGCGCGTGAGATGCCACATCTGAGAGCCCTTGCTACGTCAGTGAGGGCTCCTCGTTCCAGGTCGCTCGCATTGCCTCTGGCGGGGACTCGGCACTGGGAGCGGTTCGCGTTGGCGAAGCCCGTAGCGGTTGCTGTGGAAGTCTGGCCGCCCCTCCCGCAGGCTCAGGCCGGAGGCCGGTGGAGCCGGGGTACGCCCTCGGAATGTCGGTGGGTCGGCAGGGCCGGTAGGCCTTGGTAATACTGCCCGAGCCGAAGGCGAGGACCTTTCAGTCTGGCTCGGGGCCGTATATGGCGCCGACTTCGCCGTACTGCGTCCCGCCGCCTCGGCGCCTGGTACATGAGCACAGCAGCGGTCGAGGTTACGGTCGCGCGGGTTAGGGGGTGGAGGTTGGAGTTGGGTCGGTAGGGCCGGTAGGCCTTGGTAATACTGCCCGAGCCGAAGGCGAGGACCTTTCAGTCTGGCTCGGGGCCGTATATGGCGCCGACTTCGCCGTACTGCGTCCCGCCGCCTCGGCGCCCGGTACATGAGCACAGCAGCGGCCGAGGGTACCGTCCGCCCCGCCTGGCAACGTGTGCGGGTCAGCGGGTGGGGGCGGGGCGGCGGGTGTGGGGG
>NZ_JANZYP010000018.1 GCF_025506355.1 Sphaerisporangium corydalis
CACGATCCCCCGCACCCCCACCCCCCAGCGCGGCGGCACTCTCCTGCTCGGCGATGACCCGGCACAGCGCGACCTGATCATCCCCATCGACCGTCCGAGCGGCTCCGGTCCTCTCGGCGGCCGGATCGAACCGCCGCTCCCGAGTCGCCCACCAACGGCCGGCGTCGCTGCGGAAGACCCGCCATCCTGCGGGGATCGTCGCTCCGGGCCATGTCTCGTCGGTCTGCATGGTGTGGGCCCTCCTGTCCGTCCCAGGACCCGAGGAAGCGGACACACCACCTCGCCAGGTCCTTATAAGTGACCTTCCGATCACGTCGAGTGATCAATGCGAGGACCGTAGAGCGGACAGCGAGGAGGGAGGGACACGGTTTCTGCCCCCTAGTTTCGGTCAGACCAGAAGGGTGATTTCGTTTGCGAGTTCCCGTGCGCGTGGCCGGAGGTTCGCCGGGCCGGTCTCTGCGAGTTCCAAGGTCATGCGCCGGGCGTAACCGTTGTACTTGATCGTCTCGGGTGCCGCGTCATGAGCGAGGCGCAGGGTCGCCAGCACGGCCTCGTGCTCACGTTGGAGGTGGTGGGCGCGGGCGATCTCGATGAGGTGCCGCCCCCGGCGGGGTCGTGAGGGGATGGGCGCCAGGAACGCGCGCTCCGCCTGCCGGGCCGACTCCCCTCCCGAGTGCAGCTCGACCGCGACCGTGACCGCATGGGCCCCCATGATGACCCGGGAGAACGACGTCCACGGCTGGTAGTGACCGGCCGGGAGTCGCTCGGCGACCCGCGCGGCCTCCTCCCAGTGTGCCCACGCCGTGCCGGTCTCCCCGAGACGTGCCGAAGTGAAGGCCAGCTCGAAGTACAACGCCCCTCGCATCGCCAGGAGGTCCACGCGATCGGTGTCCGCCTCGGACTCAATGGCCGCCAGCCCTTGCTCGTTGACCAGTCGCGCCGCGTCGAAGTCACCGGCGTCGCGGTGGGCCTGCCCGGCGAACCACACGGCGCAGGCGAGCGCGAGTGGGTCCTCGGACTCCTGGGCCGCGAGCAGCGCCCTTTCGGCCACCCGCCACAGCAGGTCGGACGCCGGCTGGTACGCCAGATACATCTGCGCCAGGCCGTACACCTCGGCCAGGAGTCCCATCGCGCGACGCCGTGGCGCGTCCCGCTGCATGGTGGCGGCGAGCTGGGCGTCACGGATGAGATCGGGCAGGATCGCGCCGAGCGTGGTCCTGTGGTCGGGCGACGCGTGCCGGGCCCGCCACGCGGCGTCCAGCCGCGCGCGCAGGTGGGCGAAGGGCTGGACGGTCCCCTGCGGCGGCAGCGGCATGGCGTTGATCGCCGTGCGTACGGCGTCGAGGGCGGGATGACCGGGACCGGTGAACATCCGCACCGGCATGGACCGGTCACCGGTCAGGTCGGCGAGATCGCGGATGCGCAGGGCCTCGGCGAGCTGGAGGAGAACGGGGAGCCGAGGATCCTGCTGCAGGCGTCCGGTCTCCACCGCCTTGATCCAAGAAACCGACTTCCCGACCTGCCCGGCCAGAACCTCCCTGGTCATCCCGGCGCGTTCGCGATGGAACCTCACCCGCTCGCCGAAACCCATGCCCGCGCCGCCCTCGCCCATAGGCCCTGCCCTCCCGAAGCGTCGACCCCCTCAGATTACGGCGTCGACCTCCACCCCTGTGAGGGTCCGAACCGCACTCCAGCCGCCGGCCGACACGGGCCGAAGGCCCCTGGAGACACAGCCCGAGCCGAAGGCGAGGACCTTAGAGTCGTGAGGAGGTGACCACGCCTGGTGGTCCAACTCATCTGTGGCTCACGCTCTCGCTCCGTCACGCCAGGTCTAGGCTGACCACATGCGTTATCTGGAGGATCGGGTCTCGACGGTCGAGTCCGGCATCGCCGAGATCAGAGACGACGTCAGTGCTGTCAGGGCCGGGCAGGCCGCGATGGAGCTGAAGCTCAACCGCGTCGTCGCGGACGTCGGCGACCTACGTGCGGGCCAGATCGAGATCCGTGACCTCCTCGCACGCGTAGTGGCACGCCTGGAAGGCACCGCCTCCTAGCGGCTCAGGACCCGGTGAGACGCCGCTGACGTGGCTCAGGAGCCGGTGGCGTAGCCGATCTGGTGGGCGATCTCCAGGTACGTACGCGAGGACTCGCCGCCGGCGACCCGATCCGGCACCCCTCCTCGCGGTGGTGCGACCGAAGCCGGCCACCGGATCCGCCGACGCTCGGGCGCGGCCGGCCGAAGGCCCCTGGAAACACAGCCCGAGCCGGAGGCGAGGACCATTGTCCGGTAACGCGTCACATGCCACGCCAGAGGGGATCCGCCGGCCAGGCGGGTCGCCATGTTGAGTAGGGGCTTACTCTCGCCAAGGTCGGCGATCGATCACACAATGCCCGCATGCCACTGTTCCGATTACCACGGCGGGTCCGGGCGACCGCTCCGCTCAGCCGAGCCGAGTTCGACGCGCTCCCGGCCGAGCGGCGCGCCGAGCTGCACAATACGGCGCGCGACAGCAGGCGCCAGTTCGTCGCGACGCTGCTCCAGATCGCCACCACGGTCGGAGTGCTGGCGAGCCTGCTGTTCACCGCGCAGGGTCTCTCCCAGACCGCGCAGTCCCTGGAGGCCGCCCGGGAGGAGCAGAGCATCGCCCGCGATGGGCTCGACGTGGCCCGGAAGGGTCAGATCACCGACCGGTTCGGTAAGGCCGTGGAGCAACTCGGCAACAGGGGCCTCGATGTGCGGCTCGGGGGCATCTACGCTCTCGAAAAGATGATCAAGGATTCGCCGGACTACCACCAGACGGCCATCGACGTCCTGGCCGCCTACGTCCGCGAGCACGCCCCTCGGCCGGACGTGAAGAAGCTGCCCGCACGGCCGGCCGCCGACATCCAGACGGCGATCACGGTCATCGGCCGGAACCGTCCGGCGAAACAGGCCCATGACTGGGAGACCGCCGAGGTCTGGCTCGACTTCGAGGCGGTCCGTATCGAAGGAGTCGATCTGGATGGTGCCGATCTTTCCGGCGCCGACCTGACCTCGGCCGACCTGCGCAACGCACAGATGCACCACACCCGCCTGGTCGGCGCCCAGTTGATCGACAGCGATCTGTCCGGGATCACCGCACCCGGCCTCCTGTTGACCCGCGCCGTCCTCCTCGACGCCGATCTGACCCGGGCCTGGTTGTTCAGGGCCGATCTGGCGGGCGCCAGTTGCCTTGACGCCGACTTCACCAGGGCCCACCTGGCCGAGGCCGACCTGACCGGCACCGAGCTGGGCGGGGCCAAGCTGACTCGCGCCGACCTGACCAAGGCCATCCTGGTGCGCGCCGATCTCTCGGTCGCCGACCTGACCGGCGCGGACCTGAGCAGCGCCGACCTGACCGATGCCAAGCTGTCCAGCGCCGATCTGACCGGTGCCAACCTGAAGGGCGCCGACCTGACCGGTGCAGACCTGGACGGCGCCGACCTGAAGGGCGCCGACCTGACCGATGCCACCGGACTCCCGTCCACCGACCGGCTCAAGGAGCTGGCCGGCTGGAACGCGAAGACGAAATGGCCCTGAGGCCGGCGATCGAGGTGAGCGTGTGTCACTCGTGCGTCATGGTCGTGGAAGCGCCTGCCCCCGGTCAGGGACTAGACCACCTCTTTGACCAGCAGGGCGATCGATTCCACGTGGTGGGTCATGGGGAAGGCGTCGAAAGCGCGGAGGTCGACGGTGGGGTAGCCGCGTTCGGCGAACCAGGACAGGTCGCGGGCCAGGGTGGCGGGGTCGCAGGAGACGTAGACGATGCGGGTGGCGTCCAGGCCGGCGATGCGGTTGACCACCTCGCGGCCGAGACCGGTGCGCGGCGGGTCGGCGACGACCACGTCGGCCCGTTCGACCCCGAGCCGGTCGAGGGCGTCCTCGACGCGGCCACGCTCGACGCGCGCCTGCGGCAGGTCGCGCAGGTTGTGGCGGGCGTCCTGGACGGCCCGCGCCTCGGACTCGATGCCGAGGACGGCGCCCTCAGGCCCGACGCCGTCGGCGAGCCCGGCCGCGAACAGGCCGACGCCGCAGTACAGGTCGAGCGCCCAGTCGCCGGGGCGTACGGCGGCGAACTCCAGCACCGCCTCCAGGAGGGTGGCGGGGGCCCCGGGGTGGACCTGCCAGAACCCGCTACCGGTGACCTGGAACTCCCGGTCGCCGACCCGTTCGTTGAGCGCCGCGCGGCCACGGACGGCACGCGCGTGGCCCCGGCCCTCGTCCACGAGCACGGCCGCCTCGGCCCCGAGGTCGGGCACCGCGACGGTGCGGTGGCTCTTGGGGGACACGACGACCGCCCGCTCCCCCGTGGACGTCGCGATGGCCTCCACGCTCGACCCGCCCCGCCAGTTGCCGCGCTCGACGCCGATGCGCTCGACCTCGGGGCCGGCGATCAGGCAGCCGTCGATCGGCTCGATCTCGTGGGAGCGGTGCCGCCGCAGCCCCGGCACGCCGTCGGGGGTCACGGCGAACTGGACGCGCGAGCGCCAGCCGAGCCCGTTCGGGGCGCCGGGGACCTCCTCGACGTCGACCTTGATCTCGATGCCGGCCAGCCGCTGGAGCTGCTCGGCGACGACCCCGGCCTTGAACCGGCGCTGGGCCGCCAAGCTGGCGTGCTGCCAGTCGCACCCGCCGCACCGGCCCGGCCCGGCGTACGGGCACGGCGGGGTGACGCGGTCGGGTGACGGGTCGAGGATCTCGATCGCGTCGGCCCGCAGGAACCGGGTGGTCTCCTCGGTCACCTCGGCGAGCACACGCTCGCCGGGCAGGGCGTGGCGGACGAAGACCACCCGGCCTTCGTGCCTGGCGACGCACCATCCGCCGTTGGCGACGCGTTCCACGTTCAGTTCTATCGGCACCTCGGTCCCCCCGCTCACGTTTTGACCTGGTCATCCTTACGTGGCACAGCGTACGGCCGGCGTACCGAGCCGGGGGCGAACGACTCCGGCCGGCCCCGGAGCCGGTCGGAGGAGGCCAGCTGCCAGGGCACGCTGGTCACCATCACGCCCGGCTGGAAGAGCAGCCGCCCCTTCAGCCGCAGCGCGCTCTGGTTGTGCAGCAGATGCTCCCACCAGTGGCCGACGACGTACTCGGGGATGAAGACGGTGACGACGTCGCGCGGCGAGCGCCGGCGCAGGCTCTTGACGTATTCGAGCACCGGCCGGGTGATCTCGCGGTAGGGCGAGTCGAGGATCTTGAGCGGGACGGGGATGCCCCGTTCCTCCCAGTCCCGCTGGAGCTGGCGGGCCTCGTCGGTGTCGACCCCGACGGAGATGGCCTCCAGCGTCGAGGGCCGGGTGGCCCTGGCGTACGCGAGGGCGCGCAAAGTGGGTTTGTGGATCTTGGAGAGCAGCACGATCGCGTGGTTCCTGGCGGGCAGCATCGACTCGTCGACCTGCGCGTCCTCCGGCACCACCAGCTCGGCGGCCACGTTGTCGTAGTGGCGCCTGATGCCGCGCATCATCACGAACAGGCCGGCCATCGCGGCGCAGGCGATCCACGCCCCGTGGGTGAACTTGGTGATCAGCACGACGATCAGCACCAGGCCGGTCACCGTGCCGCCGAAGGCGTTGATCACCCGCGAGCGCCCCATCTGCGCGCGCTTCTTGGCGTCGGTCTCGGTGCGGAGCAGCCGGTTCCAGTGCCGGACCATGCCCGTCTGGCTGATCGTGAACGACACGAACACGCCCACGATGTAGAGCTGCACCAGGCGGGTCGTCTCGGCGTGGAACGCGTAGATCAGCAGCCCGGCCATGGTCGCCAGGATGACGATGCCGTTGCTGAAGGCCAGCCGGTCGCCCCGGGTGTGGAGCTGGCGCGGCAGGTAGCGGTTCTGCGCCAGCACCGAGGCCAGCACGGGGAAGCCGTTGAAGGCGGTGTTGGCGGCGAGCACCAGGATCAGCGCCGTCATCGCGGTGATGAAATAGAACGCGGGGGTGAAGTTGCTGAAGACGGTGTGCGCGACCTGGGCGATCACCGGTTCGACGTTCGTGACGACATTGCCCTTGCTGTCGGCGAACGTGATGCCGGACGCCGCGTCGGCGAACTTGGCGCCGGTGACGTAAGCCAGGGCGGTGATCCCGGCGAACATCGTCGCGGCCAGCACGCCGAGCGCCAGCAGGGTGTTGGCGGCGTTCTTCCCCTTGGGCTTGCGGAAGGCCGGCACGCCGTTGCTGATGGCCTCCACGCCGGTCAGCGCGGCGCACCCGGAGGAGAACGCGCGCAGCAGCAGGAAGATCAGGGCGAAGCCGCCGAGCCCCGTGCTGTGCCCGATGATCGTCAGGTCGGCGGTGGATGCCTTCAGGTCGGCCCCCAGAGCGAGCCGTACGCCACCCCAGAGCATCAGGCCGAACACGCTGATCATGAAGGCGTAGGTGGGGACGGCGAACGCCACACCGGCCTCCCTGATGCCCCGCAGGTTCAGGACGGTCAGGAGCGCCACGATCGCGACGGCCGTGGCGACCTTGTGCTCGGCCACGAAGGGCACCGCGGCGCCGAGGTTCTCCACGCCCGAGGAGACCGACACGGCCACGGTCAGCACGTAGTCGACCATGAGCGCGCTGGCCACGACCAGGCCGTAGTTGGACCCGAGGTTCTCGGTGGCCACCTCGAAGTCGCCGCCGCCGCTGGTGTAGGCCCGGACGTTCTGCCGGTACGACGCGACGACGGTCAGAAGGATCACCACGACGGCGAGGGCGATCCAGGGAGTGAAGTGGTACGCCGCCAGGCCGGCGATGCCGAGGGTGATCAGGATCTCCTGCGGGGCGTACGCCACCGAGGAGAGCGCGTCACTGGCGAACACCGGAAGCGCGATGCGCTTTGGCAGCAACTGCTCATGTGCCTGCGCACTTCGGAGGGCGCGCCCCACGAGTAGTCGCTTGACCAGATCCGCAACCTTCACCACGAGTGACGATGCTAGCCCTCAGGCGATGCGCCCATCACATGGCGCCGCCAGAACGGGCCATACTTGGCCTCGTAGCTGTATAAGGTCCAGGAGTTGCCGCCTCAAAGCCAACGGCGGGGGAGCATGCATATCGTCATCATGGGATGCGGCCGGGTCGGTTCGACCCTTGCCCACATCCTCGAGGACAGCGGCCACTCGGTCGCGATCATCGACCGGGACCCGCAGGCGTTCCGGCGGCTGCGCGCGGGCTTCCGCGGGCGCCGGGTCACCGGCATCGGCTTCGACCGGGACGTCCTGGAGGAGGCCGGCATCGAGTCGGCCGCCGCGTACGTCGCGGTGAGCAGCGGCGACAACTCGAACATCATCTCCGCGCGCGTCGCGCGCGAGACCTTCGGGGTCGACAACGTCGTGGCCCGCATCTACGACTCCCGGCGCGCCGAGGTCTACCAGCGCCTCGGCATCCCCACCGTGGCGACGGTCAGGTGGACCGCCGACCAGATCCTGCGCCGCGTGCTCCCCGAGGGCGCCGAGCCGCTGTGGCGCGACCCGACGGGCGTGGTGACGCTCGCCGAGGTCGCCTACAACTCCGCCTGGATCGGCACCCGCACCAGCACCCTGGAGGACGCCGCCGGCGCCCGCGTGGCCTTCGTCAACCGCATGGGCGAGGCCGTGCTCCCCAAGCGGGACACGGTGCTCCAGGAGGGCGACATCCTCCACGTGATCGCCGCCGACACCGACATGGACCGGATCAACAAGGTGCTGTCCGCCGCACCCGAGGAGGAGTCCCACTGATGCGCGTCACGATCGCGGGCGCGGGGGCGGTGGGCCGGTCCATCGCCGCGGAGCTGCTGGAGAACGGCCACGAGGTCCTGCTCATCGACATCGACCCCAAGGCCATCAAGATCGACAGCGTGCCGCGGGCCGAGTGGCTCCTCGCGGACGCCTGCGAGATCTCCTCGCTGGACGAGGCCGGGCTGAACAACTGCCACGTGATGATCGCGGCGAGCGGTGACGACAAGGTCAACCTGGTGGTGTCGCTGCTGGCCAAGACCGAGTACGGCGTCCCGCGCGTGGTGGCCCGCATCAACCATCCGAAGAACGAGTGGCTGTTCAACGAGTCCTGGGGCGTCGACGTCGCGGTGTCGACGCCGCGCCTGCTCTCGGCCCTGGTCGAGGAGGCGGTCAGCGTCGGCGACCTGGTCCGGCTGATGACCTTCCGCCAGGGGCAGGCCAACCTGGTGGAGCTGACGCTGCCCGAGGACGCGCCGGTGGTCGGCCAGCGGGCCGGCTCGGTGCCGTGGCCGCAGGACTCGGCGCTGGTCGCGATCCTCCGCGAGGGCCGGGTGCTGGTCCCCTCCAACGACGATCCGCTGGAGGCGGGCGACGAGCTGCTGTTCGTGGCCAGCCAGGAGGTCGAGGAGGAGCTCGCGCAGCTCCTCGCCCCGCACTGAGGCGGGCGGACAGGTCCGGCGGGCGCCCGGCCCGCCGGACGTGACGTCAGGTCCCGTCAAGCCCGCCTCGGCCGCACAAGCCGCCTCAAACGGACGTCACGTCAGGTGGCCGCGGGCGGGGCCGGCGGGCCGATGGGGGTCCTCCCCCGGGCCAGGACCCAGACCATGGCGGCCAGCGCGGCCACCTGGGCCGGCCAGCCGAGCGCGACCTTCGCCACCCCGAGGGCGGCGACCTGGTCCGCGTAGTAGAGCGGCACCTGCACGACCACCCGCAGCAGGCACGGCAGGATCAGCAGCCACGTCAGCCGCGAGCACAGCCGGACGATGCCGGGGTCCTGCCGCCAGCCGGTCGGGTCGCCGGTCACCGAGCCGATGAGGAACCCGACCACCGGCCAGCGGACGATGACCGACAGCACCATCGCGGCGGCGTACCCCGCGTTGTACAGGATGCCGGGCAGGAAGACGTCCTTGGCCTCGCCGGTGCGGCTGGCGAAGAACGCGCCGATGCCGATGCCGATCAGGCTGTTGATCACGAACTGCGGCGTGGAGCGCTGCGCCAGCCGGACGACCAGGAGCAGCACCGACAGGCCGATGCTGATCATCAGCGACGGCTTGAGCTGCTCGGTGACGATCCAGGTGATGGTGAAGGCCACCGTGGGGACGGCGGCCTCGACGATGCCGCGCACCCCGCCGAGCGCCTTGGCGAGCTGGGCCCGGATGGCGCTCTCGACGGTGTCGTGAGCGACCGCCTCCTGCGTCGTGATGCCGGAGGCGCTCACAGGCGCACCTCCCGGGCGGTCGCCGGACGGCGGCGCGCCGCGCTCGCCCCCGGTCTCCTCGCGCCGACTCGCCGCTGCATGATCATTGGTCTCCTCGCCTGGCGGAACCGTGGTCACTGGCCGCTCGATGGGCGCAGCTCGTAGCGGGGGTTGAACATCACCTTACGGCCGTCCTGCACGCTGACGAGCCCTTCGGCGCGCACCACGCGGCCCGGTTCGATGCCGACGATCCTCCGGCGGCCGAGCCAGACCAGGTCGACGACGTCCGACCCGTCGTAGAGCTCGGCCTCCAGGGAGGGCACGCCGCCCCTGGGCCGGAGCGTCACCGTGCGGAGGGTGCCGGCCACGCAGAACCTCCTGCGCTGGCCGCACGAGGCGATGGGCGTCGCGCCGTAACGGTCGAGATCCTCCTGGAGCTCCGCGGCCTCCAGCTCGGCCTGGCTGGTCGTCAGCCGCCGGAAGAAGCCGCGCAGCCCGCGTTTGACGGGCTCTGCCGTACTCATCTCTCGTTCAACTCCTCGGGAGCCCCGGTGCGATCCTGACCGCAGCTTACGTCAGCGAACCTCGGTGATCTCAGGCCCGCGCTCGAACGGATTCAGGCCGGGCCTGCCCTCCTGGGCGGCCTGCTGCTCGACGGCCTGGCGCGCCTCGGCGGGCAGCCGCAGCTCGATGGGCTCCTTGGGCGCCATCGGCTGGTCCCCGCGCACCACGACGATGTCGCGGACGACCTCCTCCAGGGCCTTGGCGGCCTCGGGGTCGGCGATGGCGCGCCCGCTGATCACGGCCCGCAGGAACCAGCGGGGACCGTCCACGCCGAGGAACCTGGCGGGCTGGGCGGCGGCGTCCTGCTTGATCTCGGCGGCCAGCTCGGGGCCGAAGGGACCCTCCCGCTCCTCGCACTTCCCGCCGGCGGCGCTCAGCTCGCGGGCGAGCTCGGCGCGGACCTCGTCCCAGATGCCGCTCCGCTTGGGGGCGGCGAAGGCGTGGACCTGCAGGGCGCTCTCGTTGACCAGCACGACCGCGCCGACGATCTGGTCTCCGTTGACGTTGAGCTGGACCTCGAACCCGGGGCCGATGGGCAGCCGCAGGCCGCCGAGGTCGACCCTCTCGCTGTCGGGGTGGGGCTCGTCGGCGTCCCACGGTCCCGACTCGCGGTCGGTGACCGGCGCCTTACCGGCGGCCGGTGCCGACTCCTTCTCTTCCGCGTTACGGCGGCGTCGGAACACTGCGTTCACTCTCCTTCTGGACTTATCGACCGGTGGAGCCGAACCCGCCGGCGCCGCGCGCCGACCCGGGGAGCCGCTCCACCTCGTAGAAAGCTGCCTTCTCCACCCGCTGGACGACGAGCTGGGCGATGCGGTCACCGCGCCTGAGCCGCACCGCGTCCTTGGTGTCGGTGTTGAGCAACGTCACCCTGATCTCGCCTCGGTAGCCGGCGTCGACCGTGCCGGGCGCGTTGACGAGGGTGACGCCGTGCTCGGCGGCGAGCCCGGAGCGCGGGTGCACGAACGCCGCGAACCCGTCGGGCAGCGCGATCGCCACACCGGTGCCGACCACGGCACGCTCACCGGGCATCAGCTCGACGTCCTCGGCGGCGTGCAGGTCGGCTCCCGCGTCTCCCGGATGGGCGTACGACGGGAGGGGCAGGTCGGGGTCGAGTCGCTGGATCAGCACCTCGATCATGGATCACCTCGTAGTCATGGAGCCGCGCTCGGCCTGCGGTGTGACCCGGCGCGCCGGACCGCGCGCCGCGCACCCGGGCCGTCGCACCGGCGAGCGGCCTTCCGGGCGCGCCGTGGCGGCCCTCAGCCTCAAGGTACGCCCTCGGGCGTGCCGGGGCGGGACGGGTGTGCATGGAGTCACGAACGGAGACCTTACCCGCTGTGCTGCGGCGACATGTCCTCTCCGGCGTCAGGGACGCGGTCCGGGGGCGGCCCGGCCTCCGGCGGGGGCTCGTGGGGCGTCGCGGGAGGCAGTTCCGGCGGGTTCCTGCGGAGCTCGGGGAGGGCGCGGTAGACCACGGCGGCGATCGGCACCGCGATGGCCGCCCCGGCGATGCCGCCGACGATCCCGCCGATGGCCAGCACCAGGATGATCGCCAGCGGGTGGAACTTCACGGCCCTGCCGACGATCAGCGGCTGGAGCACGTGGTTCTCGAGCTGCTGCTCGACGAGCAGGATGCCGACGAACACCAGGGCGAACACCGCCCCCTTGGCGCCGAGCGTCACGAGCGCGGCGAGGCCGCCGGCGAAGAAGATGCCGACGATCGGGATGAAGCTCGCCAGGAAGATCAGCACGGCGAGCGGCGCCCACAGGGGCACGCCCATGCCGAACAGCACGATGCCGATGATCACGCCGTGGATGGCGGCCACGATGACGGTGCCGTGGATGTACTGCGACAGGGTGTGCCAGGCGGCCCGCCCCGCCCGGTCGACCCGGGGCGCCGCCGAGCCGAACCCGCGCAGGAACCACGACCAGATGCGGTCGCCGTCCTTGAGCAGGAAGAACGTGATGAACATCAGCAGGACGAGCGAGGCGAGCACCTCGACGAAGACCGCGGCGGTCGACAGCAGCGTGCTGGTGATGACGCTGCGCTGCGTGTTGATCTGCTTGGCGATCTCCGCCACCATGTCGGTGAGCTGGGCCTCCTTGAGGTGGAGGGGGCCGGTCAGCAGCCAGCCCTGCACGTCGCGGGCGGTCTTCTGGATCTGCTCGACCAGGCCGGGGAACTCGTCGTTGGCGCGGGTGCCGATGATGAAGCCGAGCCCGCCGATGATGGCGAACGCGAACAGGATGGTGATCCACGTCGCCCAGATGGGCCGCAGGCCCGCCCTGCGCAGCCGGTTGGTGAGCGGGAACAGCAGGGCGGTCAGCAGCAGCGCGATGGCCACCGGCAGGGCCACGAAGCTCAGGCGGATGATGATCTGGGCGGAGAAGTAGATCACCACGCCGATGACGATGAGGCGCCAGCTCCAGGCCGCCAGCGCCGACAGCACAGGTGGCACGTTCCGCTCGGCCGTCTCCCGTTCCGCGATCACGCTTCCAGACTGGCACGTCGGGCGGCCGGACGCGCGCAGGTTTCCTTCCGGTGCGGCCGTCCCCGGCGCCCCGCCGACCGGAATGTCCGGCCGGCGGGGGAAATGCCATGAGGCTAGGCGGGCGCCGCCCCGGCCAGGGTGACCTCGACCTGGAGCTCACCGCCGCCGGCCGACAGGACGAGCTCCCCGACCGTGCCGGCCGCGCGCAGGTCGTCCTGCCCGTGGCGCACGAGGTCCACCGAGGCGCCGGCGACGCTCAGCAGCGCCACCTCGGCCCGCATGGACAGCCTGGCCGTGGACTTGGCCCTGCGGACCTCGCGCAGCACCCCCGACACCGCCGCCAGGACCGCCGGGTCGCCCGTGCTCGCGGGCCCGCCGAACTCCGCGGCGACCGGCCAGGCGGCGCGGTGGACCGAGCCCTCGCGCCACCACGACCACACCTCCTCGGTCACGAACGGCAGGAACGGCGCGAACAGCCGCAGCATCACCCCGAGCGCGTGGCGCAGCGCCGCGCGTGCCGACCGCGCGCCCGCGTCCGACCCGTACGCGCGGGTCTTGACCAGCTCCAGGTAGTCGTCGCAGAACTCCCAGAAGAACCTCTCAGCGGCCTCCAGGGCCCGGGTGTAGTCGTAGGCCTCGAAGGCGGCCGTGGCCTCCTCCACGACGGCGGCCAGCCGCGCGAGCATGGAGGTGTCGAGCGCCTCGGTGATCTCGATGGCCCCGGCGTCGGCCTCGCCGTCCGCCTCGCCGAAGCCGAGGACGAACTTGGACGCGTTGAGGATCTTGATGGCGAGGCGGCGGCCGACCTTGATCTGGCCGGTGTCGAAGGTCGTGTCGGTGCCGGGACGCCCGCCGGCCGCCCAGTAGCGGACCGCGTCGGAGCCGTACTCCTGGAGCAGGGCCATGGGGGTCACCACGTTGCCCTTGGACTTGGACATCTTCTTGCGGTCGGGGTCCAGGATCCACCCCGAGATGGCGACGTGCCGCCACGGCGGCACCCCGTTCTCCAGGTGGGCGCGGACGACCGAGGAGAACAGCCAGGTGCGGATGATCTCGTGGGCCTGCGGGCGCAGGTCCATCGGGAAGACCCGCCCGAACAGGTCCGCGTCCCGCTCCCAGCCGCTGACGATCTGCGGGGTGAGCGAGGACGTCGCCCAGGTGTCCATGACGTCGGGGTCGGCGGCGAAGCCGAAGGGCCGGCCCCGCTGCTCCTCGGCGTACCCGGGGGGCACGTCGCTCGACGGGTCGACGGGCAGCGCCTCCTCGCGGGGCACGATGGGCGCGTCGTGGATCGGCTCGCCCTGGGCGTCGAGCGGGTACCACACCGGGATGGGCACGCCGAAGAACCGCTGGCGGGAGATCAGCCAGTCGCCCGCCAGGCCACGCACCCAGTTGTCGTAGCGGACCCGCATGTGCGCCGGGTACCAGCTCAGCTCGCCGCCGCGCTCCAGCAGCTCCTGCCGCAGGGCGGCGTCCCGCCCGCCGTTGCGCACGTACCACTGGCGGGTGGTGACGATCTCCAGCGGCCGGTCGCCCTTCTCGTAGAACTTGACCGGGCGGGAGACCTTCCGCGCCTCGCCCTCCAGCTCCCCGGACGCGCGGAGCATCTCGACGACGCGCTCGCGCGCGCTGTGGGCGGTCTTGCCGGCCAGCTCGGCGTACGGGCCCGCCGGGACGCCCTCCGGGGGGTCGGGCAGCAGGCGCCCGTCCCAGCCGATGACCGGCCGGGTCGGCAGGTCGAGCTCGCGCCACCAGATCACGTCGGTGACGTCGCCGAACGTGCAGATCATGGCGATGCCCGAGCCCTTGTCGCGTTCGGCGAGGCGGTGCGCCAGCACGGGGACCTCGACGCCGAAGATCGGCGTGCGGACGGTGCGGCCGAACAGAGGCTGGTAGCGCTCGTCGTCGGGGTGGGCGACCAGGGCCACGCAGGCCGGGATCAGCTCGGGCCGGGTGGTCTCGATGTGGACGCCCTCGGCGTGGCCGGTGCCGGGGACCCCGCCGAACCTGACGCGGTGGAACGCGCCGGGCCACTCGCGGTCCTCCAGCTCGGCCTGGGCGACCGCCGTGCGGAAGGTGACGTCCCACAGGGTCGGGCCCTCGGCGACGTACGCCTCCCCGCGCGCCAGGTTGCGCAGGAACCCGCGCTGGGAGGCGGCCCTGGAGGTGGTGTCGATGGTGGCGTAGGTGAGCGACCAGTCGACCGAGAGCCCGAGATGGCGCCACAGCTCCTCGAAGGCCTTCTCGTCCTGCTGGGTGAGCCGGTCGCACAGCTCGATGAAGTTACGCCGCGAGACGGGCACCTGGCGCTTGGGGTCGGGCTCGGCGGGCGGTTCGAACGCGGGGTCGTGGGGCAGGGAGGGGTCGCAGCGCACGCCGAAGTGGTTCTGCACGCGGCGCTCGGTCGGCAGGCCGTTGTCGTCCCAGCCCATGGGGTAGAAGACCTCACGCCCGCGCATGCGCTGGTAGCGGGCGATCGTGTCGGTGTGGGTGTAGGAGAAGACGTGGCCGACGTGCAGGGAACCGGAGACGGTCGGCGGGGGCGTGTCGATCGAGTAGATCTCGGCGCGCGTCTTCGACCGGTCGAAACGGTAGGTCCCCGCTACGTCCCAGCGGGGTACCCATACCTGCTCCAGGCCGTCGAGCGCGGGCCTGTCGGGAACGAGGGTGGGAGATGTCCGCTGTTCGGTCATGGCGCCCTATGGTATGGCGTCACGCCGCCTTCCAGTGCGAGGGACTAGGGTTCCTTGTAGATCGACGAGGAGAGAAGTCATGGCCAAATCGAAAGACGCAGAGAAGCCGGACATGGCCTGGCGGCTCATCGGCGCGGTGGTGGCGCTCGGGGTCGGCTACGGCGCGCGCAAGGCCATCGAGTTCGGCTGGCAGAAGACCACGGGCAAGAAGCCCCCGGCCGATCCCAACTCCCTGGAGACGGGCCTCGCCGAGGCGATCGGGTTCGCCGTCGTGCTGGGCGTCGGCATGGAGGTCGCCCGCATCGTGGCGACCCGCACAGCGCACAAGCGTTACCAGTCCTGGAAGACCATTTCCGGCAAGGTGGAGCGGGCCGTGAAGGACTAGACGGGACGTCCCTGTGCCGTGCCGGCCACACTTTCGTGACCGGCACCGGCGGGGAGCCGCAAAGGGCCAGGCGGGCCGGGCGTCAGCGTTCCAGGGCGGCGAGGAACTCCCCCGCCCACCTGTCCACGTCGTAGGTGGCCACGCGGCGGCGCATGGAGCGCATCCGGCGGGACAGCTCGTGCGGGGTGGCGCGCATCGCGGCGACCATCTGCCGCTTGAGCCCCTCCACGTCCCAGGGGTTGACCAGGTAGGCGTGCTTCAGCTCGTCGGCCGCCCCGGCGAACTCGCTGAGCACCAGCGCGCCCCGCAGGTCGTGCCGGCAGGCGACGTACTCCTTGGCGACCAGGTTCATGCCGTCGCGCAGCGGGGTCACCACCATCACGTCGGCCGCGCAGTACAGAGCGGCCAGCTCGTCGCGGTCGTAGGACTGGTGGAAGTAGTTGACCGGCGGGACGCCGAGCACCCCGTGGGTGCCATTGATCCGGCCGACCCGCAGCTCGATCTCGTCGCGCAGGGTGCGGTACTCCTGTACGCGCTCCCTGCTCGGGGTCGCGATCTGGACGAACACCGCCTCACCCGGGCTGATGGTCTTGTCCGCGAGCAGCTCGCCGAAGGCCTTCAGCCGCTGGCCGATGCCCTTGGTGTAGTCGAGCCGGTCCACCCCGAGCATGACGTGCTCGGGCTCGCCCAGCTCGGCGCGGATCTCCTTGGCCCTGGCCAGGATGTGCGGCTCGCGGACCAGGTTGTCCAGCTCGCCGAAGTCGACCGAGATGGGGAACGCCTCCGCGCGGACCGTACGGTCGCCGAAGGAGATCTCCTGGCGCTGGTTCTGCAGGCCGAGCTGGCGGCGGCACAGCCGGATGAAGTTGGAGGCCCCGCCGGGCCGCTGGAAGCCGACGAGGTCGGCGCCCAGCAGGCCCTCGAGGATCTCGCGCCGCCACGGGAGCTGCCAGAACAGCTCGGCCGGCGGAAAGGGGATGTGCAGGAAGAACCCGATCTTCAGGTCGGGGCGCAGCGCGCGGAGCATCGAGGGGACGAGCTGGAGCTGGTAGTCCTGCACCCAGACGACGGCGTTCTCGGCGGCGATGTCGGCCGCGGCGCGGGCGAACCGCTCGTTGACCGCGCGGTAGGCGTCCCACAGGACCCGGGAGTAGATCGGGGTGGCGACCACGTCGTGGTACAGCGGCCACAGCGTCGCGTTGGAGAAGCCCTCGTAGTAGAGCTCGACCTCGCTGGCCGAGAGCGGTACGGGGATGAGGTTCATGCCGTCGTGCTCGAATGGCTTGAGCTCCTCGCCGGGAGCGCCGTGCCAGCCCAGCCACGCGCCGTCGCGGCGCTGCATCACGGGCGCGATCGCCGTGACCAGCCCGCCGGGACTGCGCCGCCAGGACGCGGTGCCGTCCGCGCTGATGGTCCTGTCCACAGGCAACCGGTTCGCGACGATCAGGAATGAGCTGCGCACATGTCCTCCCTCGTGATCGGTTTAGCACCACCTTACGAAACCGGATGCGCCTCTCTGTAAGGGGCCTCCGATGACGGAGTGTGCACATTTCCGACTAGGCATCTCGTTAGCCCACCAAGACGGACAATTAACGCGCGCAGGCGATAAAGATCGAGTCCCGATGGCGAGGGGAGGTCGTGCGGCCGGCTCGCGGGAGGCAGGGCGTGCCGGCGGGAAAGATCGTGGAAGCCGGCTCGCGGGGGCAGGGCGGGCGGGAAGGTCGTGGGGGCCGGCTCTCAGCTCGCGGGAGGCAGGGCGCGCTGGCGGCGCAGGTCGTTGCGCACGGTCTGGGCGAGCCGCCTGGTCGCGGCCCTGTTGAGCGCTCCCCCGGCGACGGCGCCGGTCAGGAACGGCCCAAGGGTGGTCAGATGGCGGCCGAGCGTGCGCAGCAGGCGTTTGCGTAAGCCGGCCTTGGCCGCCGCCCCGAGGGCGAGCTGAACCGTGGCGGGCGACAGGGGGTCCACGCCTCGCTGCCTGGACCAGGCGACCGTGAAGGCCATGGCCCGCTGGCTCCCCGTGCCGGGCACCTGCACCCCGTACACCTCGTGCAGCTCGGCGATGAGCTTGACCTCGATCGCGGCGACCACGAGGGTCTCGGCGACGAGCTGGGCAGGCGCCGACAGCAGCAGCGGCGGCGCGGCGAACTCCGCGGCCGCCAGCGCCCCGCCGATCGCCCCGACCGCCATCGTCGCCTTGCTGGCGGTGCGCACGAGATCGTCGGCGAGCTGGTCGCCGGTCAGGCCGTAATGATGATCCTGGAGCGCCGCGAGATCCCGGATGGGAAGGCGCGGCGCTATGGACGCGAAGACGTCGGCGAGCCAGCGTCCCCGCCCGGCGCCGGACGCGCGCGCCCGTTTGCCGGCGGTGACCAGGGCGACGCTGAGGCGGCCGAGCAGCCTGCGCCGCTCGGCCCCGTCCATGTCACCGGTGTCGGAAAGCCTCCCGACGAGCTCGGCGACCTCGGCGTCGGCCTCGTTCTCCGTCCCGGGCAACTCAGGCCGCCCGGGCCGGTCCTGCGATGATCGATCCGTTCCAGGTGTCACGGACCCTCCCAGAGTCTCAGGCGGCGCATTCGCGGCAGATCTGCTGCCCGCCCTTGTCAGAGGCAAGCTGGCTGCGATGATGCACCAGGAAGCAGCGCGAGCACGTGAACTCGTCCGCCTGCCTGGGAATCACTCGGAGCGAGAGTTCCTCGTTCGACAGGTCCGCACCGGGCAGCTCGAGAGACTCGGCGAGATCGGTCTCGTCGATGTCGATGCTCCCGGAGGACTTGTCGGTCCGCCGTGCCTGGAGCTCCTGGAGGCTGTCCTCACTCAGGTCGTCGTCTGTCTTGCGCGGGCTGTCGTAATCGGTGGCCATTTGCGTATTCATCCCCCTCATCTATTGCTTGCGCGTCACGCGTCGCGCGTCTGTAACGTCTGGGCGGTCCATCTTGTGCCCGCTCCTCTCGGGGAATTCTGCAATCGGTACCCCGTGGGAACGGTCGACGAACCTCCTAACACGTGAGGGCCATGCCGCCTTCGCCGCCCGGTTAGCCAAATATGGCGAAAACCTAAGCATTGGCCACAGGACCCATCGTGTTCGACGGCACATCCAACCACATGTCTGGCGTGAACGAGACGCCCCCCGCCGTATCAGCCGGCCGGAAGTCGCACCGTCATCACGAGCCCCCCGCCTTCCCGTGGGACCGCCTTCACGATCCCCTGATGGGCACGGACCACCGCGCGCACGATGGACAACCCGAGCCCCGCTCCCCGTGCCGACTCGACGCGATCGGAGTTGAGCCGCCGGAACGGCTCGAACAGATCGTCCACCTCGTAGGCGGGCACATGCGGACCAGTGTTGGCCACCTGAACAACGGGAGTGCCGTCCACCATTCCCGTGCGCAGCCAGACCTCACCGGAGTCGGCCTGGTTGTGCTTGATCGCATTCTCCACCAGGTTGGCGACCAGTCGCTCCACCAGCACCGGATCGCCCATCGTGGGCGCCGGACGCAGGTCCGTATGGACCGCGACCTTGTTCTCCTCGGCGAACGACGCGTGCTGCTCCACGACGGTCTGCCCGACGTCCCGAAGATCGACGGGCTTGCGCACGGCCAGCTCGCGCTCGCTGCGGGCCAGCAACAGCAGGCCCTCGATGAGGTGCTCATTCCTGGCGTTGGTGCCGAGCAGCGTACGGCCCAGCACCCGCAGGTCCTCCGAGGCGTGGGGGTCGCCGAGGGCGACCTCCAGGACGGTGCGGTTGATCGCCAGCGGCGTGCGCAGCTCGTGGGAGGCGTTGTCCACGAACCTGCGCTGGGCGTCGAAGGCCCGGTTGAGCCTGGTGAGCATGGCGTCGAAGGTGTCGGCCAGCTCCTTGATCTCGTCGTCGGGGCCGGCCAGGTCGATGCGCTCGTGGGCCAGGGAGGTCTCCGACAGCCGCCGGGCCGTCGTGGTCATCTTCTGGATCGGGCGCAGCGCCCGGTCGGCGACGAAGTAGCCGAAGATCAGGGCCAGGATGCCCACCCCGCCGAGCGCCAGCAGCGACCGGGTCAGCAGGTGGGCGCGGGCGGCGGTGATGGTGTCGGCCCGGAAGCCCGCCCACTTGTCCTGGAGCACGGCCGCCAGGGTCGGCGAGTAGTCGTCCAGCGAGAACGGGAAGGAGGGCCAGGAGTCCCAGATGGCCTTCCCGACGAACGAGTAGATCACGAACAGCAGCAGGGCCCCCGCGGCGAAGAACAGGGCGCCGTAGGTCAGCGTGAGCCGCACGCGGATGCTCATCTGCCCGGAAAGCTGCCTGACCCGCTCGATCAGGTGGCGGGCCATGGGGTTGGGCGCCAGGGGCGGCGGCCCGTCCCACGCCGGCGGCCCGGCCGGCGGCGGTGGCGCCGCCTTGGCGCGGAACGCCTTGCGGGAGCTCTCGATGGTGAGCTGCTCGCTCTTCCACGACTGATCCGGCGCGGCGGAGCCCTTCGGACCGGCCGTGGCGCCCTTGGGACCGGCGGCGGCCTTCGGACTCACCGAGGCCGCTGATGTCGCTGAAGTGACCGAGATCACCGGCGGCGGCCCCTCCGCCGCGACCCGCGCGTCCTCGCCCTCGGCGTCCCCGGTGGGCGGTGGAACGATCATGGGCTGGGGCGAGGAGAAGGTCGGCCGCCCGGTCGCCCGGTCGCGTTCCTCACTCACAGCTTGTATCCCACTCCCGGCACGGTCTCGATCACCGCCGGCTCCCCTAGCTTCTTCCGGAGGGTCATCATGGTCACCCGCACCACGTTGGTGAACGGGTCGATGTTCTCGTCCCACGCCTTGTCCAGCAGGTCCTCCTGGCTGACCACGGCCCCTTCGGCCCGCATCAGCTCCTCAAGGACCGCGAACTCCTTCTTGGTCAGCGCGATCTCTCCGTCGTCCCTGGTCACCAGCCGCTTGCCCGGGTCGAGGCGGATCCCCGCCCGCTCCAGCACCGGCGGCAGGGCCGGGGCCGACCTGCGGCCAAGTGCCCGTACCCGCGCCACCAGCTCCATGAACGCGAAAGGCTTGGCGAGGTAGTCGTCGGCGCCCAGTTCCAGCCCCTCGACCTTGTCGTCCACCTCTCCCAACGCGGTCAGCATCAGGATCCGCGAGGCCGAGCGCCCGGCCACCAGCCGCCGGCACACCTCGTCACCGTGGATCTTCGGCAGGTCGCGGTCCAGCACGATCACGTCGTAGTCGATGTACCCGGTCCGTTCCAGCGCACCCGCGCCGTCGTAGGCCACGTCCACGGCCATCGCCTCGCGGCGCAGCCCTGTCGCGATCGCGTCCGCGAGGACCCGCTCGTCCTCCACCACAAGCACTCGCACGGCCCTGGCACCTCCCGTAGTCGCGTCCACACGCGATCGAACCCTGTCCCCCGCCCGGGACCGCGCCGGTCGCGCCGGCCCGGGGAGTACAGCTCGCAGGCTCATTCTTGCCACATTCGGCTTAAGCGCATGGTAAGCACTCGGCGGCAGTGCGGCGGCCCCGTGACGTAAAGCACACCGGGGACATCCGGCATTCCTGGTTTGAGAGCGACACGAGCGTGGGTAGACCCGCAAGCACCCACTCACACGACCGGGGAAGACTCTGTGCTCTCCCCAGGTTGTAGGTGGCACGACTGCTCCTTCGCCCCCTCGAGAAAGAAGGTGAGATGGGCGAGTTCACCACCACGATCGAACGTCGGCTCGACCAGGCCTACAAGGGTCTCCAGGAGGCGCGCACCAGCGGCGACGACTTCCTCGCCGACACTCTCACCGCGGAGATAGAGGACCTACGCCGGATCGCCGACGACAACGGCGTCTCCATCCAGCACTGCTGAGAACCGGCACCGCCGAGAACCGGCCACCCTGACCGACGACGAAGGGCCCGCCCTGTCCACCAGGGCGGGCCCTTCGCCGCACGCTAGGCGTCCCGCTCAGGGTCCAGGGGGGCCAGCAGGCCGCGCAGGTCCTCGAACAGGCCCGGCGCCGCGCACACGGTCATCGAGGCGGCGGGCGGCCCGCCGCGCAGGCCGCCGACCAGCGCACCGGCCTCGGTGGCGATCAGCCCGCCCGCGGAGAAGTCCCACTCCTCGGGACCGCGCTCGTAGTAGCCGTCCACCCGCCCGGCCGCGACCGAGCACAGGTCGGCGGCGCACGACCCGCCCCTGCGGATGTCGCGGACCTTCGGCAGGACGTGCGCGAGCACCTCCGCCTGGACGGCCCGGCGCCCGGCCTGGTACCCGAAGCCGGTGGCGATCAGGGCCTGCGACAGCGGGACCCCGGTGTTGCACCGCAGCCGCAGGGGCGGCAGCCCGTCCCTGAACAGCTCCGCGCCCGCGCCGCGCGCCGCCGCGAACAGCTCGCCTCGGGGCACCACGTTCACCACGCCGGCGACCACCTCGCCGTCGACCTCGACCGCGATGCTCACCGCCCAGTCCGGCAGGCCGTACATGAAGTTGACGGTCCCGTCGATGGGGTCGACGATCCAGCGGACGCGGCCCTGCTCGGTCTCGGTCCCGCCGGTGTGCCCGCCCTCCTCGCCGAGGATCGCGTCGCCGGGCCTGGCGGCCCTGACGCGGTCCCTGATCAGCTCCTCCGACGCCCGGTCCAGCGCCGTGACCACGTCGGTGCGGCTGGACTTGGTGTCCACCGCCTCCGGGCGGGCCGGGCGCTTGGCGAGCAGCATGTCCCCGGCCTCGCGGGCGATGGCGACCGCGAGGCCCAGGAAGTCGGTCATGCGATCGACTCCGGCCGCTTCCACTCCTCGCCGAGGACGTGCTGGGCCAGGAAGGCCAGGACGGTCTCGTACCAGGCGATCACGTTGCCCGGCTTGAGTATCCAGTGGTTCTCGTCGGGGAAGTACAGGAACTTCGACTCCACCGACGACCTGCGCAGGTCCCACCACAGCCGCAGCGCCTCGCCGATCGGCACGCGGTAGTCCTTGTCGCCGTGGATCACGAGCATCGGCGTGCCGACCTCGTCGAGCCAGTTGTGCGGCGACAGCTTGCGGTAGCGGTCGGCCCCGTGCGGGCCGAACTCCCGCTGCCAGTAGAGCGAGGAGTCGGTGGTCCCGGCGAACTGTTCGAGGTTCCACAGCGACGCGTGCGTGACGATCGCCCGGAACCTGTCGGTGTGCCCGGCGATCCAGTTGGCCATGTAGCCGCCGAACGAGCCGCCCATCATGCCGGTGCGCCCGGCGTCGATGTCCGCCCGCTCCACGCACGCGTCGGTGATCGCCATCAGGTCGGCGTGCGTACGCGGGCCCCAGTCGCCCCAGCCGCGCTGGATCATCGCCTGGCCGTAGCCGGTGGACAGGCACGGGTCCGGCATCAGGACGGCGTACCCGTGCTCGGCCATGATCCATGGGTTCCACCGCCACGACCAGTCGGTCCAGCTCGCGACGGGCCCGCCGTGCACCCACAGCAGCAGCGGCGCCGGGTTGCCCGCCGACGCGCCGGCGGGGAGCACGAGCCAGCCTCTGATCTCCACGCCGTCGTCGGCGACGGCGGAGACCTCCGTGAGCGTCCCGGGGACCTCCACCGAGGGGGCCGGCGACGGCAGTTCCACGACCTCGCCGCTCGCGAGGTCCACGCGCACCGGGGCCGCCGGGCCCGCGACCGAGCTGCGCAGCGCGTACAGGTAGCGGCCGTCGGGCGAGGGGCAGGGCTCGATGTAGGCGTCGTCGCCCGGCGTGAGGCGCACCGGGTCGCCGGTCAGGCCGACCCGGAAGATCGGCCGGCGCCCGCGATCGTCGGCGACGACGTACAGCGACGCGGAGTCGGCCGCCCACACGGTCGCCGAGGGGGCCAGCTCGGCCGTGCGCGCGGTGCCCTCGCCGGTGGTGAGGTCGATGACCCACAGCGCGAACTCGACGGCGCGTTCCTCGGTGGCGTGCCGCTCGCGCCAGCAGGCGACGTACCGCCCGTCGGGCGAGTAGGCGACCGGCTCGGAGAAGTCGTATCCGTCGGCGGTGGCGAGCACGCGCCGCTCGCCCGTCGCCACGTCGATCGCCACCAGGTCGCACCGCGCCTGGCCGCCGGGCAGCGGCACCCACCAGGTGGTGACGGCCGTGGACCCGTCCGGGCTCACCGCGAACGCCGCCTCCACCAGGGCGCCGCCCGGATCGGGGGTCAGGTCGCGCGGCTCGGCGGCGCCGGGCAGGGAGGCGGCGAACAGCCGCGTCCGGCCGGGGCCGAGATCGTGGTCCCAGAAACGGATCGGGTACCCCTCGTGGAGGATCGCGCTGGTCCCGGTGTCCTTCCTGGCCTTGCGCCGGTCGGCCTCGGTGCCCGCGTCCCCGTCGAGCACGTCGGCGGCGAAGACCACCGTGCCGTCCCCGACCTTCAGCGCGCCGATGCCGCCGGGCCGGTCGGCCAGCCTGCGGGCCTCCCCGCCCCTGGCGGGCAGCAGCCACAGCGCCGGGACCTCGTCCTCCGGCTGGTCCTTCACCGAGGGGTCGGGGCGGCGGGAGACGAACAGCAGGTCGCCGTCCGGGGTGAACTCGGCACCGGCCTCGCCCTTGGCCGAGCGGGTCAGCCGGTGCGGCTCGCCATCGGGGCCGGTGGGCACCTCCCAGATCGAGGTGCCGTACGACCTCTCGTCGGGGCCGAGCGACTGCACGACGGAGACCAGCCTTGATCCGTCAGGAGAGAGCCGCAGCGACACGAGGCGCGGCACGCCGACAAATTCACGGATGTCCTTGAAGAGGCTCACTCGCCGAACCTACCCCCACCGGCTCGCCCGCCCCTAGCCGTCACCCCTCCCCGGATGCGGTTGGATGGACGCATGGCCCGTTACGACGCGTTGCTGATCGTCTCGTTCGGCGGCCCCGAGAAGCCCGAGGACGTCATGCCGTTCCTGGAGAACGTCGTCCGTGGCAGAGGGGTGCCGCGCGACCGCCTGCTGGAGGTCGCGACCCACTACCAGGACGTGGGCGGGGTCAGCCCGATCAACCAGCAGTGCCGCGACCTGATCGCGGCGCTGCGGCCGGAGGTGGACCTTCCGATCTACTGGGGCAACCGCAACTGGCACCCCTTCCTGACCGACACGCTGCGCAAGATGGCCGCCGACGGCGTGACGCGGGCGGCGGCCTTCATCACCGCGGCCAACAGCTCCTATTCGAGCTGCCGCCAGTACCTCGACGACATCGCGCGGGCGCAGGCCGAGGTGCCGGGCTCGCCGGAGATCGTCCGGTTGCGCCACTTCTTCGACCACCCGGGTTTCGTCGCCGCCATGACCGACCACACCCGCGAAGCGGTCGCCCGGCTGCCCGAGGAGCACCGCGACGGCGCCCGGCTGGTGTTCACCGCCCACAGCATCCCGGTGTCCATGGCCGCCTCCTCCGGGCCGTCAGGCGGGGCCTACGAGGCCCAGCTCCGCGCCACGGCCGCGCTGGTGGCGGGCGACCGGCCGTGGGACCTGGTGTGGCAGAGCCGCAGCGGGCCGCCGCAGGTGCCGTGGCTGGAGCCCGACGTGTGCGACCACCTGCGTGCCCTGCACGCCTCCGGCACGCGCGCTGCGGTGCTGGTGCCCATCGGGTTCGTCTCCGACCACATGGAGGTCGTCTACGACCTGGACACCGAGGCCGCGGCGGTCGCCGCCGAGCTCGGCATGCCGCTCACGCGCGCGGCCACGGCGGGCGTCCATCCCCGGTTCGTGTCGATGGTCCGCGAGCTGCTGGAGGAGCCGGAGCCCGTGCTGTCCTGCGCGTCGGCCACCTGCTGCCCGGCGCCCCGGGGGCGCCCCGAGTCGTAGGCCTTCCTCAGGCGCAGGCCCTCAGGCGTAGGCGCGTGCGTAGGAGCCGGCGATGCCGAGCACCTTGTTCACGTAGTCCCACGAGTGGTTGTAGCGGAAGACCGCCGAGCGCAGCTTGTTCCCACCGGCCCCGGCGCCGTTGGCGCACAGGTAGCGCGCGGCGGCCGGCACCGCGTCGTACGGGCTCCAGATGTCGGCCTTGCCGTCCCCGTCGCCGTCCACCCCGTACGCCCGCCATGTCGCGGGCATGAACTGCATGGGACCGAGCGCGCCCGCCGAGGAGGGGCCGTTGTTGCGCCCGTGGCCGCTCTCCACCTGGCCGATCGCGGCGAGCACCGTCCACGACAGGCCGGGGCAGATCCGGGCGGACAGTTTGTACAGGTCGAGGTAGCCGGCGGGCCGCCCGACCGTGTACGTGCCGGACCTGGCGACGGCGGGCGGCGGGGTGACGGTCGGGCGGGCGAGCGGCGGCGTCACCGCGCGGTGCGCGCCGATGACCACGATCTGGACGCCCGAGCCGAGTAACCGCTTGATCGCTGGCCCGACGGAGGCCGCCTTGCCCGCCGGGGTGTGGACGAGGACGGCGACGCCGGGGACCAGCCCGAGGGTGCGGCCGACCTCCTTGGTGACCAGCCCGTCGACCCCGGGCAGGCCGAACGGCGCGGACGCGGCGACCCGGAGCCGGGATCCGGCCCCCGTCTCGTACTCGCCGCCGAGTTGGAGGCGGTAGCGGCCGGCGGTGCCCGACTCGGCGATGAACTCGCCGCGCGCCAGGGCGGCCCAGACCTCGGGCTGCTCGGCCATGGCCTTGGGGGCCCACGGGCGGTATTCCGCGGCGTCGACGGCGAGCAGGTTCAAGGTGGCGGCCGAGAAGCGGATCGCTCCCCCGTCGGCCACCGCGACGCCGGTCACGTTCCGCAGGGCGGCGATCCTGCGCAGGGCCGCCTGGCGGACCGTCTTGCGCGCGATCGCGATCAGCCGGGGCGGGGTGAGGGTGGCGGCGGCCGGGGATGGTGTGGAGGGGGACGTCGGCGAGGGCGGCGTGGAGGGGGACGGCCGTGCCGTCAGGGCCGGGAAGGGGGAGACCGGGGCCGAAAGGCCGGTGACGTCCGCCAAGGGGGTGCCGGCCGGGGCGGGCCGGTCGCCGCCGGTGCCCCGGACGACCAGGAAGGCCCCGGCGCCCGCCGCGCCGAGCACGATGAGGAGGGAGAGTCCCGCCACCAGGGCGCGCGCCGGCATCAGCCGAGGACGATGGGACACTTGACCCACGTTAGACCTACAAATCCTGATTCGTGTACGTTGCCGGAAAATCACTTGCCGCGTCCACGAATGGTGCGACAGGGTAAACACAGGATGATTCGACGCGCCCCGGGGGTGCGCGAAAGGGGCGAGATCGTGGTCGGTCCGTATCGAGGGCTCTTCAGCGCGCCCGGGACCAGAGGCTTCGTCATCGCCGGATTCATCGGCCGGATGCCGATGTCCATGCTGGGGATCGGGATCGTCCTGCTCATCTCGGCCCTCACCGGCTCGTACGCCACCGCGGGGGCCATCTCGGCGACGGTCGCCCTGGCCTTCGCCATCGCCGCGCCGCTGTCCGGGCGGCTGGTGGACAGGTTCGGCCAGGCAAGAATACTGGTTCCCTTCGTCCTTCTGCACGGTGCCGCGCTGGTCACGCTGATGCTCTGCGCCGCGTACGGGGCGCCGATCTGGACGCTTTTCGTCACCGGCGTGGTCGTCGGCGGGTCGGCCAACTCCCTCGGGTCGATGGTCCGGGCCCGCTGGTCGCACATCCTCGGCGGCTCGGCCCGGCTGCACACCGCGTTCTCCTTCGAGTCCGTCGCCGACGAGGTGATCTTCGTCGCCGGGCCCGCCCTGGTGACCGGGCTGACCACCCTGGTCAACCTGTACGCCGGGCTGATCCTCACGCTCGTGTGCACCGTCGCCGGGACCCTGGCCTTCGCGCTGCAGCGCGGGACCGAGCCGCCGTCCCGGCCCGGCCCCGCGCAGTCCGGCAGCCCGATCACCATCCCGGGCGTGGCGCTGCTGTCCTGCGTGTTCCTGGCCATGGGCGCGGTGTTCGGCTCGGTCGACCTGATCACCGTCGCGTTCGCCGAGGACAACGGCGCGAAGGCCGCCTCGGGCCTGCTGCTCGGGTCCTTCGCGGGCGGCAGCATGGTGTCCGGGCTCTGGTACGGCTTCCACGCGTGGACGATCTCGCTGCGCCACCGGTTCGTCCGCAGCCTCGCGGTGTTCGCCATCGGGCTGACCCCGATCCTGCTCATCGCGGACACGAAGATCATGGCCGTCGCCCTGTTCTTCGCCGGGCTGGCGATCTCGCCGACGATCATCACGGGGTACGCGCTCATCGAGCGGCTCGTCCCGGCGCACCTGCTGACCGAGGGCATGTCGTGGATCTCCACCGCCGTGGGGTTCGGCGTGGCGATCGGCGCGTGGGCGGGCGGGCGGCTGACCGACTCGTTCGGGGCGTCGAACGCCTATTCGTTCTCGTTCGTGGCGGCGCTGCTGGCGGTGGCGATCGGCGTCGGCGGCAACACCTGGCTGCGGACGCCCGAGATCGGCTCGTCCGAGGTCACCTCGACGGCGACCTGACCCGGCCGCGCTTGACCCGGGCCGCGGTGACCTTCGCGGCGGCCCGCTCCTCGCTCACCCTTGTCCCCGTACATGAGCTTCGCTCATATACCTGGTCATCCGGCCGCTTCGTGATTATCGTGCTCCACCATGAGCGCCGTCTTCCGGAACTGGGCGGGAAACCAGTCCATCACCCCCGCCGAGGTCCGCACCCCCGCCTCCGCCGGAGAGGTGGCCCAGGCCGTACGGGACGCCGCCGCGCGCGGGACGCGGGTCCGCATGGCCGGGACCGGGCACTCCTTCACCGGGGTCGCGCTCACCGACGGCATCATGCTGCGCCCGGATGCGCTGGTGGGCGTCCAGGACGCCGGCGAGGGACGGGTGCGCGTCGCGGCGGGCACCCCGTTGCGCCTGCTGAACAAGGAGCTGGACCGGCGCGGGCTGGCGCTCGCCAACATGGGCGACATCACCGACCAGACCGCGGCCGGCGCCATCCAGACCGGCACCCACGGCACCGGGCGCGAGGTCGGCGGGCTCGCCGACCAGGTCGCCGAGCTGGAGATGGTCCTCGCCGACGGCACGGTGACCACGGTGTCCGATGGCGACCTGTTCGACGCCGCCCGGGTCGGCCTCGGCGCCCTCGGGATCATCACCGCCGTGACCTTCCGGGTCGAGCCCGCGTTCCTGCTGCGCAACGTCAGGCGGCCGATGCCGCTGAGCGAGATCCTCACCTCCCTGGACGAGCTGACCGGGGAGAACGAGCATCTGGACTTCTTCTGGCTCCCGCACACCGACACCTGCCTGACCAAGCGGAACAACCGGGCGGCCGGGCCGGCCGAGCCGCCGGGCGCCTTCCGCCACTGGCTCGACAACGTCTTCATGGAGAACACCCTGTTCGGCGCCCTGTGCGCGACCGGCAGGGCCTTCCCCTCCGCCATCCCCACCCTGAACGGGATCTCCGCGAGCGCGCTCAGCTCGTCCACGTACTCGGACAAGGCGTACAAGGTCTTCACCAGCGTGCGCAACGTGCGTTTCCTGGAGATGGAGTACGCCGTCCCGCGCGAGCGCCTGGGCCAGGCGCTGCGCGAGACGCGCGACCTCGTCGATCTGCGGGACTGGCGGATCACCTTCCCGATCGAGGTGCGGGTCACCCCGCCGAGCGACGCGTGGCTGTCCACGGCCTACGGCAGGGACTCCGCCTACATCGCCTGCCACATGTACCGGCCCACCCCGAACCCGGACTACTTCGAGGGGGTCGAGGAGATCATGACCCGCCTGTCCGGACGCCCGCACTGGGGGAAGCTGCACACGCGCGACGCGGCGTACCTGTCGGGCGTCTACCCCCGGTTCGGGGACTTCGTGGCGCTGCGCGACCGGCTGGACCCGCGGCGCCTGTTCACCAACGACTACCTGGACGTCGTGCTGGGCTGACCGGTCGCGTCGCCCTGGGTGCCCGGGTCACCGCTCGGCGGCACGGTGGTGTCGCCCGTGCTCTCGGTCGACGGCTCGGACGAGGGGGCGGGCGGCTGCCCGGTCTCGGCCGGCGCCTGGGGCTCCTCCGAGGTTCCGGGCGAGGCCTTCGTGGAGGCGCCGGGGGATGCCTTGCCCTCCGAGCTCGACGGCGTCGGGGCCGGCGACTCGGTCTTCTCCTCCACCTGCCCGCCCCAGCTCGTCCCCGATCCGCCCTGGCCGTGCACGGTCGCGGCCAGCGGCCTGCCGCTGAACAGCTCGAACGCCAGGATCCCGCCCATGCTCAGCGCGAAGGTCACGACCGCGGCGACGACCAGGCGCACCCACAGCGGCGCCACGGCCACCCTGCTCAGCAGCGGCGTCTCGGCCGTGCCGAGGTCCTGCGGGGCGGTGTCCCCGGTGGGCGGCGGCAGGTCCGGCGGGCCGTGGTCACGGACCGTGGCGTGGGCGGCCGTCGCCAGCCCGTCCTCACCCGGGCGCGCGACGACCGCCTCCTGCGCCTCCTCGTCCAGGGCCCGCTGCTCCTGCTCGCCGAGGATCAGCCCGTGCGCCTCTTTCAGCCTGACGTGGGTGCGCTTGATGTAGTGCGTGTAGACCGCGTTGCCGACCGTGGTGGCGGCGCTCGCGACGGCGGCCCCCACGACCGTGCCGGTGACACCGAGGAACGACGCCGCCACGGCCGCGGTGACCGCCGCCAGCGCGCTGCCCGCGATCTGCGGAACGCTGAGGTCCAAGCCTTCCTTGCCGCCCATTTCCTGAGATCAGTCCCTTCTCGCAGTCGCGGTGGTACGGCACGTTCAAGGCGTCCCGCCCTCTCCGTACCACCGCTGTGGCAGGCGGATCGGGACGCCGCCGCCTCCCTCCTATCCGGGATGGGGTGACATGAACATCTTTTTCGGTTTCATCCGCCTAGACGCCCGCGGACGGAGACGTGAAGATCGTCTTTGGTGGCCGCCGGCCCTGCGTCCCAGGAGGGCGCTCCATACCTTTTCGATCACCTTTGGCGGACGCGTCCGTACAACGAGGACAAGAGCGGACAAAATCGCAGGTCAGCAGCGTTTCTCCGGCTTCTTCCCCGAAGTCGAAGGCGGCGGCGGGCGCGATTGGCGAGAATCCGTGCAGGACGCCTAACCCGTTTGCTGCATATCGAGCAGGCGGTAGATAGGGTGAAAGCCACATATATAACCGCCTCTCATCGCCTCCCGATCCTCTGCGGAAGGCGATGTTCGGACATGCCGGGTACGGTGCTGGCAGGCAACCGGCTCACGCGAGAGACTCAAGGGTCCGGGGGAAGATTGAGCACGACGACGAAGGGACTCGCATGCAGGAGCTCCGACTCGTCGCGGTGAGCGAGGACGGAACATACCTTGTGCTGGCTACGGCCGGCCGGGGTACACGGTTCACGCTTCCCGTCGACGAACGGCTCCGGGCGGCGGTCCGCGGCAACTTCTCCCGTCTCGGCCAGTACGAGATCGAAGTGGAGAGTCCGTTGCGCCCCAAGGAGATCCAGGCCCGCATTCGTGCGGGGGAAACCGCGGAGGAGATCGCCGCCACCGCGGGTATCCCTGTGGAGCGTGTCCGCTGGTTCGAGGGACCCGTCCTGCAAGAACGCGAGTACACCGCCCAGCAGGCGCAGCGGGTCGCCGTGCGCGTGCCCGGCGAGTCCACTCCGGGGCCGACCCTCGGCGAGCTGGTGACCGACCGGCTGAGCAGGCGCGGCGTCCCCGGCGACGAGATCGACTGGGACTCCTGCAAGCGTGACGACGGCCTCTGGCGCATCAAGCTGGGCTTCGTGTGGAACGGTCACACGCGCAACGCCGAATGGCTGTTCGACCCCCGGCGCCGCCACGTCACGCCCTACGACGACGAGGCGATGCGGCTCTCCGCGACCGAATACGTGGAACCCTCCGAGGACGCCACGGTGACCCCGTTCGTGCCGCGCCTCGCCGCCAAGCTCATCCCCGTCCCGGCGATGCCCAACGAGTCCTCGTCCCGCCACGACGCCGGCGAGCCCGGCTTCCGCCAGGACCAGGCGCCGTCCCGCACGTCCGAGTACCGCCAGGACTTCACCCCTTCCCGCCAGGACTTCTCCACCCCCCGCCAGGACTTCATCCCGTCCCGGCAGGAGCCCACCCGGCAGGACCCCTCCGCGTCGCGCGCGTCCGACTCCGGCACCTATCGACAGGACCCCGCGTCCGACTCCGGCGCCTATCGGCAGGACTCCGCGTCCGATTCCGGCGCCTATCGGCAGGAGCAGGGACGCGCCTCCGAGCCTGCCGCCTACGGCCAGGACCCGCCCGCCTCCCGCCCGCCCCAGCCCATCCCCTACCGGGACTCCAGCCGGCCGCGTACGTCCGAGCCCGCCGCCTACCGGCAGGACAACTCACGCATCTCCGACTCGGCCTACCTCCACGACCCCCGGCCCTCACGCACACCCGAACCCAGCGGCTACCACCAGGACCCGGCGGAACCCACGTACCACCAGGACTCCACCCCGTCCCGCCAGGACCCGGCCCCGTCCCGCCACCAGGACTTGGCGCCGTCCCACCACCAGGACTCGGCGCCGTCCCGCCCGGGAGGGTCCGCCCACCGCCAGGACCAGGCGGCGGCCGACCACTCCGACCGGTCCCGCTCCGACGGCCGTCCCGGCTACGGGCAGGACGAGGCGCGCTACCGCCCGGCCGACGCCGAGTACCGCGACGACGCCGCCTACCGCCAGGACCAGGCACCCGGCCGCGACGACTCCGCCTACGCGCAGGACCCGACGTCATCGCGCACGTCCGAGCCCGCCTACGGCCCGGACTCCGCGTCGCCGCGTCCGGGCGCACCAGCGGGCCGGGGCACGGCCGAGCGCGGCCTCCGGCCCACGTTCGAACCGGCGAAGGCCATGACCACCGAGGCCGCCTCCGCACAGGCGGCCGATTCGGCATCCGGTCAGACGCACACTTCCGGCCACAAGGCCGACGACTCCGCGCCCGGTCGCACGTCCGACGCCTCCGCACCGAACCGCACGGACGACACCTCCGCGCCGCACCGCACAGAGGCCACCGCCGCGCCGCGCCGCGCCGACGACACCTCGGCGCCGCACCACACGGACGAGCACTCCTCACCCGCTCTTACGGACGAGGGCGCCTTCTCCACCCACGCGGACGAGAACTCCGTCTCCGTGCATCCGGACGACGCCGCATCCGCGCGAGCGGACAAGACGGCCGCCGCCCAGACGGGCCAGGCCACATCGACCCGGCCAAGCGCGACCACGCACGCAACCACTGACGCTCCCGCACGATCCAGCTCGGGCGAGGTCGCGTCCGCGAACAGGGCCGCCTCAACCCAGGCAACGAAGACCACGCCCGCCCGCACGGACGGTCCCCCACCCACCCCGGCGGACCAGGCCACTCCCCCTCACACCGGCCAGGCCGCATCCACGCGCCCGGACCAGGCCACTTCAACCCGCACGGACCAGGCGGTCCCAGCTCACACGAACCAGACCTCGTCCGCTCACACGGACCAGGCCGCGTCGGCTCACACGGACCAGGCCTTGTCGGCTCATGCGGACCAGGCCGATTCGGTTCGCACGGATCGGGCCGATTCGGTTCGCACGGACCAGGCCGCGGAAACCCACACGGACCAGGCCGCGTCCGCGCGTCCTGACGAGTCGTCCGAGCGGGCCGAGCCGGAGAACCGTCCGGTACGACCCGCGCCCTCGCCCGCGCCTCAGGCCGCTCCGGCCGCCAAGGCGCCGGCGGCCAAGAGCGCCCCGGCCGCCGACTCCTCGCGAGGGGCCGATTCCCCGCGCGGGAAGTCCGCGCGCCCGGTACCGACCCCACCGGCCGCGCGTCCGGCGGCCGCCGCGTCCTCGGGCAAAAAGGCATCGGCCGCCGCCAAGAGGGCGGAAGAGGCCGAAGAGGCGTCAACGGCCGCCGGCGAGACCCCGGTGGCCGTGCCCGCGGCCCGTACGAGCGGCGAGAAGGCGGGACGCCCCGCCGCCTCGGCCGCCGAGCCGGCGAAGGCGGACCAGGAGCAGCCCGAGAAGGAGCCCAAGGCCGCCGAGCCCGCCCCTCCCGTCCCCGCGCCGGTACCCAAGCCGGCCCCTCGTCCCGCACGCAAGGGCCGGGGCCGCCGCGCCTCGGTCCCCACGTGGGACGAGATCATGTTCGGCGCCCGCCGCCAGGACTGACCACCACCCAGCAACTCTCCCCCCTCCACCCATCGGTGGTCACCAAACGGACGGCGGGATGTGGGTACGGCGAAAACGGCGCCATTTACGGCGGCGATGTGGCCGTGGTCAGGGGTGGTCGAGGAAAGGGGTGATCCATTCGGGGGTCACTTCGGCGGCGAAATGGACGCCCTGGGCCTCGCCCGTGTCGATCGCGGCGTAGCCCCCGCTCCCTGCGCCGACGCCCGCGATCACGGTGAGCACCCCTGAACGCCGCTGGAACCACGTCTGGCGGACGGTCCAGCCGACCACCGCCCGCCGTTCCACCACCGCCTGGGAACGGGGCAGCGACCCCGACCGGACCGACAGCCGCGCCCCGTCGTACGCGTGACCGAGGGAGCGGTACCGGTCGAGCCCCAGCGGCACGCCGAGTGCCGCCGCGCACAGCGCCAGCAGGCCGATCCAGCCCCACCCGAGCAGGAAGGCCACCGCGGCCACGGCGAGCCCCGGGGCGACGGCACGGAAGAGCCGCCGTTGCCGGGCCACGGGCGGATGGGGCCTGAGGGGGGCCTCGAAGGGCCCGATCGCCTCGGCCGCCACCTTCACGGCGAAGGCCCGTGGAACGACGGGCAGCAGCTGTCCCCTGGTCCGCGAGTCACCGAGGCCGGTGACGATCGCCCAGATCCGTACGACCTTCGCGCCGCGCTCCAGGATGCCCTGGGCGATCTCGTACCCCCGGATCCTGCGGTGTTCGAGCGAGACGCTGCGCCGTGTGACGAGCCCACGTTCGGCGACGAGGGAGGAGTCGCGACGGCGGAGGGTGAAGTCCCAGTTGAAGACGGCGTACATGACACCGCCCGCGACCGGCATGGCCAGCACGAGCACGAGCCCCGCGAGGACCAGCAGGACGGGCCGGTGCCACAGCCACTCCCCCACGCTGAAAGCGGCGCGCTCGCTGAGCCCGAACTCGCCGCCCCACTGGAAGGCCAGCCCGATCGCGCCTCCTACCAGGGCGAACGGCGTGAGCAGGAACGCCCCGGACAGCGGCCCGTACAGGAGCCACTGCCAGGGCACCCGCACGTAGACACGTTCCTCGGCGGCGACGGCGGGGGCCGTGTACGAGGTCCCCGCCGGGGTCGCGGCGTCCGCCGGTGCGGCGGCCTGGCCGCGCCGCAGCAGGATCTCCCGCAACCTCCCGGCTTCGGGCAGGGTGACGCCGTCCAGCTCCCCCTCCTGCTTGTCGCCTCCGCTCGCGCCCGTGTCGATGCGTACGACGGCGAGGCCGAAGAGGCGGTGGAGCGGTGGCGTCGTGACGTCCACGCCTCGGATCCGTTCGAGGGGGATCGTCCTGACCGAACGGCTGACCAGTGACCGGGTGAGCTCCAGCCGGTCGCCCGCGATCTGGTAGGTGAAGGTGGCCCACCGCACGGCGGCGTACCCGACGGACCCCACTATGGCGAGCGCCGCCCAGACGAAGGACGACGGCGAGAACCCGCCGACGAACAGCACTCCCACCAGGGGAAGCAGCAGGGAGGGCAGCATGCGCACCGGGTCGATCAGCAGCACGAGAGGGCTGAGCCGCGACGGCGGTACCCGTCCCACCCAGCCACCCCACGCCTCCGGCGCTTGCCCGGCATGGACGTCCGAGACCGGCGGAGCCCCCGGCCCGTACGGCCGGGGCGGCGAGAACGACACCGGCCGCCCGGATGGATCGTCCGAGGAGGGCTGATCCGGGGAGGGGGGCTTCGGCCCGTCGGGGGGTGTGGAGGGATCCGGGCGGTCGGCGGGGTCGGTCACGTCGCGTCGTCTCTGAGTTCGTGGGCGCGGTGGGCCAGATCCTCCGCGAGGCGGGCGGCGACGCCGACGTCCAGGCCCTTGATCGACGACGAGCCCGCGTACGACGCCGTGCGGATCTCCACGGTGGCGAGGCGCAGTATGCGCTCGAACCAGCCCTGTTCCTTGTCGACGGTCTGGATGCGGCTCACGGGGACGAAGACCCACTGGCGGCTGAACCACCCTGAGCGGGCGTAGACGACGTCCCCCGACAGCTCCCACCGATGGACGGCGTACCGCCACAGAGGCTCGATGACCACGAACGGGAGCTCCACCACGGCGAGCGCCACCGGCAGCCACCAGATGTGCTCGGACACCCACGACGGCAGCCACGACCAGCCGGAACCGTCGATCCAGGACGCGACCAGCACCGATCCGCCGACAAGCAGGGCGAAGCCGATCAGCGCCTCCAGCAGCCAGAGTGTGATCGCACGACGCGATACCCGGTGGGCGGGGTCACGCAGGGGAGCAGTCACGCCATCAGCCTAACGAGACCGGCGCCCACCGGCGGCACCCTGCCCATCCCCGCGCCCACAGCCACCCACCACACGAACCCCTTCCTCGCCTGATGTACGGGCCCTGTTCTTCCCCTGCTGTCAGCGGTTTGTCAGCGGCTGAGAGGCTTGCGCGGGGTCGGCTCAGGAAAATGTCAGTGCCGTAGAGCAGACTCTCCATCAGTCACTCGGACCGCGAGCCGAGCATGACCCCCAGCCCCACCACTGAGGAGTTGAAGCGATGCGATATGCGGTCCAGGCGGAAGGTCTGGTAAAGCACTACGGCGAGACACGTGCGCTGGACGGTGTGGATCTCGTCGTCCCCGAGGGGCGGCTGCTGGGAGTGCTCGGGCCGAACGGCGCGGGCAAGACGACCGCCGTGCGGATCCTGGCCACCCTGCTGCGGCCCGACGGGGGCCGGGCCACGGTGGGCGGCTTCGACGTCGCCAAGGACGCACACCGGGTGCGGTCGCTGATCGGCCTCACCGGGCAGTACGCCGCGGTCGACGAGACGCTGACCGGCGTTGAGAACCTCATGATGATCGGGCGGCTGCTGGGCCTTCCCCGTGTGGGAGCCAGGCAGCGGGCCGGTGAGCTGCTGGCCCGTTTCGATCTGACCGACGCCGGCGGCCGGGCCGCCAAGACCTACTCCGGTGGCATGCGCCGCCGGCTGGACCTCGCGGCGAGCCTGGTGGGACGGCCCCAGGTGCTGTTCCTCGACGAGCCCACCACGGGTCTGGACCCGCGCAGCCGCACCGACCTGTGGGACGTCGTGCGCGGCCTGATGGCCGACGGCGTCACGGTGCTGCTCACCACGCAGTACCTCCAGGAGGCCGATGAGCTGGCCGACGACATCGTGGTGTTCGACCACGGGCGGGTCATCGCCTCCGGCACCTCCGACGAGCTGAAGGCGACCACCGGCGCCCAGGTGCTCCAGGTCCGGCCGATGACCGCGGCCCATCTCGACCTCGTGGCCGACGTGATGACCGACGTCATCGGCACCCGGCCCGACCTGACCGGGGGCCAGGCCACGGTCAACATCAAGGACCTCACGATGGTCCCCGCGATCGTGCGGCGCCTCGACGACCTCGGGGTCGTCGCGGCCGAGCTGAGCCTGCGCAAGTCCAGCCTCGACGAGGTGTTCCTCGCCCTGACCGGTCATCGCGCCGAAGACGAGATCCCCGCCGATGAGGCCGAGCAGTCGCAGAAGGAGGAGGTGCCCGCATGACCACGCTCACGGAGTCCGCGCCGGCGATCAACATCCCGGTCCGCATCGGGCCGGCCACCGCCCTGCGCCACACCATGACGCTCGCCTGGCGCAGTCTGGTGCAGATCAAGCACAACCCGATGGAACTGCTCGACCTGTCGGTTCAGCCGATCATGTTCCTGGTGTTGTTCACCTACGTGTTCGGCGGGGCGATCGCCGGATCCACCGGTGACTACCTGCAGTTCTCGCTGCCGGGCCTGGTCGTGCAGAACATGCTGTTCGCCACGCTCACCACCGCGATCGGGCTGAGCACCGATATCACCAAGGGCGTGTTCGACCGGCTGCGCAGCCTGCCGATCGCCCGCTCCGCGCCGCTCGGGGGCCGCATCGTCGCCGACACGGTGAAGCAGGTGTGGGCCTTCGCCCTGTTCGTCGGTCTCGGCACCGTGCTCGGGTTCCGGGTCCACACCGGGGTCGCCGGGGTGGTCGGGGCGCTCGCGCTGCTGCTGGTGTTCGCGCTGGCCATGTCCTGGCTGTCGGTGCTCATCGGCCTGGTCGCCTCCGAGCCGGAGAAGGTGCAGATCATCGCCTTCTCGGTGATGATGCCGCTGACCTTCACCTCCAACGCCTTCGTCCCGACCAAGACGATGCCCGACTGGCTGCAGAAGTGGGTGGACGTCAACCCCGTCACCCACCTGGCCGACGCGGTCCGCGGCCTGCTCAGCGGGGGTCCGGTCGCCAGCCACGCGACGATCTCCCTGATCTGGGCCCTCGGCATCGCGCTGGTCTTCGCACCCCTGTCCCTGCGCGCCTTCCGCTCCCGCGGCTGACCTTCGCGGGGAGGGCGGCGCCGGTGTCCTAGGTGGGGGCCGGGGGGGTGTCCTCGGCCAGGAGGGCGAGGGGGAGGAGTTCGTGGCGGGGGAGGGAGCGGCCGTGCTCGAAGCTCCGGGCGTATTGTTCCGGGCCGAGCGCGGCCACGGTCGCGTCGGTGATGCGCACATGGTCGAACCCGACGACGTCGTCGATCCCCCGGATGTGGGCCGCCGCCCCCAGCAGCTCCGCCGCCTTCACGGCGTCGCCCTCACGGACGGTCAGGCCGGCGAGCGCGATGAGCATGAGCCCGAACGCGGCGCCGTCGTTGGTGTCCCACGCGAGGCTCAGCGCCTGGGTGTGCGCCTCGCGCGCCGCTCGCAGGTCGCCCTCCTGCTCGGCGAGCATCCCCACCGACGAGATCAGCAGGCCGCGGAACAGCCCCGGGGGGACCATCGGGTCCGACGCGAGGCGGATCGCCTCGTCGTAGTGACCTCTGGCGGCGGAGAACTTCCGCTCCTCCCGGGCGAAGTCGCCCAGCACGCTCAGCACCCCCGACTCGCCGAGCCGGTCCCCCGCCGCCCGGCAGATCTCCAGCGCCTGCGTCAGCACCGCGTCCGCGCCGGCGCGGTCTCCGGACGCGCTCATCGCCATGGCCAGGCGGGTGCGCATGTACGGCGTGTCCTCGGTGGTGCCGATCTGGTCGACCAGGGCCAGGGCCTCGTGGATGATCGAGATGGTGAGGGCGTTGTCCCCGCGGAGCGTGCTCAGTTCCGAGAGCGCCGCCATGGCCGTGCCGACGCCCCATCGGTCGCCCACGGATCGGAAGTGGCCGATGGCGGCGCCCACGTCCGCCTCGCCCTCGGCGAGCCGGCCGGCGCTGAAGTAGAAGTGCGCGCGCAGCAGGTGGGCGCTGGCGACCACCCACAGGTCGGGGTGGTCGAAGAGCTCGACCGCGAAGTGGTCCGGGTCGGTCACGCTGTCGAGGAAGAGCGCCAGCACCGGCTCGGCCAGCGAGACGATCGACGGCCAGGGCCGGGGGACGAACTCCCTGGCCAGGCGCACCGCCTTCTGCAACATGACGCGGGCCTCGCGCCACTGGTTGGTGCCGCCCGCCAGGAGGATGCCGCACACCGCGAGGGCGACCGCCGCGCGTTCCGGCTCGTCGTCCCCGATCAGGGCGACCACTTCGGCGGCCCGCTGCGCGCCCTCGGCCCGGCGGCCGGCCAGGAACCAGTACCACCCGAGCGCCCCGGCGAGCCGTGCCGCGATGTCCTGTTCCCGGGAGGCGATGGCCCAGCGCAGCGCGGCGGTCATGTTGTCGTGCTGGCCGGACAGGACCTCCAGCCATTCCACCTGGTCGGCGCGCCGCAGTTCCGGTTCGGCGGTCTCGGCGAGCGCCGTGAAGAACCGCGCGTGCGCGAGCCGTACGGGACGCTCCTCCCGCGACTCGGCCAGCCGTTCGGCGGCGTACGCCCTGATGGTCTCCAGCATCCGGTAACGCTCGTTCTCGCACACGACGAGGGACTTGTCGACGAGCCTGGCGAGCACGTCGAGCACATCCTCCTTCGGCAACCCCCCCTCAAGCCTTACCGGGGGCCGTCCGCCCTCCCCCGCCGACCCGGTACGGCCGCCCTCCTCCGCCGGCCCGGCGCCGCCGCCCTCCCCCGGCGGCCCAGCACTCATCGCCCCGGGCATCTCGGGCGACCCTGCCGGTTCCCGGTACGGGGGGTCGTCGGAGCAGATCGTCTCGACGGCTTCGAGGGTGGCGCCGCCCGCGAAGGCGGCGAGCCGGCGCGTGAGCACCCGCTCCCGGTCGTCCAGCAGGTCCCAGCTCCATTCGACCACCGCACGCAGCGTCTGGTGGCGCGGCAGCGCCGTACGGCTCCCGCCGGTCAGCAACCGGAACCGGTCGTCCAGCCGGTCGGCGATCTGCCCGGCGGACAGCGAGCGCAGCCGAGCGGCGGCCAGCTCGATCGCCAGGGGCATGCCGTCGAGCTCACGGCAGATGCGGGCCACCGCCTGGGCGTCCCCGTCCACGACATAGCCGGGGCGGACGGTGGCGGCGCGGTCGGCGAACAGGTCCTGGGCGTGCTCCTGGTCGAGCGGTTGCACCGGCCACAGCAGCTCACCGGTGAGACCGAGGGGTTCGCGGCTGGTCGCGAGGATGCGTACATCAGGGCATTCCGCCAGGATCCGGTCGACCAGCCGGGCGACGCCGTCGAGCAGGTGCTCGCAGTTGTCGAGGATGATCAGCTGCTGCCGGGACGCGAGCCCTTCCACGAGCCTGGCGGTCAGGTCGATGGCGTCGGTGGGCGGGACATCCGGGGTCCCGGCGCCCCCCGAACCGGGGGTCCGGGCGGTCACGCGCCGGGTGTCGCGCATGCCGAGCGCGGCGAGCACCGCCTGCGGCACGCCCTCGGGATCGCGGATCGGTGCCAGCTCCGCCAGCCAGACGCCGTCGGGCATCCGGTCGGCCAGCGCCTCGCCGGACTCGACGGCCAGCCTCGTCTTCCCCGCGCCGCCGGGGCCGAGCATCGTGACCAGGCGCTGGCTCGCCAGCAGCGTCCCCGCGCGCTCGACGTCCTTCTCCCGGCCGACGAAACTGGTGAACCGGGCGCGCAGGTTCCCCTTCTTCCGCTCCGGCCCCCCCACCACGGCCGCCCCTGACACTCCGCCGTCCCCGGCGTGCGGGGACGTGCCGCGGAGGAGGGAGAGGTGGAGGTCGGCGAGGACGGGTGAGGGGTCGGCGCCGAGAAGGTCGGCGAAGTCCGCACGCGCCGCCTGGTACGCGGCGAGCGCCTCCACCTGCCGCCCCGAACCGTACAGAGCACGCATGAGCTGCCCGCGCAGCCGTTCGCTGAGCGGGTGGGCGGCGATCAGCGGCCCGAGCTCGCCGACGACCTCGGCGTACCGCCCGAGCAGCAGGTCGGCGTCGATCCGGTCCTCGACGGCGGCCAGCCGGAGCCCGTCGAGCCGGGTGATCTCCGCGACGGCGGCGTCGAACGAGCCGAGATCGGCCAGCGCCGGTCCCCGCCACAGCGCCAGCGCCTCACGCAGCAGCCGCGCGGCCTCGTCCGCGTCCCCACGCGCCAGGGCCGTACGCCCATCGTCGGCGAGGCGGGCGAACCGGTGGGCGTCCACTTGATCCGGAGATATAACCAACCGGTAACCTGACGGCTCGGCGGCCACCAGACCGCGCCCCAGAGTGCCCCGGAGACGGGAGACCAGAGCCTGCAACGCGTTGCCGACACCGTTCGGCGGGCCGGCCTCCCAGACCCCCTCGACGAGGGTGCCGAACGGGACCGTGCGCCCCGGGTTGAGCAGCAGTAACGTGAGCAGAGCTCGTAGCCGCCGGCCTCCGACGTCGAGCCGCCTGCCGTCGTGGTGGACCTCCAGCGGGCCGAGCACGCCGAAGCTGACGCGCGTGTCCGACTTCGCCCCGTCCATGCCTTGATTGTGGCCGATACGGGGGCTTCCCGGCGCCGCCCATTCGGGCGATGGGGTCAGCGCACCCTCCAGATCCGCGTAGCATCAGCGGGCATGGGGCAGCCGAGAAAATCCGTGCGCGCTGGGCGCACGGGACTCAGCGGGCGTACGGCCGTGGTCGCGATGATCTTCGCGCTGGGGTCGGCGGGCTGCGGGATCGTGGGAGGCGGATCACCGGCCGACAGGCCGCTGGACGGGCTCAGCGTCTCCAGTCCCCGGTTCCGCGACGAGGCCCCTCTCCCGGCCGACTACACCTGCACGGGTAAGGTCGGGAACCCGCCGCTGCGGTGGTCGGGCGTGCCCCAGAAGGAGACCAAGTCGATCGCCCTCGTGGTCGACGCCAACAACGCGCAGGGAGCGGCGGAGGTGCACTGGGTGCTGTTCAACATCGACCCGCTCACCACCGAACTCGCCCAGAACAGCGTCCCGAGAGGCGCCCTGCAGGGCCTGACGTCGAGCGGCAAGGTGGGCTACACGCCCCCGTGCCGCCCTGATGACACCTATCGTTTCAGTGTCTACGCGCTCGACTCGAAGCTCACCCTCAAGCAAGGCGCCGTCCTGCGCCAGACGCTTGAGGACATCGCCCAGCACACCGTCGCCCGAGGACGTCTCTCGGCGGCTCACATCGAGTGACATGCTGAGCACTGGAGGTAGTTGTGGATACCAGATCTTCTCGTAGGGTGTGACAACGGTCATAGTGGTCGGACAGAATCAGATGCAATCCCGGAGCGCAGGTGGTCAACGGGGGCAGATCGCGTCGATGGCCGCGCGATCTCACCAGCGCCACTGGAAGGCCATGGCCATGAAGGTGGTGCAATGATCGCGGTCATTTTCGGCCTCGTAGCCGTGGTGCTCCTCGTCCTGGTGGTCGTGGCACTCGGCATGCGGTCGATGAACCGCCGGGAGAGCAACCTGCCTCCTGAGCGGCTGCGGAAGATGGCCGAGCAGGCGGACGACCCCAACGCCAAGCGTCCGGGACGTCCCGCCGAAGAAACGTTCTTCGAGAGCTTTCCCGAGGGCTTCGACGCCTTCCAGGAGCCCGAGCGGGCTGTCGCGCGCCTGCGTTCGGGCGCCAACAGGCCGGCGTCCCGTCCCGCGGGGCGGCCCGGCGGCCGTCCGGCCCCCCGTGGCAAACAGGCCGCCTCCTCGCGCGGCCGCCGCGGCGTCGACGAGTGGGGCGACGCCGACGACTACGACGACGACTACTGGAGCCGCGTCCGCGCCGACGACGGCGCCTTCGGGGGCACCATCGCGGCGCGCATGGGCGCGAGCCGCCCGGACGTGGCCTCACCGTCCGCCGCCGCGACCCCCAAGCCCACCCCTCCGAAGGAGCGGGAGGAGTTCGACGCGAACGCCACCACCGTGCAGGCGCCCCTTCCCGCCCGGCCGGCCGGCCTCGCCGACCTGGTGGAACCCGCCCGCAACACCGCCGCGTCCGACCGCACCGTCACCTTCCCCGCCCCCGTCCCGCAGGCGTCCGCCGCCGAGGTCCTCGGCGCGATCGGCGCCACGCAGGCGTCCGCGCGCACCCGCCGAGGCTCGCGGCCCGACCCCGCCGACCCGCTGGGCGTCGCCGACGCCGCACGCGCCAAGGCCGACGCCGCCGCGCGCGCCAAGCCCCGGCGCCGTCCCGACGCGGGCGGCGACCCCGGCCGCACCAACCCCGGACGCGGCGCCGACGCCCGCCGCACCGACGCCCGCCGCACCGCACCCGGCCGCGACGCCGGGCGCCCGGAGCCGGGACGCGCGCCGGGAAGGCCCGAACCGGTCCGCGCCGACTCCGGCCCCACGGGCCCGTTCGCGACCGGCCGCCCCGGCACCGGCCCGCACACCGCCACGGGTCCCTTCCCGGCCGACCCGCTGTCCGGCGGTCCCATGACCACCGGCCCCCTGCCCGGGGGCCCTCTCGCGGGCGGCGGCCTGTCCAGGGGCTCGTTCGCGGCCGATCCGCTGTCCAGCGGCCCGCTCTCCGGTGGCGCCGCCTCCCCCGGCCAGTCCCGTAACCCCGCCGGCGCCTCCCGCCCCGGTGGCCTGTCCGGCGGACCCCGGCCGCCGGAGGCCCCCCGCCCGTCGGGCGGCGGCGCGTTCGACGCGGGCCGTTCCTCGACCGGCTCCTACGAGACCCCCCGCGCGGGCGACCCCCGCGGCGGTTCCTTCCCGGCCGCCCCGACCTACGACCCGATCGGCTCCGGCGCGGCCAACGCGGCGACCGGCGAGTTCCCCTCCGCGGGGTCCTGGCCGTCCCAGCCGGCCTACCAGGCCACCGGCTCCTACGACATCCTCGACGGGCCGGCCGTCCCCGCGGCCTCCGCGTCCAACGAGACGTGGAAGTCGGCGGACTACCAGCTCCCCACCTACGAGCCCGGGTACGCCCCCCGCGAGGGCTACACCCCCGAACCGCCCTACACCCCGGCGCCGTCCGCGCCCTCCTACGAGGTGCGCCCGGGGTGGGCGACGATCGACGACTCCGACGGGGCGACCCCTCCGTCCGGCCGCGCGGTCTCCGCGTTCGAGCCGAACGGCGGGCGCGACCTGCCGCCCCCTCCGGGGAGCGACGACTCGCTGCCCGGGGCCGGCCAGGGCTTCGGCTACGAGGCCGACCGCTACTCCGCGTCCGGCCCCGCCTCGTCGTGGCCGCAGCCGAGGCAGAGCGCCGGCGGGAGCTGGCCGTCGTACGGCGAGCTGTACGGGAACAGCGCGAACGGCGGCCTCGGAGCCGACCAGTCCACCCAGTCGTCGCAGGCGTCGCCGTCGCGCGGCGGCCACCGCCGACCGGCGGAGACCGACTATCCCGACTACTACCGCTGATCGGACAGGCTTCCCCCGGCGTGGGTAAAACGCGGCGGCCAACTCCCCATCAGGACGGCCGCCGCGACATAGGGTCGCCTCATGACAGGGGACACGAAGAGTAGCCGGGACTGGACCCAGCGTATTGCCTTGGTGGCCCGTCACGACCTTCCAGCGTCCCTGGTCGTCTTCCTTGTGGCGATCCCCCTCTCGCTCGGCATCGCCGTGACCTGCGGAGCGCCGCTGATCGCGGGCCTGGTCGCCGCGGTCGTCGGCGGCCTGGTGGCCGGGGCGCTCGGCGGGTCGGCCGTCCAGGTCAGCGGCCCCGCGGCCGGTCTGGCCCTGGTGGTGGCCGAGCTGGTGCGCACCTACGGCTGGCGCGCAACGTGCATGATCACCCTGTTCGCCGGGGTGCTGCAGATCGTGCTCGGCAGGTTCAAGGTGGCGAGGACCGCGCTCGCCGTCTCCCCCGCGGTGGTGCACGGCATGCTCGCGGGCGTCGGCGTGGTGATCGCCCTGTCCCAGCTCCACGTGGTGCTCGGCGGGCAGCCGGAGCGGTCCGCCCTGGAGAACCTCATCCAGCTGCCCGACCAGATCGTGCACAACCACAGCCACGCGGTCGCGGTCGGCGTGCTGACCATCGGGATGCTGCTGCTGTGGCCGCGCCTGCCGCGCGTGAGCGTCGTCCCGGCCCCGCTCGCCGCGCTGACCGTCGCGGCGCTGACGGCGGGCGTCCTGAACTGGGACATCGCGCGGGCCGACCTGTCCAAGGGGTTCGACGAATGGGCCACTCCTGCCATGCCCGTCGGCGACTGGCACGGCATCGCGGGCGCCGTCCTGCTGGTCGCGCTGCTCGCCGGGGTCGAGTCGCTGCTGTGCTCGGTGGCGGCCGACCGGCTGCACGAGGGCCCGCGCGCCGACCTCGACCGCGAGCTGACCGGCCAGGGCGTGGCGAACCTGGTGTCGGGCGCCCTCGGCGGCCTCCCCGTGGCCGGTGTGATCGTCCGTACGACGACCAACGTCAAGGCCGGGGCGCGCAGCCGGTGGTCGGCGATCCTGCACGGCGTGTGGGTGCTGCTGTTCGCCGTCTGCTTCGGCTGGATGGTCACGCTCATCCCCCTTGAGGCGCTGGCCGCCCTGCTGGTCTTCATCGGCGTCCGGATGGTCAACCTCGGCACCGTGCGCGGCCTGCACGGGCACGGCGAGCTTCCGGTGTACGTCCTGACGATGGGCGCCGTCGTCGTGATCGGCCTGGCCGAGGGGGTGCTGATCGGTCTCGGGCTGGCCGCGCTGTCCGCCTTGCGCCGCCTCACGCGAGTGTCGGTCCAGGTACGCCTGGAGCCCGGGGACCGGTGGCACGTGCTGGTGACCGGTTCGCTCACCTTCGTCGGGGTGCCGAAGCTCACCGGCAACCTGCGGGCCATCCCCGAGGGCGCCACGGTCGACCTCGACCTCAACGTCGACTTCATGGACAACGCCGCCTTCGAGGCCCTGCACGGCTGGCGGCTGGAGCACGAACGGGCCGGCGGGACGATCGTCATCGACGAGATCCACGCCGAGTGGTACACCTCGGCCGCGAGCGGCACCCGGGTGTCGTCGGCCAAGACGCCGCCGCAGCTCCCCGAGCGCTGGTGGCTCCCCCGGGCGTACCGGCGGGGGAACCCGCTGTCCACCATCCCGATCCGCCACAAGGGCCGCTGGGTGCCCTCCCGGGCCGAGCCAGGCGACACCGCGGGCCCCACCCCCGGCACGCAGCCGGGGGGCGTACCCGACCTGCTGGCGGGCACGGCCGACTTCCAGCGGCGCACCGCCCCGCTGGTCCGGCCGTTCCTCACCCGCATGGCCCGCAGGCAGGAGACCTCCCACCTGTTCATCACCTGCGCCGACTCGCGGGTGGTGCCCAGCCTGATCACCGCGAGCGGGCCTGGCGACCTGTTCACGGTGCGCAACGTCGGCAACTTCGTGCCGAGGTACGGCGCGTCCCCCGCCGACGACTCGGTGCTCGCGGCCGTCGAGCACGCCATCAGCGTCCTCGGGGTGCGGACCATCACCGTCTGCGGCCACTCCCGGTGCGGGGCGATGGCGGCCGTGCTCAGCGCCGGGGAGAAGACCGCGGGCCTGCCCGGGCTGGGGCGGTGGCTGCGGCACGGCGACCACACGCTCGCGCGCTACATCCGTTCCGAGGACACCGGCGAGGACGAGGGCCCGTTCGACCGGCTGTGCCGGATCAACGTGATGCAGCAGCTCGACAACCTGCGCACGCACCCGCCGGTGGCCCGCCTGGAACGCGCGGGACGGTTGCAACTGGTGGGCATGTACTTCGACATCGGGGCGGCGCGCGTGCACGTCCTCAGCCGCGAGGGCTTCACACCGGTGGCGGGCGTCCGCTCGTAGCGCGCATGGTGGAGGACGCGCTCGTGAATGGGCGCCGACCGCCGGACGTCCGCTCGTAGCGGATTCGCTGACCGTGAAAGCCCGGGCCCGCCCCTGCCCACGGGTCGAGAGTGGGGCCATGAGAATTCTGGTGCTCGGTGGTTCGGTGTTCCTCGGCCGCGCCGTCGTGGAGGAGGCCCTGCGGCAGGGGCACGACGTCACGACGTTCAACCGGGGCAGGTCCGGGGAGGACCTGCCCGGGGTGACGGCCGTCCGCGGTGACCGCGAGGTCCCCGAGGACCTGGCGGCGCTCGCGGCGGGCGGCGAGTGGGACGCCGTCGTCGACCTGTGCGGTTTCACCCCCAAGGTGGTCGCCGCGTCCGCTCGCGCCCTGTCGGGGCGCGCCGCGACGTACGCGTACGTCTCGTCCATCTCGGCCGTCTCCACCTGGCCGGCCGAGCGCGTCGACGAGTCCGCGCCCCTGTGGGAGTGCTCCCCCGACGCGGGCCCGGAGGACGGCGACTACGGGGTGCTGAAGGCCGGCTGCGAGCGGGCCGTCGAGCGGTACTTCGACGGCGAGGCGCTGAACCTGCAGCCGGGGCTGATCCTCGGCCCGTGGGAGAACGTCGGCCGGCTGCCGTCGTGGCTGCGGCGCGTCTCGCGGGGCGGCCGGGTCCTGGCACCCGGCGACCCGGACCGGCCGATGCAGCTCATCGACGCCCGTGACATCGCGGCCTTCACCGTCGACCTGGCGGCCAAGGGGACCGGCGGCCGCTTCCTGCTCACCGGCCCCGCCGGGAACACCACCTTCGGCCGGTGGCTGGCCGACATGATCGAGGTCACCGGCGCCGACACCGAACTGGTGTGGGTGGAGGACCGGTTCCTGCTCGACCGCGACGTCGAGCCGTGGACCGAGCTGCCCCTGTGGGTGCCCTCCGCCCCCGACTCGGAGGGCACCTGGAACGTGTCGGTGGCGAAGGCCGAGGCCGCCGGCCTGCGGTGCCGCCCGGTCGCCGAGACCGTGCGCGACACCTGGGACTGGTACAAGGACCGCGATCACGATGCCCTGGCACGACGCCTGCCCAGCTGGGGGCGGCACGGCATCGCGCCGGACAAGGAGGCGGAGATCCTCGCCGCGTGGGACGCCCGCTGACGGCACCGCGACGCCCGTCACTACCGCCGGACCGGCCCGGCGGCGGAGATCCTCGCCGTTGGGACGCCCGCTGACGCGCCTTCCTGGGCACCCACCTCGCGGAGAAGGCCGGGTGTCACGGAGGCGCCCGGTCAGCGGGCCGCGCGTCTGCGTTCCGCGCGCCTGCGTTCGGGACCGGGCTCCTCGCGGGGGGCGTCGTGCCGGCTTTCCCTGACGGGTTCACCCAGGCCCAGGATGGCGTGGGTGAGCCCGATGGCGATGGCCAGATGTCTCATGTCGATCACTCCTTTTCGCCTCCGACGCTACCGATCGACTGGCATAGACCTATAGTCCACTTGTATGGCAGATGAGTGGTCCAGTTGTGGTCTCGACCTCCTCATGGCGATGGATCCCGGCAAGGGGGTGCGCGCCGGGCTGGAGCACGCCCTTCGTGAGGCCGTGCGGTCGGGGCAGTTGCCGCCCGGCACCCGCCTGCCCTCGACGCGGGTCCTGGCGGCCGACCTCGACGTGGCCAGGGGCTCGGTGAGCCAGGCGTACGACCAGCTCGTGGCCGAGGGCTACCTGATGGCGCGCCCGGGCTCGGGCACCACGGTGGCCCCCCGCCCCGAACGGCCGGCGGCGCCGTCGTCCGACCCGTGGGCGGGCGCCCCGGCCCCCTCGCTCGACCTGCGCCCCGGCCTGCCCGACCTGTCGTCGTTCCCCCGCGCGACCTGGCTGGGCGCGGTGCGGCGGGTCCTGCGGTCCGCGCCGCACACCGACCTCGGGTACGGGGACTGGCGCGGCCACATCCTGCTGAGGCGCGCCCTGGCGGAGTACCTCGGGCGGGCGCGCGGCGTCGTCACCACCCCCGAGCAGATCATGGTCTTCGCGGGCTACTCCCAGGCGCTGGCCATGCTCTGCGGCGCGCTGCGGAGGCTCGGCGGCACGACCGTCGCCTTCGAGGACCCCTCCCATCCGGGCTACCTGGCGAGCGCGCGCGACGCCGGGCTCGCCGTCGGCACCGTCCCGGTGGACGGCGACGGGCTGGACGTGAGCCGGGTGGACCCCGCCGCCGAGACCGTCGTGGTGACCCCCGCCCACCAGTACCCGCTCGGGGTCACGCTGAGCTCCCGCCGGCGCATCGACCTGGTGGGCTGGGCCTGCGACACCGGCGGCACGATCGTCGAGGACGACTACGACGGCGAGTTCCGCTACGACCGCCAGCCCGTCGGCGCGCTCCAGGGCCTGGCCCCCGGGCAGACCGTCTACGCGGGCACGGCGAGCAAGACGCTGGCGCCGGGCCTGCGCATCGCGTGGCTCGCGGGCCCCCCGAACCTCGTCGGCCCGGTCAGCGACACGCGGGCCTGCGAGGACCCGCACGTGTCGGTCCTTGAGCAGCTCGTCCTCGCCGACCTCATCGGCAGCGGGGAGTACGACCGGCACATCCGGCGGAGCCGGGGCCACTACCGCCGCCGCCGCGACAAGCTGGCCGCCGCCCTGGGCACGGTGCCCGGCATCCGCCTGCGCGGCGTCGCGGCCGGGATGCACGTGGTGGCAGAGCTGCCGCCCGGCCGGCACACCGAGGAGGAGGTCGTCGGGCACGTCGAGAGCAGGGGCGTCGCGGTGGAGGGGCTGTCGGGCTACCGGCACGCGGGCGCCGGCCCTCCCGGTCTCATCGTCGGGTACGGTACCCCTCTGGAGCACGCCTTCACGCCCGCGCTCACCACGTTCACCGCCGCGCTGGCGGACATATACGGACGTACCTGAGTAGCCCTGATGCCACTTTCGGACTAGTGCGCCAGAAGGGCGTTAGTCATGGTTACTGGCCCCCTTCGAGGGGTTTTGGACCGTACGCTCCCGACGGGTGATCTCTGGGTGTTAACGTCGGCGGCGTGGCAGACCCCGGGGGCACCAGACGTCCTGAAGAGCACGAGCACACGAGGACCCTGACGGGTCCTCCGCCGGACATGGCGCTGGTGAGGACGCTTCGCCCGCAGGGCTACGACGAGGTGCTCAACGTCGGGCACTTCTTCCGCAAGGGCCAGCCCGTGGTCATGGACCTCACCGGGCTGTCGGACGCGGACGCCAAGCCGCTCGTGGACTTCGCCGCCGGGCTCGTCTTCGGGCGCAGGGGCGGTATGGACCGCATCGCCCACAAGGTCTTCCTGCTCGTCCCGCAGGGTGTGGCCGCCGGCGCCTGACCCGCCCCGCGCGACCCGGCGAGTCTAGAGCGGCGGTGTGACGTCGACGAACGGGGTGCAGTTGGCGGGCCACGCGGTCGCGCCGGTCACCGTGCACCCCGTCTCCTTGACCACCCCGCCGTGCGTCCGCACGGTGACCTGCAGCACGTTCGGGGCGGTCGGCGACACCGACATGGCGACGTCGCTCACCTGCGCGGGGTAGTTCGAGACCGTCGAGATGTCGTGCCATGGCATGGCGCCCGCCGTCAGCGGGTCGCGGATCAGGGTCGTCCCGTTGGCCTGGACGACCGCGATGTACTTCTGGGGACCGAACAGGGTCACGGTCGGCAGGGCGATGGTCGAGCTGAGCCCGTCACCCAGGGCCCGGGGGCGTGGCGGTCCGGGCGGGCAGGTCTCACAGCATTTCCTCTTGCCGTACACCCTGTCGTCGTCGCAGGTCGGCTTGACGTGCGTGGTTGCGGGAAGGCGGCCGGCCCCGTGGGCCGCCTTATGCCCGGAGACATCCGGCCCCTCGACGCCGGCCCAGGCCATCACCGGGGACGTCAGCGCCACCACCCCGCCAGCGATCACCGCCAGCGCCCAAGCGCTTTTACCCATGACCGGGCATATTTCCCGAGAAATCACTCGATTTCCCCATATCGCTTGAATTCCCATGAAACGGCTTACCCAACACGGCCGGTACCGCGCCGTGACCAGGCAATACCCGCTCGACAAGGGGGTGACGCGGTATCAACGTAGGGATACCGAAAAGCGATCGACCCTGAATGACCTCATTCCCGGCACGGGTGGGATATCAACGCGCGCGGGTATGGATCGTGCTCCAATTCAGTTCCCAGGTCGCCCCGCCGTCCCAGGAGAACCGCTGCTCCCACCGGGCGCCGTCGGCGCCCAGGTCGTCCCAGTCCCATTTCACCCGGACGTCGTCACCGTTGATGACCTCGGCCCCGAAGAACTCCCCGTGCGCCCCGCTCCACCGGCCCTCCATGGGGTTGTCGTCGATCAGCCCCGGCTGCCGGGTGGAGATCCACCAGATCCGCCAGTTTCCGGTCCGCGGGTCGAACAGCCGCAGCGTCATGGCGTCGAGCGGCTCCCCGGACGGCGGCATCGCCGGCGCCACGAAGGGTTCGACGTTGCCCAGACCACCGAGGACCGGCTCGCAGTTCAGGCTCGACTCGAACTCCACCCAGGTCGTGCATTTCCGGTCGAGCACGTCGGCCAGCTTGCGATTGCGCGACTTCCAGCGCCCGTGGAAGAAGTCGAAATCATGTCGCCCATCGGCGTTCGCGTTCTCTGTCACGCCACGAACGCTAGGACCTCCCCACTGACACCTCATGTCAGCAGGATCAGTCCAATTCCCGCGTTACGCCCCGGCGTACCGGCCCCGAGGTTCGCCCGGGACGGTCGCGGGATCGGATGAACCAGAGTGGGCGCGGTGTTGTGGAATGGCATGGGAGATCGCTTCGCGGATCCGAACGTCATCACGCGACTGCTGGACGACTCGCGCACGTGGGCGTTCGTCGGGCTGACCGGCAACCCCGGGCGGACCGCCTACGACCAGGCCCGCCGGCTCCAGGGGCGCGGCAAGCGCATCGTGCCGGTGAACCCGGCGGCGTCCGAGGTCCTCGGTGAGCAGGGGTACGCGACCCTGGCCGAGGTCCCGGTCCCGGTGGACGTGGTGGGCGTCTACCGCAGGACGCGGGCGGCGGGGGCCGTGGTGGACGAGGCCGTCGCCGCCGGAGCGAGGGCCGTCTGGCTACCACTCGGCGTCGTCGACGAGGCCGCCGCCCAGCGGGCGCTGGACGCCGGCCTGGACGTGGTCATGAACCGCTGCCCCGCCATCGAATGGTCCCTACGTCACTGACCTACCTCACGCAGGCCCGGAACGGGCACCTCGCCGTCCAGCTTGGAGGTCCAGGGCAGGTGGTGGCCGGGCGGCAAGGCACCATACCTCATCGCGCTCAGCGGGGAGGCATGGGCTCAGTGGGCAGGCATGGGCTCAGTGGGCAGGCAGGGTGGGATGCGGGGATGCCGGGGAGACGCCGGCCATGTCGGCGGTGATGGCCCACCGCTCGTGGTCGCGCCAGGCGCCGTCGATGAACAGCAGGTCGGGCGAGAGCCCCTCCATGCGGAACCCGTACCGCTGGACGAGCTTGATGGAGTCCTTGTTCCCCGGCTGGATCTGCGCGTCCAGCCGGTGGAGCCGCAGCTCCTCGAAGGCGTACTTGATCAACAGTGCCATGGCCTCGGACATGTACCCCTGACCCACGGTGGGGGCGAAGGCCGCGTAGGCGATCGAGGCGTTCTGAAACCGCCCCCGGATGACGCTGTTGAGGTGCACCGCACCGGCGATGGCCCCGGTCTCCCGGACCCGGACCAGCAGGCATTCATCATCAGACCGGTCATACCGCCCGACGAGCGCCCGGAACCCCTCGACCGTGCCGGGCAGCGAGATCCACGGATGATGCAGATCAAGGCTCACCCGCACCAGCCCCAGATACTCCTCCTCATCACGCAAGGAGAGGGACCGCAAACTCACCCGCGAAGACCCCTCAGACGCACCACCAAAATCCACCCCAATCGCCGCCTGTCCACCTTCTTGCACCCCATCGTCCTGATTCACGCACGAAACTGTACCGCGAGCCCACGAGTCAGGATCATCAGGCGCTGGCACCACCCGAACCGTGCCACGACCTCCACAACGCCTCGTACACCCCGCCCGCCGCGACCAGCTCGTCATGGGATCCGACCTCCACCACCCGGCCGTTCTCCATGACCACCACCCGGTCGGCGTCGCGGGCCGTGTGCAGGCGGTGGGCGATCGCGATGACGGTCCGCCCCGCGAGGACGGCGGCGAGCGAGCGTTCGGCGCGCCTGGCCGTACGGGGGTCGAGCATGGCGGTGGCCTCGTCGAGGATGACGGTGTGCGGGTCGGCCAGGATGACCCTGGCCAGGGCCAGCTGCTGGACCCGGTCAGGACCGAGGGTGGCGCCGGACGACCGGGACCCCAGCTCGTCGTCGAGCGAGCCGATCCAGTCGGCGCCGACCGCCGCCAGCGCCTTGCCCAGGCGGTCGTCGCCGGCCGTCGGATCCGCCAGCAGCAGGTTGTCGCGGACGGTGCCGAGGAACAGGTGCTGTTCCTGGGTGACCAGGACGACGTGCTCGCGGAGCCGGGCGGGCGGAAGGTCGGCGACGGGCACCGAGCCGACGGTGACCGTGCCGAGGCGGGGGCGGTCGATGCCGGCCAGCAGCTTGCCCAGGGTGGACTTGCCGGCCCCCGAGGGTCCGACGACGGCCAGCCGCTCGCCGGGCCGTACGGTCAGATCGACGCCGGTCACCACGTCGTCGCCGCCTTCGTAGGCGAAGTGCACGCCGGACGCCTCGATGCGGTCGCCTCGCGGCGCCGCGTCGGCGGCCTCCTCCCGCGCCGGCGCCGCGAGACCCTCGATCCTGGCGAAGGAGGCACCGCTGCTCTGCAGTTGCTCCAGCCAGATCAGGATCGTCTCGATCGGCTGGCCAAGCCGGCGCAGGTACAGCACGCAGGTGACGACCGCGCCCAGCGTGACCTGGCCACGGTCCAGAAGCACCCCGCCGAGCAGCAGGACCAGCGCAGGCGGCAGTAGCGAGGAGACCTCCACCGAGGGCCAGAGCACGCTGCGCAGGAAGAGGGTCCGCAGCTGGGCGGCCCGGTTGCGCCCGACCACCCGTTCCGCCGCCCGCGTGCGCTTGGCCTGCAGGCCCAGGGCCTCGATGGTCCGGGCACCGGCGGCGTTGGCGGCAAGGTGCTCGGCCAGCTCCGAGCGGGCGGCGCCTTCCTCCAGGTAGGCGGGGCGGGCGCGGCGAAGGTACCAGCGGGAGGCGGCCACGATGCCGGCCGGCGCGAGCAGGCCGCAGGCGCCCAGGACCGGGTCGACCAGGAAGACGGCGACGATCAGGAAGAGCGCCTGCATGCTCGAGACGAGGATCGCGGGGGCGGCGTCGCGCAGGGTGCGGCCGACGACGGCCACGTCGATGGTCCCGCGGGCGGACAGGTCGCCGGTGCGGATGTGCTCGACCGTGGCGGCGGGCAGGGCCAGCACGCGGTCCAGGAGTTCGGCCCGGATGTGTTCCTGGACACGCTCGCTGAAGCGCGTGCCGATCTTCTCGGCGTACCTGGACAGGACCAGCTGGGCCAGCGCCGCGCCCACGGCGATCGCGGCGAGCAGGTCGACCGTGCCTCCGGCGCTGACGGAGTCGATGATGCGGCCCAGCAACCACGGGCTGACCAGCGCCGCGGCCGCCGCGAGGCCGTTGAGCAGCAGCGTCGCGATGAAGCCCGGCACGTCGCGCCTGACCAGGCGCAGGGCGGCCCGCCGTACCTGCCGGCGGCCGGCGACGGGCAGGTCGCGGTTCACGCGAGCACTGACCGGTAGGCGGGGGTGGACTCCATCAGCTCGCGGTGGGTGCCGGAGGCGGCCACCCGCCCGTCCTCGATGAACAGCACCTGGTCGGCCTGAGCCAGCAGCAGCGGCGAGGTGGCGGCCACGACCGTCGTACGGGAGGCGCGTGCCGTACGGAGCCGCCTCGCGAGCAGGGACTCGGTGTGCGCGTCCAGCGCGGAGGTGGGCTCCACGGCCAGCAGCACCTCGGGCTCCGCCAGCAGCGCCCGTGCCAGGCGCACGCGCTGACGCTGGCCGCCCGACAGGTTGCGGCCGCCGGGTTCGATCATCGAATCGAGCCCGTTGCGTAGCCCCGCGACCACGTCCTGCGCCGCGGCGGCGTACACGGCCCGGTGGACGGCCTCGTCGTCCGCCTCGCCACCGCCCTGGAGGACCTCGCGCAGCGTGCCCGCGAACAGGGCGGCGTCGTGGTCGGCGATCAGGGACGTGCCGTCGAACCCGCCCAGCCCTTCGAGCAGCGCCACGCTCTCCTCGGGCCGGGCGCTGACCAGCCCCACCAGGCTCCCCGGCGCGACCTCCGGCCCGGCGGGCCGGGGCCGCTCATCGGCGCGCAGCGCGAGGAAGCGGGTGACCTGGCGGGCGGCGACCAAGCCATGGCTGATCTGGAAGCTGCCCTCGATGAAGAACGAGACCGGCACCACCAGCACGGCGATGTACCCGTACACCCCGACCAGCTCGCCCACCGTGATCGCCCCCTCGGCGGCCAGCCGGGCGCCCAGCCAGGTGACGGCGGCCAGGAACAGGGCGGGCAGTCCGGCGCCCAGCGCGCCGATCCAGCTTGTCAGCGCCGCCACCCGGTAGCCCTGCTCGCGCAGGCTCGCCGAGTCGGCGCGGTACCGCTCGGCGTAGGTGCCCTTGCCGCCGAAGGCGTTGAGCACCCGCAGCCCCTCGATCAGGTCGACCAGGCGGGTGGTCAGCCTGCCCTGGCTCTCGCGGTAGCCGTTCTGCACCTTCATCAGCCGCCCGAGCAGCGGGCCGAGCAGGATCGCCAGCAGCGGCACACCCAGCAGCACCACCACGGCCAGCACCACGGAGACCCGCAGCAGCAGCGCCGCCACCACGCCGTAGCCGACCACCGCGCCCACGCCGGGGCCGGTCACCGTCAGCGAGGCGGCGATGGCGATGACGTCACCGATGCCGATCGTCACCACCTCACCCGCCGAGGCGCGCCGGTGCAGGTCGGCACCCAGCTTGTTGATCTGCTCGACCAGGGCACGCACAGTGCGGAAGTTGGCGTCCATCCGGATCTTGGTCATCGTCCGGTGCCGCACCATCGCCACCCAGGCATTGCCCAGACCCGCACCGAGCAGCGCCAGCACCCAGCCCGCCGCCAGATCGTCGTCGACCGCCCTGGACAACAGGTACGGCGGAAGCGTCAGGCCCACCATCCAAAGGGTCCCCATCGCCGCCCCCAACACGACCCGGCCCTTCTGCACCCAGGCCAGCCAGCACAGATACCGAACCGCCTCCATATCGATCACGCTAAAGCACGGCTTTACATCCCCTTTGCCCGCCCTGCAGCAACCGTTCGTATCGGCTGACCCAGGTGCTCGGTCCCACCTTGTAACGCTGCCCGGATGCGCTCGTGACGGCGACGTCATCATGGCCAACGATGACGAGCGCGCCTAGGGCTCCAACCTTCTCGATACTGCGGTCATCTGTGTCGCGGCGGGCGGCGTCCTACGCCGCGTAGGTCTCCCTCGTTTCTAGGAGCGTCAATGCGCATTCCCCGCCTCTTCGTACTGTCCACCGCGCTTCTGGGTGTCGTCCTGGTCGGCTCGCCCGCCTCGGCGGAGCGTGCGGTCACGACCTACTCCGGTGAAGGCGACACCGTACTCAGGGTGACGGCGACGGCCAAGCCCGGCATCGTCAAGATCAGGCACGGGGGCGAGGGGTACTTCTCGGTCTGGACGCTCAAGCCGAACGGCAAGGAAGACGACCTTCTCGCCTCGACGGGCGACCCGTACGCAGGGACGGTCGCGTACAACACGAGCAGCTCCAACCGGACCGCGGCTCTGAAGATCTCCGCAGAGGGAGCATGGAGCGTCCAGCTCCTCCCCCTGAGCAAGGCACGCTACTGGGCGATCACCAGCAAGGGACGCGGAGACGACGTACTCCGACTGACCAAGACCAGCACCGGTTTCCACACACTACGAATCCGGCACACCGGCGACGGCTACTTCTCGGTATGGACACTCACCTCGTCCGGCCGCACACACGACCTCCTCGTCTCCCACGCGGGCCCCTACAAGGGATCGGTCCCCCTGCCGTCAGGCACCCGATACGTGACCATCAAGGCGAACGGGGCCTGGTCCATGGTCCGCAAGTGACCTCGTAAAGTTTCGCGTCAACCGACCCGAGGAGAACCAGGTCGGATCATTGGACACGTCGTGATTTTGTGGACGGCCATACCTCTTGCGTGCCCTGGTCCTGCCGCAGGGCTTCCTCGGTAAATGAGAGCGGGCGAGTCGGCCTGTAGGCCGGGTTTTGTCCTTTGCTGGTGCAAAGGGGCGACCATCCATCTAGGACCGCCGTTGCCGGCGGCCTCAAGCGGTCTACCCGCGCGGCTCGGGCGGGCCACCCTCGAACGCCGCGCGCGGGGTCCTCCTGGGAGGGCCCCTTCTTGACCTTGCTCCGGGTGGGGTTTACCTAGCCGCCCACGTCACCGTGGGCGCTGGTGGTCTCTTACACCACCGTTTCACCCTTACCTCCCCCTATCGGGAAGGCGGTTTGTTTTCTGTGGCACTGTCCCGCAGGTCACCCCGGGTCGGCGTTACCGACCACCCCGCCCTGTGGAGCCCGGACCTTCCTCGGCGGGGCTTCGAGAAGCCCCGACGCGGTCGCCCGGCCGACTCGTCCGCTACCTCCGAGTTTAACGGATCACAACCCGCCTTCAATCCAGCGGCAAGCCCCACCAGGTCGGATAGGAGGCGTACGGCGGTGGCCCGAGTGCCTCCGCGGCCGCCGCCGTGCACCATGGCGATCTCATGGTGAGCTGCTTGGTGTCAGCGGAGGTGGGCGGTGTCGTTCAGGGTCCGGACGAGGGCGGGGCCGTCGGTGTAGTAGTCGACCGTGGAGAGGGACGCCACGTCGAGATGCATGCGGTAGAGCGCCTCCGGGGGTGCCAGGAGGGCGAAGCGCAGGAGCAGTTTGATCGGCGTCACGTGGGAGACGACGAGGACCGTCTTGCCCTGGTGGTCGAGCAGGAGCCGTTCCCTGGCCTCCTCCACCCGCGTAGCGGCCTGCTCGAAGCTCTCGCCGCCGGGCGGGGCCACCGACGGGTCGGCGAGCCAGGCGGTAAGCTCGGCGGGCCAGCGGCGCTGGATCTCGGTGAAGGTGTGTCCTTCCCAGTCACCGAAGTCGACCTCGCGCAGGCCCTCGTCCACGGCGGACTTGAGGCCGGCGCGCTCGGCTACGGCCCCGGCCGTCTGGCGGGCGCGCTGGAGGGGCGAGCTGACGATGACGTCGATCTCGTACGGCTTGCGTGACAGCCGCGCGGCCGCGGCCTCGGCCTGGGCGACGCCCTTGGGGGTGAGCGCGGGGTCACCGATGCCGGAGAACCGGCGGTCGACGGAGAACGGCGTCTCACCGTGGCGGAGCAGGAGCAACGAGGTGGCCGTCCGCGACGGCCCCATCCATCCACTGTCCGGCTTCGCGTCGGACCCGAGACCGGTACCGGCGGAGGCGGTCCGCCGCGTGGTGGACTCTTTGGCCGCAGACCCCTGAGAGGCGGTACCGGCGGAGGCGGTGTTCAGGTCGAAGAGGGTGTTGGCAGGCGTGGGTGGAAGGGTTGGGAGGGGTGGGGGGGTCAGGAGGGGGTTGGGGTGCCATTTGGTGCCTTTGGCGGCGGCGTCCATGGCCTCGTTGGCGAGGCGGTCGGCGTCGCGGTTGCGCTCGCGGGGGATCCACTTCCAGCTGACGTGGAGGCGCCGCGCGAGGCCGGCCGCTTCGAGTGCCAGCGGCCGCAACCCCTCGTTCTTGATCTTCCATCGGCCGGCCATCTGCTCGACGACCAGCTTGGAGTCCATGCGCACCTCGACCGTCGCCCCGTCGCCAGCGAGCGCGAGCACCGCGCGCAGCCCGGCGATCAGCCCCTGGTACTCGGCGACGTTGTTGGTGGCGACCCCGAGCGAGTCGGCGGCCTCGGCGATGATCTGGCCGTCGGCGTCCTTGACGACGGCGCCGTATCCGGCGGGACCCGGGTTGCCCCGGGAGCCGCCGTCGGCCTCGACGACGAGGTTCACAGGCCCGACTCGGGGGTGCGGACCAGGATCCTGCGGCACTCCTCGCAGCGGATCACCTCGTCGCGCGCGGCGGCGCGGATGCGGTTGATGTCGGCGATCGACAGCGTGACCTTGCATCCCTGGCAGCGTCCGCCGTGCAGCATGGCGGCGCCGACGCCGTACTGCCCGCGCAGCTTCTCGTAAAGGGCGAGCAGGTCGGCGGGGATGTCGGCGGTGATGCCGCCGCGCTTGCCCTGGGCCTCTCCGATCTCCTTGTCTAGGCCGCCGAGCGCGATGTCGCGCTTCTCCTCCAGCGTCGTCAGGCCCGAGCCGATCTCGGCGCGCTCGGCCGAGAGCTGGGTGACCCTGGCGTCGGCCGTCTCGCGGCGCTCCATGATCTCAAGGACGACGTCCTCCAGGTCGCCCTGGCGGCGGTGGAGGGAGACGATCTCGGACTGCAGGTTGGAGAGGTCTCTGGGCGAGGAGACCTGGCCCGAGTCGAGACGGCTCTGGTCGCGCTCGGCGCGGACGCGGACGGCGTCCACGTCGGACTCGGCCTTGGTCTGCTCTCTGGCGAGGTCGCCGGCCTCGGTCTCCACTGTGATCACCTCGGTCGCGAGGCGGGCGAGCTTGGCCGACCGCTCGTCGATCTCGGCGAGCTCGGGCAGCGTGCGGCGGCGATGCGCCAGCCGGTCGAGGACGGCGTCGAGCTCGGCCAGTTCGAGCAGACGCTTCTGGGCTTCCGGGGCTGCTTTCACTTAATCCTCGCACTGTGCTGTTGTAGTCCAGGCGTCTGTGACCGTCTGGGAGACGCGCGTCTCCACAGTAATCCCCTTCGCGGCCAACCCGGACGCGAGTAGCCGGGCGGCCTGCGGCAGCCAGGGCCATTCGGTGGCCCAGTGGGCGGCGTCGATGAGGGCCGGGCCGCCCGCGAAGGCGCCCGTCTGCATGAACTCGCTGGCCGGATGGTGCCTGAGGTCGGCGGTGAGGAAGACGTCGGCGGCGCGGGCCGTGCCGAGCAGGGAGTCGCCCGCGCCGCCGCTGACGGCGATGGTGCGGACAAGCCGGGCCGGGTCTCCGGCGACCCGCAGGCCCCAGGCGGTGCGCGGGAGGCCCCGGGCGGCCTGGGCGGCGAAGTCCTGGAGCGTCAGGGGCTCGGCCAGCTCGCCGACGCGGCCGAGGCCGCGGGAGGGGTCGTCGGGGGACGGTCGGAGCGGGCTCAGCGCTCCGGTGAGCCCGACGGCCCTGGCCAGGGCGTCGGAGACGCCGGGGTTGGCCACGTCGGCGTTGGTGTGCGCGGTGTACAGGGCGATGTCGTTCTTGATCAGCCGGTGGATCAGCGCGCCCTTGGCGGTGTCGGCGGCGACGGTGGTCGTCCCGCGAAGGTAGAGGGGGTGGTGGGTGACGATCAGGTCGGCCCCCCAGGCCACCGCCTCGTCGGCGACGCCCGCCACCGGGTCGACCGCGAAAAGGATCTTGCTCACGGGTTCCGCGGGATTTCCGCAGACCAGGCCCACGGCGTCCCAGCTCTCGGCCCATGCGGGGTCATAGGTGGATTCAAGTTCCGCGATGATCACGGACAAGGGCGTTGGGAACACGTGCGCAGACTACCGGCACGATCTAGTGTAAGTACGTCCTGACACCCGGAGGGCTGACGAATGGCACCAACGGTAGCGATCATTGGGGCGGGCTTCGGCGGGCTGTGCATGGCCATCCAGCTCCAGAGGGCCGGGATCACCTCGTACACCGTCTTCGAGAAGGCCGGCGGCGTCGGCGGCACGTGGCGGGACAACACCTACCCGGGGGCGGCGTGCGACGTCCCCTCCAGCCTGTACTCCTACTCGTTCGAGGCGCGCCGCGACTGGACCCGGCGCTACCCGCCGCAGGGCGAGATCCTCGCCTACCTCGAGGAGTGCGCCACCAGGTACGGGGTCCGCCCCCACCTGCGGCTGAACACCGAGGTCACCTCCGCCGCCTACGACGAGGCCGCGGGCCGGTGGCGGGTGACGACGTCGGCCGGGGACGAGGGGCTGTTCGACGTGGTCGTCTCCGGGGTGGGCCAGCTCAACCGGCCTCGCCTGCCCGACATTCCGGGAATGTCGTCCTTCGGGGGCACCGCCTTCCACTCCGCCCGCTGGGACCACGAGCACGACCTCTCCGGCCGCCGCGTCGCGGTGATCGGCAACGGCTCCTCGGCCGCGCAGATCATCCCCCGTGTCGCCCTGGCCGCCGCCCATCTGGACGTCTACCAGCGCACGCCCAACTGGGTGGTCCCCAAGCGGAACGAAATGTACGGGCGGGGCCTGCGGCTGGCCTTCCGGCACCTGCCGCTGCTCCAGGCCGCCGACCGCGAGCGCCTCTACCGGTTCGTCGAGACCCTGGTCTTCCCCGTGCTCGTCGGAGGCTGGAGCAAGGGCCTGGTCACCAAACGGGCCCTCGGCCACCTCAGGCAGCACGTCGAGGACCCCGAGCTGCGCGCGAAGCTCACGCCCGGGTACCCGATCGGCTGCAAGCGCATCGTGATCGACAGCGACTTCTACCCCGCGCTGACCAGGCCCGACGTCGACCTGGTCACCGACCCGATCACCCGCATCGTCCCCGGCGGCGTCGAGACCGCCGGCGGCACGGTCCGCGAGGCCGACACGATCGTCTACGCGACCGGCTTCCAGACGACCGACTTCCTCGCCCCGGTCGAGATCACCGGCCGGGAGGGACGCGGGCTGCACGAGACCTGGAAGGACGGCGCGGAGGCCTACCTGGGCGTCGCCGTGCCGCACTTCCCCAACCTGTTCCTGCTGTACGGCCCGAACACCAACCTCGGCCACAACTCGATCATCCTGATGATCGAGGCGCAGGTCCGCTACATCATGGGGTGCCTGCCGCTGCTGTCCGCGCGCGGCCCGATGGAGGTGCACCCGGCTACGATGGACGCCTGGCGGCGCGCCCTGGACCGGGCCATGGCCCGCACGGTGTGGGAGGCGTCCTGCCAGAGCTGGTACAAGAACGCCGCCGGGAGGGTCACCAACAACTGGCCCGCGTCCACCTCGACGTACCGCAGGATCATGCGCTCGCCGCGCCCGGGCGCGTACACGTACGGCTGACCGGCCACCGGCAATGCCGGATGAGCAGGGCCCGGCCCGGGATTCCGGTCGGCCCGGCCTGCGTATACGGTCGGATGGAATCGGACACCCAGGTGAACCGGGCCCTTCGCCGGCCGGCCGCGTCCCGCGTGGCAGGGGCGGCCTCCGGGAAGGACCGCGAGCGACGCCCCCAGGCGAGAGGAGCCGCACGTGTTCGCAGACCTGCATCGGGACGCGATCGTGGCAGACACCCACAACGACCTCCTGATGGCGGTGTCGGCCAGGCCGCCGGACCAGTGGGCGTCCTTCTTCCGGGAGCGGTGGCTGCCCCAGCTCCGCGACGGCGGCGTGGACGTGCAGGTGCTCCCAGTCTTCATCGACGACCAGTACCGCCCGGAGGGCGCGCTCCGCCAGACCCTGCGGATGATCGAGTGCGCCCACGCGCTGGCCGAGGGCAACCCGGGCGAGGTGAGCCTGTGCCTGGACGGGCAGCAGATCGACGAGGCCCTGGCCCTCGGCAAGATCGCCCTGGTCCTCGCCCTGGAGAGCATGCCCGGCCTGGACGCCAGCGTGGAGCTGCTGCCCACGCTGTTCCGGCTGGGCGTCCGCGTCGCGTCCATCGCCCACTGGGGGCGCACCCCGCTCGCCGACGGCAGCGGCGAGGACGCCACCGGCAGCCGCCTGACCGAGAACGGGGTCGCGGCGCTGCTGGAGATGGAACGGCTCGGCATGATCTTCGATATCTCCCACCTGGGCGCCTCCGGCGTCGCCCACGTGCTGGAGATCGCCACCCGGCCGGTGATCGCGACGCACTCCTCGGCGCGGGCCCTGCGCGACCACCACCGCAACCTCACCGACGGCCAGCTCCGCGCCGTCAGCGCCGGCGGCGGGGTCGTGTGCGTCAACTTCCTGGCGGCGTTCCTGTCGGAGAAGCCCGAGGGGTACACGGTGGAACGGCTGGCCGACCACATCCTGCACATCGCGGACATCGCGGGCGTCGACCACGTCGGCCTCGGCCCCGACTTCATCAAGGAGGTCATGACCGACGTCACGCCCCCGTGCTGCGAGGACGTCAACACCCGCGGGCTCGACGCGCGCGCGTCCGTCCCCGGCCTGGACGGGCCGCGCGGGATGCCCCTGGTCACCGAGCAGCTCCTCAAACGCGGCCTGGACGAGGGCGACATCCGCAAGATCCTCGGCGGCAACGTGACGCGGCTGTTCCGCGACGAGCTCGGCCGTCCGGGGCCGGTGCCCGCCGAGCCGCCGGCCTTCGCGTGGGAGGCTCCCGGGCGGGTCTCGCCGGAGCACGCCGGATGACGCCGGGCGATCTTCCCGCGATGCTGGACGACCTGGAGGAGCTCGTCCTGTGCGAGTCGTTCTCCGCCGACCTGGACGCGGTCGCCGCGAGCGCGGAGGTGGTCGCGGCCCTGGGCGCCCGGCACCTCGGCGCCCGGCCCGAGACGATCGTCGTGGACGGGGTCGCCCACCTGCGCTGGAGCTTCGGCGCGCCGCGCGTGCTCCTGCTCGGCCACCACGACACGGTGTGGCCGATCGGGTCGCTGCGCGAGCGCCCGTGGTCGGTGACCGATGGCGTCGCGCGCGGCCCCGGGGTGTTCGACATGAAGGCCGGGCTGGTGCAGATGTTCCACGCCCTGGGCTCGCTCGCGTCGCTGGACGGGGTGTGTGTGCTGGTCAACGGGGACGAGGAGCTGGGCTCCGGCACCTCGCGCGCGCTCATCGAGCAGAACGCGCGGGCGTGCTCGGCGTCGCTGGTGCTGGAGGCGAGCGGAAACGGCGGCGCGCTGAAGACCGCGCGCAAGGGCACCTCGAACTACCGGGTCACCGCGCACGGCGTGGCCGCGCACGCGGGCCTGGAGCCCGAGAAGGGGGCGAACGCCGGGGTCGAGCTGGCCCACCAGATCCTGGCCATCGCCGCCATGACCGACCCCACGGGCCGGGCGACGACGGTGACGCCCACGCTGATCAGCGGCGGGAGCAGCGGGAACACCGTCCCGGCGCTCGCGGCGGTCACCGTCGACGTGCGGGTGACCGACCAGGCGGCGCAGGACACGGTGGACGCCGGGATGCGCGCCCTCACGCCCAGGCTGGCGGGCACGCGCCTTGAGGTGACGGGCGGGCCGAACCGGCCGCCGATGGCCGCCTCCTCGTCGGCCGCGCTGTTCTCGCTGGCCGGGCGGGTGGCGGAGGAGCTGGGGCTGGGTCCGCTGAGCGGGGTGGCCGTGGGCGGCGCCTCGGACGGCAACTTCTCGGCGGGCGCCGGTTGCCCCACCCTGGACGGTCTCGGCGCGGTGGGCGGCGGGGCGCACGCGGCGGACGAGCACCTGATCGTGGACGAGATGCCCCGCCGTGCGGCCCTGCTGGCCGGCCTGGTGGAGGCGCTCCTGAAAGGCCGCACGTGACCACGCCGCTCCCCGGCGACGCGGCCGAACCGGCCGAAGCCGGGCCGGTCGAAATGGCCGGGCCGGTCGAAATGGCCGGGCCGGTCGAGGTGGACGGGCCAGTCGAGGTGGACGGGCCGACCGAAGCGGACGAAACAGCCGAAGCCGCCGCGCGGCGCGCGGGGGTGGAGGTCCGGGCGCTCGGCGGGATCGCCGAGTTCGAGCGGGCCGCCGCCCTGTTCGACGCCATCTGGAAGGCCGACCCCGGGAACGAGCCCGCCTCCGTCGAGCTCATGATCGCCCTGTCGCACACGGGCAACTACGTGTGCGGCGCCTTCCAGGGCACCCGGCTGGTCGCCGCGAGCGTCGCCTTCCTCGCGGCCCCGCCCGGCGTGGCGCTGCACTCCCACGTGACCGGCACCCTGGTCACGGGGCGCGGCGTCGGCTCCGCCGTGAAGCTGCACCAGCGCGCCTGGGCGATGGCGCGCGGCCTGCGGAGGATCACCTGGACCTACGACCCGCTGATGCGCCGCAACGCCTACCTGAACCTCGCCAAGCTCGGCGCCCGCCCCGAGGAGTACCTGCCGTCGTTCTACGGGCGCATGCGGGACGTGATCAACGCCCGTGACGAGTCCGACCGGCTGCTCGCGGTGTGGCACCTGGACGATCCGCGCGTCGTCGCGGCCTGCGCGGGCGCGGCGGTCCCGTACGAGGTCCCCGCAGGGGCCATGGTGGCGCTGGCCTGCGAGGACGACCGCCCGGTCGAGAAGCGGGCGGACGGCCGGGTGCTGCTGGTCGGGACGCCCAGGGACATCGAGGCGCTCCGCAGGGACGACCCGCCTGCCGCCATGGAGTGGCGGCACGCCGTGCGGCGCGTGCTCGGCGGGCTCATCGGCGCCGGTGCCCGGGTGACCGGGTTCACGGCGGACGGCCACTACATCGTGGAGCGAACATGAAGATCACCGGCGTGGAGCTGCGCAAGGTCGCGATGCCGCTGGTGGCACCGTTCCGCACCTCGTTCGGCACCGAGACCGACCGGGAGGCGCTGCTGGTCAGGGTGGTCACGCCCGACGCCGAGGGGTGGGGCGAGTGCGTGGCGATGTCCGGCCCGCTCTACTCCTCCGAGTACGCGGAGGGCGCCGCCGACGTCATGCGGCGCTTCCTGATCCCCGCGCTGACCGCCGTGCCCGACCTCGACGCGTACGCGGTGGGCCGGGCCCTGGAGCCGTTCAGGGGCCACCGGATGGCCAAGGCCGCGCTGGAGGCCGCGGTGCTCGACGCCGGGCTGCGCGCGGCGGGCACGTCGTTCGCGGGGTTCCTCGGCGCCGGGCGCGACCGGGTGCCGTGCGGGGTGTCGGTCGGCATCATGGAGTCGATCCCCCTGCTGCTCGACGCGGTGGCCGGGTACGTGGACGAGGGCTACGTCCGCGTGAAGATCAAGATCGAGCCGGGGTGGGACGTGGCGCCGGTGCGGGCGGTGCGCGAGGCCTTCGGCGACGACCTGCTGCTCCAGGTGGACGCCAACGCCGCGTACACCCTGCTGGACGCCCCGCGCCTGGCCGAGCTGGACGCGTTCGGCCTGCTGCTGATCGAGCAGCCGCTCGCCGAGGACGACCTGGTCCAGCACGCGGCCCTGGCCAGGCGGCTGCGGACGCCCGTGTGCCTGGACGAGTCGATCGAGTCGGCGCGGGACGCCGCCGCCGCGATCTCCCTCGGGTCCTGTTCGATCATCAACATCAAGCCGGGCCGGGTGGGCGGGCTCATCGAGGCCCGGCGCATCCACGACCTGTGCCAGGCGCACGGGATCGCGGTGTGGTGCGGCGGGATGCTGGAGACCGGGCTCGGCCGGGCCGCGAACCTGGCGCTGGCGGCGTTGCCCGGCTTCACGCTGCCGGGCGACACGTCCGCTTCGAGCCGCTACTACGCGACCGACGTCACCGAGCCGTTCGTCATGGAGGACGGCCACCTCGCCGTCCCGTCCGGGCCGGGGCTCGGCGTGGTCCCCCTGCCGGACGCTCTCGGCAAGTTCACGACGTCCACCGAATGGATCCCCACCCGGCGGACGGCCTGAACCGGAGGATCGTCACGCCAGGGGAATGCCGGCCTCGCGCAGGTACGTCTCGCGGACCCGGGAGCGGGACAGCTTGCCGGTCGGGGTACGGGGAAGCTCGTCGCGGTACTCGATCACGCGCGGGTGCTTGAAGCGGGCGATGCGCGGCTCGCAGTGCGCCAGCAGCTCGGCGGTCAGTTCCGGTCCGGCGTGGGCGCCCGGCACCGGCTGGACCAGGGCGACGACCTTGTGCCCCCACTCCTCGTCGGGGACGCCGATCACCGCGACGTCGTCCACCGAGGGGTGCTCCAGCAGGGCGGCCTCGATCTCGGCGGGGTAGATGTTCACCCCACCCGAGATGATCAGGTCGGTGCGGCGGTCGCACAGGAACAGGTAGCCGTCCTCGTCGAGGTAGCCGATGTCGCCCGGGGCGTACCACTCGCCCCGCTTGCTGGCGGCGGTCTTGTCAGGGTCCTTGCGGTACTGGAAGGCGCCCAGGGCCGACTTCACGTACACCATGCCGGGCTCCCCCGCGGGCAGTTCGGCGTCCCCGTCGCCGAGGATCCGCACCTCGAACGTGGGCGCGGGACGGCCGACGGTGCCGGGGCGGGCGAGCCAGTCGTGCGGCTTGACGTAGAAGGCGATCGTCGACTCGGTCGAGCCGTAGTACTCGTAGAGCACCGGCCCCCACCACTCCATGATCCCCTTCTTCACCGCGACGGGGCAGGCCGCGCCGGTGTGGATCACCTGCCGGAGCGAGGACACGTCGTACTTGTCCTTGACGTCGGCGGGGAGCTGGAGCATCCGGTGGAACATCGTGGGCACCATCATCGCGTTGGTGACCTGGTACGTCTGGATCAGTTCGAGGATGTTCACCGGGTCGAACCTCGGCGTGATGACCACGGTGTGCCCGAGGTTGAGCGCCAGCGAGACGTGCGCGCACGGCGAGGAGTGGTACATCGGCGAGGTGACCAGGTGGACCTCGTCCCCGGCCACCAGGTCGCACACCACTCCGACGAAGTAGGCGGTGAGCGGGAAGGTGTCCTCAGGCGCGGTGTCGGGCAGCGACCGCTGCACGCCCTTGGGGAAGCCGGTGGTGCCCGAGGTGTACCACATGACCGATCCGCTGGAGCGGTCCGCCGGGGCGGCCGCCGACCGGCCCTCGGCCAGGCCGGCGGTCCCGGCGAAGACGGCCGTATCCGGGATCCCGGCCGTGGCGCAGGCCTCCCGCACCGTCCCCGCGAGCACGCCGTCGATCTCCCCGTACACGACGATCGCGGCGTCGCAGTCGCCGAAGATGTACGCGATCTCGGCGGAGGTGAGGTGCCAGTTGACGGGCACGTAGTACAGGCCGATCTGCCCGGCGGCCAGCAGCATGACCACCGCGTCGATCCCGTTGGGCAGCACGCCCGCGACCACGCCCCCCTTGGTCAGCCCGCGCGCCCGTAGCCCGTCGGACACCTGGTTGACCCGGGCGAGCAGCTCGCCGTACGAGGTGACCGTCCCGTCGGTGTCGACCACCGCGCGGCGGCCGGGGTCGGCCTCGGCGATCCTGTAGAAACCGGGCAGTTCGCTGATGTCCATCGGGCACTCCTCGATCGCGGGGACGGATCAGATCACGAGGTCGGCGAGGCGGGTGCGGTGTGTCCTGGGCGGGCCGAGGAGGACTTCGTCGCTCTTGGCGCGTTTGTAGTACAGGTGGGCGTCGTGTTCCCAGGTGAACCCGATGCCGCCGTGCAGCAGCAGGTGGTCGCGCGCCACCTCGAAGCAGGCGCGCCCCACGTACGCCTGGGCGAGCGCGGCGGCCTCCGGCAGCTCGCCGGGCGACTCGTCGGCGGCCCACGCGGCGTACCGGACGATCGCGTCGGCCTGCTCCAGTTTGCAGTGCATGTCGGCGAGCTTGTGCTTGACGGCCTGGTAGGAGCCGATCGGCCGGCCGAACGCCATGCGGAGCCCGCTGTAGGCCACGATCGCGTCGAGCGAGGCGCGCAGCACGCCGAGCTGCTCGGCCGCGAGCGCCACCGCGACCAGGTCGAAGGCGCGCGCGAGCCCGGAGGCGGCGGCCTCCCCCTCGGCGACGAGCCGGGCGGGGGTGGCCGCGAAGGTGAGGCGGGCTTGGCGGCGGGTGAGGTCGAGGGTGGTCAGGGGGATGCGCCCGAGCCCCTCGGCGCCCGCCTCCACGGCGTACACGTCGCCTCCGCCGGTGACCACCAGGATCAGGCCGGCGTCGGCGCCGTTGAGCACGGCGGGGATCTCGCCCTCGAGGGTGCCGTCGGCGGTCACCGTGACGCGGCCCCGGTTGCCGGGCAGCGGGCCGACGGTGGCGGCGGTGGTCCCGGCGGCGATGCCGGGGAGCAGCTCCTTGACGGCCATGCCGCCGGCGCCGGCCAGCTCGGAAAGGACGATGGTGGCGAAGACGGTGGCGAGCAGCGGCCCGGGCAGGAGCGCGGCGCCGGTCTCCTCCAGGGCCACCGCCAGGTCGGCGTGGCCGCCGCCCGCGCCGCCGTGCTCCTCGGGGACGACGAGCCCGGCCAGCCCCAGCTCGCCGTTCAGCCGCCGGTAGACCGCGTGGTCGTGGCCGTCGGGACCCTCCATGTCCTGGCGGACCTTCGCCGGCGGCGACACCGTGGCGAGGAAGGAGCGGACGGCGGCGCGCAGCTCGTGCTGCTCGGAGGACAGGACGAGCCTCACGACTGGGTCCCCACTTTCAGGTCCTTGAAGGGCACCTTCTTGTCCACCCTCGGTTCCGGGGGCAGGTTGAGCACCCGGTCGCCGACGATGTTGCGCATGATCTCGTTGGTGCCGCCGCCGAGCGACATGGCCGGGGCGAGCGCGATGGCGCCGGCCAGCCCGCCGCCGTCCTCGTAGGCGACGGCCTCGGGCCCGGCGAGCGAGACGGCGAGGTCGGCGCCGAAGTTGATCAGCTCGGCGAGCAGCAGCTTGGCGGCGCTGCCGCGCGCGCCGGGGAAGATCCCGGCCTTGGTCTCCTGGGAGAGCTTGGCGTTGAACAGCGCGAGCGCGCGGGTCCTGACGTGCAGCTCGACGAGCTCGTCGCGGACCAGGGGGTCCGTGGTGTCGACGATCTTGCGCAGGGACTCGAACGAGGCGGGGTTGTCGCGCTGGCCGCTCATGCCGACCCCGCTGGAGATCGACAGCCGCTCGTGCAGGAGGGTGGTGACCGCGCTGGCCCAGCCGCCGTTGACCTCGCCGACGACGTTCCCCGGCCCGATGTGCACGTCGTCGAAGAAGATCTCGTTGAAGTGGGCGCGCCCGGTCATGTCCCGCAGGGGCCGTACGGTGACGCCGGGGACGCGCATGTCGACGATGAGCATCGTCAGGCCCTTGTGCTTGGGCACGTCCACGTCGGTGCGCGTGAGCAGCAGGCCGAAGTCGGCGTGCTGGGCGACCGAGGTCCACACCTTCTGGCCGTTGACCACCCAGCCGCCGTCCTCGGTGGGGACGGCCCGGGTCTGCAGGCTGGCCACGTCGCTGCCGGCGCCCGGCTCGGAGAAGAGCTGGCACCAGACATCCTCGCCGCGCAGGAGCCTTCTGATGTGCCGGGCCTTCTGCTCGGGTGTGCCGAGGTCGACCAGGGTGGGGCCGCACATGCCGAGCCCGATGGAGAAGATGTACGTCGGGAGCGTGACCTCGGCGGCCTCGGCGGCGAAGGCGCGCTCCTCCGCCTGGGTGAGCCCCTGGCCGCCCCACTCGGCGGGCCAGGTGATGCCGGAGTAGCCGGCGTCGTGCAGCCGGGCCATGAAGTCCTTGGCCACGACGACGCCGTCCTCGGCGGAGGCGCCCTCGGCGCGGGCTCCCGGGGCGTTGGCGGCGAGCCAGGTCCTGGCGCGCCGCTGGTACTCCTCAAGGTCCATGTTCACTCCAGGGCCGGGTCATCAGTGAGCACTTACTCTAACGAGCGGCGAATCGAGCGTACAGATCATTCCTCTGTTCGGCCGCCGCGCGAAGACGGATCACCACGCCATCCAAGCAGTGGTGAGCGAAATGTCCAGCCGAGGTGACGCCCGGAGCGCGAGTGGGCACCATGCGGAGGCGTGAGCGACACGAATCTTCTCAGCGGGCGCCGGTTCATCATGACGAGCTCGACGGCGAGCGAGGTGGGCGACGATCCCACCCGGTTCGACTACGAGGAGGCGGACGGGGTCGTGTGGGGCTCCTACACCGGCGACACCGTCGCCCACGGCCGCTTCGTCGGCACCAGGGACGGCGACCGGATCGAGCTGTCCTACGTGCACGCGCTGAAGGCGGGCGGGCGCGCCGCCGGGCGCAGCACCAGCCGCGTCGAGCCGCTGCCGGACGGGCGGCTGCGCCTGGTCGAGGACTTCGTGTTCGACGGAGAGGACACCCCGCAGACCAGCGTCTGCGAGGAGATCTGAGCGGCCGGGTTCGCGCCTGGAGCTCGCGGTTCTAGGGCTCGCGGTTCTAGGGCTCGCGGTGCATGTCGGCGCGGCCCTCGGCGGCCACCACGAAGCGCATCTTGCCGAGCGGGACGTTCGCCTGGGCCGGCGGGTCGGCGGGCGGGCGCCGCGTCCGCGCGGTGGCGGCCGGGCGCCGGTCGGAGGGCAGGACGTAGGGCCGCTTCAGCACCTCGTCCAGGATGAAGACCGTCTCGGTCGCCTTGACCGCCGGGATGCTCGCCAGCCGCTCGGTCACCAGCGCGTGGATCGCGGCGACGTCGGCCATCCTGATCTGGATCATGGCGTCGTGCTGCCCGGTGGTGATCGCGCAGTACTCCACCTCCGGCATCTGGGCGAGCTGGGCGCGGAACTGCTTCCACATCTGCTGCCGTACCGTGACGAAGACCAGCGCGGTGATGCCGAGACCGGCCCGTACGTGGTCGACGTCGGCGGTGAACCTCTTGATCACCCCGTCGGCGCGCAGGGCCTCGAACCTGGTGTAGGCGCTGGCACGGGAGATCCCCACCCGTTCGGCGAGCGCCGCGACCGAGATCCGGCCGTTCTCGCGCAGGACCTCGAGGATCTTCATGTGGATCGCGTCGAGCTGGAGGCCGATGCCGATCCGTCCAGGGACCCCGGTCCCGGACGATGGCGCGCCTGACATTTCGGTCATACCTTGTTCCTCAGCGTCATATCCGTCTCGGCTTCCCGCCATGAGCTGGACGTTATATCGGACAATCCTGGACGACACACTAACAATCGTCTACATAGCACCAATTCCGGAGGACACAGAATGGCGACCCGTTCGCGGCGCCGTACGGCACAGGCGAGGGCGGCTCTGCTGCCGGTCCTGCTCACCGGCGCGCTCTCCCTCGCCGCCTGCTCCGGTGGCGGCACGTCCACCCCGTCGTCGTCCGGCGGCGCCGCCGGCAAGACCCTGGTGATGGACGCCTCGTTCACCCTCAAGACCGCGGACCCCGGCCGCGACTACGAGCCGACCGGACTGATCATCGGCAAGGCGCTCTACGACACCCTGCTGACCTTCGAGGGCTCCGACGTCACCAAGCCCGTGCCCTCCCTGGCCGAGTCCTTCGAGCAGTCCGAGGACGGCAAGACCCTGACGCTCAAGCTCAGGCAGGGCGCCACCTTCTCCGACGGCTCGCCGGTCACCGCCGACGACGTCGTGTTCTCCCTGGAGCGGGTCCGCGACCTGAAGGGCAACCCGTCCTTCCTGCTGGAAGGCGTCGAGGTCGCCAAGACCGACGAGACGACGGTCACGCTGACCTCGAAGACCGCCAACCCGGCGCTGCCGTTCATCCTGCCGAACCCCGCGCTCGGCATCGTGAACTCCAAGGTCGTCAAGGCGCACGGTGGCACCGCCGACGACACCGACAAGGCCGAGCAGTACCTCAACGGCGCCTCCGCCGGCTCCGGCCCCTACGAGCTGGAGTCCTTCAACGCCCAGTCGCAGGTCGTGCTGAAGGCCAGCCCCAAGTACTGGGGCGCCAAGAAGCCCGTCTACAGCAAGATCGTGCTGCGCAACGTCGAGTCCGCGACCCAGAAGCTGAACGTCCAGCGGGGGGACAGCCAGGTCGCCCTGGACCTGTCAGGCGACCAGATCAAGGGCGTCGCCGGGGGCCTGCAGACCACCAAGACCGCCTCGGCCAACGTGGTGTTCCTGCTCGCCAACCAGGACTCCGGCGTCAGCAAGATCACCAACAACCCCAAGGTCGTCGAGGCCATCCGCAAGGGCGTCGACTACCAGGGGCTGCTGGAGCTCGCGGGCGAGGGCTCGGTGCAGGCGCCGGGCGTGATCCCGACGATGCTGCTGGGCGCCCTGCCCGCCGACCAGGCGGTCAAGCGCGACGTGGAGGGCGCCAAGGCGGCCCTCGCGGCCAGCGGGGTGAGCAACCCGAGCGTCAAGCTGGAGTACCCGAGCGACATCACCCTCCAGGGACTGTCGTTCCAGCCGTTCGCCGAGCGCATCCAGGCCAACCTCAAGGAGGTCGGCATCACCGTCGAGCTGGCGCCCGCGCCGGTGGCGACCGCGCTGGAGAACTACCGCAACGGCAAGGAGGAGCTCGGCCTGTGGTACTGGGGTCCCGACTACCCCGACCCCACCGACTACCTGGCCTTCCTGCCCGGCAAGACCGTCGGCCTGCGGGCCGGCTGGAAGGCCGGCGCCGACAAGGAGCTGGAGGCCGCCGGCGACAAGGCCGCCGCGACCATCGGCGACGACGCGCGCAAGCAGCTGTACACCGACATCCAGACCAGGCTCAACGCGTCGGGCCCGTTCGTCCCGCTGATCCAGCCCAGCCAGAACATCGTGACCGCCGCCTCGGTCACCGGCCTCGCGTTCCACCCCGTGTGGACGGTCGATGTCGCAGCCCTCGGCGCCAAGTGAGGACCCGGGCGGTACGGCGACCCGCCGTACCGCCCGTCCCACCGGTGAGAGCCGGCCGGGGAAGGCCACGCGCAGCCCGCTCGCCAGGTTCCTGGTGCGCAGGATCGCGGCGGCGGTGCTGCTCGGCTTCGGGATCACGCTGGTCACCTTCGTCCTGACCAACCTGGTGCCGGGCGACCCGGTGACCGCCAACCTCGGCCAGAGCGCGCTCGGCGACCCGGCGATCGTCGCGCGGTTCCGCGCCGAGCACGGCCTGGACAAGCCGCTGCCCGCGCAGTACCTGACCTATCTGGGCGGGCTGCTGCACGGCGACCTCGGGATGAGCCAGCAGAGCCACCGCCCGGTGCTGACCGACCTGGCCGAGTTCGTGCCCGCCACGATCGAGCTGGCCGGCGGCGCCATCGCGGTGTCGCTGGTGGCGGGCGTCGCGTTCGGCGTCGTGGCCGCGCTGCGCCGCGACCGGCTGTCGGACCAGGTCCTGCGGGTGGTCAGCCTCGTCGGCATCTCGGTGCCGACGTTCTGGCTCGCGCTGCTGGCGTTCTACGTGTTCTTCTACCGGTTGCAGATCACCCCGGGCAGCGGGCGCGTCGCCCCCGACATGAGCGCTCCCCCGGGCGTCACGGGCCTGTACACGGTCGACGCGGCGCTCGCGGGCCAGTGGGACGTGTTCTCCTCGGCGGTGGGCCACCTGATCACGCCCGCGCTGGTCCTGGCCGCCTACACGATCGGGCTGCTGACCCGGTTCACCCGCTCGGCCGTGCTGGAGGTGCTCGGGCAGGACTACGTGCGCGCCGCGCGGGCCAAGGGGTTGCCGGGCCATGTGATCCTTTTCCGGTACGTGCTGCGCTCGGCGCTCGTGCCGATCATCACGGTCGCGGGCCTGGCGTTCGGCAGCCTGCTGTCGGGCACCGTGCTGGTGGAGTCGGTCTTCGCCCGGCCGGGCATCGGCCAGTACGCCTACAAGAGCGCCACCACCCTCGACCTGCCCGCCGTCATGGGCGTCGGCCTGGTGGTCGGCGCCGTCTACGTCCTGATCAACCTGGTGGTCGACATCCTGTACGGGGTCATCGACCCGAGAGTGAGACTGTCGTGAGTACGCACGCGCCCGAGTGGCCGCGCACCCGCTCCGGCCCGAGGGCGAGGACCGCGTGAGGCTCCTCTCGCGCCTTCCCGAGGCGTGGCGGCAGCCGCTGGCCGTCGTCGGCGGCGTGGTGGCCGTGGCCTGGCTCGTGATCGCCGCGGCGGCCCCGCTGCTGGCGCCGCACGACCCGCTGGCCCAGGACCTGCCCCGGCTGGCCTCCCCCGGCCCCGGGCACTGGTTCGGCACCGACCAGCTCGGCCGCGACATCCTTTCCCGGATCATGTTCGGCGCCCGCGTGTCCATTCCGCTGACGCTGCTGCTGGTGGTGATGTCCCTGCTGATCGGCGGCACCCTCGGCGCCTGCGCCGGATATTTCGGTAGATGGGTGGGCGAGGGGATCATGCGGCTGGCCGACCTGGTCTTCGCGTTCCCCACCGTCATCCTCGCGATGGTCGTCGCCGCCGCTCTCGGCGCCAGCCTGACCAACGCGGTGCTGGCCGTCCTGGTCGTCGCCTGGCCCTCCTACGCCCGGGTGACGCGCGGCCTGGTCCTCGGCATGCGGGAACGCGAGTTCGTGCTCAGCGGCCGGCTGCTCGGCTTCTCCGCCTGGCGGTCCCTGCGCGTGGACGTGCTGCCGAACGTGACCGGCCCCATCCTGGTGCTCGCCACGCTCGACATCGGCACCGCCCTGCTCCTTCTGTCCGGCCTGTCCTTCCTCGGGCTCGGCGCCAAGCCGCCGTCGGCGGAGTGGGGCGCGATGGTCGCCTCCGGCGTGGACGTCTTCGACAGCTGGTGGGTCGCGACGTTCCCCGGCCTCGCCATCCTGACCGTCGTGCTGGCGTTCAACTTCCTCGGCGACACGCTGCGCGACGCGCTGGACCCCCGTACGGCCCGCGCCATCAAGGAGCGGGCGCTGTGAGAGGCGAGCACGTGCCGGCGGTCCTGAGCGTCGAGGGCCTGACCGTGTCGATCGGCGAGCACGAGATCCTGCGCGGCGTGGACATCGCCCTGCGGCCCGGCCGCGTGCACGGCCTGGCGGGCGAGAGCGGCTCGGGCAAGACCATGACCGGCCTCGCCGCGCTCGGCCTGCTCCCGCACGGCGCCCGTACGGGGGGACGCGTCGTCCTCGACGGCCGTGACCTGCTCGGACTGCCCCAGCGCGACCTGAACAAGGTCAGGGGACGCGACATCGCGATGGTGTTCCAGGACCCGGCCACCAGCCTGCACCCGATGCTGTCGGTCGGGCGCCAGATCACCGAGCACATGCGGCACCACCTCGGGCTCGGCAAGGCAGAGGCGCGGGCCAGGGCGGTCGACCTGCTCGGCAAGGTGCGCATCCCCGGCCCGTCGGCGGCGGCCGACCGCTACCCGCACCAGTTCTCCGGCGGGATGCGCCAGCGGATCGCCATCGCCATTGCCCTGGCGTGCGGCCCGAAAGTCCTGATCGCCGACGAGCCGACCACCGCGCTGGACGTCACCGTCCAGGCGGGCATCCTGCGGCTGCTGCGGGGCCTGTGCGACGACCTCGGGCTCGCCGTGCTGCTGGTGACCCACGACCTCGGCGTCATGTCGGCGGTCGCCGACGAGGTCAGCGTGATGAGGGACGGGCTCGTCATGGAGACCGGCGCCCGGTCGCAGGTCCTGCGCGAACCCGCGCATCCCTACACCCGCGCCCTGCTGGACGCCCTGCCGAGACACGACCCCGCCGCGCCCCCGGGACCGGACGGCTCCACGGGCGCACCGCCCGGCACGGACCGCGACGCATCGCCCGGCGCGGGCGGGGACGTACTGCCGATGGAGGGCCAGTGAGCCTGCTGAGCGTGGACGACCTGGTCGTGGACCACCGCACCCCGGGCCGCCCGGCGGTGCGCGCGGTGGCCGGGGCCAGCCTGGACGTGGCCGCCGGCGAGGTCGTCGGCCTGGTCGGCGAGTCGGGATGCGGCAAGTCGACGCTGGCCCGCGCCGTGTGCGGCCTCACCGCCGCCACCGGCGGGGCGATCTCGTTCGAGGGCGGCCAGGTGACCCGCCTCGGCCTGCGCCGCAGGGACCCGGAGCTGACCCGGATCCAGATGGTCTTCCAGGACCCGTACGCCTCGCTCAACCCCCGGCGGCGGATCGGCGCCCAGATCGCCGACGGCCTGCGGACGGCCGGCGACCGCGAGACCACCCCCGGCGGGATGCTCGAACGGGTGGGGCTGCCCGCCGCGATGGCCGGGCGCTACCCGCACGAGTTCTCCGGCGGGCAGCGCCAGCGGATCGCCATCGCCCGCGCCCTGGCAGCGCGCCCGTCGCTGCTCATCGGGGACGAGCCGATCTCCGCCCTGGACGCCTCGGCGCAGGCGCAGGTCGCGACCCTGATGCGCAACCTCGCCGTCGAGTCGGGCGCCGGGCTGCTGTTCATCAGCCACGACCTGTCCGTGGTCCGGCTGATCGCCGACCGGATCGCCGTGATGTACCTCGGGAAGATCGTGGAGACCGGGCCGACGGCGGAGATCTGGGCGGCCCCCCGCCACCCGTACACCCAGGCGCTGCTCCGGGCGATCCCCGAGCCGGACGGGCTGGGCACGCTGCCCGAGGAGCTCCCCGGAGACGTGCCCGACCCGGCGGACCCCCCCTCGGGATGCCGTTTCCACCCGCGCTGCCCGATGGCCATGGACGTCTGCGCGAAGGAGGAGCCCGCTCCCGGGCCGGTGTCCTGCTGGCTGTATCCGCCGGCATGACCGGCGAGGTGGTGGCGGCCGTCCTCGCGCGGATGTCGGAGGCCGGGGTGGACGCGCTGGTGCTGCGTCCCTCCGCCGACCTGCGGTACGTCGCGGGGCGGGCCGCCTCGGGGTTCCTCGTGCTCGGGCCCGGCCTGCCGCCCGGGTTCGCGGCCGACGCCGGCGAGGCGGCGAAGCTGATCCCGGCGTCGGTGTCACGGGTGGGGGTCGACGCCCAGATGCGGGCGCACGAGCTGTTCGCGCTGCGCGTCGACGCCGATCTGGTGCTGGCCTCGGAGGTGCTGGATCCGCTGCGGGCCAGGAAGCGGCCGGAGGAGATCGCGGCGATCGAGCGGGCGGCGGCGATGGCGGACCGGGTGCTGGCCTCGGCGCGCGGCCTGTCGTGGTTCGGCGCCACCGAGCACGACATGGCGGCCCGTCTGGTCGCGGCGGCGGACGCCGGGCCCGTCCCGGCCCTCTACGGCGACCCGGCCGGCCGTGGAGACCTGGTCACGGTCGTGGTCGCCGCGGGTGAGAACACCGCGAAGGCGCGCCACGAGCCGTCCGGGCGGGTCATCAACCCGGGCGACGCCGTCTCGATCCGGGTGACGGCGCGCCACGACGGGTACCACGCGCACGCCGACCGGGGTTTCGTCGTGGCCGAGCCGCCCGAGGACTTCGACGCCCTGTACGCGGTCCTGCTGTCGGCCCGCGACGCCGCCGCCGACGCCGTGCGGCCGGGCGCGACCGCCGCCGAGGTCGACGCCGCCGCCTGGACGGTGCTGGACGACAGCGGGTACGGCGCCTACGTCACGCGCGGGACGGGCCACGGCGTCGGGCTGGACGACCGCGAGGGGCCGTGGCTCACCCCCGGGGACCGCACCGTGCTGGCCCCCGGCATGGCCATCGCGATCGAGCCCGGCGTCCACGTGCCCGACCTGTACGGGGCCTGGGTCGGGGACGTGGTGGAGTGCACGCCGACCGGCGCGCGGCCGATCAGCCAGGTGTCCCGCGCGCTGCATGTCCTTGATCCATAGTTTCTTCCGTCTTGCCCTTGCACTGCCCTGACCTGGGATGCCCCGGACTTATGGTGATCATGGGACGGGCAGGGGGGGCTCGGTGAGGCTCTGGCGCGACTGGTCCGTGCGAACCCGGCTGACATGTGTCGCCGGCATCGTGATGGCCTTGGTGTGTGCGGGCGTGAGCGCGCTCGTGTTCTCCGGTGTGCAGGACCTGGCCATGAGCGAGCGCAGGAGCCAGATCGCCCTCGTCAACATGCACGTGTCCCGCCTGGCCAGGCTGGACATGCTTCCCCCGATCCTGCCGGCGCAGGACGTCGCCGTCGTCCAGGTGGCCGACGAGACCGGGCGCGTGGTCTCCTCGACCAGGGAGATGGCCGGCCGGCCGCTGATCGCGAGTTTCGCCCCCGCCCAGGAGCAGGGCGAGGCCCACGAGCGGGTCTGCTCGATACCCGCGTTCCCCGGCACCTGCATGAGCGTGGTGGTCACGCGGTTCTACCGGGCCACCGGCGACTGGCTCATCTACGGCGCCGACCCGGTGGTCCCCTGGTACGTCAACCTCGGGCTCGTCGCGCTCCTCCTGGGCGGGTCACTGCTCCTGGTCGCGATCACGGCGCTCGGCACCTCCCGCGTGGTCGGCAGGGCCCTGGCCCCCGTCGACAACGTCTGCACGGAGCTGGCCGAGATCACCGCGTCGGACCTCAGCCGCCGCGTCCCGCTGCCCCTGCACCGCGACGAGATCCGCACCCTGGCGGAGACCGTGAACCAGACCCTGGACCGGCTGCAGCAGGCCGTGGAGCGGCAACGCCGTTTCGCCTCCGACGCCGGGCACGACCTGCGCAGCCCCATCACCGCCATGCGCGCGCAGATGGAGGACGCGCTGCGGCACCCCGAGGACACCGACTGGATCAAGACCTCGGAGTCGGTGGTCCTGAGCCTCGACCGGTTGCAGGCCATCGTCGCCGACCTGCTGGTGATCGCGCGGCTGGACTCCGGTCAGAAGCTCTCCCGTGACTACATCAACCTGGCCGAGCTGGTGCGCTCCGAGGCCGGCCGCCGGTTCCGGGGCAAGCGCATCGTGCTCGGCCTGCGCCACGGGGTGGTGGTCGGCGGCGACCGGCTCCAGCTCGTCCGGCTGCTGACCAACCTGCTGGACAACGCCGAACGGCACGCCCTGTCCACGGTGACCATCCTGGTGAGCCAGGAGGACCGGCTGGCCGCGCTGGAGGTGCTCGACGACGGCGAGGGGATCCCGCCCGAGCAGCGGGAGGTCGTCTTCCAGCGGTTCACCCGCCTGCCCTCCGGCCGTGAGAAGGACTCGCAGGGCACCGGGCTCGGGCTGGCCATCGCCCGGGACATCGCCGAGCAGCACGAAGGGACGCTCACCGTGGAGGACTCCCCGAAGGGCGCCCGCTTCGTGCTGCGGATCCCGCTTCTGACCGTGTGGGACTCCATGGAAACGGAGGAGTGATCTTCCCGCCGACCAGGGCGAGGTTCTGGATGGCCGCCAGGCCGTACAGGGCGGTGGTGTTGGTGGACACCCACGCCGCCTCGTCGGTCGGGTTCAGCGTCGTACCGACCTTCTCCGCCCGCCAGGGCAGGTCCGGGGCGTAGCCGTCGCCGGTGTAGAACTCCCGCCACGCCCGCGCGGCCAGGTCGTCGCGCCCGAGCCGGACCGCCGCGTACGCGGTGAGGCGCGAGTGGCCCTGGCGCAGGATCAGGTTGCCGAACGCGGCCCCGGTCTCCGCGGTCTGCTCGGCGGCGGTCCCGTTGAACAACCGGCAGTACTGCAGCCACGCGCGCTCGAACTCCGGCATGTCGACCAGGTCGATGAGCTCGGCGCAGATCTCCACCTCGCCGAACATGGCCGACAGGTGGGAGACCGCGACCTTCTTGGCCGCCGGGGCGAACTCGCCGGTGGTGAGGCTGTAGAGCCCCTCGCCGGTGACGAAGCCGTTGGGCATCGCGGCGATCGTGCGCATGGTCGCCTTGAGCTTCCGCTCGGCGACCGGGTCCCCGCCGCGTTCCCATTCGGTGAGCCAGGCGGCGGCCAGCCCCGACCAGTCGGTGCCGAGGCCGATCGCCAGCGCCTCCGGGTCCGGCGTGTACGGCTCGGTGCGGATCTTGCGCAGCGGGTCGAGCGCCATGAAGGTCCGGTCGGAGTCGACCAGGGCCCGCATGAGGTCGCCGGCCCGCTCGTCGGCGGTGAGGTAGTAGAAGATCCGCCGGTAGGCCGCGGTGGAGATGCGCTGCTGCTTGGCGCTGCACCCCCAGTGCTGCACGTTGTGCCGGGTGCCGAGCCCGGCCCAGGGGCCGAGGTGGTACACGTCCACCTCGCCGGTGTGCCGGGTCATCGCCTCGGCGAAACGGTAGACGTCGGCCCGGCCCGAACGCAGGAAGGCGTACCACAGCCACAGGTCCGGCGACAGCTCGGAGTTGTCCCACGCGTACCCGCCGACGTCGTACCGCCACACGCGGCGGTCGGTGTCGAAGGTGTGCATGATGTCGCCGTGGTTCCAGAACCCGTACCAGTGCCGCTGCTCGACCTGCGCCCTGTAGAAGGAGAACAGGAAGTCCAGGTGGTCCTCGACCGCCGTCGCGGCCGGGCTGGAGCGGTCGACCGGGGAGAACAGGCCGCCGAACACCTTGGCCGCCACCAGGTGCCCGACCGGGTTCACCACCTGGGGCGGTACGCGCACGGCGTCCGCCATCGCGGCCAGCCGGGCGGCGTCGGGGGTCGCCCCGAGCGCCCAGAACGTCAGCTCGCTGGTGCGCGCGACGCCGTACGGGGTACCGAACCCGGGCTCGTAGTCCTCGTAGGTGATCTCCAGCCCTTGGAGCTGCTCGGGGTAGGTGTCCTGGCCCATCCCGTCGTGGTAGAACCGCGTGTCCATCGGACCGGCCTCCGGCGACCACATCCACACGGTCACCTCGGCCTCGTCCGACGCGGCGCCGCGGATGTCGAGCTGGGCGGGGTGGCGCTGCCAGAAGTCGCGCAGCCCGAACGCCAGCCCGCCCGAGACCCCGCCCGCGTACCCGAACCCGGAAGCCTGGCGGCCCTGGTCGACGTCCACCCAGCCGAAGCCCTTCGCGGTCCGCTTCTTGATCGAGAAGCCGCCGGAGGTGAGCTGGCTGAGCGTGTGGTCGCCCCAGGCGGGGATGAGCCCCACCCGGCCGCTCACCCGGGTGTCCCAGGTGGAGATGGCGGGCAGCCGGGTGCCGGCGACCTGCGCGGCCCGCACCGCGGCCCCGGGGTCCCTGCGCAGGCCGGTGATCCCCTTGACCGCCTCGGCCAGCATGCCGTGCCCGTCGCCCACGAACCGCACGTGCCGGTCGTACTGCTCGTCGCGCATGGGGACGGAGAACCGCACGCCGAGCCCGGCGATGAAGTCGTGGCGCCCGTCGCGGTCGAAGACGAACGTGTGCATCATGCGGATGCTGTCGGCGCCCGCGTAGAAGTAGAGCCGCACGGTGAACGGCAGCCAGGTCGCGCCCTTCTTGCTCTGGTGCCGGCCCTCGACGCGGACCACCGCGCGGACCGGGCCCGGCTGTTCGACGGTGACCTTCCTGACGTCGCTCAGGTACCGTTCGCGCCGCGTCGTGCCCTCCTCGTCGTCGTCGATCCTGTCCTGCCGGAGGTTGACGAGCCGCCCGCGGCGCGCGATCTCGGTCTCTCCCCGCCAGACCTGGCCGATCAGGTCGGGGCCGTCCTTGCGGATCCGGGCCCTGATCACGCCGGTGTCCACGTCGACGTGGTTCTTCGCGTCCTTGACGGTGACCGGCGCGGCGGGGGCGGCGGGCGTGCCCGCCCTGAGGGTGTACCCCTCGGCGGGCACGCCGTCGGAGATCGCGTGCGCGGTCCACTTCAGGGAGCCGTCGGGCCAGTAGGCGAGCGGCCAGCTCTGGACGGGGACGGCGGCGCCGTCGGCGGCGGCCAGCGCGAAGGACTGTTCCTTCGGCACCACCCCCTTGGGCCAGGGAGTGCCCCAGGTCGATCCGGTGGGCAGGGCGGGCCGGTCCTCGAGCCACCTCAGCGCCACCTCCGGCACGGGGGCGGCCGGGGCGGCGGAGCGCGGGACCGAGAGGGACAGGGGCAGCGCGGCGCCGGCGCCGGTCGCCACCATCCCCTTCAACACGTCTCGCCGGGCGATTTCAGGCATGGCTGAACTACACCTCCGTGCATGGCTGGTCAGGTCAGTTGTGCGGTGGTGTCGGTCGTTCTGGTCGTTCGGTCGTTCTGGTCGGTCGTTCTGGGCGTACGGTCGCGGTCTCAGGCGTGCGAGGGCGAGCGCCGGGCGTCGACGGCGACGGCGGCGAGGACGAGCTGGCCGAGGGCCAGCGGGGTGACCACGGGAAAGGACGAACTGATGATCACGGCGGTGGCCGAGGCCATCGCCAGCAGTGCCGTGCCGTACAGGTCGGCCCGTACCGCCGCGCGGAGGACCGCCGGCCAGCCGAGCCCCGGGCGCCACGCCGCGGCGCACCGCAGCGCGAGCCCGGCGGCGGCCAGTGCCACGACCGGCACCAGCACCGCGAGCGCCTCGTGCCCGGGCAGCCCGGCCCGCACCGCCACCGCGTCCAGCAGCAGCGCCAGGCCCGCCGCCGCCGGAGCGGCGAACCCGAGCGGACCGGTCCTGGCCACGGCGAGCAGGCGGCGGGCGTAGGGGCGCACGCCGACCGAGGTCCGCTCCTCGTCGCGCAGCAACGCGCACCCGGCGGTCAGCGCGGCGAACGCGGTGACCAGCGGCAGCGAGGCGAGGAACACCAGCACCCCCAGCAGGAGCGACTCCGAAAGGAGCGTCAGGCGGCGGCTCATCCCTTGAGTCCCGAGGTGGCAAGGCCCTGGACCAGGAAGCGCTGGAAGGCGGCGAAGAACAGCAGGATCGGCAGGAGGGAGAGCACCGACAGGGCGAACATCGGCCCGAAGGAGGAGGCGCTCTCCTGCAGGTCGACGAACATGCGCAACGCGAGGGGCAGCGTGAGCTTGTCCGGCGAGGACAGGTAGATCAACTGGGTGAAGAAGTCGTTCCAGGTCCAGATGAACGTGAAGATCGCCGTCGTGATCATCGCAGGCTTGATCAGCGGCAGCGTGATGTGGGCGAAGATCCTGATCGGGCCGCAGCCGTCGATCCTGGCGGCCTCGTCCAGATCGCGCGGGAGCTGCCGGATGAACTGGACCATGAGGAAGACGAAGAACGCGTCGGTGGCCAGGAACTTCGGCAGCACCAGCGGCCAGAACGAGTCGACCATGCCGAGCCGCTGGAAGATCGTGTACTGCGGGATCAGCACCACGTGCTGCGGGAGCATGATCGTGGCGAGCATGAACCCGAACAGCGGCGCGCGCAGCCGGAACCGCAGCCGCGCGAACGCGTAGGCCGCCAGCGAGCAGGTCACCACGTTCCCGATCACCGCGCCGCCCGCGACGATCGTGGAGTTGACGAAGTACCGCCAGACCGGGATCTCGGCGGGCCCGAGCACCGAAGCGTAGTTGTCCAGCGTCAGCGACCCGGCCCACAGCCCGACGCTGGAGGCGATGCTGGCGCCCGGCTTGAACGAGCCGGCGACCAGCCACAGGATCGGGTACAGCATGACGGCCAGCACGGCCAGGACGACCACGTGCCAGACGACGCGGCGGATCACCTCTCCTCACCTCCGTGGACGCGGCGGATCACCGTTCGTCACCTCCGTAGTGGACCCAGGACCGGGCCGATCTGAAGATCAGCGTGGTGACCAGGGCGATGCCGAGCAGCAGCAGCCACGCCATCGCCGACGCGTAGCCCATCTTGAAGTCGACGAAGCCCTTCTGCCACAGGTAGAGCGTGTAGAACAGGGTGGAGTCCCCCGGGCCGCCGGTGCCGTTGCTGACGATGAACGCCGCGTTGAACACCTGGAAGGCCCTGATGGTGTCGAGCACCAGGTTGAACAAGATCACCGGCGAGAGCATGGGCACGGTGATCGACCGCAGTTGCCGCCACCACCCCGCGCCGTCCACCGCCGCCGCGTCGTACAGCTCCGGCGGGATCTGCTTCAGCCCGGCCAGGAAGATCACCATCGGGGCGCCGAACTGCCAGATGCCCAGCAGGACGAGCACCAGCAACGCCAGGCCCGGATCGGTCACCCACCCGCCCGTGCGGACCCCGAAGAGCGACAGCACCTGGTCGGCGGCCCCGTCGGTGGAGAACAGCGCCCGCCACACCAGCGCCACCGCCACGCTCGCGCCGAGCAGGGAGGGGGCGTAGAACGCCGAGCGGTACACGCCCTGCGCGCGGCTCGCGCGGTTCAGCAGCAGGGCCACGGCGAGCGCCGCCACCAGTTGCACCGGTACCGACAGCAGCACGTACTTCACCGTCGCCCAGACCGCGCTCAGGAAGTGGGCGTCCTCCCCGAACAGGCGCGCGTAGTTCGCGAAGCCGACGAACTTCGGCGAGGTGAACAGGTCGTAGTCGGTGAAGGACAGGTACAGGGAGGCGAGCATGGGGCCGAGCGTCAGAAGCACCGCGCCCGCGACCCACGGCGACAGGAACAGGTAGGCCACGCCCGGCCGCTCACCGTAGGACCCCTTGGCCGGCGCCGGAGCGGCCGGGGCCCGCCCCCGCTCCAACGTGGACGCCCGCGCGCTCACCACCCCCGCTCACCCGGCCAGGGTCTGCTGGGCCTCGGCGTAGTACCGCTTGGCGGCGTCGGCCGGGGTCGCCTTGTCGTACATCACGTCCTGGTAGTACTTGTCGAACAGCGTGAACAGCGCGCCCGCGCCCTTCGGCGGCGCCGGCGGCCCGACCTTGATCTTGCCGGCGATCAGCTCCTCGTAGTCGTAGACCTGCTTCCACGACCCGGTCAGCCCCGACGCGACGGCCGTCCGGTTGGTCATGTTGGCGGGCAGGCCGCGCGACATCCCGAGGATCTTGGCGGCCTCGGGGTCGTTCACAATGAAGTCGGTCAGCTTGAGCGCGGCGGCCTGCTGCTCCGACCGGGCGGACACGCTGATCAGCATCGGCGGCTCGCCGTAGATCCCGGACTCGGCGCCGACCTGGGGCGGCGGCGCGAGCTTGTAGTCGTTGTCGTAGGCCTTCCAGGCGTCCGGGGCCACGGTGGAGTCGGGCTGGAACTCCGACGCCGACAGCTTGCGCGGCAGCGGGGTGCCCGCCGGGTTCACCGCCGTGATCTCACCGGGCGTGGTGGCGCCCGCCTTGCGGAACTTGGTGGCCATCTCCCACCAGGTCACGACGTCCTGCTCGGTGTAGCCCAGCTTGCCGTCGGCGGCGTACAGGCCCTTGCCCTGCTGGGAGAGCCACACCTTGAACCACGACTCGATCCCGCCGAAGTCGCTGGCGCCGTAGACCTTGCCGCCGGTCTCGCCGGAGACCTTTTTCGCGGCCTCGAAGTAGTCGTCCCAGGTCCAGCCGAGCGCGGGCTCCTTGGCCCCGGCCTTCTCCCACAGCACCGGGTTGTAGATCATCACCATGGCGGTCTGCCCGAGCGGGAGGCCGAAGAGCCGGTCGCCGAGCGTGCCGAGCCCCATGACCTCCTTCTTGAGGTCGGCGGTGTGGATCTCCTTGCCGACGTGCGACCTCAGGTCGAGCACGACGTTGCGCTCGGCGTAGTCCTGCAGGTGCCGGTCGCTCATCTGCATGACGTCGGGCGCGTTCCCGCCGGCGGTCTCGGTGGCGAGCTTCTGGAAGTACGCGTCGTAGATCGCGGTGCTGGTGACGACCTTGATGCTCGGGTTCTTCCTCATGAAGAGCTGGACGGCCTCGTTGGTGATCTTCGCCCGCTGCTCGCTCCCCCACCAGGCGAACCGGATCGTCACCTTCCCGTCCCCCGCCGCCCCACCGCCCCAGCACCCGCCCAGGGCACCGACCAGCCCGGCCGCCAGGACCACCGCCAGCCCTCGGCGCCACCCCCCTCCCGCCACCCTCCCGACCACGGACGCCCCTGCCGGACCCTTCCGTACGCCCATCTCATCTCCTCTGAAAGCCCTGATGGAAAGCGCTTTCCAAGCATGCTGCCGAAACGCGCGGCACCCTCGTTGTTAGCGCTCACTTTCAACGCGCCCGGCGGGCCCTCGATACCCGCCGACCGCCACCCGCCGCACGAACCTCAGTTTTTACAAAGTCTTTACCGCGCATTAAAACGTTCGCGTCAACGAAGCACAACCCCCCGCGCGACGATCCTCACCCGGCCACCGCCCCTCACCCGGACGCGCCGCGCCGCCCCCTCCCCAGGCCCCGGCCCCGCCCGCCCCGGTCAGGCCGGGCGCAGGAGTTCGACGAGATCGGGCGCGATACCCGGAAACTTACGGTCCGCCGTGAGCAGGACATCGGCTCCCCCTTCGCGAGCGCTCGCGACGATGAGCGCGTCCGGCATGCGGACGGTCAGGTCACGGGCCCTGAGCCGGGCCGCGGCCTCCGCCGTCACCTCGTCCACCGCCAGGATCCGGTCGATGGCGGAGTCGCGGAACTCCGCGAGCGCCTTCTCGGCCCCCGGACCCCGGCGGACCGCGCCCACCCGCAGCTCACTCCAGGTGATCACGGAGATGGCGAAGGAGGCGGCCTCGCCCTCCCAGCGGCGGACCGCGGCAAGGGCGTCCAGGTGGAGCGTGTCATCAGGGTCGAGGAGGCTGGAGATGATGTTGGTGTCGAGCAGCACGGTCGGCACGCGGTCAGCTCCAGCTCTCGCGGCTCGCCTCGGCGTCCACCGCCTCGGTGAAGCCGGGAACGGTGCCGGTGACGCCGTCGAAGCGGCTGCGGTGCCGCCGGATGACGATGTCGCCGTCCTCCTCGGTGATGTCGATCGGATCCCCTGGGCGAAGCCCGAGCTTGCGCAGCACGGCGGCCGGCAGTGTCACCTGGTTCTTGCCGGAGATGCGCGCCGGCCCCGCCCGCCTGACCCGCGTCCTCTTGCCCTGCCCCATAACCTTTACATTAGCCATCACGAGTAAAGGTTAAACGGTGTCACTTCCGTGCGCAGCCGATTCCCGTCCGTGACCACCTTGGCCCGAGGCCACGGCGGAAGCGCTCGGCCCCCGTGCCGTCGGGGCACGGGGGCCGAGCTTGAGGGTGCGTGCAGGTCAGTGCTTGAGTGCAGGTCAGGGCTTGACCGGAGGGGCGTCGGTCCAGGTGGCCTTCTCGGTGGCCTGCCAGAAGACCGGGGTGCCCGGCTCGGCCCAGGCGAAGGACCCCTTCCCCTTGATCGCCACGACCTGGTCGCTCAGCGGGAGGCCGGTCTCCGGGTCGATGATGATCTGCCGCTCGAACCGGCCCGTCGCCCAGTTCTCGGTCCGTGCGACGCCCTGGCCCGTACGGCCCAGCACGTCGGTCACCTCGCCCAGCGCCCGCACGCCGCCCAGCCCGGCGAGCACCTTGTAGGCGGCGGCCCTGACCTCGGGCTTCACCGGACCGTCCAGCAGCCCCGAGGTCACCTGGAAGAGCCAGGAGTCGGCGTCCTGTGGATCGTCCGACTCGGTGCCGTGGCCTTCGTAGCCGCTCAGTAGCCGCTTCTTCAGCCCGGCGGCCGTCGTGGGCAGGTCCTGCAGCTCGGCCATCGAGACGTTCTTGCCCGCGAGGTCACGGATCTTGTCGCCGACGTTGATCGGGTTGCCGAACGGCTTGCCGGGGTCCGAGCTCAGCTTCATGCGGACCTTCGGCACCGTGCCGTTCGCCTTGGGGGTGGACACCTCCAGCGACCACCGCGTCGGCGAACCGTCGCGCTCCCACGCCTCCTCCGCGCCCTCGGCGGGCTTGGTGCCGAGGTTCTGGCTCGTCCACCAGCTCTCCTTGCGCGGCGACCTGGCGAACCAGAACCGCGCCTTGGAGGTCGTGTGGACGGTGTAGCGCTCCTTGGTGCCCACCTGGTCGGCGCTTCCGCCCGTGCTCTCCACGTACCAGTAGGCGCCGCTCGCCACCGGGGCCTTGAGCGCCGAACCGGCCGCCGCCAGCAGGATCTGCTTCGCGGAGAGCCGCACGGACGGCTCCGCCGAGCCGGTGCTCGGGGCCGCCTGCGTACCCCCCGCCACCGGGGGTGCCGTGCCGCCGGTCCCGGAGACCGCGACGGCCACGGCCGTCGCCGTGGCCACACCCGCCAGGCCCAGCCCCCATACGGGCCTGGAGATCCTGCGGGACCGCCGGGGCCTGGCCTGGGCCATGGCGTACGAGAGCTCCGCGGCCCTGGTGGCCGGGTCCGGCGCGGTGTCGAGGTGGGCGGGACGTGCCGCTCGCAGCTGGTCCAGCGAATTCATGACCACTCCTTCGTGAGGTTGCCCACCCGGGACGGGACGTGCGTGGCCGACGGTTCGCCCATCGCCTGCTCCAGCCGTTTCCGCGCACGGTGCAACCGCACGCGGAAGGCCGCCGACGAGCATCCGACGACACGGGCGGCGTCACGCGGGGCCAGGCCCTGCCAGGCGACCAGGATCAGGACCTCCCGGTCGTCCTCGGACAGCGAGGCCAGCGCCTTGACGACGGCCATCCGTTCGGCCACCCGTTCGGCGTGATCCTCTTCGACCCAGGCGCGCATCTCGTTGGCGAGGGACTCCCGCCTGATCTCCGCGCGGATGTTGTCGCGCAGCACGTTCCGCGCCACACCGAGCAACCACGGCAGCGCGGGCTCCGGCATGTCGTCGAGCCTCCGCCAGGCGATCGCGAACGTCTCGCTCACCACCTCGTCCGCGATCTGCCTGCCCGCACGGCTGACCACATATGCCCACACCCGCTGCCGGCACTCGTCGTACGTGGTGGTGAAGCGCTGAGAGTCACCCGTCACGCCCGCCCCCTTCGTCCCGGGAAAACGTTCTTCCGACACGAGGAAGTGGTCCCAACCCCACCAACGTTACAGATCCACTGAATTTCTCCCAAAAATCCCACAGCCGACCACGCTCTGACCAGCGACGGGAGGGTCCCTATGCCCCACGGTGACCATCGGCCTGTCCGTGTGAGCGCACCGAAGCGGCGGGCGAACGAGCCGGCACGCACCTGGTCCGTCGAGCGATCAAGCCTGAAGCGCCATTCGGAGGCCGGGGGAATCCATCCTGCTACGCGAGCCGTCCCTCCTTGACCCCACCGATGAAGGTACGCCACTGGACCGAGGCGACAGCGAGGATGGGACCGGCGAGGTTCTTGCTGTCACGCACGGCGATACGGCCCTCTGCCAGGCCGGCGACTTCGACACAGCTCCCGCCGTTTCCTCCGCTGTAGCTGCTCTTGTACCACTCGACCTGCGAAAGATCGGAACCGGACACCGAAATCGCCTCTCTTTCCTAGGCCTAGGAAATCGCCTCAGCCACCTGCTGTATCAGCGTCAACGAGTCTCTCGGATCGAGCGCTGACGCACGCAAGTGGTCATACATGAGCGTATAACTCCGGACTTCATCAGGCTTTTCCAGATAGAGACTGCCAGTGGCATATTCCAGGTAAGTGACGTCGTCTCCACCGTGATCGGAGAAGGACAGGATGGCGAACGGACCCAGCATCGCGGCGTGTGCGCCCACTCCATACGGCAGAACTTGAAGCGTTACGTTCGGCAGAGTGGCCATATCGGTAAGCCGACGAAGCTGGTTCCGCATGACGTCCCTTCCTCCGACGACCCGACGAACAGACGCCTCGTTGAGCACTGTCCAGAACCGCAGTGGATCCTCGCTCCTGGTAATGATCTCCTGACGAGCCATGCGCAGAGCCACTCGTCGCTCGATCTCTTCGGAGCCGTCGGTCACGCGCGCCGCCTGGTAGACGGCCCGGGCGTAGTCCTCGGTCTGAAAGAGGCCGTGCACCAGCTCGGACTCGTAGTTGCGAAGCGACAGCGCTTCGGCCTCCAGTCCTACGTACACCTGGAACCACTGTGGAATGACATCGTTGTACGCGTGCCACCAGCCCTTCTCACGGGACTGGCGGGCCAGTTGGACGAGCGCCTCATGCTCTGCTCCCGGTTCGACTTTGTAGAGCTGCAGCATCGCGCGCACATCACTCACGGAGATCCGGAGCGTTCCGCCTTCGACCTTGGTCATCCTGGACGACGACCAACCGAGGTGCTCCGCCACATCGTCCTGCTTGAGTCCCGCACCAAGACGCAACCGCCGAAGCTCCTGAAGCAGGCGGCGATGACGGACAGTTGGGGAGAATCTCGCCATTGAGGACTTCCTCCTCGCTCTATGCAGTCGAAACACTACCCATTGTAAAGATCTTTCGCCGAATCGGTTGCAGCTTCAGTAGGTGCAGGTGCAAATTCGCTACGTGACGTGGTCGAGGTCGCCGGCTTATCCCGGCGCACGACCACATGACTGTGCGGCGTGCATCAGGGCACGCGCACCGCAGAGGCCGTGGAGGTCGATGGTGGGGCGAGAGGTCGGGCGGTTGGAGTTGCTGGGCGCGGGGGCGCGGGTGCTTCAGGTTCTGGAACGCGAGGTGTCGCGCATCGACGTACCGGAGTGGGACGGGACACGCGCGCAGTGCGGAGACGCGACAAGCGAGACCATACGGAGCAGCACGGCCGTATCAGACCCCGGAACGGAACCGTCGGGTGTGATCGCCATAGACCCCGCAGGCACCCACGACGAGCATCGGAACGGCACCCCGCCGGGCGCATGGGCCGTCGCCGGGTACCTCACTCTCGCCGGCCACGTCGAACAGGTCGGCACGGCCCGCGCGTTCGTCCGCAGGCTCCTCCTCCCCGAGGACCCGCTCCTGGACTCCGCTCTCCTAGTGGTCTCCGAACTGGTCACCAACAGCGTCCAGCACTCCCGCTCGTCCCTCCCAGGCGGCACCATCACCCTGTACGTCCTGCACGTCGGCGCCCGACTACGGCTCGAAGTCATCGACGACGGCGCCGAAGGCATCCCGCACATGCGCCCGGCCGCCCCAGCAGAACTCCCCGACTGGACTGAAACCCTGGACGAGGTCGACCTCCGAGGCCGAGGCCTACGCCTGGTGAACGCGGTCGCCACAAGCTGGAACTTCACCATCGACCACCACAGCACCACCACTTGGGCAGAACTCACTCCCACTAAAGACCCCGGAACCCCAGAAGCCCGGCGACGCGTCGACGCGTGATCGTCATCGAGTCGGCCCAGCGGGAGCCGGGCGGTTACTCTGACCGTGGAGTGGAGAGGAGGACGGCGTGCTGCTCCGATTCCGTGCCGCGAACGTACGGTCGCTACGCGACGAGCAAGAACTGTCCTTCGTCGTCGCCGAGCCCGAGTCGAGCGCCGCAGTACGCGAAGTAAGCCTCGGCGGAAGCGGCTCCGCAGGTGTCTTCCCTGTCATGGGCATCTTCGGCGCCAACGCCTCCGGCAAATCGAACGTACTCGCCGCTCTGACGGACATGCGTACGGCCGTCCTCGACTCTTATGCCCGCTGGGCCTCACTCGACGGCATTCCACGCGAACCCTTCAGGCTGGGGCACAAAGGGGAGAACGAGTCGAGCTTCTTCGAAGTCGACCTCGTGATCGACAAGGTGCGCTGGACGTACGGGTTCGAGCTGGGCTCGACGCACGTCGCCGCCGAATGGATCCACAGGTACCCCCGCGGCCATCGTCAGGTGTGGCTGGATCGCAACGCTTCGAGGAGCGAGGTGTACGGATGGCCGGGCACCCGGGTCAAGGACCGCGCCCAGCTGGTGAAGCGTACCCGCCCCAACGCTCTGGTGCTTTCCACCGCGGGGACGGACAATCACCCGCAGCTCTCGGCGCTCTTCCATTGGTTCGGCCGTAATCTGCGGATCATCAATCCGGAGGACGAGCGAGAGCAGCGAGAGGGGCTCACCCTGCGGGAGCTCTCCGGCGACCGCGCACGCCGGATCAACGAACTGCTTCGAGTCGCCGATCTGGGGATCACCGGTGCTGAGGTCGTCCGGGAGAGCAGGAACCGCCCGGCGGTGAAGCTGACCCACCAGTCGGCCGCCGGAGAGATCTCCCTGGACTGGCGGAACGAATCCTTCGGCACTCGCTCCTGGTTCGCGCTGCTCGGTCCCCTGCTGCTGACGCTGGACGAAGGCGCCGTGCTGCTCATCGACGAACTGGACGCGAGCCTGCATCCACGATTCGCCGCCGAGGTCGTCAGGCTCTTCCACGATCCGCACGCCAACCCCAAGGATGCGCAGCTCCTCTTCACCTCACACGACCCGTCGCTCCTGGCCACCCCGAGCGGTGAGCGGCTGCTGGAACCGGGCCAGGTGTGGCTGACGGAGAAGGACAAGGACGGCGCCACGGAGCTTTACCCCCTCACCGCCGCCGAACCGGGCGAGGACGAGAACCTGATGAGGTCCTACCTGGCCGGCGCCTTCGGTGGGGTCCCCTCCATCGTGGAAGGACAGATCGTCCGGCGGTTATCCGCAGTGCCCGAGCAGGAACCCGGGAACACGGCAGAGCAGGTCCCTTGACGCGTACAAGGGGAAAGGACTCGCTCGGCCGTCCAGGCAGCGTGGCCGTCGGAGCCGAGCCATCCACGTCTTCAACCGAAGGTGAGCTCACCGAGGCTTCGTACATCGACACCGCAGCCTGCCGGTCAGCTCAAACAAGCAGGCCCAGTATGACGTGAAGCGCTTCGTCGATCTCCTCGATCTCTGCTGGTTCCAGTCGGCCCGCGAAATCACCAAGCCTAGATGTGTCGACGGCCTTGAGCTGATCGACGAGGACCCGGGTGGTCTTGCCGTTTAGCTCGATCTCCGGCCTAAACGTCATCGGACGCGCACTGGTCGATGTCGGGGCGATGATCAGGGTGGACAGCGAGGCGAGCGCATCAGATTGCAGCAGGACGGCAAAGCGCTCACCACGCTGTTCGTGGCCGACCACTTCGCGTGACGTCCGCAAGCGGTAGACGTCACCGCGCACAGTCTTCGCCCAGGTCGTATCGGATGGCGCGGAGCTCCGCCAAGTCCTCTGGGTCGTTGGCGAGCTCCTGAGCTTCCAACCGGGCCACTTCCGTGCGCCTGAGACGGTTGGCGATGAGAAGGGCTTCGCGGACCACGTCCGTGGCGGATCTGCCGTCGGCGGTCAGCTCGGCGAGGGCCTTCTCCGTCTTCGCGTCGATCTGCACGGTGAGCATAGCCATATCCTCACTGTACGACGGCTCCGTCCGCAGGCGTTCGACCGTTTTCAGTGATCTCATCAATACGCAAAGTGATGGCAACCATCTGATGCCCGACGCCACTGCGATCTTCAGGGGAGCCAGTCCCCCAGGTCGGGGAGGTGTCCCAGTTCTGATTCGACGCGGAGTCTGTCTTCGGGAGTGAGGGGTAAGGCGCGGAGGTCGGTGGACCAGGGGGTGGTGGGTTCGTTGAGGATGGTGGCCAGGTCGATCAGGTGGCACAGGGCTATGGCCTGGTCGGCTGCGGAGGCGTCCGCGCTGTGCCTGCGGAATGCGGATTTGAGGGCGCGGAAGGCATGTCGGTCGTCGTTCTTGAACTCGCGCAGGATGCGGGCGTTGTCCAGCGCCTTGGCCAGGCCGGTCAGTTTCTTCGAGCCGCCGTACTCCACCTCTTCCTGTTCCTGCGCGTCACGCTGGATGAAGGTGATCGAGTTGCCAGACGGGTCGAACAATGTGAACCGGGAGGCGCCCGGACGGTATCGGGTGATCCTCGGCAGGCCGGAACTCAGGACCTTCCCGTGCGCCCGGCGCATCGCCGAAGCGAACGCCGCGTGGTACGGCGCCACGGCGTCGACCATGACCAGGCACCCTCCGGACTCCTCCCGGGAGGGATCGAGCCCCTTGGGCGCCGGGCCGAAGTGCAGTTGGAATCCGCTCCACGTCAGCGCCAGGTAGACATACGGCTTTGTCTGTTTGAAGGCGGTCTCGAACCCCAGCGTTTCGTAGAACGCGAGGGTCTCCTCCGCCGACGCGCACGGTAACAACGGCACCGTCGTCTCGTTCTGGCGAACTTCGATCTCACCCATGACATCCCGCCTTCCAGGTCGCCCGACGATGCTTGCATTCTTGGGCAGAGCTCGCGCATGGATCGTTCCCAACTGGGATATCTCGCGACCGGCATGCGGGCGGCGGGAGATGTGGTCCGCAGGCTCCTAGAAAAACGCCCGAGCCGAAGGCGAGGACCATGACCCGGCGGGAGGCGAGGACCAGAAATGGCTACCTGGTGTGAAAGCCGTGGGAGGCGGGCCGCAGGCTCCTGGAAGAACGCCCGAGCCGAAGGCGAGGACCGTATCCCGGCCGGGGCGTTCGTCGATGAGAGGAGTTAGAGGGGGAGGTATTCGAAGTAGGAGAAGTCGGCGGTGGTGGTGGTCGGGTGGCCTTCGCTGGAGAGGTAGAGGCCGATGTAGGCGCCGGTGAAGCCGCCGGCGGTGGTGGAGCTGAGGACGCGGCCGTCGACGGGGTCGCCGAGGGGGCGCCAGGCGCCCGGTTCGGTGGCGTAGGACATCTGGTACTCCTGCCCGTGCGCCTCGACCCCCAGCCAGATGCGCCCCGGCGGCACGTCGGCCTGGGCGAGGACGCGGTCGGTGCCGCCCTCGGTCCTGGTGACGACGAGGCCGTTCGCCGTCAGCACCAGCAGGATGTGATGGTCGTCGTTCTGCACGAGGGCCACGCCGGCGCGCTCGTCGCCGACGGGGGTGAACTCCATCAGGGTGTGCACGGCGAAGTCCGCGTGCCGCTGCCGCCGGGCGACCAGGCTCGGGTTGACGCGCTCGGTCAGCGACTCCGGCCGGCCGCGCAACCGCAGGTGCCCCGGGCGTTCGGTGAGCGTCCAGTACGGTTCACGCGGGGTCCGCAAATGGTTCCAGTCCGGGCCGAGCCGAGGGGACTCGAAGTCGTCGCAGGCGGGCGGGGCCGCCCAGCGGCGTGAGGTGGGGCCGGGGGCCTCGGCGGTGAGCTCGACCGGGCCGGGCACCGGCCAGCCGTCCTCCCAGCGCACCCGGGTCAGGAACGTCTCCCGGCCGAGGTTGTAGTGGTATCCGCCGTACGGGCGCATGGCCAGGAGCACCATCCACCACTCGCCGCCGGGGGTCTGGACCAGGTCGGCGTGGCCGGTGCCCACGATGGGGTGGTCGCGGCCCAGGCCGCGGTGGGTGAGGATCGGGTTGCGGGGGCAGCCGGTGTACGGCCCGGTCACGGTGTCGGCGCGGGCGGCGCTGAGGGCGTGGTCGTGCGCGGTGCCGCCTTCGGAGACCAGCAGGTGGTAGGTGCCGTCGACCTTGTAGATGTGCGGGCCCTCGGCCCAGACGGCGCCCTTGACGGCCCCGTCCCAGAGCACGTGCTCCTCGCCGGCGAGCTTCATGCCGTCGAGGTCCAGCTCGCGGAGCCAGATCTCCATGTGCCCTTCGTACGCCTGCGGCCGCGCGGGCCGGGCGCCGTGCGCCCAGGCGCGGCCGTCGTCGTCGAAGAACAGCGACGGGTCGAAGCCCTCGGACTCGGGGAGCCAGTACGGGTCGCTCCACGGCCCGGCGGGGTCGGTGGCGGTGACCAGGAAGTTGCCCGACTCCATCAGGCCGTCCACCAGCGTGGTGATCATGTAGAAGACGCCGTCGTGGTGCCGGAGGGTGGGCGCGTAGACGCCGCCGCTCGGCCGTACACCGTCCAGCGGAAGCTGGGACGCGCGGTCGAGCACGTGCCCGATCTGCCGCCAGTTCACCAGGTCCTGACTGTGGAAGATCGGCACGCCGGGGAACCACTCGAAGGACGAGGTCACCAGGTAGTAGTCATCGCCCACCCGGCAGATCGACGGATCGGGGTAGAACCCGGGCAGGATCGGGTTACGGAAACGCACCGTGAGCGGCCCTTTCTCGTTGGTCGGTGTGTCACCGGTACGGCTGGGTACCGGCCCCCCGCCCGGCCGATACCCAGCCATGCCGGTCTTATCCGGCCAGTTCCAGCACTCCCCAGCCTGAGGTGCTCAGGTAGGACCGGCCGGAGGTGTCGTTCCAGGTCACGGCCGCGGTGCGTGCCGCGCCGGTCGCGTCGTTGACCTGGAGGTCGAAGCCGAGGAGGACGCCCTTCGCCGGGGTGACGGTGGGCAGCGCGATGGACGCCTCGACGACGTACCCGCCGGGCACGACCTTGGCCGCGCTCGTCAGGTTGTCCTTGACGGCGAACGCGTCGAACGTGCCGCCGACGGTCTCGGTGCCGGAGAACGAGATCCGGTACTGCCCGTCGTCATCGTCGTACCCCGTGGTCTTGCCGTTCCCGGGGTCGACGAAGATCTCCACCGAGTCCTGTTCCCAGGCGTTCGGCGACTCCTCGCTGAGCCGGGGGTCGGTGACCCGGGCCAGCACGTAGAGGTGGCGGGCGTCCCACAGGGCCCGTACCTTCGCCGTCGCGCCGGTGGTGCCCTGGATCCAGGTGGCGGTGCCGATCTCGGGCGCCCTGGACCAGGCGGCGTCCGCGACCCCGTCCACGACGGGCGTGCCCCTGGCGGCGGTCGTGTGCCCGACCGCACGGACGAGGGTCAGCTCGCCCGTCCAGGTGATGTCGCCGCCGCCCTTGGCGTCGTGGGCGACCACCTCCAGGGGAACCTTCCCGCCGAGCGCCGCCTCGGCGGGAAGGAGTGCCTCCACCCGGTATCCGCCGGTGGCGGCCCGGGTGGCGTACCAGGCGGCCCGGCCGTCACGTTTCATGACGTGGCCGGTGCCGGCGAGTCGTACCGTCACCGTGTCGGCCCTGTCGCACGAGGAGTCGCGCACGTCGGCCAGGACGGCGACGCCGCCGGGCGTCCAGCGGGCCTGGAAGGTCGCGGACAGGTCGCCCACCCGTGCGATCGGCGTGCCGGGCAGCAGGTCCCACTGCCGCTCGCGCTCCCCGTCGGCCTTCACGGTGGCCCGTGGCGCGTCGAGGCGGCGGGTGAGCGGCGGCAGCCGGGCGGGGTCGGCGATCCCCCAGTACGCCGGCTTGGCCTGGAGCTCGTCGTCGAACAGCAGCGGCGGGTTGAGCCGGGTGATCGGGAAGGACGACAGCCAGGTGGCGTCGTCGGCGAGGCCCCAGACCGTGACCGAGGACAGGTGGGAGGCCTGGCGGCGCAGGACGTCGAAGATCTCCTTGCAGCGGTACCCCTGGAGGGCCAGGACGCCGGCGGGCACGGTGGTGTACGAGGACACGAAGTCGGTGTAGACGCTGACGTCCAGCTCGGTGACCTGCTGGTCCACGCCGAGCCCGGCGAACAGCTCGATGGTCTTCTCGATCTCGGCGGCCGGGGCCTGCTCGATGTTCACGTGGAGCTGGTGGCCGACGGCGTCCACCGGCACCCCTTCGGCCCGCAGCTTCTTGACCAGGTCGAACACGGCCTTGCGCTTGCGCGGCAGCTCGCTGTTGTAGTCGTTGAGCACGAGCTTGGCGGCGGGGTCGGTCTCGCGGGCGACGCGGAACGCGGTGCGGATGAAGTCGTAGCCGGTGACCACGAACCACGGGCTGCGGCGCATGCCGTCCGGCTGGTTCTCGTCCACCACCTCGTTGACCACGTCCCAGGTCTGGATCCTGCCCTTGTAGCGGCCGACGACGGCCCTGACGTGGTTCTCCAGCCGGCTCAGCAGCAGGGCCTTGTCCGCGGGGGTCGCGGTGAGGTCCCGGTCGCCGTCCTTGAACACCCACGCGGGGGTCTGGCTGTGCCAGGCGAGCGTGTGGCCCCGGAACTTCAGGCCGTGCCCGGTGGCGTAGTCCACCAGGTGGTCGCCTTCGGCGAAGGTGAACTCGCCCTCACGGGGTTCGGTGGCGTCCCATTTCAGGGCGTTGCCGGGGGTGACGCTGTCGAAGTGCTTGGTGAGCAGTTCCCCGTGCTCGCCGAGGGTCTGGGCGCGCGCGACGGCGGCGCCGATGTCGAAGGGCACCTTGTCCTTGACCGCCGGGATGCCGGACTCGATCGGTTTGACCGGCACGTACGCCAGGGCGAAGTCGTCGATGGCGAACGGGAACGTCCCGGCGGAGGACTCCACGTACACGCTGAGGAAGTCCACGTCGTAGGCCAGCGTGTACGTGGCCTTCAGCAGGACCCACTGGCCGGCGGTGATCGCGGTGGGCGCGACCACCTGGTCGTAGCTCGCCGTCCCGGCGAGCCGGCGTTCCACCGACAGGCCGAGGTCGCCGGTATCGGTGCCGGGCCCGAGCCGCACCCACACCGACAGGCCGTACTTCGAGCCCTTGGTCATCTTGCCGAGGACCGGCAGGGACGGCCCGTCCCAGGAGGCCGCCCGGCCGCTGACGTTCAGGCTCGCCGCGCCACCGTGGGCCTCGGGCCCGCCGGCGACCAGGGACGCCGAGGCGCGCGGCGACCATCCCTGCGTGGTGCCGCTCTCGAAGTCGCTGGTCACGCCGGACCGGCCGGGGTCGGTGTCGGCGGTGATCGTGATGTCGTCCAGGTAGTACTCGCCCGTCGCGTCCGAGCTCTCGGCGTAGAGCTGGAGCGCGGTGGAGTCGGCCGTGTACAGGTAGGTACCGGAGATCTCCGTCCAGGCGGCGTCGGTGACCGTGGCCGCGCCGACGCGCTCGTAGGTGTCGGCGCCGCCCGCGGGCGTGCGCTGCACGGTGAGGGCGACGGTGCCGGCCGGTCGCCCGGCCACCAGGCGGGCGTGCGCGGTGACCGTGTACGTCACGCCCTTCTCGAACGGCGGGGTCACGGTGGCGCCGTGCCAGGTCTCGGTCCTGCCGGTGGTCAGCAGCGACGCGCTCCCCGAGTGCGCCGCGTCCGGGGCCACCCTGACCGCGACCCCGGACCCTCGTGGCGCCCAGCCCTGCGTGGTGCCGTCCTCGAAGCCGTACTCCGCGATCCGCACGACCGGCTCCGCGACCGAGGCCGGCTCCGCGACCGAGGCCGGCTCGGCGACCGCCGCCGAGTCGGCGTACGCCCATGCCGGCGGCGCGGTGAGCGCGGTGAGCGGAAGGCAGGACAGGACGGCCGCCACCCAGAAACGGGGTAACCGCATGCCGGTCTCCTCAAAGGTCAGGTGGATGGAGCGGGGCGGCGGCGGCCGTCTAGGTCAGGTTGGCGGTGAGCAGGTCGATCAGCGGGGTCCGGGGGACGCAACCGGCCAGGGCGAAGGAGTCGGCGAGCGCGACGAGCTCGCCGTCGTCGAGGCCGGCGAACAGGGACGCGTACTCGGGCAGCAGCGCCTGGGCGACCAGGATGTGCCGGATCAGGTCGTCGACCTGGTAGCGGGCGCCCCAGGGGTACGGCTCCCAGGTGGGGAACTCCCTTTCCATGAGCCGGTGCAGCGGCGCCAGCTCGTCGCCGGACTCCTCCATCGTCGACCCCCACCGGTCGGCGCCCAGCCGCTTCTTCTTGGCGAGGAAGTCCCCGAACCGCCGCAGGTAGGGCCCGTCCGGGTCGGCGGACACGATCCCCTGGAGGCCCACGTCCTTGTAGGTCCACAGCGACCAGCCGGCCTCGTGCCCGTCGAAGATCTCCAGCTGGTCGGCGAGGATCCGGTAGCGCTGCTCGTCGCGCGCGGGGTCGCCGGTGTAGACCGGGCCGAACTCCCCCACCCACAGCGGGGTGCCGGTCTCCCGCTGGAAGGCGGTCCGCCTCTCGAACGAGAGTTCGAGGCTTTCCCGGTCCACCCACTCGCCACGCGTGTACCCCGGGTAGGGCCCGCCGTGGGCGAACCCGGCGAGCGCGTAGTCGTGGCAGACGAAGACCGTGTTCTCGTACACCTCACGGAAGACGGTGAAGTCGGTGGAGTAGGTGTTGCCGTCCAGGAAGAGCACGTGCGCCGGGTCCACGGCGCGCAGCGCCTTGACCAGCCGGTCGTAGAAGGGCCCGACGACCCGGCCGCCGGCGTCGCCCGGCTCGTTCATCGGGTTGTACCCGGCGACCCAGGGGTCGTCCTTGTAGTGGTCGGCGATGGCCTCCCACAGGTGGACGGCCCGGTCCTGGAAGTGCCGGTGCCGCCAGAAGGACGCCACGTGCGTGGCGTTGTCGGAGTGCCAGTGCTGGTTCTGCGCGCCCGGCAGCGCGTGCAGGTCGATCACGCTGTAGATGCGGTGCTCGGCCAGCAGGGCGACCACCCGGTCGAGGTGGCGGAACCCGTCCTGGATGATCTCGAACGGCCGCTCGTCGGACTCGAAGTGGTGGTAGTTCACCGGGATACGGACGCAGTTGACGCCCATGCCGGCGAGCAGGGCCGCGTCCTCGGGGCCGAAGAACGAGGTCAGCAGCCGGTCGAAGAACAGCTCCTGCCGTTCCTCGCCGAGCACGTCGCGCAGGGCGCCGCGCATGGAGGACTCGTCGGCGGGGTAGCCGGTGATGAAGTTCTCCATGTTCATCCAGCCCCCCAAGCCCACTCCGCGCAGCCGTACGGGGGTCCTGTCGGCCGCGACGAGGCGGGATCCGGACACACGCAGGGTCATTCAGAACTCCTTCGTGAGAGGCCGCACGGGCCGTTCGGGCGTGGTCATCCCTTCGTCGCCCCCGCCGTGAGGCCGCCGATGAGCTGGCGTTCGGCGACGGCGTAGAACGCGAGGGCGGGCACCATCGAGAGCACGACGTAGGCGAGGATGCGCGCCGTGTCCGAGGAGTACTGGCCGTAGAACTGCTGGACGCCGAGCGGGATGGTGGACCAGTTCGGGTCGTTGAAGATGACCAGCGGCAGGAAGAAGTTGTTCCAGCTCGCCACGATCGCCAGCACCGACACGGTGGCCAGCGCGGGCCGGGCCATCGGCAGCAGGATCCGCCAGAAGAAGCCGAGGCTGGTGCAGCCGTCGATGGTGGCGGCCTCCTCCAGCTCACGCGGGATGGTCCTGAAGAACGCGCGCAGCACGATGATCGTCACCGGCAGCCCGAACGCGGCCTGGGGCAGGATCACCCCGAAGGGGTTGTCCAGCAGCCCGATGGTCCGCAGCAGGATGAACAGCGGCAGGATCGCCACCGCGAACGGGAACATCAACCCGATCGTGAACAGGGTGAACAGCGTCTCCCTGCCCCGGAAGGCGAACCGGGCGAACACGAAGGCCGCCATCGCCGAGACGCCGACGACGATGAGCGCCGTCGCCAGCGCGATGAACGTGCTGTTGAACAACTGCCGCCAGTAGGGGCCCGAGGTCAGGACCTCGGTGTAGTTGCCGGGGACCCACGGGGAGGGCAGGCCGAAGGGGTTGGTCGAGAGCTGCGCGGTGTCCTTGAACCCGCCGATCAGCCCGAACAGGAGCGGCACGATGACGAACGCGCCGAGGACGATCACGACCGTGTGCAGCGACATGGTCCTGAGCCACGACAGCCGGCCGCGGGCGACCGGGCGCGCCCGGGAGGTCCTCCTCCCGGTGGTGGCGGCGGTCATCGCTTGCCTCGCATGGACGTGATCGCTCCCTCTGTGTCGCGGCGCAGGACGAACCGCTGGTAGGCCAGCGCGAAGACCAGGCTGATGCCGAACATCACGACGCTGATCGCGCTGGCGTAGCCGATCTGGGTCCGTTTGAAGCCGAACTGGAACATCGTGACGGCCATCGTCTCGGAGGAGTGGATCGGCCCGCCGCTGGTCAGCACCCACACCAGGTCGAAGAGCTGGATGGCCCCGATGACGGACAGGAAGACGCTGATCCTGATCGTCGGCCCGAGCAGCGGCAGGGTCACGTACCGGAACTGGTCCCAGCTCCCGGCCCCGTCGATGGCGGCGGCCTCGCCCAGCTCCCTCGGGATGCCCTGTCGCCCGGCCAGGTAGAGGATCATGTGGAAGCCGAAGTACTTCCACGTCATGACCAGGAACAGCGACATCATGACGGTGGACGGCTCGGCGAGCCACGAGCTCCGCAGGGAGTCCAGGCCGACGGCGCCGAGGATCTGGTTCGCCAGCCCGGTGTCCGGGGAGAGGATCATGGTGAACAGCACACCGGTGATCACCTCCGACAGGACGTACGGGGCGAAGAACAGCAGCCGGTAGAACGCGCGCCCGCGCATCTTCTGGTTGAGGAGCATGGCGATCGCCAGCGACAGCGGGAGCTGGATCAGGATCGACAGGACGATCAGGACCAGGCCGCGCCGCAGGTCGCCGACGAAGACCTCGTCGCCGAACGCGCGGGTGAAGTTGTCCAGCCCGATGAAGTCCGACGGCAGCCCGCCCAGGCCGTTCCACTTGAAGACGCTGGTGTACATCGCGACGGCGATCGGCGCGAGGACCAGCAGGCCGAACAGCACCAGTGCCGGAAGCAGGAACAGCGTGACCGTGACGAGTCCCCTGGCCCGGCGCCCGCGCGCGGACGGCGTCACCGGGGGCCTGCCGCCCCTCGGTGACCGCGTCAGGATCTCCGGTCGTACATCCGTCAGCGCCGGACGTGTCATCTCTCTCCGCTCCGTCAGCGGGCCGGCGATCCGCCGGCCCGCTCGCCGTCTTCCCCTACTCGGACTTGGCGGTCTCGGTGATGGCCTTCGCGACCTGATCGGGGGTCTTGGCCCCCGCGATGAGCGCGGCGACGCTGTCGTTGACCTCCTGGCCCACGGCCGGCGGGTAGGCCTGGTCGAGGTACAGCTGGAACCCGGTCGCGCCCGCGAGGGTCTGGGCGACCACCGCCAGGTTCGGGTCCTTGACCGCTTCCTCCTCGCCCTTGAGCACCGGGAGGAGCGCGCCGGTCTCCACCGCCGCGCGGTGGACGTCCTTCTGGGAGATGTACTTGAGGAAGTCGACCGCCGCCGGCGGCGCGTTGACGCCGACCGCGTACCCGCCGCCGCCGCCGAAGACGTCACCGGTCGAGCCCTTGCCGCCGTCGACCGCAGGGAAGCCGAAGAAGCCGAGGTCCTTGCCGAGGCCCTTGCCGGAGTCCTTCTCCACGACCGGGGCCCACTGGCCCATCAGCTCCATGGCCGCCTTGCCGTTGCCCATGGTCGCGGCCTGCCCGTCGGGGGTGGAGTACCCGGCGCCGAGGAAGCCCTTCTGGAAGGGCTGCAGGTCGACGAGCTCCTTGAGGTGCGTCCCCGCGGCCACGAAGTCGGGTTTGGTGAAGTCGTCGTCGATCGCGGCCTGCTTGAGCGCGTCGAGCCCGGCGACGCGCATGGCGAGATAGGCCCAGTAGTAGTGGCCGGGCCACTTCTCCTTGCCGGCCAGCGCGATCGGGGTGACCCCGGCGTTCTTGAGCTTCGTGACGTCTTCGAGGAACGCGGTCCAGGTGGCGGGCGGCTCGGAGATGCCCGCCTTGGTGAACAGCGACTTGTTGTACCAGAAGCCGACCATGCCGATGTCGGTCGGGATCGCGTAGGTCTTGCGGTCGAACTGGTAGGCCTGCAGCGCGGCCGGGGTGAAATCGGCGATCCAGGTGGCCGCCTCGGAGCTCAGGTCCTTGACCAGGCCGGCGTCGATCTGCTGCTTGAGCACGCCGCCGCCCCACGTGGAGTACAGGTCGGGCGTCTTGCCCGATTGGGCGACGGTCGAGAGTTTGGCCTTGAACGCTTCATTCTCGATGGGTACGTTCTTGATGGTGACGTTGGGGTGCGCCGCCTGGTACTCCTTCACCTTCTGCGCCCAGAACGACTTCAGGGGTTCGGTGGTGGAGATGTTCCACCACTCGACCGTGACCTTCGCGGCGGAGGCCGTGCCGCTCGCCGTACCGCTCGTGCCCCCTTGGCCACCGCACCCTGCGAGAACCAGTGCGGCAGCCGCCAGTAACACCATATTTCGCCGGTTCAACGACATTTCTCGTGATTCCTTCCTCGTCGACCGACCCGCTGCGAGGAGCTTCCTCCGGGAGTCTTGAAAGTTTCTTAAGTCCACCCGAATGTTTCGTGACCCGGAGAGTATGTAAATCGCTCGTAACACGTCAATAGCCGGACAGGTACTTGTCGTGGTGCCAGCGGCGGCGTGGACGCACCCGAGAAGGGCCCCTCGGCGGAAATCCCGAAAGCTTTCGGATACACTCCGTCGCATGTCAGCGAAGAGGCGGGTCACGATCGCTCTGATCGCCGAGGAGGCCGGGGTGTCGGTCCCGACGGTCTCCAAAGTCGTCAACGGGCGCCCGGAGGTCGCGCCCGAGACGCGCCGGCGGGTCGAGCGCCTGCTCCACGAACACGGCTACACGCGGCGCACCGGCCAGGGGGACGGGCCGGTCGGCCTGATCGACCTGGTCTTCGCCGAGATCGAGAGCCCGTGGGCCATGGAGATCATCCGGGGTGCCGAGACCGCCGCCCGCGAGGCCGAGGCGGCCGTCGTCGTGTCGGTCCTGCACACCCATTCGGGCCCGGGGCGCGACTGGCTCGACCGCATAGCGGCCCGCCGCACCGACGGCGTGGTGCTGGTCGCCTCGCGGCTGACCCGCCGCCAGCACGGCCAGCTCCTGGCCCGCTCCATCCCGTTCGTCATCGTCGACCCCGAGGGCGAGCCCGCGCCCGACGTCGCGTCGGTCGGCGCCACGAACTGGCACGGCGGCCTGGCCGCCACCCGCCATCTGCTGGCGCTCGGGCACCAGCGCATCGGCATGATCGGCGGACCGCCCGAGATGCTGTGCAGCCGCGCGCGCATCGACGGCTACCGCGCCGCGCTGGAGACGGCCGGAGTGACCGTCGACCCCGAGCTGATCCGCAACGGCGACTTCCTGGTGGACTCGGGGCACTTCCACGGCAAGGCGTTCCTGGAGCTGCCCGACCCGCCGACCGCGATCTTCGCGGGCAGCGACATGCAGGCCTTCGGGGTGTTCGAGGCCGCGCGGCGGGCGGGGATGCGCGTCCCTGACGACCTGAGCGTGGTCGGGTTCGACGACCTGCCGCTCGCGCGCTCGGCGTGGCCGCCGCTGACGACGGTCCGCCAGCCCCTGGAGGAGATGGCCGCGCTGGCGACGCGCATGGCGCTGGAGATCTCACGCGGGGAGTCCCCCGAGGCCCGCCGGGTCGAGCTGGCCACCGACCTGCTGATCAGGGACAGCACGGCGCCGCCGCGCCCCTCCTAGACCCTCCCGCCCGTCGAAAGATTTCGGGGCCCACACGGCCACTGTGTGGGAGGGTCTTGACGTACGCTTCGTGGCGGCCTAGTTTCAGGGCGCGAAAAGTCTCGTAAATCTTCTGAAACTTTCGGAAGGGATCCGGGTTGCCCAGACGAGCGTACGCCGCCCTCGCCGCCGGGCTGGCCTTGGCCACGCTGGCTACTTCCCCCGCCCAGGCCGCGCCGGAACGCGCTTCGGCGCCGAATGCCGCCACCCGCCCGGAAAGCGCTTCCCCGCAGATCATCGTGGACGGGAGGGAACGCCACCAGCCGATCGACGGATTCGGCTTCTCCCAGGCGTTCCAGCGCGCCGCGGTGCTGCACGGCGCCCAGGGCCTGTCCGCCGAGCACCAGAAGGAGGTGCTCGACCTGCTGCTCAGCCGCACCACGGGCGCGGGGCTGAGCATCCTGCGGCTCGGCATCGGGTCCTCGGTGGACAGGGTCTACGACCACATGCACAGCATCGCGCCCACCGACCCCGGCGGTCCTGACGCTCCCCCGGCGTACGAGTGGGACGGCGACGACGGCGGCCAGGTGTGGCTCGCCCGGCAGGCCAAGGCGTACGGCGTCAAGCGCTTCTACGCCGACGCCTGGAGCGCGCCCGGCTACATGAAGGACAACGGCACCGACGTCAACGGCGGGACGCTGTGCGGGCTGGCCGGGACGAGCTGCGCGAGCGGCGACTGGCGCCGCGCCTACGCCGACTACCTGGTCAAGTACGCCAAGTTCTACGCCCAGGAGGGCATCAGGATCACCGACATCGGGTTCACCAACGAGCCCGACCTGACCGTCTCCTACGCCTCCATGCGCTTCACCCCCGAGCAGGCGGCGGAGTTCGTGAAGGTGCTCGGCCCGGTGGCGGCGCGGGCGGGGCTCAAGGTCGCCTGCTGCGACGGCGCCGGGTGGACCGTGCAGGAGGGGTACACCAACGCGATCGAGGCCGACCCCGCCGCCGCCCGCTGGGTGAGCACCCACACCGGGCACAACTACGTGAACCCCACCGACCACCCGCTGCCCACCCGGCGCCCCACCTGGATGTCGGAGTGGTCGCCCAACGGCACCACCTGGAACGAGAACTGGGACGACGGCAGCGGCTATGACGGGTTCGCCGTCGCCTCCGCCATCCACCAGTCGCTGACCACCGCCGGCGTCAGCGGCTACGTGTACTGGTTCGGCACCTCGCAGGGCGCCACACGCGGGCTCATCCAGCTCGACGGCGACGCCTACCACGTGTCCAAGCGCCTGTGGGCGCTCGCCGCCTACGGCCGCTTCATCCGGCCCGGCGCCGTACGGATCGGGGCGCGCGCCACCGACGACGGGCTCAAGGTGTCGGCCTTCCGCAACGCCGACGGCTCGGAGATCGTGGAGGTGCTGAACACCGGCACGGCCGCCGTCACGGCGGACCTGCCGACCAGGGCCGGTCCACGCGTCACCGCCTACCTCACCGACTCCGCCCACTCGCTGACCCCGGTGGACGCCGTGCGCGGCCGGGGCCCGCGCCTGCGGGCCGAGCTGGCGCCGCGCTCGCTGACCACGATCGTCATCGGGGCGAAGGGACACCACGGATGATCCGGGTCGCCATTCTCGGGACGGGCGGCATCGCGAGCGCGTGCCACATGCCCGCGCTCGCCGCGGAAGGCCACCGCGCCGAGGTCGTCGCCGCCATGGACGTCGACGCCGGGCGGGTCAAGGCGTTCTGCGCCGAGCACGGCATCCCGGGCGCGTACACCGACCTCGGGGAGATGCTGTCCATCGAGCGGCCCGACCTCGTCCACGTGTGCACGCCGCCCTTCGCCCACGCGCGCCAGGTCGTGGAGTGCCTGCGCGCCGGGGCGTGGGTGTGGTGCGAGAAACCGCTGTGCCTGTCGCTGGCGGAACATGATCTGATCACGGCGGCGGAGCGCGGCACCTTCGCCGCCGTGGTCTTCCAGCACCGCTTCGGCTCGGGCGCCCGCCACCTGCGCCGGCTGACGGAGAGCGGGGAACTCGGCCGCCCGATGGTCGCCCTGTGCGTGACCGCCTGGTACCGCGACCACACGTACTACGCGGTGCCGTGGCGCGGCACCTGGGAGACCGAGGGCGGCGGGCCGACCCTGGGGCACGGCATCCACCAGATGGACCTCATGCTGTCGGTCCTCGGCGACTGGGAGGAGATCCGCGCCATGGCACGGCGGGTGGACCGCCCGGTGGAGACCGAGGACGTGTCCCTGGCGTCGGTCAGGTTCGAGAACGGCGCCATGGCGTCGGTGCTGAACAGCGTGCTGTCCCCGCGCGAGGAGAGCTACCTGCGGTTCGACTACGCCGAGGCGACCGTGGAGCTGCGGCACCTGTACGGGTACCGCAACGCGAACTGGACGAGCACCCCCCCGGACCGGTGGAACCCGCCGGACGACGTGCCGAGCTCGCACGCGGCCCAGCTCTCCGCCCTGCTGGACGCCTACGAGCGGGGCGAACGGCCGCCGCTCAGCGGCGCGGAAGGGCGGCAGACACTGGAGTTCGTCACCGGCCTGTACGCCTCGGCGTTCACCGGGAAGCCCGTGCGGCGGTCGGAGCTCACCCTGGACAACCCCTTCTACCACCGCCTCGACGGAGGGCAGACCCTGTGAACGGCACCGGCCACCCCGCGAACGTGACCGGCCGGGTGGAGCTGGAGGACACCGGCACCGAACTGGTCGCCAGGGACGGCGCCACCGAGCTGATGCGGTACGTCTACCGGCCCGAGTCGTCGGTCTACGAGGGGCCCAAGCCGTACGCCCACCCGCTGCGCACCCTGGCCGGGGACGTCGTCAGCGCCTACCGGCCGAACGACCACCGCTGGCACAAGGGCCTGCAGATGACGGCCTCCCACCTGTCGGGGCAGAACTTCTGGGGCGGCGCCAGCTACGTGCGCGAGCTGGGCGGCTACACCGACCTGCCGAACGTCGGCGCGATGCGGCACGAGGAGTTCACCGGCCCCGGCCGGGAGCGGCTGAGCTGGCACACTCAGGGCGGGGAGCACTGGGTGGACGAGGTGCGCGAGATGGCCGTGGACGTCGAGGACGACCACTGGACGCTCGGCCTGTCCACCTCGATGACCAACGTGCGCGGCGAGCCGCTGCTCTTCGGCAGCCCGACGACCCACGGCAGGCCCATGGCCGGGTACAGCGGGCTGTTCTGGCGGGGCCCGAGGTCCTTCACCGGCGGCCTGGTGATCGCCGAGGGCGGGCAGGGCGGGCCGGAGATGATGGGACGCACCGCCTCGTGGCTCGCCTACGTGGGCGAGCACGACGAGGTGGACCGCTCCTCGACCCTGCTCTTCGTCGCCGCCCCCGGCACCACGTGGTTCGTGCGCACCACCCCCTTCGCGGCGGTGAACCCCTCGCTGGCGTTCCGCCAGGAGGTGGAGCTGCCGCCCGGGGCCACGTGGAGCCACCGCTACCGCGTGGTCGTCGCCGACGGCGCCTGGGACCGCGACCGGATCGAGGACCACGTCCGGTCCCACCCCCTGGACGACGGCGCGGCCCCTGGAGAGGGGCGTTCATGAGCTTCCCCGGCGGGACCGGCGTGTCCGGGCTGCGGGTGTACGACTGGCCCTCGGCCGACGGCGCCTGCGGCGGCAGCCCGCACATGCACCTGCTCTGCTCGGAGGCCTACGTGGTCGTCGAGGGCACCGGGACGGTGCAGACGCTCACCTGGGACGGGTACACCGTGACGCCCCTGGAACCGGGGGCGGTGGTGTGGTTCACCCCGGGCACCATCCACCGGCTGACCAACGACGACGGGCGGCTACGGATCGTGGTCGTCATGCAGAACAGCGGCCTGCCGGAGGCCGGGGACGCCGTCTTCACCTTCCCGCCCGCCGTGCTGGCCGACCCGGCCCTGTACGCCGAGGTGGCCGCGATCGGCGACGCCGAGGGGGCGCGCCGCCGCCGCGACGTGGCGATCGAGGGGTTCACGGAACTGCGCGAGGGCGGGCGGGACGCGCTCGCGCGGTTCCACGACCGGGCCGCCGGCATCGTCTCGGACAAGCTGGAGGACTTCGAGAAGCGGTGGCGGGAGGGGGCGCTCGGGGCCGCCGAGGTCACCGGCGTCCACCTCCACGCGCTGCGCGAGGGGAACACCACCCACCTCAGGGACGCGCGGGTCCTGTCGGCCGCCCCCGAGGCGCGGCTCGGCATGTGCGGCCGGCTGGACACCTACCTCCTCGGGCCCTGACCCCTGGACACCTACCTCCTCGGGCCCTGACCCCTGGACACCTACCTCCTCGGGCCCTGAACCGGGGAACCCCGGGCCGCGACCCGCTCAGTCGCGCCGGGGGCCTCAGGCCGCGACCGGGCACCTCGGGGTCCCGGTCGCGGCCCTGGGGCGGGGTCCCGGTCTCGGCCATGGGGCCCTCGGGGCCCCGGCCGCGGATCTGGGGCGGGGTCAGGGGACCGAGCGGATCTTCCACACCAGGGCGGCGCCCAGCAGGGCCAGCGCCGCCGCGGTGAGGTACAGCACGGGGTAGCCGCCGAGGCCGGCGACGATGGGCCCGGCGATCACCGGGGCGAGCACCTGCGGGCCGGAGTTCGCGATGTTGATGACCCCGAGGTCCTTGGCCCGTCCGGTCGCGGCCGGGAGGACCTGGGTGACCAGGGCGTTGTCCACCGACAGGTACACGCCGAACCCGATGCCCATGATCGCGGCGGCCACCATGACCATCGTCCACTCCGGCCAGAAGGCCAGGATGACGGCGGGCACCGCGCTGACCACCCCCGAGACCGTGACCAGCGTCTTGCGGCGGCCCAGGCGGTCGGAGAGCACGCCGCCGGACACGGCGGTGATCACCACGGCCACGGTGTAGATCAGGATCAGCACCAGCAGGCCGTCCTCGGGCTTCTGACCGGGGAACAACCGCTCGTAGTGGACGGCGTCGGTGAGGAAGTAGAGCAGGTACAGCAGGGCGATCGCGTTCCCGAGCTGCATCAGGAACCGGGTCAGCCAGGCCCAGGCGAAGTCAGGGTGCTCGCGCGGGCTGATCCAGAAGCCGCGCAGGAACCCCGCCAGGTCGAACGGCGGGCGGTGCGCGGCGGGCAGCCGGGGGTCGGGGGTGGTGAGCACGAACGGGAGCGCGCACAGCGGGACCAGCGCGCCGATCAGCAGGTACCCGGACCGGGTGGTCGTGACGACCATCGTCACCAGCACGACGGCCAGCACCACGCCCAGCGTCTGCGGGACGCCGATCCAGCCGGACACCGCGCCGCGCTGCCCCACCGGGACGTGGTCGGGGACGCCCGCCGTGAGCGCGGCCTGCATGGCGTTGAGCCCGGCCTGTGCCAGGCACCAGCCGATCACCACGCCCGCGACCGACCCCTGGAACGCCAGGAAGACCAGACCGAGGCAGCCCGCGACCGCGCCCGCCAGCGTCCAGGGGTGGCGCCGGCCGAAGCGGCCCGCCGTCCGGTCGGACAGGGCGCCGGCCAGCGGGTTGAAGACCATGGCCACCGCCGCGCCGATGCCGGTCACCCACGCCAGGGCGGTCTCCTTGCCCACCGGGCTCGCCGCCGCGACCTGCTGCGGCAGCAGCACCTGCAGGGGGCCGAAGTAGGCCATCCACAGGGCGAGGTTCGCCAGCGAGATGAGCGTGATCCAGCGGGGGCCCACCCGGGTGACCGGTTCGGCGAGCGCGGCCGGGACGTCGTTCGCGGGCATGACGGGGGGAACGGTACTCACCAGCGTGGCTCCCTGTAATGAGGCGTGCTGGGATCGTAGTCGCCTACGCCCCCGGGAGAAAGGCCCCAATCCCCGCCATCTCCCCGGCACCCGACGACCGCGGCCCGGGACCGGCCAGGCATGCCGGGAACTCCCCTGCGCGTTCCGGGTGCGCGTAGTGGCACCATGGCGGGGTCCGGTAAACGCGAACGAGAGGTCATATCCCGGTGAGGCGACTCCTAACGGTCCTGCTGGTGGCCGGCGCTGCGCTGGCCGTGGCCGTCACGCCCGCCCAGGCCCACAACGTGCTGACGGGCAGCGACCCCAGGGACGGCGCCCGGCTCGCCTCGGTGCCGGCCCGCGTGACGCTGACCTTCGACCAGCCGGTCAGGGCCGACTTCGCGCAGGTGGCGCTGACCGTTCCCGGCGGCGCCGTATCTAGGGCCGTGGTGAAGGTCGACGGGGACAAGGTGCTGGCCACGCTCCCTGCCACCACGACGCCCGGTGAGTACGTCGTCGGCTACCAGATCGTCTCCAACGACGGCCACCCCGTCACCGGCAGGATCGGCTTCACCGTCGGCGCGGGCGCCCCGGCCCCGGCCCCCGCCGCCGCGCCCCCCGTCACAGCGCTCACCACCTCCTCGGTGCCCCCGGCGTCCGGTGGCGCGTGGGTGTGGGGGCTGCTGGTGGTCGCGCTGCTGCTGTCGGGGCTCGGCATCCTCGTCGTCGCGCGCCAGGGCCGCCCGGCGAAGGGCCACAGCGCATGAGCACCACCGACGAAACCGACACCGCGCCCGCCACCCCCTCCCCCTCTCATCCGGGCGAGGGCCCGCCCGGTGGTGGACCGGGGTTTCGGGTGCGGTGGGGGCCGGTCGTGGGGTTGGTCGGGGCGGCGTTGCTGGCCGTGGTGGTGGCGAGCTGGTGGACCTCGCCGGGGGCGGTCCCGGGGATCGCGGTCCCGGGGCCGGTCATCGAGTACGGGCTGCCGGTGGTCCGCCTGGTCCTCGACCTGTGCGCGCTGGCGACCGTCGGGCTCAGCCTGCTGCCCCGGTTCCTCGGGTTCGACGACCCCCTGCGCACGGAAACGGTCCTCGCCAGGGCCCGGAGCTGGGCGGTGTTCACGGCGTTCGGCTGGGCGATCGCCGCCCTGGTCGCGATGGTCATGAGCGCCGCCGAGATCACCCCCGGAAGGGCGCCGGACCCGGCGGCGTACGTCAGCGTGATCGGCGCCGGGCAGGGCCTGGTGATCAGCGCGGCGTGCGCGCTCGTCTACACGTTCTTCGGGCTGCTGGCCGTCCGCTTCGGCGAGAAGGTGCCCGCCGAGCTGCGCGTGATCGTGGCCCTGTTCGGCCTGCTGCCGCTGCCGGTCAGCGGGCACGCCTCGAACTGGTACTGGCACGACCTGAGCATGGTCTCCATGGAGCTGCACGTCATCGCCGCGTCGGTGTGGACCGGCGGGCTGGTGGCGCTGGCCGTGCTGCTGACCCGCGACCGCGATCTGCTGGCCCGCGCGCTGCCGAGGTTCTCCCGGCTGGCGACCGTCGCCCTGGTCGTGGTCGGCCTCTCCGGGCTGTTCAACGGCCTGATCGAGCTGGTCCTGTCCCCGACCACCAGCCTGCCAGGGTCGCTGTTCACCACGCGTTACGGGCAGCTCGTCGTCGCCAAGATCGTCTTCGTCTGCGTGGTGGCGGTGCTCGGCGCCAACATCCGCTGGCGCCTGCTGCCGGGCATAGCGCGCCAAAAGACCACCGCGTTCGCCGCCTGGGCCGCGCTGGAGATCAGCGTGATGGGCCTGGCGTACGGCGTCGCGGTCGCCCTGACCCGCGCCCCCGTCGCCTAGGGGGTGACGGGGGCGCCCAGGGTCAGCGAGCCGGGCGACTCGCGCGGGCGCCTGCGGCCGTACCATTCCAGGCCGAACCACGCGGCGCCGAGCAGGACGGCGGACACCGGCGCGGAGGCGAGCAGGTAGGGCGGTGCCTCCAGCAGCCGGTCCTGCACCGCGAGCCCGCCGTACACGGCGGCGGTGACCAGGACGGTCCCGAGCGCGGCGCGGGCGAACGGCATCCGGACCAGGAACGCCACGTCGACGCAGACGGCGGCGCCGATCAGGAAGAACGGGACCGCCGACGGCGGGAAGCCGGCGACGACGAGCAGCGGCCAGATGGCGGCCCGGTAGGCGACGTACACGGCGGCCACCGCCGTGGCGGCCCACCTGCGCCCGATCAGGTTACGCGCCACGACCAGCACGATCACCGCGGCGATGCCGAACCACATGGGGTACACCCATTCGGGGACGGGCAGCGAGAACTTCGCCACCATGACCCGGTCGACCTGGCGGCCCATCTGCTCGGCCGCGAAGTTGATCAGGGTGGGCTCGGCGTACGGCTGCCCCCGGTCCCAGGAGGCGAGCTCCAGCACGCCGTACTCCTGGTGCTCGCTGGGGAAAAGGGTGTTCTCCATGCAGAAGACGAAGAGCGCGCCGAGGACGACCGCGCGCCGGCCGCCCATGGGCGAGCAGACGTACCACCCCCGGATCACCCCGGCGATCATGAACGCCGTGCCGACGTACAGCAGCATGTGGGAGGGGCTCCACGAGGTGATGTCGACCCCGTTCACCCGGTGGTTGATCAGGTCGATCGGGACGGCGATCAGGAAAGCGCCGGTCCCCCACTGGATCAGCCGCAGCGCAATGCGGTCCACGCCGTACCCGGTGTAGCTGTGGGTGATCACCAGGGCGACCACGATGGCCGTGCCGGCGCTGTTGAGCAGGTGAGGCGGCGCGAGATCGTCGCGCAGCCACTTGAAGTGCCAGGAGACGTCCCAGGAGGCGCCGAGCACCTTCAGGACGAACGCGGCGATCCACCCGGCGTACAGGACACGCAGCAGGTCAGGTGGGGTCTCCCGCCCCGCCTCTCCCCTCGTCCAGTAGGGGAGGGCCCACTCGGCGGCACGAGTGGCCTTGACCTTGATACCTGCGCCTGACGTCACGCGTAGAAATGATGCCGGTCCTTGACATGCTCCGCAATCGGGGATTTCCCCGAGATGACTCTCCCCACCTCGGAGGAGGCGTCTCAGCCGTCTCTCAGCAGGGATAAGTAGGCTCGCCGCATGAAGCTTGCGGGGAGGCGGCCGGTGGCGTTGACCGTCGCGGTGCTACTGGCGGTCGGCGCGGCGGTGTGGGCCCTGTGGCCGTCGCCCCCGCCGATGCGAGGGCTCGATCTGCGGATCCCCGTCGTCGACGGGCCCGCAGGCGACCAGCGCGTGACCCTGGACGCCAGCTTCTTCCCGCCCGCCGGGGGCGGGAAGGCGCCCGCCATCCTGCTGGCCCACGGCTTCGGCGGCAGCAAGCGGAGCATGCGCGACCAGGCCGTGCTGCTGGCCCAGGAGGGGTACGCGGTGCTGACCTGGTCGGCCCGGGGTTTCGGCGCCTCCACCGGGCAGATCGCCCTGAACTCCCCCGACTACGAGGTCAAGGACGTCCAGCAGCTCATCGACTGGCTGGCCCGGCGGCCCGAGGTGCTGCTGGACGCCGCGGGCGACCCCCGTCTCGGCGTCGCCGGCGGCTCGTACGGCGGGGCGATCAGCCTGATGTCGGCCGCCTACGACCCGAGGATCGACGCGATCGTCCCGCAGATCACCTGGTACGACCTGGCGGACGCGCTGTTCCCCGACGCCACGGGCGCGGGCCCGGAGCAGGGCGTGTTCAAGCGCATGTGGGCCGGGCTGTTCTTCAGCAGCGCGATCGACTCTCCGCAGTCGGGCGGCCTCGGAGGCCTCGCCGGGGCCACCGGCGGAACCGGCGCGGGAGCGGCGGGGGCGGACGGCGGCGGCTCCGGGCAGCCGGCCGGGCCCGGCGACGGCACCCCGCCGGCCGGCACGGCGAACCCGGCGGCCCAAGCGCAGGACGTCCAGTGCGGGCGCTTCCTCCCGGCGATCTGCGAGATGTACCAGCAGGTCGCGAAGACCGGCCGCGCCACCCCCGAAGCCGTCCAGATGCTGCGCAGGTCGAGCCCGGTGTCGATGCCCGGTAAGATCCGCGTGCCGACCCTGCTGATTCAGGGCAAGCGCGACTCGCTGTTCCCGCTCGGCCAGGCCGACGCCAACGCGCGGGCCATCGCCGCGACCGGCGCCCCCGTCCAGGTCGCCTGGTTCGACGGCGGCCACGACGGCGGCGACGGCGAGGTCGACTGGGTGACCGGGAGCACCCTCGACTGGTTCGGCCGCTGGCTCAAGAAGGACGGCGCGCCGCCCGGAGACGTCTTCACCGTCACCCGCGACGGCGGGCGCGACCCGGGCACCCGCCGCCCGGTCCTGGTCCACGCCGGCACCGGCGCCTACCCCGGCCTGGCGGGCACCACGCAGGCGGCCATCACGATCAGCGGTCCTGACCAGCAGGTGGCCGGCCCGCCCGGCGGCTCGCCCGCCGCGATCTCCACGGTGCCGGGCGTCGGCTCCCTGCTCAACGGCCTCGGCGGGGCCGGGCTGGCGATCGACATGCCGGGGCAGAGCGCCGCGTTCGAGAGCGGGCCGCTGGCCGCGCCGCTGGCGGTGACCGGCTCGCCGACGGTGCGGGTCCGCGTGCACGGCACGGGCGAGGTGACCCTGTTCGCCAAGCTGTACGACGTGGGCGGCCAGCGCCCGGCCCTGCCGCAGGGCCTGGTGGCGCCGGTCCGGGTCACCGCCACCGAGCAGGGCACCACCGCCGCGATCACGCTCCCGGCGATCGACTACCGCTTCGACGCCGGGCACCGGCTGCGGCTCGTGCTGAGCACCACCGACATGGGGTTCGCCTCCCCGGCCGAGCCGTCGGTCCACCGCGTCGGCCTGGCGTCGCAGACGATCACCGTGCCGACGGACGCCGCGCTGACGGCCGCAGGGCCGGGCCTCGCGTGGTGGACCTGGGCGATGCCGCTGGCCGCGCTCGCTGTCGCGACCGCCCTGCTGCTGATCGGCCGCGCCCGCCGGCCCGACGAGCCCGACCCGGAGCTGGCCGGGGTCCCGCTGCAGATCACCGGCCTGACCAAGAGGTACCGCAACGGGGAACTGGCCGTGGACGACCTGTCGTTCCGGGTGGAGCAGGGCCAGGTACTCGGGCTGCTCGGGCCGAACGGCGCGGGCAAGACGACCACCATGCGGATGCTGATGGGCCTGATCCGCCCGGACGCCGGCGAGATCCGGATCTTCGGGCACCGCGTGACGCCCGGCGCCCCGGTGCTGTCGCGGCTCGGGTCGTTCGTCGAGGGGCCGGGCTTCCTGCCCCACCTGTCCGGGCGGGAGAACCTCGACCTGTACTGGCGGGTGACCGGGCGGCCGGGGGACGACGCGCACATGGAGGAGGCGCTGGAGATCGCCGGCCTCGGCGCCGCGCTCGACCGGGCGGTGCGCACGTACTCCCAGGGGATGCGGCAGCGCCTCGCCATCGCCCAGGCCATGCTCGGCCTGCCCGACCTGCTGGTGCTCGACGAGCCCACCAACGGCCTCGACCCGCCGCAGATCGCCGAGATGCGCGGGGTGCTGATCCGCTACGCCGCCCAGGGCCGCACGGTGATCGTGTCCAGCCACATGCTCGCCGAGGTGGAGCAGACCTGCGACCACGTCGTGATGATGCACCGGGGCCGCCTGGTCACCGCCGGCCCGGTCAGCGACCTGCTCGGGACGGCGGTGTCGTCCAACGGCTCGAAGGGACGTCTCGAGGACGTCTTCCTGGACCTGATCGGGGACTCGCGATGACCACGGCCTACGCACCGCGTCACACGCTGCCGTCGCGGGTGGAGCTTGGGGACGTATTTCTGGACCTGATCGGGGACTCGCGATGACCACGGCCTACGCACCGCGTCGCACGCTGCCGTTGCGGGTGGAGATCGTGCGGCAGTTCAAGCGGCGCCGCACGCTGGTGATGTTCGGGCTGCTGCTGGCGCTGCCGTGGATCCTGGTGGTGGCGTTCTCCCTGGGTCCCGCCCCGGCGCAGCAGAACTCGCTGCGGATCTCCGACCTCGCCACCCAGGGCGGTCTCAACTTCGCCGCGTTCACGCTGTCGGTGTCGGCGACGCTCCTGCTGGTCGTGGCGGTGGCGCTGTTCTGCGGGGACACCGTCGCCAGCGAGGCGAACTGGTCCTCGCTGCGTTACCTTCTGGCGGCGCCGGTGCCCCGCGACCGGCTCCTGCGGCAGAAACTGGTGGTCGCCCTCGGGTACTCGGCGGCGGCGGTGATCGCGCTCCCGCTGATGGCGCTGCTCGCGGGCACGGTGGCGTTCGGCTGGAACGACGTCCGCCTGCCGGGCTCCGGCGAGACCATCTCCGCCTCCGCCGTGCTGCCCCGGTTCGCGATCGTGATCGGGTACGCCCTGGTGAGCCAGCTCGTGGTGGCGGCCCTGGCGTTCCTGCTGTCGGTGAGCACCGACTCGCCGCTCGGCGCGGTCGGCGGGGCGGTCGGGCTGGTCATCGTGAGCAACATCCTGCAGGCGGTGGAGGCCCTGGGGTCGATACGCGAGTTCCTGCCGACCTTCTGGAACACCGCCTGGCTGGACGCGCTCGTCCCCGCCCTCGACTGGAGCGGAATGATCAAAGGCGCCGCCCTGTCGGTCACCTACGCCGCGATCCTCCTCGCCCTGGCCTTCCGCCGCTTCCGCAAAAAAGACATCGTCTCCTAACCCCCCACCCAAGCACCTGAACCGCGACCGCTTCCTCAACCCCGCCCCGACACCCCCTCCCCTGGTCCGATTTATGGGGATTTATGGGGATTTGGAAATCGCTGGTGGGTGGGGAGAAAGGGGAATTGGGTGGCCGGAGGGAGGAAACGGGAATCCGAGGTGGATGGGGCGGGTGGCGAACGGTTACTTTCGCGAGACGAATGTCCGTTTCGGCGAACATGACGGCCGATACTCTGGAATGATCCTCTCGAATCCTGTCGGACATCGAGAATGACGGACAGAGACTGATGCCCCCCATCGAGCAGATAACCACTTTCGCATCAGACCATCCGGTTGGAACGGCCAGCATCTGCGTGTCCGTCCTGGTGGTTCTGGTTCTGGCATACTTCGCCCTTCGCGCCGCCTACCGGGTGTGCGCCCAGACCTTCCGCCGCTTCGCCGAGAACCGCCCGGCGGAGGACATCCTCACCATCGTCGCCGCCAGCATCGCCACCGGCGTGTCCGCGCAGGGCATGTGGCGCTTCTCCGGTGACGTGCTCGGCTTCGACGGCCCGCTGCGCCTGCTGCTCTTCGCGTTCATCGAGGTCGCGGTGATCACCAGCGCGGTGCGGGCCCGGCGCAACATGCGGGAGAACTTCTCCGCCGGCATCGACGGGATGGCCGTGTGGGCCCTCACCGGCCTGTCCGCGGTCCTGTCCAGCCTGGACGCCCGCAGCCTCGCCGAGGCGATCTTCCGGCTCGCCGCCCCTCTGGTCGCCGCGTGGCTCTGGGAGCGCGGCATGGCCATCGAACGCCACCGCATCACCGGCCGTTCCCGCATCAAGTGGCGGCTGACGCCCGAGCGCGCCATGGTCAGGCTCGGCCTGGCCGAGGTCAGCGACCGTACGGCCAGCGAGGTCGACGCCCACCGCAGGCTGACCCGGGTGGCGCTGGCGGCCAAGCGGGCCCGCGCCCTCCGGGAGGCCGGCGCCTCCGACCGCAAGATGCGCGTGGCGCTCGGCCGGCTCGACCGCATGATGGACCAGGCCGTCGAGCACACCGGCCTGGCGGTCGACACCGACCGCCAGGAGGCGCTGCTGTCCCAGATCGGGGCGCTCTACAACACCAGCGCCCTGATCGACCTCCGCCCGCCGGTCCCGTGGGGCCCCGAACCCGAGCAGCCCACGGCCCCGAGGCCGCACGCGCTGCCGGTGGCCGCCTCACCGCTCGGCGCGTACATCGCCGACGACGACGAGGAGGCCGAGATGCTGGAGCAGGCCCCCCAGGTGGTGGACACCGCCCAGCGGGCGGCGCTGATCCGGGCCGCGCGCGCGTACTGGGACAAGCAGATCGAGCGCAGGTTCGTCCCGCGCGCGGCCGACATCGCCAGGGAGACCGGCCTGTCGATCGTGACGGCGCGGGAGTACCGGGCGCTGTGGAAGCTGGAGCCGCGAGCCCACGCCCTTATCGAGATCGCCTACAACGAGCACGGGATCGTCGACACGGGAACGTTCCCGGCGATCGTGGTGCCGGACGGCGCCGAGCGGGCCGAACAGCCCGTGCGGGTGCTCACCGTCAACGGTTCCGCGCCGTCGGCCGACCCCGTAGGCGCCTGACGACGTCCTCGGGCCGGCACCCCCTCAGGTGTGCCGGCCCGTAAGCGGACAGGGCTGGATCAGCCCCAGTGCGGGGGGCGTTCCTCCAGCAGATGGGACACGTCGTCCGGCGCGGACCAGTCGCCCCACCCTGAGTCGGTGTCGTCGCTGGTCTGGTCGGGCAGCACCGGCGGTCCCTCGTCGGAGAGGTCCACCGGGCGCAGGTCGTCCGGCTCGTGCGAAGTCACGGCACAATGCTACGCGCCCGCTGAAGTGCGCGGTCATCCGTTCCCACAAGGGCCCCATTTCCCCCTAACTGGAATTACGGCCACGATTCTCAGAAAAGCCACTTATAAACCCGCATTTCGGGCGTACATCCGTGGCACAAGGACAGCTAACGCCTCGCACAGGTACGATGCGGAATCAGGTAGCACGCCGGAACGACCCCCGTGAGGCGGCCCATGTCAACGCCCGCCGGATGGCGAAGAGAGGGAAATCTCCCCGCCGAGCTCACCAGCTTCGTGGGGCGAGATCGGCTGCTCGCCACCATCAGGCAACGCCTGCAGGACTCCCGCCTGGTCACCGTGACGGGCATCGGCGGCGTCGGCAAGTCCCGCACGGCCCTGCGCATCGCCCACCAGGTCACCTCCCAGTTCCCCGACGGGGTCTGGTACGTCGACCTGTCCCGCCTGCAGGACCCGACCATGGTCCAGCACTCCGTCAACGCCGCGTTCGGCATCGCCGACCAGTCGGCGCGCCCCGAGGCCGAGACGCTCGCCCAGTGGCTCGGCCCGCGCACCGTCCTGCTGGTGATCGACTCCTGCGAGCACCTCCTCGACTCCGTCGCGACGCTGGTGGACCAGCTCCTGCGCAGCGCCCCGCACGCCCACGTGCTGGCGACCAGCCGGCAGTCCCTCGGCGTCCAGGGTGAGCAGACGATCCCGGTCTCCCCCCTGCTGGTGCCCGGCGACGACCTCGCCGAGAGCCCGTTCGTGAACGAGTCGGTCCAGCTCTTCGCCGAGCGCGCCTCCGCGGTCGTCCCTGGCTTCTCGGTCGACGAGGACAACATCGACGCGGTCTCGGAGCTGTGCCGGCGGCTCGACGGCATCCCGCTGGCCATCGAATTGGCCTCGGTCCGGCTGCGTGCGCTGTCGGTGGAGCAGATCCTGGCCCTGCTGACCGACCGCTTCAGCCTGCTGGCGGGCGCCAGCCGTACGGCGCTGCCCCGCCACCAGACCCTGCGGGCGGCCATCGGCTGGAGCCACGAGCTGTGCGAGCCCGCCGAGCGGCTGCTGTGGGCCCGGCTGTCGATCTTCTCGGGTGACTTCGAGCTGGAGGCCGCCCGGTACGTGTGCGCCAGCCAGGACCTGCCCGCCGAGAACGTCATGGAGCTCGTCGTCGGCCTGGTGGAGAAGTCCATCCTGCTGAGCAGCAACGACCGTGCCGGGGTGCGCTACAAGCTGATCGACACCCTGCGCCACTACGGCAGGGAGTGGCTGGACAAGCTGGAGGAGACCGACTGGGTCCGGCGCCGCCATCGCGACTACTACCTGCAGCTCGCCGAGCGGGGCGAGCACGCCTGGTCGGGGCCGAGGCAGGTCTACTGGTTCGGGCGCATGCGCCAGGAGCACGACAACATCCGGGCCGCGCTCGACTACTGCCTGAACGACAACCGCGAGGCGCGCACGGGGCTGGAGCTGCTGTCCTGCCTGTGGTTCATGTGGGTCGCCTGCGGGTTCGCCCGGGAGGGCCGCCTCTACCTCGAACGGGCGCTGCTCGCGTGCACCCAGCCCAGCAAGGAACGCTGCAAGGCCCTGTGGGTGCTGGCCTACGTCCGCAGCGCCCAGGGCGACACGACCGGCGCGCTGGAGGCGGCGGACGCGTGCGCCACCGACGCGGTCCGCGTCGGCGACTCGATCGCGGTCATCCTGGCGACCAAGATGCAGGGGACCGCCGCGTTCCTCCAGGGCGACCTGCACAAGGCGACCGCCCTGCTCGGCGTGGCGATCGAGTTCCACCGCAGCGGGCGCGAGCTCAACCCCGGGCTGCTGCCGGCGATCGTCGAGCTCGCGGTGGTGCTCACCCAGCAGGACGAGCTGAGCGAGGCCGAGTCGCTGCTGCGCGACTGCCGCCAGCTCTGCACCGAGCGCGGGGAGCTGTGGCTGCGCTCCTACGCCGTGTGGGCCACCTCCGCGATCGAGCGGATGACCGGCCGCACGGCGGACGCGGTGCTGAGCGCGCAGGAGTCCCTGCGGATCAAGCGGCACTTCCACGACGTGCTCGGGGCCGTCCTGGCGATGGAGACGCTGTCCCAGCTCGCCGTCGAGCAGGGCGACGCGGCGCGTGCGGCGCGCATCCTCGGGGCGGCGCAGGCGAACTGGCAGCTCTTCGGGCTGCCGAGGTTCGGCTCGCCGTTCTTCGGCACCGAGCACGAGCGGTGCGTCAAGGAGTGCAAGCGGATGCTCGGCGAGGAGCCGTACCTCACCGCCTACCAGCAGGGCTCCAAGATGAACTTCGAGGAGGCCGTCAGCTACACCATGGGCGAGATCGACCCGAGCCAGGCCCCCGCCCCCTGACGGCCCGAGGCCCGCCCGGCCGGGCCCCCGTCCCTGACAGGTGCCCGACCGGCCCGGTTCCCGGGGAAGGCCGCCCTGCCGGGATCGGGCGGCCCCGCCCCTCGGTCAGTTCCCGCCGGCGCCGGGTGACGGCGCGCTCTGCCAGGCCCGGGTGTACCGCGTGCTGGTGAGGGAGTAGGCGATGCTCCCGCTGATCCAGTGTTCGAGGCCCCGGATGTAGGCGGCGACGGCGCCGGAGGCGAGGACCTCCAGCTCCGAGCGCAGCACCAGGAACCGCAGGATCGCCTCGTCGCGCATCTTGCCGATCTGGTTCATGGCGTGCTGGATCGACCGGTGCCGGTGCCGGGCGAGCACGCTGACCAGGTTGTTGCGCGAGTTGACCCCCGAGCGCTCCTTGGCGTACGAGAGCAGGTCGTTGTCCCAGACCACCACGTCGTTGGAGCTCTCGGTGATCGCCCGCACGTCGTGGTGGCGCCACTCGCCGGGGGTCAGGGGATGGCCGGTGGCCACGTCGATCAGGGCGAAGACCGTCAGCATGGCCCCGGTCCTGCGCCGCATGAAGATGTAGTCGCCGTAGGTGGGCACCACGGCGTCCTCGCGGTTGGCGGCCTCCCACACCTGCGCGAACAGGTAGTCCTTGGTGACCGAGCACCAGCGGTCGAGCTGGTCGGCGTTCGCGACCGCGCCGACCCGGCCCTTGATGTCGAGCATCGCCCGTGCGAAGGGGTTCTCCACGTGGGCCCCGTCCGCGCGGCCGTCGAGGTCGTCGAGGACGGTGAGCAGTTGCGGCAGTGCGCGGGCGATCTCCGCGGCGCGGCGGTCGGACTCGCAGAACGCGTCGTCGAAGGCGAAGAGCCACACGCACCAGTCGGTCACCAGGCGCAGCATCTCGTGCCCGGCGTAGGGGTAGGTGCGGGCGCCCAGATCGCCGTAGCCGGCCTCTCTGTAGCGTTCCAGCTCGGCCGGGTCGTCGATCATGCGGCTCGCCACCAGCCAGGAGAAGGTCTCCGTGTTGACCTGGTCCGCGTACGGGCTGATCAGGCTGGGGAACGGACACGACAAAGGTGGGAGAATAAGCCTGGAAGGCGCTAAATCAGCCATCTCCACATCATCGCAACAAAAACCCCCCGTAACTACATGGCAAAATCTACGGATTCAGCGGCCCGTTTAGGCTTTCTGGGTGAACCAGGCCAGGTATTCGGTATGACCGAACATCCGGGCGGTCTCGGCCGCCGACGGCGCGCCGTCGTACGGATCGGCCCCCGCCTCCAGCAACGCCCGCACCACCTCCGGCTCCTTCTTGAACACCGCCCCCGCGAGCGGCGTCTGCCCCTTGTCGTTGGCGCGTCCCGGATCGGCGCCGAGCGACGCCAGCACGCTCACCGTCTCCGCGTGGCCATGGTAGGCGGCCAGCATCAGAAGCGTGTCACCCTTGTCGTTACCGAGGTTCGCCGGAACCCCGGCCTCGACGTAGGCGCACAGCTCGGCCGTGCGCCCCTCCCTGGCCATCTGGAACAGCCGGGTGGCGAGCTCGATCTCCGCGTCGTCGCGCACGCCACCATTGTGCACCGCCGGGGTGCGCGGGCCCGAACCGCGGGTAGTGGACTCGCCCGGCGGAATCCCCAGGACATCCCATAGGTTCTCTCTTGAGAGACGAAAGAAAGGCTGGGACCCAAGGTGTTCGACCCGACGGATCTCTACCGGCTCAGCGGTGACGTTCCTGAGCTGACCGATCCGGTGCTGCTCTACCACTTTGAGGGCTTCGTGGACGCCGGAGGAGCCGGTCGGCTCGCCGTCGGCCACCTGCTCGCCGAACTGGAGCACCGGGTCGTGGCGACGTTCGACGTCGACCGCCTCCTCGACTACCGGTCGCGGCGGCCGTTGATGACCTTCGACACCGACCGGTGGGTCGACTGCGAGACCCCCGAACTCGCCGTCCACCTCGCCAACGACGCCTCGGGCACGCCCTTCCTGGTGATGAGCGGCCCCGAGCCCGACCGCGAATGGGAGCTGTTCACCGAGGCGATCGGCGCCCTGGCCACCCGGCTGAACGTCGGCAAGCTGGTCACCATGCACGGCATACCGATGGCCGCCCCGCACACCCGCCCGCTCGGCGTGACCTCCCACGGCACCAGGCCCGGCCTGGTATCCGGCCCCGGGAGCCCGTTCGGCAAGATCCAGGTGCCGGGCAGCGCCGCCGCCATGATCGAGCTGCGGCTCGGGGCGCGCGGCCACGACGCCCTCGGGTACGCCGTGCACGTCCCCCACTACCTCGCCCAGGCGGAGTACCCCCGGGCGGCGGTGACGGCCCTCGAGTCCGTGACCCGCAGCACGGGGCTGGTGTTCCCCCTGGAGGGCCTGCGGGACGCCGCCGAGAAGACCACGGCGGAGATCGAGGAGCAGATCATCGCCTCGGCCGAGCTGTCCACGGCCATCCAGGGCCTCGAGCAGCAGTACGACGCGTTCACCGCGGGCGCCGAGCGCGAGAGCCTCATGGCCGAGACCACGCCGATGCCGACCGGGGACGAGCTCGCCGCCCAGTTCGAGCGTTTCCTGGCCGAACGCGACGAGAAGGACTCGTGATCGACGTCGGCCTGGCCGGGTACGGCCCGGCCGGGGAGTTCTTCCACGGGCCGCTCGTCGCCGCGACCCCGGGCCTGCGGCTCCGCGCGGTGGTGACCCGGGACCCCGCCAAGGCGGAGCGCGCCGCGCGCGACCACCCAGGCGTCATGATCGTCCCTTCGGCCGAGGACCTGCTCGGCCTCGGGCTCGGCCTGGTCGTGGTCGCGTCCCCGAACCGCACCCACGTCCCGCTCGCCACGCTCGCCCTGTCGGCCGGCCTGCCGGTGGTGGTGGACAAGCCGCTGGCCGCCACCGCCGCCGAGGCCATGGAACTGGCCGTGCTGGCGAGCGAGCGCGGCCTGATGCTGACGGTGTTCCAGAACCGCCGCTGGGACGGCGACTTCCGCACCCTCTCCGGGCTCGACCTCGGCGAGGTCCATCGCTTCGAGTCCAGGTTCGAGCGCTGGCGGCCGGTGCCCAAGGGCGGGTGGCGCGAGAACGGCGGCCCCGACGAGCTGGGCGGCCTGCTGTACGACCTGGGCAGCCACCTGGTCGACCAGGCCCTGCGCTACCTCGGCCCGGTGACCGACGTGTACGCCGAGACCGACGTCCGGCGGCCCGGCGTCGGGGCGGACGACGACGCGTTCGTCGCCCTGACCCACGCGAACGGCGCCCGGTCCCACCTGTGGATGAGCGCCGTCACCGGGCAACTAGGCCCGAGGTTCCGCGTGCTCGGCTCGCGGGGGGCCTACGTGAAGTGGGGCCTGGACCCCCAGGAGGACCGGCTGCGGGCCGGGGAGCGTCCCGGCGGCCCCGGCTGGGGCACCGAACCGCCCGAGCGGTGGGGCGTGCTCGGCGTGGACGGCGACAGCCGCCCGGTCGAGACCATGCCCGGCGCCTACCAGGAGTTCTACGCGGGCGTGCTGGCCTGCCTCACCACCGGAGCGCCGCCGCCGGTGGACCCGGCCGGTGTGGCCGACGCGCTGGCCGTGCTGCACGCCGCCCGGACCTCGGCGGCCGAGCGCCGCGTCGTCCCGCTCACCCTCGCCCCTCCGGCCGACGGAGGCCCGGCCTAGCGCGTCCCGTCCCGGGCGGACCGGGCGGGGCGGACCGGGCGGGGCGGACCGGGCGGGGCGGACCGGGCGGATGCGAGCGCGGGCGGCCTCAAGCCCCGGCGCGCGGGCTCAGTCGAGCAGGCGCGAGCGCAGGGCGGCCTCGTCGGAGGGGGTCCAGCCGTGCTCGGCGAGCCAGCCGAGCGGGCCTTGGTGCCGCTCGTCGAGCACCGCCAGGAAGTTCTCCATGAACTCCGGGCGCGGCAGGTGGCTCTCGGCCGGGCGCGCGTCCAGGTCGTCCCGATAGGTGGAGCTGCTCCGCAGCCGGGCGAGGATGCCCTCCAGCCGGTCGCCCGTGGCGGCGTAGTCGGCGATGATCGCCTCCCGGGTGACCCCCGCGACCGCGAGCGCCAGCGCGCACACCACGCCGGTGCGGTCCTTGCCGGCCGCGCAGTGGACGATGGCCGCGCCCTCGCCGTGCGCGAGCACGCGGAGCGCGGCGAGCACCGAGTCGGGACGGTCGCGCAGGTAGGCGTAGTAGAAGCCGAGGACGCGGACCTCGGGGTCGTCGCGCTCCCGCCTGCCCTGCCAGGGCAGGACCCTGTCGCCTTCGATGCGGGTCTCGCCGGTGTCGGCCTCGACGTCGGTGTACCGGCCGCCCTCGGCGAACAGGGTCAGGTGGTGGACGCCGACGTCGGGCACGTGGGTGAGCGGGCCCGGGCCTTCGAGGGTGACCTCGGCGTTGGAGCGCAGGTCGACCACGTCGCGCAGTTTGAGGTCGCCGACGAGCCGTTCCACGTCGGCGTCCGTCAGGTCCTGCAGGTTGTCCGAGCGCAGCACCCTTCCGAATCTGGTCGTCTCGCCGTCGAGCGTGGGGAGACCGCCCAGGTCTCGCACGTTCACGGCCCCGTCAAGAGCTATCCACCTCGTTAGTTCATTCATCACTTCGAACCCTATAGGCGCTATATGTCCTCGCGAAGAAGGCGGGAGGGGCACAGTGGCAAAAGAACGTGTCCGCTACGTGGCGTCTGACATCGTGCCGCCGGCCCGCGCGTGATGTAAAGAACCGAGCCCCGCAACGGGCTTCGCCCGATCGTCCGCCTTCCCCAGAGGAGGTCATGTGGACCCACGGAGGACCGTCCCGGAAGTCGTCCTCGACCCTGATCTACCCGCCTCCGTCGCGGGCACCCTCAGGTCCAGCCCCGCGATCCTGCGCGCCGTGCGCGCCGGGGCCGTCCCGCCGCCCTCGGGTCCCACCCCCGGCATGGTGCTCGTCGTCACGTCATTCCTGCTCGTGGCGCTCATGGTGACCGGCCCCTGGGGCATGGTCGCGATCGGCGCCGTGGTCGCGGCCTTCGGCGGCACGCAGGCGCTGGCGGGCGACCCGAAGCGGCGCGACGCCCGCAGGCGCCTGCGCCTGGCCGCCGCCCACGCCGGCCGGTTCATCCTGCCCGAGGACCTTGACGCGGGCTGCCGCGAGCTGCTGGCACGGGCCCAGTCCGCGGTCGCCGGCGTGCTCGGCTCGCAGGTGAACGGCGCCGGGCTGCTGGACGCCATCGACAACTCCGTCACCCTGCCCGCCGAGGTCTGGCGGCTCGCCCAGCGGCTGGCCGACCTGACGCGGACGCGGGCCGAGCACGACAGGATCGTCCCGAGGGACGTGCCCGACGACATCGCCGGCGTGTTCTCACCGTACGACGACGCGCTCGACCGGGCCCGCCGTTCGCTCACCTCCCGCGTGACGACCCTGGAGGAGTACGCCCGCGAGGTGCGGCGGGCCGACGCGGTCTACCGGGCCTACCGGCAGCTCGGGGTGCTGCGGGAGCGCACCCCCGACTACGAGCGGCTCCTGGCGGCCACCGCCGAGGACCGGCTGGCCGTCCCGCACATCGACCGGCTCGGCCTGCAGGCCAAGGACGTGGAGCGCGTCTTCCACGCCAGCATCGACGAGGCCCGGCGGGCCGGCGGCCACCTGCTGTCCCTGGCGGCCGCCTGAGGCCGCCTCACTGGCGCGCCTGAGGGCGGTCAGGCACCGGTCACCCGCTCCAGCACACCCTGGGCGCGGGCCATCCCCGCCTCGTTGCCCAGGCTGCGGTACAGCTCCAGGGCCCGGGTGATCGGCTCCACCGCCTCGGCGGGCCGCCCGGCCTCGACCAGCACCTCGGCGAGCGTACGGAGGCTCCGCGCCTGCCACCAGCGGTCGGCCAGGCCCTCGAACCCGGCCACGGCGCGGTGGAGCGCCGCCACGGCCCGATTGGTCCGGCCGAGGCGGGCCAGCGCCCGCCCCTCGGAGACCTCGCTGCGCGCCACCCCCCAGGAGTCGCCGAGCCGGTCGAGCGTCTCCTTGGCCTCGACGACGAACGCGTACTCCTGGAGCCCGTTCTGCGGGTCGCCGATCTCCCCGGCGGACCGCAGGCAGCGGGCCTCCTCCCATTCCTCGTGCCGGTCGTGGAAGGCCTTGGTCGCGAACCGCAGGGCGTTCGCCGCCAGGACGTACTTGCGTGCGGCGGCCTCTTGGTCGCCCTCGGCGCGCAGGGCGCGGGCCTCGGCGGCGAGCACCTCGCCGAGCGCTCGCTGGGTCTGGGCCTCGGAGTAGCGGTTGCCCTCCTGCTGGAAGACAGCGAGCCCCTCCTCCAGCAGGCCCCTGGCCTCCCTGGTGCGGCGCTGGGACAGCCGCAGCTCGGCCAGGTTGCGCTGCGTGCGCGCCGACCACCAGCGGTCGCCCTCGGCCTTGAACCCCGCGATGGCGTCGATGAAGTACGTCTGGCCCCGGTCCAGGCCGCCCTCGCCGAACAGGGTCATGCCGACCGACCGCCGGGCGCGGGCCGCCCACCACTTCTCCTCCAGGCCGGTGAAGATGTCCAGCGCCCGTTCGGCGTCGCGCAGCGCACCCGCGCGGTCCCCCCGGCCGCCGAGGATGGCCGCCCGTTCCAGCAGCGAGATGCCGAGCGCCCGCGCGTCCCCCATGTGGGTGGCGGCCTCGTACCCCGTCTCGGCCACCACCCGCCAGTCCGACCAGTAGGCGCGCATGGAGTGGCACAGGGAGCAGAAGGCGCGGCCGAGGCCCCAGGCGGGCTCCCACATCTCCAGGGCGCGGGCCTGGTGGACGGCGGCGAGCAGCGCGGCCCGTTCGACGGTGAACCACTCGGCGGCGGGCGCCTGCTCCTCCGGCCCGTCCTGCGGCCCCTGGTGGTGGGTGCCGCGCCGGCGCCAGTCCTGCGGCCAGCGGGCCATCGCGGCCGTCTCGGCCCGGCGGCGGTATCCCGACAGGACGCGCTCGACGGCCACGAGACGGGCCTCGTCGCTCTCCTCGATCAGGGCGCGCTCGCGGGCGTACAGGCGCACGAGGTCGTGCAGCCGGTAGCGGGTCGGCGTGCCGGCGCCGCCCTCCAGGGGGATGAACTCGACGAGCTGGGCGTCGACCAGGGCTTCGAGCTGGTCCTCGCCGTCCATCGCCGAGACCCCGAGCAGGTCGCCGGCCACCCAGCCCGGCATGTCCGGGGCGGTCAGCACCCCGAGCAGGCGCAGCAGGCGCCGCTGGATGTCGGTGCAGGTGTCGTACCCGAGCTGCAGGGACGCCCGCACGCTGAGGTCGATCTTGGGGCCCACCTCGAGCTGGTCGAGCCTGCGGCGCTCGTCGCTGAGGCGGTCGGCGAACTCGGCCAGCGTCCAGTTCTCCCGGGTGCGCAGGCGCCCGCCGCAGATGCTGATCGCCAGGGGGAGCTGGCCGGACATGCGGACGATGCGCTGGGCGGACTCCAGGTCGGCGGCGACCCGGTCGTCGCCGGAGAGCCGCGCGAGGAGTTCGACCCCCTGGGCCTCGGTGAAGACCGAGAGCTTGCGGTCGTAGGCGTTGAGCAGGAAGAGCGGCTGGCGGGAGGTGATGATCACCGCACATCCGGACTCCGGGGGGATCACGTCGCGTACCTGGTCACCGCGCTCCGCGTTGTCCAGAAATATCAGGATCCGGCGGCCCTGGGTCCAGGTCCACCACAGCTTCTGCAGCTCGCGCATCCCGCCGGGGTCGGTGGTCAGCCGCACGCCGAGCGCCCGCAGGAACCCGAGGAGCACGTCCTCCGGCCGCACCGGCAGGTCGGTGCCCCGCAGGTCGAAGTACAGCTGGCCGTCGGGGTAGGCGTCCTTGATCTCGTGCGCGAAGCGGGTCGCCAGCGCCGACTTGCCCACCCCTCCGGGACCGTAGATCGACATCGTCAGCGGCGCCGCCGGCTCGCCGGTGCGGCTCGTGCGTTCGGCGAAGGCGCCGCGCAGCCGGGCCAGCGAGTCGGCGCGCCCGGTGAAGTGCTCGATCACCGGAGGGAGCTGCGCGGGCGCCTCGGTCCCCGGGCGTCCCGGGCCGGGCGCGGGCTCCGAGGCGCCGTTGCCGGTGGTCGCCCAGGCGAGCAGGCCCACCAGCAGGGCCGCCAGGACGGTGACGATGATCTTCGCCTGGACGGGGAGGTCCCACACGTCGAGCGAGGTGGCCAGCACGCTGGCGACCGCCGCGCCGATGCCGGCCATCGGCGGGGCGAGACTGATCAGCAGGCCGCGCCGGGACCGGTGGCCTCCCCCGCGTTCCCGGCCGCCCCTGCGGGCGGGTCCGTGGCCGGGCCTTCGGCCCGCGTCCGGACCGTCCCGCCGATCGATCGGCCACGATGGCCGGGGCATAAGCGTCCTCCGGGAACATGGCGCGTCGTCAGCTTCGATTCAAGCAGACGGAGGCCGTCGGAGCGCGCCCGCGACCTCCGAAACATGCGCGAAACCGGAGGCCTATCCGGACTTCATCTGTCCGTAATTAAGCAACCCGAAAGTACATAATACGGTCAGACCGCCTAAAATAAAGGGTTTCACCAGCAATTGCGCTTGGGTGAAGATCTCCCCTTTAATCTCCTCTGGACAACGACCTGGTCGGCCCGTGCCACACGGCCCGTTCGGAGAGGAGAAGGGTGATCCCGTCATGACCGCGCTCATCGAGGTCCGTGACGCGAGCGTCCGCTACCTTTCCACCGGGCAGACCGCCCTGTCCTCGACCGCCCTGACGGTGGCGGCCGGGGAGCTGACGCTGGTCTGCGGCCCTTCCGGATGCGGCAAGAGCACACTGTTGCGCCTGGTCAACGGCCTGATCCCCTACTCCTACCGCGCCGCGGTCACCGGTGAGGTCCTGGTGGACGGGCGGCCCGTCGCCGGGCGCACCATCCGCGACATCTCCACCGTCGTCGGCACGATGCTCCAGGATCCGCGCAAGCAGGTCGTCGGCACCACCGTGCGGTCCGAGATCGCCTTCGGACCGGAGAATCTCGGCCTGCCCCGCGCGGAGATCCGGCGGCGGATCATCGAGGTGGCCGAGCGCGTCGGCATCTCCCACCTGCTCGAACGCGCCACCGCCGGGCTCAGCGGCGGGGAGCTGCAGATGGTCGCGTTCGCGGGCGTGCTGGTGATGCGCCCGAAGGTCGTCGTCGTGGACGAGCCGCTGGCCAATCTGGACCCCGCGGCCAGCCTGCGGCTGATGCGGGAGGTCCGCAGGTTCGTCGACGAGGGCGGCGCGGCCGTCGTCGTCGAGCACCGCGTGGAGGAAATCCTGGAGTTCCAACCTTCCCAGGTGCTCTACATGGAGGACGGCAGGACCCGGTACCAAGGACCGGTCGACGGCTTCCTCCGGATGGCCCCGGCCGGCCACGTCAAACTGCCGTTCGCCACCCTGGTCGCCCGCGCCGGCGAGCTGCCGGAGGTGACGCCGCCGCCGCACCACGCGGCCGGGGAGTCCACCCCGCGTCTGGAGTACCGGGGCGCCGACCTCGGATACGGCGCGAGGACCGTGCTGTCGGGCGTCGACCTCGCCCTCGGCCCGCGCGAGCGGGTGGCGGTCCTCGGCCCGAACGGGGCCGGCAAGTCCACCCTGCTGCGCGCGGCCGTGATGCTGACCGCCGCGTCGCGGGGCGAGGTCCTGGTCGACGGCGCGCCCATCGCCGAGCGGTCGATCCTGAGCCTCGCCACCACCTTCGGCTACGTCTTCCAGAACCCCGGCCAGGCGCTCTTCAGCGCCACCGTCGGCCAGGAGCTGGCGTTCGGGCCGCGCAACCTCGGCTGGAGCCCCGAGGAGATCGCCCGGGAGTCGGAGAACGTCCTGCGGGCCACCCTCCTCGACGGCGAGAAGGACATCATGGACCGGCCGCCGCGCACGCTGTCCTACGGTCAGCAGCGGCGGCTCACCGTGGCCCTGGCCCTGGCCATGCGCCCGCGCACCCTGATCCTGGACGAGCCCACCGCCGGGCAGGACCTGCGCACCACCACCGAGTTCATCGGCCACGCCCTCGCCGCGGAGAGCGTCGAGAGCGTGTACTTCATCACCCACGACGTGGACCTCGCCCTCACCTACGCCGGGCGGATCATCGTCGTGGACCAGGGGCGCGTGGTCGCCGACGCCTCACCGGCCGAGCTGGCCCGCACCGAGGGCCTGTGGTCCGGCGCGGGACTCCAGGAGACCAGCCTGGTGCGCGCGGTCCGCGACCACCTGGCCGACGCAGGGTCGATCCCGCATCCCTTCGACCTGGCGCGGCGCCTCTCGCAGTTAGCACGTTCCAACCAAACCCCCCAGGAAGGAACCACCCCCTCATGAACGCAGACGCGGCCACACCCCGCCATTCCGTGTGGGAGATCTCATCCCGCACCGTCGTGTTCGGCGCGGTCGGCGCGGCCCTGTACGCCGTACTCGGCCTGTTCAGCTTCCTCATCCCGGGCACCCAGAGCGTCGTGGTCCGCCCGGCCTTCGCCCTGGTGCCGTTCTTCGGCAAGCGCTTCGGCGTCATCGCCGGCTTCTTCGTGGGCTTCGTGGGCAACGCCATCATCGACCTGCTCCAGGGCTCGGGCCTGACGTACTGGAACTGGAGCGTGGCCAACGGCCTGGTCGGCGCGTTCGCCGGGCTGATCTTCGCCTACCTGCCGCCGATCCGCAGCGAGGGCGTCCGCCTGGTGGTCACCGCCGTCGGCGCGCTGGTCGCCACCGCGCTCGGGCTGCTGTTCGTCATCACCGACATCTGGGTCCAGGGCATCGACTTCTCCACGTTCCTCACCCTGAACTACGGGCCGGCGCTCCTGTCCGACGGCATCGCCGTCGTCATCCTCACCCCGGCGCTCGACGCCCTCTGGGAGCCGCTCTCCAAGCGGACCGGACGGTAACCACATGGACGTCACGCCACGCTACCTGGGCGCGGGTTCCTTCCTGAGCCGTCGCGACCCGCGCGTGCTCCTGCTGGTCCCGGTGCTCTACCTCGTGGCCGTGGCGGGGATCGCCGACCTGCGCGCGGTGCTGCTGTGCGCCGTCGCCGCCCTGCTGTACTACCGCGCCGCGGGCATCCCGTGGCGCGGGGTACGGGCCAACTGGGCGTTCATGCTGACCTTCACCACGATCCTGGTCGTGGTGAACAGCATCCTGACCTCGACCGACACGCGGGCGGGCGGGAACTCCGAGGTGCTGTTCACCATCCCCGTCACCCACAGCGCCATCACCTGGACCACGCTCTCCTACGCCGCCGCCGTCTTCACCCGGTACGTCACCCTGGCCATGGTCGGCTTCCCCGTCGCGTTCAACATCGCCCCCTCCGACCTCGGGGTGGCGTTCGCGCGCCTCGGGCTGTCGCAGCGGCTCGCGTACGGGGTCGACCTGACCTTCAGGTTCCTGCCCTCCACCTGGGCGAGCCTGCACGAGACCATCGACGCCCAGCGGATCAGGGGGTACGAGCACAGCCGCAGCCGCAACCCGGTGAAGAGGCTGATCGCGCTGAAGCCGGTCGTCGTGCCCGTGACGGTGAACGCCCTGATCGACGCGGAGGACACCGTGAACGCCATGGACCTGCGCGGGTTCGGCGGCCGGCATCGCACGTGGATGCGCGAACTGGCCTTCGACCGCGCCGACGTGCTGATCCTGGCCGGGTTCTGCGCCGTGGCCGCCGCGATGGTGGCCGCCCGGTTCCTCGGCCTGACGGGAGCCGTATGGGTGCCGTGATCCACTCGGCGCCGCTCATCGTCCCCGTCTCCCGCCCCCCGATCCCCGACGGCGCCATGGCCGTGCGCCACGGCGTCGTGCTGGACGTCGGGCCCCGCCGTGAGGTGCTCGCCGCCCATCCGGGCGGGGAGGAGATGCGGTGGCCGGGCGTCATGGTGGCCGGCCTGGTCAACGCGCACACTCACCTGCAGTACACCCGCATGGCCGAGGTCGGGCGGCGCGTCTACGACTCCTTCGAGGAGTGGTCGAACGCCTTCGACGCGGTCTACTTCTCCTCCGACGGGATGGACTGGGAGGCCAGCGCGCGCGAGGGCGCCCTGCTGTCGCTGCGCAACGGCACCACGGCGGTCGCCGACGTGGTGACCGACATCGAGGCGGTGTCCGTGCTCGGCCAGACCGGGCTGGCCGGGATCTCCTACCTGGAGGTGCTCGGCGACACCGACGCGAGCTGGGCGGCCACCGGGCGGCGCCACCTGACCTCGACGGTCCGCGAGCTGGGCGGCGTGGACGGCGGCCTCCGGGCCGTGCACTTGGGCACCATCGGGATCTCGCCGCACGCGCCGTACACCCTGGACACCGGCGTGCTCGCCGACCTGGCGATCCTCGCCCGCACGTTCGGGCTGCGCCAGCACATCCACCTGCTGGAGTCGGTCCACGAGCGCGAGTACACCGTCTCGGGCACCGGGCCGATCGCGCATCTGGTCCGCGAGCTGGGCTTCGACTTCGAGATCCTGCGCGCCGGCGGCACCGGGCACGGGCCGGTCGCCTTCCTGGACGCGCTCGGCCTGCTCGGGCCGCAGTGCCACGTCGCGCACGGCGTCCACCTGGATGAGGACGAACGGGAACTGCTGCGCCGGCGCGGCGTGAGCGTGGCGCTGTGCCCCCGCTCCAACCAGACGCTCGGCCTGGACGGGCCGCCGGTGGCGGCGCTGCTGCGGGAGGGCGGCGACTTCGCCGTGGGCACCGACTCGCTGGCCTCCTCGCCGTCGCTCGACCTGCTGGAGGACGTCCGGCTGCTGCGCACGCTCGCCTGGGAGCAGGGGTACCGGGCCCCCGACCTGTCCCGCCGCCTGGTCGAGGCCGCCACGATCGGCGGCGCACGCGCGCTCGGCCTCGCCACCGGGCCCGGCCGCGTCGGCCGCCTGGAGACCGGCGCCCGCTGTGACTTCGCCGTCTTCGCCATCGATCCCGGCGACGGCGATCCGTACCGCACGCTCGTCGAGGACGGCCCCGGACGGTGCGTCGCGACGGTGACCGGCGGTGACCAGGCAGGGCGCGTACACCTCGTGAACTCCGGCACGGAGGCCTTCCGTGAGTGCTAGCCTCGCAGCGATCTTTGCGAAATTGAGCGCGATATTACCGAGAAGTATCTTTTATAGGCCTCACGCAAGGCGCGGAGAAATGGCCCCTCAGAATCGCACCGTTCGCTTTAAGTTATACTCGCTGCTCAGCCTGCCGATCGTCGCGCTGATCGTGCTCTGGATCTTCATTACCGGGCACATCGTCGGCGACTACTTCGACCTGCGCAGAGCCGTGACCCTGTTCGACCAGGTGGCGACCCCGGCCGGAATCGTGGCCAATCACGTACAACAGGAACGGCAGCTCTCCGCGGTCTTCCTGAGCGGGAACTCCCCCGACGGCGGGCGCCTCTCGGCCGCGCGCGAGGAGACCGACCGGGCCGTGGTCCTGTTCCACCAGCGCGCCACCTCCCTCGAGGCCCAGTCCGCGACCGGCCCCGACGTCGTGCAGAGCCTTTCCGAGCTGGAACGGGAGCTGGAACGGCTCCAGGTGATCCGCGAGGACGTCGACGCCCGCGCCACCAACCGCCTCCAGGTGGTCCTCGAATACACCGAGATCCAGGAATCGCTCTACCAGATGTACGACCAGCTCGTCACGGTGCCCGACCTCGCCCTGTACCGCAAGGGCGCCGGCCTGCAGACGGTCGTCATGTCCCGCGAGCTGCTGTCCCAGGAGGACGCCCTGCTCTCCGGGGCCATCCTGCAGGGCACGCTCAACGCCGACGAGCAGCGCGCGTTCGCCCAGATGGTCGCCGGCCGCCGGCTGCTGCTGACCCGGGGCCTGCAGTCGCTCGACACCGAGCTGCGCAAGCCCTACGACGAACTGCTCGCCTCCGCCGACTACAAGCGCTTCACCACCATGGAGAACCAGGTCGTCTCCCGGGGCGGGCGCCCCGAACAGGCCGCCGCCTGGCAGCCGCTCGCCGACCAGCTCGGCTCGCGCGTCGACCAGCTCGTGGCCAGCCGCGCCGAACTGCTCAACGACCGCACCGACGCCAAGGCCTCCGGGATCATCGCGCAGATCCTCATCGCCGGCGGCCTCGGGCTCGTCGCGATCCTGCTGGCCGTCATGCTCTCGGCCCGGCTAGGACGCGGGCTCACCCAGGAACTGGCCGACCTGCGCAGCTCCGCCCTGGACCTCGCCAACGTGCGGCTCCCCCGGGTCGTCGCCAAACTGCGCGACAGCGAGGCGGTGGACGTCGAGAGCGAGGCGCCGCCCATCCCGATCACCGGCACCACCCTTGAGGTGCAGGACGTCGCCCAGGCGTTCTCCACCGTGCGCCGCACCGCCGTCGAGGCCGCGGTCGGCCAGGCGGACCTGCGCAAGGGCGTCAGCCTGGTCTTCCGCAACCTGGCGCGGCGCAACCAGTCGCTACTGCACCGCCAGCTCACCCAGCTCGACCTGATGCAGCGCAAGACCGGGGCGCCCGACGCCCTCGCCGACCTGTTCCGGCTCGACCACCTCACCACGCGGATGCGCCGCCAGGCCGAGGGCCTGATCATCCTGTCGGGGGCGCCGGCCGGGCGGGCGTGGCGCAAGCCCGTCCCCATGCACGACGTGGTACGAGGGGCCGTGGCCGAGGTCGAGGACTACACGCGGGTCACCGTCCTCCCGATGTCGGACGCCTCGCTGGCCGGGTCGGCGGTGGCCGACGTGATCCACATGCTCGCCGAGCTGGTGGAGAACGCCACCGTCTTCTCCCCGCCGAGCACCCGGGTCAACGTCCGGGGCGAGGTGGTGGGCCGGGGCTTCGTGGTCGAGATCGAGGACCGGGGGCTCGGGATGACCGACGACGACCGCACGGAGATCAACCGGCGGCTGGCCAACCCGCCGGAGTTCGACCTGGCCGACAGCGACCGCCTCGGCCTGTTCGTCGTCAGCCAGCTCGCCGACCGCCACGCCGTGAAGATCACCCTCCGCCGCTCCCCCTACGGCGGCACCACCGCCGTGGTCCTCCTCCCCCACACCCTGATCATCCCCACCGACCAGGACTCCGAAGACCCCACCCCCGACCCCCT
>NZ_JANZYP010000019.1 GCF_025506355.1 Sphaerisporangium corydalis
GGTAGCCGCCACCGGCAGACACGGCTCGATCAACGCCCACTCGGCATCGGTCACATCAAAACGCGCCACATCCGAGTTCTACCAGCCACCGGGCCTCACCTAGATCCGAACTCCGAACAGCTCCTAGTGCGGATCTGCCGCGACGCGGGCATGCGCCTGGTCGGGCCGAACTGCCTCGGCATCGTCAACACCGCCGCGTCGCTCAACGCGAGCTTCCTGCCCGGGACGCCCTCGGCGGGACGGCTGGGCCTGATGTCGCAGTCCGGCGCCGTCGCCGCCGCGGTGATCGACCGCGCCGAGGGGGTCGGGCTGGGCATCTCCTCGTTCGCCTCGGTCGGCAACAAGGCCGACGTCAGCGGCAACGACATGCTGGAGTTCTGGGAGGACGACCCGGCGACCGAGGTCATCGCCCTGTACCTGGAGTCGTTCGGCAACCCGCGCCGGTTCGGCCGCATCGCCCGCCGGGTGAGCGGCAAGAAGCCGGTCCTGGTGGTCAAGAGCGGGCGCGGCGGCGCCGGCGACCGCGCCGTACGGTCGCACACCGCCGCGGCGGCGACCCCGGACGCGGCCGTCGACGCGCTGCTGCGGGCCTCCGGCGTCATCAGGGAGGACAGCGTCCGCGACCTGCTGGACACCGCCAGGCTGCTGGTCCACCAGCCGCTTCCCAAGGGCGGGCGGGTCGCGATCGTGGGCAACTCCGGCGGCCCGCAGGCCATGACCGCCGACGCCTGCGAGCAGCGGGGCCTGTCGGTCCCCGAGCTGTCCCCCGCCACCCGTGACGCGCTGAGCGCCGGGCTTCGCGCGGCCGCGGCCGTCGGCAATCCGGTGGACGTGACCGCCGACGGCGAGGCCGCCGAGCTCGCGCACGCGATACGCACCGTGCTGGCCGACCCGGACGTGGACGCCGTGCTGGTCGTCTACACCCCGCCGTTCGGCTCGGGGCCTGTGGCGACCAAGGAGGCGATCGACGCGGCCTCGCGTGGCTCGGGCAAGACCGTGCTGGCCTGCGTGCTCGGGGACGACGGGCTGATCGGCTCCCGCGTGCCGAGCTACGCCTTCCCCGAGCAGGCCGTCCACGCGCTCGGCCGCGCCGTGGAGTACGCCGCGTGGCGCTCGCGCCCCGCCGACGTCGTCGTCGAGGTCCCTCCCGTGCACGCCCTGGCGGCGCGGGAGATCGTCGAGAGCGAACTGCGGGACCACACCCAGGGCGGGTGGCTCGACTATCCGGCCGCGGCCCGCCTGCTCGGCGCGTACGGGATCCGGGTGGCCGAGGCCGTCCCGGTCGGCGGGCGCGAAGCCGCCTGCGCGGCCGCCGCCCGGCTCGGCCCGCCCGTCGCGCTCAAGGCCACCGGCCCGGACCTGGTGCACAAGAGCGACGTCGGCGGGGTGCGGGTGAACCTGGACGGCGTCGAGGAGGTGGGGCGGGCCTACCAGGAGATGGCCGACCGGCTCGGGACCGCGATGACCGGCGCGCTGGTCCAGCGCATGGCCGCCGACGGCGTGGAGATGATCGTCGGCGGGGTGGCGCACGAGACCTTCGGGCCGCTGGTGATGGCCGGAATGGGCGGGGTGACGGCCGAGCTGCTGGCCGACCGCGCCTTCCGGGTCCCGCCGATCAGCGACGCGGACGCCGGGCGGATGCTGGGCGAACTGCGGTGCGAGCCGCTGCTGCGGGGCTACCGGGGCCGTCCCGTCGTGAACACCGAGGAGCTGCGGGCGCAGATCGCCGGGGTGGGCCGCCTCATGGACGACATTCCCGAGGTGGCCGAGCTGGACCTCAACCCGGTGATCGTCACACCGGCCGGCGCGGTCGCGGTGGACGTCCGCGTCCGCCTCGCGCCCGCCGGGCCTCGTCCGTCCCCGTTCCTGCGCCGTCTCCGCTGACCGGCGCGCTTTTACAAGATCACTCAGAAGGAGAATGACCATGAACGAGCGCGTTTCCGCACCGGTCCTGGAAGAGCTCGACGCCGAGGAGTGCCTGCGGCTCATCTCCCCGGGAGGCGTCGGCAGAGTGGCGTTCACCGGCTCCGCCGGGCCGGTGGTGATCCCGGTCAACTACACGATGCTCGGCTCGTCGGTGCTGTTCCGCACCGCCTTCGGCGGGCCGATGGACGAGGATCTGAGCACCGGCGTCAGGGGCGTCGAATTCAAGATCGCCTTCGAGGTGGACCACATCGACGCCGCGGCCAGGAAGGGGTGGAGCGTGCTGATCCAGGGGGCGGCGCACCGCGTCTCCTCCGAGGAGGAGCTCGCCACCGTGAGCTCCGCCGCGGTGGAACCCTGGGCCGGCGGTGAGCGGCGGCTCTACATCCGCGTCGACCCCGTACGGCTGACCGGCCGCCGCATCCGCCGCTGACAGGCACCGCACGCGGCCCGCGAGATCGCGCGCAGGTCAGGGGCCTTCGCCGCGGCCCGGGCGGCCGGGACCTCCGGCCGTGCCGTGGAGGACTTCGGTCGTGTCGCGGAGGACTTCGGTCCCCTATCGCCGGAGGGCCGAGGGGGAATACCGTCCAAGACATGATTCGGGTGTTCCTGGTGGATGACCATGAAGTGGTACGGCGGGGCGTGGCGGCGCTGCTGAGCGTCGAGGACGATATCGAGGTCGTGGGCGAGGCCGGCACGGCGGAGTCGGCGGTGGCGCGCATCCCCGCACTCAAGCCGGACGTGGCGGTCCTGGACGTCCGGCTGCCCGACGGCAGCGGGGTGGACGTGTGCCGGGAGGTGCGCTCCCGCGTGCCGGGACTGGCCTGCCTCATGCTCACCTCCTACGCCGACGAGGAGGCCCTGTTCACGGCGGTGATGGCCGGCGCCTCCGGGTACGTGCTCAAGCAGATCCACGGGTCGGACCTGGTGGGGGCGGTGCGCACGGTCGCGGCCGGTCAGTCGCTGCTGGACCCGGCCACCACCGCCACGATGCTGCGGCGCCTGCGCGACCAGGCCGGTCACAAGGACCCGCTGGCCGTGCTCACCGACCAGGAGCGGAACATCCTCGACCTGATCGGCGAGGGGATGACCAACCGCCAGATCGGCGAGCGGCTGTTCCTTGCCGAGAAGACCATCAAGAACTACGTGTCCAACGTGCTGAGCAAGCTCAACCTGCAACGCCGCACCCAGGTGGCGGCACTGTCCGCCCGCCTGAAGGCCGACCATCCGGCACCCAGGGACACGGAGAACTGACCTTCCCCTGAGCCAGGGAGCACCGCCCTTCCCGGGCGGGAGCACTGGCCTTCCCGGGGGCGCGAGCACCGCCCGTCCTGGGGCGGGGGCACTGGCCTTCCCGGGGCGGGAGCACCGCCTGTCCTGGGGCAGTGAGGAACGTCCTTCCGAGGGGCGGGGAGGACCGTCCTCCTGGCGACCGGTTCCGGCGGACCGGTTCCGGCGGACCGGTTCCGGCGGACCGGTTCCGGCGGACCGGTTCCGGCGGACCGGTTCCGGCGGACCGGTTCCGGCGGACCGGTTCCGGCGGACCGGTTCCGGCGGTCCGGTTCCGGCGGAAGTTCCCGCCATGACGGGACCTTGGTCCCTTCCCGCCATGGTCGGCCCTCGTCAAGCTGGCGGGGTGAAAGTAGACTCGGCCGGCCTGCAGGTCCTCTCCCGCGAGGAATGCCTCGCGCTGCTCGCTTCGGTGCCGATCGGGCGGATCGTGTACACCGATCGCGCGCTCCCCGCCGTCCAGCCGGTGAACTTCCTGCTGGACGGGCAGCGGATCGTGCTCCGGACGGCCGCCGGCTCCAGGCTGGCCACCGCCGCCAGGGACACGATCGTCGCGTTCGAGGCGGACGAGTACGACGCCGGAACCCTGACCGGGTGGTCGGTCACCGCGGTCGGCCGCGCTCGTGCCACCGACGACCCCGAAGAGATCGCCCGCCTGTCGCGGCTCCCCCTGACCCCGTGGGCCCCGGGCGGTCGCGAGCACTTCATCGTGGTGCTCCCCGAACAGATCTCCGGCCGCCGCATCCGGCGCTAGTGCCCGCGTCCGGCGCTGGTCCCCGCGCCCAGCGCTGGTCCCGCATCCGACGCCGGCCCCCGCGTCCGGCGCTGGTCCCGCGTCCGGCGCTGGTCCCGCGTCCGGCGGGCGCCGCCGGCGGGGTCAGTCCCTGTCGACGACCTCCGAGGCGGGACGGCGGACACTGGAGGTTTCGGTGAGGGCCATGCCCAGCCTCATGATCATTTGCGGGTGCTCTCCCGACAGCAGGTGCCCGCGCAGGAATTCCCGGAGCTCACACATCTCCAGCGCCTGCGTGTGGAAGGCGGCCTGGACCCCGTGCGCCGACGCGTGCAGCAGGACGTGCTGGAGCGCCTGCCCGGCGGCCAGCCAGTCCTCAGGCCGGTCGGCCGGCGTGGTCAGCACCGCCACCAGCCCGGTCGACGTGGACATGCGCTGATCGTCCTCGCTGCCGCTCCAGCGGCTCCAGCCGTAGCCGCGCTGGGCGAAGTGCTGCGGATGGGTACGCCTCGGCTCGCTCGGGTAGCCATGCGCCGGGACGCCGTCCCGCCGTGCGCTGCCGGGAGGGCCGCTCCAGCGGATCAGCTCCAGGCTCAGCCCGCGGTCCTCGGCTTGTACGTCCTGGGCCGCGTTGGTGAGCGCGGCCAGCACGCGCACGGCGGCCTCCGACCGCACCGGCGTCAGGCGCGCCCCCTCCATGGCGGCCTGGGCGGTCAGTTCCTGGACCAGCTCGCCGGGGACGGGCGTGCCGCTGAACCCGGCACGATGGGTCCGGCGCCGCATGATCTCCTCGTACAGGGCGTGGCGGTGCTCGTCGGCCCGCGCGACCGCACCCGGCCGGACGGTCGCCAGCAGGAGCGGGCGGGCGGGATCGGGCAGCGTCCGCACGACCGGCTCGAAGCCCAGCTCGCCGAGCGCCGTACGCAGGTTGAACAGGGCCGCGCCGCAGCTGATCGTCATCTGGCGCCCGGACTCGTCGGCGAGGCGAAGCCTGCGGTCGGGATCGCCGCGCAGGCTGATCTCCTCGCCGGACAGGGCGAACGACCACGGCTGGGTGTTGTGCACCGACGGCGCCCAGACCGCCGCCTCGACCGCCCCGTTCATCGCGAGGGCGACCTCACTCTTGCGCATGCTCATGGTCCACCCTTCTTCCGGCGCCGCGGCGACCGGCAGTGCCGAAGGTCCCGTCTTCACCGGGCAATCCGGCGGGACCGCCGCGGTCGTACGGCACTGCACGCCGACGCGGCGAAACGGTGTGATGAAGACGTACAAGAACAGTGACCTCCGCACTGAAAGGGCCAGTCATGGCACTCGCCGAAGGGCGCCACCAGAGTGACGCCGCTCCCCGCACCCCCGTCGTGAAGGCCGAGTCCTCGCCGGTGACCAGGCCGTCGGCCGCCTATGCCTGGTCCGTCGCCCGTATCGCCCTCGGCTGGATCTTCCTGTGGGCCTTCCTCGACAAGATGTTCGGCTGGGGCTTCGCCACTCCCGCCGCCCGCTCCTGGATCAACGGGGGCAGCCCCACCACCGGATTCCTCAAGGGCACCGACGGCCACGCGCTCGGCGGATTCTTCGGCGGCCTGGCCGGGCAGCCCTGGGTCGACTGGCTGTTCATGCTCGGCCTGCTCGGCATCGGCACCGCCCTCATCCTGGGCGCCGGAATGCGGATCGCCGCCGCCGCGGGCACCCTGCTCCTGGTGTTCATGTGGGCCGCCGAGCTGCCGCTGGCCTCCAACCCGTTCCTCGACGAGCACATCATCTACGCCATCGTGCTGGTCGGCCTGGCCCTGGCCGGCGCCGGGAACACCCTGGGCATCGGCGAGTGGTGGGGCCGCACCGACCTGGTCAGGCGCTACCCCGTCCTGAAGTAGACCCCCACGGCACCACCCGGCGCCCGCCCTTCACCCCGAAGGGCGGGCGCCGTCGCGTTGCCCGCCTTCATGGCGCGAACTCGGCCCGGCCCTTCCCGAAGCCGCTCCGGCAACGCGACCCCTTTCAAGGGTGACGGCCCGCCCGTTCCCGGTCCGACGTCGGGGGCCTTGCCCTCGGTAGTACGATCCCTCCCATATTCTCTGCGGACGACTGTCCGCACAGCGGACGAACGGTGGAGCGGATGACGGAGAGCACGGCACCTATGCGCGCCGCACAGATCCACGAGCCCGGCCGGCCACCGGCGGTGGCCGGTGTCCCCGTCCCCGTGCCCGGCCCCGGCGAGAAGCTCGTCGAGGTCCACGCCGCTCCCGTCACCCCGCTCGACCTGCTCTGCGCGACCGGCACGTCCTACTTCGGCAGGCCCGCCACGCCGTACGTGCCGGGCGTGCAGGGGGTGGGGACGGCAGGCGGGCGGCCGGTGTGGTTCCCGACGACGGCGGGGATGGCCCCGGGCGACGGGAGCATGGCCGAGTACGCCGTCGTGCCCGTGGCGGACCTCGTCGAGCTGCCGGAGGGCGCCGACCCCGTCGCCGTCGCGGCCCTCGGGCTCTCCGCCGTCGCCGCTCACATGGCGCTGAGCATGCGCGGCGAGCTCGTGGCGGGCGAGCAGGTGCTGGTGCTCGGCGCCGGCGGGGTGGTCGGGCAGGCCGCCGTCCAGCTCGCCAGGCTCGCCGGGGCGCGCCGGATCGTCGCGGGCGCGCGCTCGGCGTCCGCGCGGGAACGCGCGGAACGGGCCGGCGCAGACGCGGTCGTCGCGCTCGACACCGACGACGTGACCGAGCTGGCGGCCCGCTTCTCGGCCGCCGCCGACGGACCGGTCGACCTGGTCCTCGACCCGCTTTTCGGGCCCCCGGCGGCGGCCGCGGCCCGTACCCTGCGCCCCGGCGGCCGGATGGTGAACCTCGGCAGTTCCGCCGCCGAGACCTGCCCGCTCGACTCCGCCACCCTGCGCGGCAGGTCGCTGCGGCTGCTCGGGTACACGAACAACGAGCTGAGCGCCGAGCAGCGCGCGACCGCCATCACCATGATCGCCGGACTGGTCGCACAGGGGCGACTGACCGTCGCCCACGAGACCGTCCCGCTCGCGGACGCCGAACACGCATGGACCCGCCAGTCCCGGGGCACCACCACCGGCCGAATCGTCCTCACCATGACCTCATGACGACCGCGCCTCAGCTGGGCGCATGGACGTCACTCGACGCATGGACGTCACTCGACGCGAGGGAAGAAGTGTGTCACTGACTATGAGGTGATCGTCTGTCTGCCCGTGGTCTCGATGTGCGCCGATGCCGTCGATCCCGTACGCGGATCAAGAGGGTCTTAGTCGGCCTGCCGGGCTTTTCGAAAAGTCATCCGAAGCTTGTGTTCGCCGGTCACGCTGCTTGAATTATGAATTCTTTGAATTTACGGGGGATCAATCTTCCGGCTTACCATTCAGTTCGAGGCATTTCCTATCCTCAGTCCCAGGTGGTGCCGGGGGTCTTGGAGAAGGAGTCCCAGGTGGTGCCCGCAGCGCGGGAGTCCCAGGTGGTGCCGGCGGTGCGGGTGGAGGTGACCGGGGAGAAAGTGGAGTTCGTCATTTTCGTTCTCTTTTCTGGGAGGCTTTGTGTTCGTCCTTGTGAGTACAACTCTCCGGCAATTCCCGGCCTCGAACCAGACGAATGGACGGCAGCAAGCTGCCCGCCCCTGACCACTTCCTGCCACGCCTGACGCCCGCCCGCACGGCACCCCCGCCGGCCCTGCGAAAACGCCCCCGGCCGGTCGGAAACTCGAAGATCGTTAAGTCACGCCGGGCGGGTAAGCTGGCCGCCGTCGCCCGCGACGGTGAAGGAGCCGCCGATGACCACCGACCCCACGATGACCCGGATCGGCCAGGGGGTGGAGTTGCACCACCACCAAGGTCAGCGCGACGCCGCTCGCGACCTGTTCGCGCAGATCTGGGATGACATCGGCGGCGAGCAAGGCGACCCGCTGCATGTGTGCGTCCTCGCCCACTCGATGGCCGACGTGCAGGACGACGCGCACCAGGAGCTGATGTGGGATCTGCGAGCGCTCGCCGCCGCCGATCTGGTCACCGACGAACGGGTGGGCGAAGCCGGGGTGACGCTTTCGGTGGCCGGCCTGTACCCGTCGTTGCACCTCAATCTGAGCGATTGCTACCGCAAACTGGGCGACCTCCCCCACGCCCGCGAACACCTCCACCAGGCACGCACCCAAATCGACGCACTCGCCGACGACGACTACGGGCGACTCATCAAAGACGGCCTGGAACGCCTGACCCAGCTACTGGACGACCCCACCTGACCACGCCCAGCGCATTCTCGGGTCGTTATTTGTTCTACGTGTGGAAGAGCGGCGGGACGTTCGTGAACCGCAGCCTGGTCCGCTACGGGTACGGCAAGGCGGTCCTGGTGGCGCCGAACGACCGGTTCATCAAGGTGGTCCGCGGCGACCAGTCCAAGGCGAAGGCGGCCCGGTTACGGGTGTGGTCGGGCCGATGCGACACCGGGACCAATCCCAATCCCAAGCCCACGCCCAAACCGACCCCGAAGCCGAAGCCCACGCCGAAACCGAAGCCGACCACGAAGCCCACGACCCCTCCCCCGCCACCGGGCGACGACCCCCGCTACCCCACCTGCGCCGAGGCCAACAAGCACGGTTACGGCCCGTACCGCCGGAACGTCGACCCCGAGTACAACTGGTACCAGGACCGCGACGGCGACGGAGTCGTCTGCGAGCGCTGACGCTCCTCTCCCAGGTTCGATATCAAGACGGTCGGCCGGGAGTCGGCCCGACCCAGCGGTGGTAGGCGTCCATGTCGACGTTGCCGCCGCACACGATCGTGACCACGTGCCGGCCGGCGAAGCGTTCGCGGTCTTCGAGGATCGCGGCGACGCCGAGCGCGGCCGACGGTTCGACGACAAGGCCGGCGTGGTCGAGGAGCATCCGCATGCCGGTGATGATCGACGTCTCCTGGACCAGGACGGCGTCGTCGGCGACCAGGAGGAGGTCGTCCAGTACGGCCGGGATGGGCCGCCGGCCGGCGACGCCGTCGGCGATGGTGTGGGTCGAGTCGGTGGTGACGACACGTCGCCGGCGCCACGAGCGGGTCATCGCCGGCGCGCCCAGCGGCTGGACGCAGATCACCTCGACGCCGGGCGCCAGGGCCTTGACCACGTGACCCACACCAGTGGCCAGCGCCCCGCCGCCGAGAGCGATCAGAACGGCGTCGAACGACGGCACGGCGTCCACCAGTTCCAGGCCGATGGTGGCCGCGCCCTCACAGGTCTCGATGTCCAGGCTGTCCTCGACCAGCCGGATGCCGTCGTACGACGCGATCGCCGCCGCCCGCTCGCGGGCCATGTCGAAGTCGCCGTCCACCAGCTCCAACCTGGCACCCAACGCACGGATCCGATCAAGCTTGACCGAGGGCGCGAAGCGCGATGCCACGACGGTGACCTCGATCCCCCGCCCACGACCGGACCAGGCGAGCGCCTGCCCAAGATTCCCCGCACTCGCACACACCACGGCCCGCGCCCCACTGTCCGCGAGCAGGCTGGCGACCACCTCGGTACCACGAGCCTTGAAACTCCGCACCGGATTCGCCGTCTCCAGCTTGACACTCACCACACACCCGAGACGGGCCCCCAGCCCCTCACACCGATACAACGGACTACCAAGAAAAACCGGATCGATAACCCCACGAGCCCCCCGAATCCGAGCAATATCAAGACGCGTCTCCCCCATGACCCAGCAGCGTAGCCCCACATCCACTCGCGCGGACGAGCGCGACAAGTGGGGGCGATCGACCGCGCCCCAGCGGTCCTGAGCGGTCTGGATGAGCTGGAGTGCCATCGCCAGGCCAGCAGTTCGGCAGCCAGTTCCCTTGATTGCCTTTGTCCGGTCCGCACTGTGGCGAAGGTTGATTCGACCTGGTTTGTGGTGCGCAAATGCCCCTGATGCTGGATAAGTGTTCGCACAGGGCCCGCAGCTCTTCGACGGCCCTCACTGATCTAGGCGACGGCCGATGGGGCTTCGTCCACCTAGCTTCCGGTGATCTTCAGGCGTTACGCGCCCACGGCGGCAAATTCGCCAAGGAGCACCTCATCCGCACTTTAGTGGATCATGAGGTTCGTGAAGGGCTCTGGGTGACGGTGGGCTCGGGTGACCAGTGGGTTTGGCTCTTCTCTTCCGGGACGATGTCGGCTGGCTCGGAGCGCTCATGGCAAGGAGCCCTGCCGTTCTGAGACGGCAGGGCTTTCCCGTTCTTCTCAGAGAACCTGAGTGACCTTGGCCCTCAGCGCCGACGTGCAGGTCGGAGTCTGAATGGTCTCCTGGGCCGGCCTGCTTATCTCATCGCCAGTGACGTCTATCGCTCCCGTCGCGGGGTCCTGCCCACCGGAAATCTTGTAGGACACGGTGAATGTCTTGTCTTCGGGCAGCGAGTTGCCCGAATAGGCAAGTTGGGCACGATATGTGACTATGGCTCCAGCCGAACTGAAACACTCACTCTTGATCACCTTTATGGTGACCCTGAATTCGCTGGGCTTGGGTGTGTGATCCGCTGAGGGCTCCGCGCTCGCCTGCTCGGAAGCGGGCTCGTTATCGGCCGCAGGAACATTGGCCGTGGTCGCTATGGGCTTGCCCGATGATCCGGCTAAGCCAATACCGACTCCGCCGATACACCCGACCGCAAGCCCACCTACCAGAGCAAGGGCGAGGACCATGCCGCTGAAACCCTTCTTCGGTGGCCGCTGCGGCTGTTGGAAATGTGTGACCTGCTGAGGGTTGTACTGGTGGGTCATCTGACTGCTTTCTGCATGCTGTCGTAGGAGTCAGGCGGCCGGTACGACCGAGCACGAATTCTTTGCCGGGAAGGAGATCGGTGAGGTCCTTGCCGGCCAGGGCATCGTCTGATTCCAGCGAGTGGCTGACCGTGTCGTCTCCGTGGACGGGCAACGCACCCTGACGGGTTACCGCAGCGGTGATGTAGATACCAGATTGTGACCCATGGTGAGGATGTGGGCGCAGAGCGCCACGAGCCATTTCGGCTGCGGAATCAACGGATCTCGCCATTCAGAACAAGATCATCGGTCTCGGGCGGCGGAGATCAGCGAATCGGTGAGTCGGCTCATGGCGATGCCACGGTGTAGCCGATTCTCTGGCCGAGGGCGTCCTGCGCGGCCAGTTCGCTGGACAGGGACAACGCGTCCCATCGGGCGATGGACGGTACCAGGCCGGCCGAGCGGTGGGACGGGAGTAGCGAGACGCGCCGGGTGGCCCACCAGCCGCCGAAGGTTCCGTCGGAGCGGGTGAAGCGGGTGATGTGCCACCCGGGGTAGGTCTGCTCCAGCACGGCGAACTGGGCATCCGCGCGCGACCCCGCAACCGCTGCCGTGGTCACGAGAAGCGCGCCAGTTCTGCCCGGGCCTCCTGCTCGGCGATGGCCCGGCACAACGCGATCTCGTCATCGGCGTCGACCGTACGCCAAGCGCCGGAAGCCTCGCCCGCCTCGTCGTACGCGCGCTCTCGGGTTGCCCAGAAACGGCCCGCGCTGCTGCGGAACACTCGCCAGCCGGTTGGGGTCGTCGCGCGATGCGAGATGGATCTGGACTCCTGCATGAGCCGGACCTCCACGTCCGATCAAGGAACCCACCAGGTGATCAACCCTGCCTCGTCGGGCTCCGCTTTCAGGTGACGTTGCGCTATCGGGGCAGCGCGGTGTGTAGACCTCTGTGCCATGCTGGTGGCGATCAGGCACGATTCCTAGGTCAGCGTTTTGGCCAGTTCGGATTGGCCAACGGTGTCCAAAACGAGGAGCCGGTATGCCACGTGGTCCTGACGCGGTCGATGGATCGATCTCGCCTTGGCACTTACTGGGCGCAGCCCTGCGGCAGTGGCGGGAGCTGGCCGGTTTGACGCTCACTGAGACGGCGCCGAAGGTTCCGATAGATCCGTCGCTGCTGGCCAAGTGGGAGCGAGGGACACGACGGCCCGCCGAGGACGCCATGCGACGGCTTGATCAAGCCCTCAACGCCGGCGGCATTCTGTTCACGATGTACGGGTTCGCGTTGGCCAACGAGACGCCACGACCATCCCCCGCAATCGCGGAGCGGTGGGATGCTGAAACCATGGACGCACTCCGCCGGCAACTCCTTCTCGGTGGCTTCGCCGCAGCGGGCAGCGCCGCCTCCGCGCCGTTCCAGGACGGGCTGGAGCGGCTGAGGTCCGTCGTTGACCAGACTGTCGGCGATCCCGGCATCGACGACTTCGAAGAATTGGTGTGGGAGTACTCCCACGCGATCGTGGCACGCTCTCAGGTGGAAGTGCTCGGTGACTTGGCCGCTGATGTGCTCGCGCTCCAGAAGACCATGAACTGTGTGCCGCCCCGAGAAACCTCTCGGTGGTTGCGGGTCAACGCACGTATGACGAACCTGCTGGCTCACACACTCGGGTCGACCGGATATGCCCGTGAGTCGCGCCACTGGTGGACGACTGCCCGCCGAGCGGCTGAACGAACCGGCGACCAGGACGTGCAAGCGGCGGCGTATGCCTCGGAAGCTGTGCAGGCGTTGCACGAGGACCGGCCGGCAGTGTTGGTGCTGGACCGCGCCGACAAGGCCTTGGCGCTGTCTGGGGGGCGGGCCTGTGTGGCTACGGTGGAGGCTCTCGGTGCTCGATCTCATGCGCTAACCCTGGCCGGCGATGTCGCGCAGGCGTGCGCCACGTTGGATGAGCAGGTACGGGTGTTCGAGCGTCTTCCCAGCGCTGTCACTTCGGATCTGCTGTCGGCCGAGGGGTGGCCGACGTTTCGGCTGCTCTACTCCAGGTCCCTGGTGTTCACCCTGGCTGGGCACCCGAGCGCCGACCGTGCCCAGGAAGAGGCGCTGGCGTCCTACCCGGTAGGCCGACCGCGACAGCGCGCCCAGGTCGAACTGCACTGCGCCTACTCCGAGGTGCGGCGCGGCCATATCGACGATGGGCTCGGCCATGCCCGTAGGGTCCTGACCGGACTCGGGGACAACGTCACCCGGTTCGTCCACCATATGGCTCTCGGGGTAGCCAACGCGGTGCCGGAGGTGGCTAATACGCGATCCTCTGTAGTCGAGTACCGCGACCTACTCGCGCTCCCGGCCGGGAGAAATTGATGGGGATCGTTTTCGAGCACAAGCATGATGGGGATGCCGTAGAGGTTCTGGACGACGAATACGTGATCCCCTACCTGGAGATTCAGGCGGAGCCGCCGTACAACAGCAACCCGAACGCCTCCAGGGAGCGGTACTTGGAGCGGACTCGCCGGCAGGTCGGCAGCCCGGGGTTTCACCTGGTGTCGGCCCGTGACGACGGCAGGCTGATCGGGTGGGCATTCGGGCTTCCGTTCGCTGCCGGCCGGTGGTGGGGCGGGAACACCACTCCCGCGCCTGAGGATGTGGTCGAAAGCGAGAAGTTCGCGGTCATCGAACTCAACGTGATCGCAGAGCGCCGCGGCCACGGGCACGGCAGGCGGCTGCTGGACGAACTGCTGGGGGCCCGGCCGGAGCCTTGGGCGACACTGCTAAGCCTGCCGAGAGCCCCGGCGCATGACATGTACGAGCACTTGGGGTGGCATGCCACCGGGACCAACCAGCCGACACCGGACGCTGATGTCGCTGACGTGATGGTGCTCAAGCTCGGCGGTCCGCTCGCCGCCTCTCCTCGCGAAGGTCCGCTGTTTCAGCCCCGGCGGCCAGGGTGAACCTCACCCAGAAACCGTCGCGCGCCGCGGAGTTTGGTGTGGAGGTGTTGTTGGGTTGTGTGGCAGGTCAGGCGTACGTCCAAGGGGGCGGGGGAGGTGGTGTCGGCTCGGCGGCCTTTTGGGAGGCGGGACGGGTCGAGGCCGTCGCGGTGGGCTATGAGGAGGCCGAGTTCGTAGCGGCTCAGGGCGTCGGGGCCGGCGACGTGGTGGATGCCGTGGTGGTCGGAGGCGGCGAGTTCGAGGAGTGCGGCGGCGAGGTCGGTGACGTGTACGGGGCAGCGCACGTCGTCGGTGAACAGCGTTCCCTGCTTCCGGCCGGTGGCCAGGGCGTGCACCAGCGTCTCGTGCGCGGAGTCGCCGGCACCGATGATCAGGGAGGTCCGGGCTATCACCGCGCCCGGCGCGATCGCGCTCACCGCCGTCTCGGCGGCGGCCTTGGCCGCGCCGTACGGGGTGATCGGGTCGGGGGCGCACGTCTCGTCGTAGTGGATCGCGGCGCCGGAGAAGACCGCGTCGCTGGACACGTGGACCAGGCGCCCGCCCGACGCGGAGGCGGCGAGGGCGACGTTGACGGCCCCGGTCGCCGTGGTCGCCCAGTCCGCCTGCCGGTAGGCGGCGTTGATGACCACATCGGGCTTGAACGCGCTGATCCGCGCGTCGACGTCATCTGGCCGGCGCACGTCGAGCGGGACCCACTCGACTCCGGCGGTCGCCGCTCCTGGCCGGGTCAGGTAGGTCGCGGCCACCTCCTCCCCGGCCGCCGAACACCGGCGGACGAGTTCGCGGCCGAGCAGACCGCTGCCACCGACGATGACGACCCTCATGGCCGGTCACCGTAGCCGATCGGCCGCGTGCGACCCTTGGCCGGGGCGCTGAACCGGCCGATCGCCGAGAGGAATCGGCCGGTCGCCGAGGAGAATCGGCCGGTCGCCGAGGAGAACCGGCCCGGTCGCCGAGGGTGCGAGAGGCCGGTCACGTGCCGATGCCGGCCTGGGGGCCCGCGTAGGTGCGCAGCAGCGTGGGGACCTGGGAGGCGGGGTCGAGGGTGTAGGGGTAGAACGAGCTCGGGGTGAACGCCGAACCGCCGGTCTCCTGCCGGCCGGTGGAGTTGACCACGATGCTGCCGGACTGGCGCAGTTGCGCGGCGTCGTCCCGGTAGTAGGGATCCTTGACGTTGTCGAAGTAGCCGTTCTCCAGCACCATCTTGGTCGCGCCCCGGGCGTAGTTCCCGTACGAGCTGATGTTCTGCAGGTAGTTGTCGTACAGGTGGGCGTAGGCGACGTTGTCGGTGCTCGGGTTGCGCTGGTTGTCGTCGTGGATCCAGTTGTGGTGGATCGTCATCCGCGAGGTGACGTTCGTGGTCCACCCGATGCCGAAGGCCTTGTTGTTCTCCGACAGCACGTTCCAGGACACGGTCAGGTAGGTGGTGTCCAGGCGGCTGTCGATCAGGCCGTCGTTCATGCGGGTGATGGTGTTGTGGTCGATCCAGACGTGGTGCGCGGTGTCCATCTGGATGCCGTCGTAGTCGAAGTCCTTGTCGTCGGGGTCGTCGGAGGCCACCCGGGTGTCGCGGATCGTGAGGTTCCGGATGATCACGTTGTGCACGCCACCGCCCAGGAAGAAGCCGCCGTTGACGATGTGCCCCCTGGTCCCGGCGCCGACGATCGTCTTGTCGGAGGCCACCCTGATCTCGGTGCCGTAGGGGGTGACGGTGATCGCGCCGTCGACCCGGATGACGTACGCGGCCGAGGCGGTGGCGTACCTCACCAGGTCGGCGTACGTCGTGACGGTGACCGTGGGGCCGGCCGCGCCGCCGGTCGTCGTGGTGTCGCCCATGCCGCTGGTGGAGGCGAACCCGTCCGCGTCGGCCGGCCAGACCCGCCCGGTGGGCGTCGGGCCGGGGGTGGCGGTGGGGCCGGAGACGAAGGTGAAGGCGAACTGCATGCGGGCGACGTCGGAGCAGGTCTCCTGGACGATCGGGTTGCCGCCCGCGGTCGAGCCGTCCTTGTCGCTCACGCACATCCCCGTGGCCATACCGCGGCCGGCCCACAGGCACCGAGGAAGACGCACCTCTGTTTTGTATGTCAACTAAACAAACTAAATGACCATGACTGCGGTGGTCACGGCTGAAATTTTCACGCCGGTACGGTGCCGGACCGCACGCCGGCGGGGCCGCCCAGTAGAGCCGGGTTCGGTGCCGTACCAGGCGGGTTGCACCAGATCGGACCCGTCGCGGGCCCGCCACCGCCGAAGCGCCGAGAAGGCGGTGCCGGGGCGCGTCGTTGACAGGCCGAGAGGGCGAACCCAGCATGAGGCCACTTCGATCAACACCCGTCGATGGGATTCCTGATGAGGATTCGCCGACTTCCCGTCGTGGCCGCGACGGTGCTCACCGGGGCCGTCATGTCCATGGGGCCCGGCCTGCCGGCGGCGGGCGCGGCGCCCCCGCCCGTGACGGTCACGGTGAACGCACGGGCCGGGCTGGCCACCGCTCCTGCCACCGGCCTGGGGGTCAATGACGCGATCTGGGACACCGAGCTCGGCACCACGGCCGTGTCCGATCTGCTGAAGACCGCCGGGGTACGGATGATCCGGTACCCGGGCGGCTCCTACGCTGACATCTACCACTGGAAGACCCACACCGCGCCGGGCGGGTACGTCGCCCCGAACACCGACTTCGACACGTTCATGGCCGCCGTACGGCGGACCGGCGCCCAGCCGATGATCATCGCGAACTACGGCACCGGCACGCCCGAGGAGGCCGCCGACTGGGTCCGGTACGCCAACGTGACCAAGTCCTACAGCGCCAAGTACTGGACGATCGGCAACGAGAACTACGGCAACGGCCACTACGGCTCCGCCTGGGAGGCCGACGAGCACGCCGACAAGCGGCCGGTCGCCTACGCCAACGCCGTCGTCGCGTTCGCCGACGCGATGAAGGCGGTCGACCCGTCCGTCAAGGTGGGCGCGGTGCTCACCACGCCCGCGAACTGGCCGGACGGGCTGGTCGGCGAGGGCGACTCGGCCACCTGGAACCAGACGGTGCTCTCCGTCGCCGGATCCAAGATCGATTTCGTGGACGTGCACTGGTATCCGGGCGGCGGCACGGCGGCGGAGGCGCTGGCCAAACCGGAGCAGATCGACGACGCCGTCTACCTGCTGCGCCGGCAGATCGCCCAGTACGCCGGCGCGGGCGCCTCACGCATCGGCATCAGCCTCACCGAGCTGAACGTGGGCGTGGGCCAGAACACCCAGCCGGCCGCCCTGTTCCTCGCCGACGTCTACAGCGGGCTGCTGGAGAACGGCGTCTTCACCGTCAACTGGTGGAACGTGCACAACGGCATCGGGACGGTGTCCACCGTCGCCGGTCAGACTGACTACGGCGACTTCGGCCTGCTCTCCAGCGCCGGCTGCACGGCCGACGGGACGACGTGCGAACCGGCGCTCAACACGCCCTTCGCGCCGTACCACGGGCTGGCGATGATGAACGCCTTCGCCCGGCCGGGCGACCAGTTCCTGCGGGCGGGCACCGACCAGCCGCTGGTCACCGCGCACGCCGTCCGCCGCCGCGACGGCGACCTCGCCGTCCTGCTGGTGAACAAGGACCCGGTCAACTCCTACCAGGCCGGCATCGGCTACGCCGGGTACATTCCGGCCGCGGGCCCGCCCAAGGTGTACTCCTACCTCAACGGCGGCACCTCGGTCACCTCCGCCCAGACCGGTAGCGCGACCGGCCAGACGCTCCCGCCGTACTCGCTGACCACGATCGTGCTGCATCCGGCCGCCCAGAGCACCGGGGCGCCCGGGGCGCCGGGCCAGCCCGCCGCCGCCGCGGTCACCGACCGGACCGCCACCCTCTCCTGGCCCGCCGCCACCCCGGGCGACCGGCCGATCGCCAAGTACGAGGTGTACCGGCAGAACGGCGCGATCAGCGAGCAGCTCGGCGAGACCCCGGGCACCTCGCTGACCGCCGGGAACCTCGACCCCGGCACCCGGTACACCGTGAACGTGCTGGCCCGCGACACCGCGGGCAAGGTGTCGTGGGCCTCTCCCCCGCTCACCTTCGCCACCGGCAGCCCGGCGACCAGCACCTGCACGGTCCGGTACACCGACAACGACGACTGGGGCAGCGGCTACGTCGCCGGGGTGGACGTCACCAACACCGGCCCGCACGCCATCGACGGCTGGACGCTCACGTTCACCTGGCCGACCGGCCGGCAGCAGATGAACGGCGGCTGGAACGGCGACTGGCAGCAGAACGGCCGCACCGTCAAGGTCACCAGCCTCGCCACCAACGGCGGGCTCGCCGCGGGAGGGGGCACCGTGAACATCGGCTTCGTCGCCGGGTACAGCGGCCCCAACATCCTGCCGTCCGTGTTCACCCTCAACGGCACGCTCTGCCACACCGCCTGACCTCACGACGAAGGGCGCCGAGGATCTCGGCGCCCTTCCTTGGCGTTCGCGGGCCCTTCCTTGGCGTCCGCCGACCTTCCTGGCGTCCGCCGCCCTGGCGGTCCCGGACGTTACGGGATGGTGTCCGCGCCGCTGACGCCGGCGCCGGCCGAGGGCGGGGTGGCGGAGGCCGAGCCGGCCGAGTAGGAGTACGGCGGCGGCGAGACGCTGCCGTCGGCGCGGAGCCAGTCGCTCATGGTGCTGCCGCTGGAGTTGGCCCGCGTGATGGTGGCGATGTCGTAGTGGTTGCTGGCGGTCCAGGTCAGCCGGGTGTCGCCGAAGTCCTGGGTGATGGTCTTGGCGCCCTTGACGTAGTTGCTCTCGGCGTAGATCCGGCCGCTCACGCCGAGGCCGAGGAAGTAGTCGCTGACGCTCACGTAGTTGGCGAACACGTGGGCGTACCCGAACCGCACCCGGGGGTGCCGGGTGGCCGACCCGTCGAACCAGTTGTGGTGGTAGGTGACGTTCAGGTAGCCGGTGTCCTGGGCGCCGTTGCCGTCGCTGTGGCCGAGCAGCATCGACTTGTCGGTGCCAGCGAACCGGTTGTACGAGACCGTGGCCAGGTCGGACCCGCGTTTGATGTCCACCGAGCCGTCGTAGGCCGGGTAGAAGGTGTTGTGGTCGACCCACACGTGGTGGGAGTAGCACTGCACGTTGACCGAGTCGTCGGCCGAGTTCCTGAAGCTCAGGTTCCGGATGATCACGTTCTGCACGTGGGTGAACCTGTCCTTCTCGGCGGGGTCGCAGAGGTCGCCGCCCCACGCCACCTCGTCGGGGCCCCAGCCGTTCACGTCGAACCCGAACCCGTCGATCGTGGCGGTGGTCCCGACGCCGATGATGGTCTTGTTCGACCCGACGTCCAGCATGTCCGCGCCGCCGCCGCTGATCGTGCCGGACACCCGGACGATCCTCGGCGCGTCGTCGGCGACGGCCGCCGCGAGCTGCGCGTAGGTGCCGACGGTCACCGTCGGGCCGCCCGACCCGCCGTTGGTGCCGGTGCGCCCGTACCCGGTCGTGGCCGCGAACCCCACCAGGCCGCTCGCGTTGCCTGGAGGGCTGCTCGTCGTGGGCGTCGGGGTCGGCGTCGGACCGGTCGGGGTGGCCGACGGGGTGGGGGACGTCGTCGGGCCGCCGCTCCCCGTCTCGAACCCCCACAGTTTTGTGGACACCGAGTCGCAGGAGTTCTGCTGTAACAGGGCGCCGGCCGAGGTGGCGTTGTCCTTGACGTTCAGGCACTTGCCGCCGTTGGCGTTGACCACCCGGTACTGGGAGCCGGACACCGTGACGCTCCAGGTCTGGGACGCGGCGCCGGTGCAGGTCTCCTGCTGCACGGCCTTGCCCGCCGAGGTGCTGGCGTCCCTGACGCCGAGGCACTTGCCGCTGTGCGCGGCCACCAGCCGGTAGCCGCCGCTCACCGAGGTGAGCGTGAAGGTCTGCCCGGCGCCGGCGCAGGCGTTCTGCGTGAGCTGGACACCGTCCCCGGTGCTCCCGCCCGGCACTTCTGCGCACAGGCCGCTGCCCGCGTTGACCAGCCGGTAGCTCCCCCCGGCCACCGGGGCGGCGGCGGAGGCCGCCGAGGACATCGCCACCACCCCGGAGACCAGCAGGGCGCCGGCGGCCAGCAACGCACCGGGCCGCACACCCACCCTCATCGTTCCTGTCATGGTCAGGACTCCCTTCGCGGGTCTTCCCCTGGGGTGAGTTCACATATGTGGATGATGTCCAAAAGCGTGAACGATCCACACGGTAAGGAGCCCTTTTCCTCCCGTCAACCCACCCCTCGTCCCCCTCCGATCCGCGCCCTGATCCCGCACCTCACCGCCCTGGCCGCCCGCCGGTGAAAAAGGAAACTTTCATCGGCCACCCCACCGGCGACGCGTACTCCCCCGCCCGCCGGGCGCGCCGCCGCCGCGAACGGCCGCCGCGAACGAGAAACGGCCAGGCGGGCCCGTCCGGGCCCGCCTGGCCGTCGTGGCCGGAACGGTCAGACGAGGTCGAACCGGTCGAGGTTCATGACCTTGACCCATGCCGCGACGAAGTCGCGCACGAACTTCTCCTTGGCGTCGTCGCTCGCGTACACCTCCGCGAGGGCGCGCAGCTCGGAGTTCGACCCGAAGACGAGGTCGGCGCGGCTGCCGGTCCACCTGAGCTCACCGGTGGCGGAGTCGCGGCCCTCGAAGGTGTTCGCGTCCCCGGAGGTCTCCTTCCACTTCGTGCCCTGGTCGAGCAGGTTGACGAAGAAGTCGTTGGTCAGCACCCCGGGGGTCGTGGTGAGGACGCCGAGCGGCGACTGCTGGGAGTTCGCGCCCAGGACGCGGAGACCACCGACGAGGACCGTCATCTCGGGGGCGCTGAGGGTCAGCAGGTTCGCCCGGTCGATCAGCAGGTACTCGGCCGGCAACAGGCCGCCCTTCCCGAGGTGGTTGCGGAACCCGTCGGCGGCGGGCTCCATCGCGGCGAACGACTCCACGTCGGTCTGCTCCTGCGAGGCGTCCACGCGGCCCGGCGTGAAGGGGACCTCGACGTCGAAGCCCGCGTCCTTGGCGGCCCGTTCGACGGCCACGCCGCCGGCGAGCACGATCAGGTCGGCGAGCGAGACCCGCTTTCCGCCGGTCTGGGCGGCGTTGAAGTCCGCCTGGATCCCTTCCAGGGCGCGCAGCACCGTCGCCAGCAGGTCGGGGTCGTTGACCTCCCAGCCGTTCTGCGGCTCCAGGCGGACACGCGCGCCGTTGGCGCCGCCGCGCTTGTCACCGCCTCGGAAGGACGACGCCGACGCCCAGGCGGTGGACACCAGCCGGGACACCGGCAGGCCGGAGGCGAGGATTCGGTCCTTGAGGGAGGCGACGTCCTCGGCGCCGATGAGCTCGTGCCTCACCACGGGCAGGGGGTCCTGCCACAGCAGCGTCTCGGCCGGGACCTCCGGGCCGAGGTAGCGCACGACCGGGCCCATGTCGCGATGGGTCAGCTTGAACCACGCGCGGGCGAAGGCGTCCGCGAACGCGGCCGGGTCCTCGGCGAAGCGCCGCGAGATCGGCTCGTAGACCGGGTCCACGCGGAGCGCGAGGTCGGTCGTCAGCATCGTCGGGGCGTGGGACTTGGACGGGTCGTGGGCGTCGGGGACGGTGCCCGCGCCGGCGCCGCCCTTCGGCTTCCACTGGTGCGCGCCCGCGGGGCTCTTGCTCAGCTCCCACTCGTAGCCGAAGAGGATGTCGAAGAAGCTGTTGTCCCACGTCACCGGGGTGTTCGTCCACGCACCCTCCAGACCGCTGGTGATCGTGTCGCCCCCCTTGCCGGTGCGGTAGGTGTTGTTCCAGCCGAAGCCCTGCTCCTCCAGCGAGGCGGCCTCGGGGTCGAGGCCGACGTGGTCGGCCGGGCCGGCGCCGTGGGTCTTGCCGAAGGTGTGCCCGCCCGCGATCAGGGCGACCGTCTCCTCGTCGTTCATCGCCATCCGGCGGAACGTCTCACGGATGTCGCGGGCCGAGGCCAGCGGGTCGGGGTTGCCGTTCGGGCCCTCGGGGTTGACGTAGATGAGGCCCATCTGGACCGCGGCCAGGGGGTTCTCGAGCTCGCGGTCACCGGTGTAGCGCTGGTCGTCGAGCCAGGTGGACTCGGGGCCCCAGTAGACGTCCTCGTCGGGCTCCCACACGTCCTCGCGGCCGCCGGCGTACCCGAAGGTCGTGAAGCCCATCGACTCCAGGGCGACGTTGCCGGCCAGGATCATCAGGTCGGCCCAGGAGAGCTTCTGGCCGTACTTCTTCTTGACCGGCCACAGCAGGCGGCGGGCCTTGTCGAGGTTGGCGTTGTCCGGCCAGCTGTTGAGGGGGGCGAACCGCTGCTGACCGGCCCCGGCGCCGCCACGGCCGTCGCTGATCCGGTAGGTGCCCGCACTGTGCCACGCCATCCGGATGATGAACGGGCCGTAGTTGCCGTAGTCGGCCGGCCACCAGTCCTGCGAGGTCGACAGCGTCTCCGCGATGTCCCGCTTCACCGCCGCGAGGTCCAGGGACGTGAACGCCTCGGCGTAGTCGAACCCCTCGCCGAGCGGGTTGGCCACGGCGGGGTTATTGGCGAGGATCCTCAGGTTGAGCCGCTCCGGCCACCACTGGCGGTTGCCGCCGCCCTGCGTCGGGTGCGGCGCGCGCCCATGCGCGACCGGGCACTCACCTCCGCCGTCCGTCTTGGAGTCGGTGACGATGGCGTCATGGTTCTCGGACATGGGAATCCTTCCGGAGCAGGCGGATCACGGGGTTTCAGGGAGTGCGGGTGGAGCAGTCGGGGCACAGGCCCCAGTAGATGACCTCGGCCTCGTCGATCGCGAAACCGTGACCGTCGGACGCGGTGAGGCAGGGCGTCTCGCCGGCCGCGCAGTCGACGTCGGCGACGACACCGCAGGACCGGCACACGACGTGGTGGTGGTTGTCGCCGACACGCCCCTCGAAACGGGCCGGGCTGCCGGCCGGTTCGATGCGGCGGACGAGTCCCGCCGCGGTGAGCGCGTGCAGGGCCTCGTACACGGCCTGCAGGGAGACGTGGCCGACGCGGGCGCGCACCCCGGAGGCGAGCGCCTCGACGTCGAGGTGGTCACCGTCCCGGACGGTCTCGAGCAGTGCGACGCGGGCGGCCGTCACCCGCAGGCCGGCACCGCGCAGTTCCTCGGCGGTGGTCGGAGTCCGGGAGGCGGTCATGGCGTCACACCCTAGCGCCACAAACGCGAATGATTCAAGACAACGAATCGTGCAAGGCTGGCTGCCGTACCGGCGAGGTTCGCCCCCCGATGGTGACCTCGGGAAAAGACAATGAAGCGGCCCCCGCGATGTGCGGGGGCCGCGTCGGATACCTGGTGGACCGGGGCCGGGCTCAGCCGGTCCGGCAGGAGACCGTAGGCCAGGTCCAGTCGCCGCCGTGCCGGACGGTGAAGCCGAAGGTGTTGCCGCTGCCGTTCGGCCGCATTGTCATGATCTTCCCGGTGCCGTCCCAGCTCGGGGTGCCGTTCCAGGTGGCGATGACCTGCTGCGCGCTGCGCAGCGTCACCGTGACGATCCAGCTGCTGCTGCCCGAGACGCTCACCGACAGGTTGAACCGGTCGCTCCACTGCTGACCCGCGGTGACGGTGGCCGTGCAACTGCCGCCACCCGACGTGGGCGTCGGAGTGCTGGTCGGCTGGGTGCCGCCGTCGGGCGCCACGGCCCTGCCGGTGGAGGGCGAGATCATGCCGGCGCACAGGTTGCGGCTGCTCAGGTTCGCCGCGATCTGCGGGATCGCCTGGAGCGTGGTCGCGTACTGGTCGTGCATCAGGATGATCTGGCCGTTCTGCAGCCGCCCGGCGGCCTGCACGATCGCGGAGGTGCTGGCGCCGTTCCAGTCCTGGGAGTCGACGTCCCAGATGATCTCGGTGAGGCCGAGCTGCTGTTCGACCGACCGGAGCGTCGCGTTGGTCTCGCCGTAGGGCGGGCGGAACAGCCGGGGCGCGGTTCCGGTGGCCTGCTGGATGGTCGCCTGGGTCTGCTGGAGCTCCGACTGGATCTGGGAGCTGCTCATGTTGACGAGGTGAGGGTGGGTCCAGCTGTGGTTGCCGATCCACATGCCGGCGTCTCGCTGGGCCCGGACCAGGGCCTGGTTGTTCTGGGCGTTCTGCCCGATGTTGAACATGGTGGCCCGTAAGCCGTTCTGCCGTAGCGCGTTCAGCAGATTGCTGGTGTTGCTGGGGTTCGGTCCGTCGTCGTAAGTGAGTCCGACATATCCGGCGCTGCAGGCGGCGGCCTGGGCCGCGGGTGAGGAGGTCACAGCCAACGCCGCGCCGAGAATCGCGAGAAGGCCCACCACGAATGAGATCCGGATGCGCGAGCGGCGTGCTCGGCCGGTGCCGGCGATGGCCGCATTGTCGATCATTCTTGTTCCTCCACTGGAACATCGAGCTGAACGGTGGGGCACACGTACGGCCGCGGCGTAGACGTACGGAAACGCGCGGAACCACGGCTGGTCGCGCGGTTCCTTCGCTGGTCACCCGGGTGAGGCGAGCAGAGCCCTGTCTGCTGCCTCATTCTGGATAGGGGTGTGAAATGTGTCAAGAAACGCATGAAAGATTTCGGGCAGGTTAACCGGTTTAGCCCATGTCAAAGCCCACACAGTGCAATGAATGGTTCCGAAACCTTTCGGAAAGCCACCCGGCACGCCATTCCTGGTGAACCGCGCCAGGGATCAGGCCGGCGGCCAGTTCCTGAGGACGGAGTCGAGTGCGTCCAGGGTCCTGCGCCACGAGGCGTCCGCCTCGCGGGGGTGGTGGGAGAACCCGCCCGCCGTCTCCAGGCTCACGTACCCGTGAAAGGTGCTGTGGAGCATCCGCACCGCGTCCGTCTGGTCGGGCTCCGGCAGGTCGTAACCGCGCAGGATCGCCCGGGTCATCTCCGCGTGCCGGCGCGCGGGGACGGCCGCCGGGCCGCCGGGGTCGATCTCGACCTGCGCCGCGGCGTACCGCCCCGGATGCTCCTTGGCGTACTCCCTGTAGGCGTTCGCGAAGGCCACCAGCGCGTCCTTGCCCGCCCGGCCGGCCAGGGCGGCGGCGGCCCTGTCGGCGAGCTCGGTCAGGGCCAGCGCGGCCAACCGGACCCTCAGGTCCCGCGCGTCCCTGATGTGGAAGTACAGCGCCGCGGGCTTGACGCCGAAACCGCGCGCGAGCGCCGAGACGGTCACGTTCTGGAAGCCGATCTCGTCGGCCAGGTCCGCCGCCGCCTGGGTCAGGCGCTCCGCCGTCACTCCCGCGCGTGCCATCCGCCGCCCTTCTCGCCCGCTTACAGCTTTTAAGTATTTGCATACTACTCGTAGGGAGGCTAGCGTCGCCGCTCATGAGACCCGTCACCGAGCGCGACATCCGCTCGTCATTCGTCAACTGCTCCAAGGGGGAGACCCAGCGCCTCAACCTCCCGAGGGACCTCGCGGACCATCCATGGGAGGACCTCGACTTCCTCGGTTGGCGGGATCCGGGCGCGCCCGACCGCGCCTACCTGGTGGCCGAGCGCGACGGCCCGCTCGTCGGCATCGCGCTGCGGGCGACCTCCGGGGGCTCGCGCGGCTTCACCGCGCGCAGCATGTGCTCGCTGTGCCTGACCACGCACACCGGCGGCGGCGTGGCCCTGATGACCGCGCGCCGGACCGGCGAGGCCGGTCGCCAGGGCAACTCGGTCGGGCAGTACCTGTGCACCGACCTGGCCTGCTCCCTCTACACGCGCGGGAAGAAAGAGGCCGCGGGGGCCGGTGTCGTCGACGAGACCCTCACCCTGGAGCAGAAGATCGCCCGCACCCGGGCCCACCTGTACTCCTTCCTGGGCAAGGTCGTCGCCTGACCACGCGAGCCGGGGAACACGGGCACGGCCCCGTCGCCACCGAGCCACCTCAGGCGGGGACGGTGTTCACGACCGGCCTTCGACCGCGTTCTCGTACGCGAGCAGTGTGTCGATGAACATCCGCCGCTGGGCGGGTGTCAGCGGTTCGAGCGCCTGGCGCCAGGCGACGGCACCGCGTGCCAGCCAGGCGTCGATGGCCGGCCGTTCGGCGTCGGCGATGCTGACGATCCTGCGGCGCCGGTCGTCGTCGTCCTCCTGCCGTCGCAGGATGCCCTTACGGCTGAGCTCGCCGACCATCAGGCTCGCCGTCGTCGGCGCGACCTCCAGGCGGGCGGCCAGCTCGTTCACCGTCATCGGCCCGTCGAACAGCAGGTACGACAGCAGCGACAGGTGCCTCGGCCCCAGCGCCAGGGACTGGAGTTCGTCGGGGACGGGAACCCGTTTCACCCGCCCGATCATGCGCGGCATGAGCAGCAGCAGCGCCCGGATCGCGTCGTCGACGCTCGGACCGGCACCGTCCGGCCGGCGTTCGGTTGACATCTTCCGGCTCCCTCCCATATACATTTGCTACCAAACATATTTTGCTGCCAAAGCAAATCAGCTTTGAGCTCATCGTAGCCGAGGACCCCTCTCGCCGAGCGTCGCTCGTCCGCCGCTCACCGGGTTGCGGGCAGCCCGGCGGCCGAACAGGGGCGACATGACCATCCTCGTAACCGGGGCCCGGGGCAACATCGGCGGCCGCGTCATCGCCAAGCTGGCCGAAGGCGGGCACCGCGTGCGCGGCTCGGCCCGGGACGCGGCGGCGGTGCGGCCGCCTTCGGGTGCTGTCGCCGTCGAACTGGACATCACCCGCCCGCACAACGCGAAGGAGGCGTTACGGGACGTCGACGCGGTCTTCCTCTACCCCACGCGCGGTGACGCCGGCGCCTTCCTCACGGCCGCGCGCGAGGCGGGCGTGCGCCACGTCGTGCTGCTGTCCTCACCCGCGGCCTACGAGGCGGGCGAGTACGACCGGCCCATCGGGCTCGTCCACCGCGCGGCGGAACGGTCGCTGGAGGAGTCGGGCCTGCGCCACACCGTGGTGTATCCGAGCTGGCTGGCCACGAACGCGTTCCGCGACTGGGGCGAGCGGATCCGCGCCCGGGAGAGCGTCGGCATCGCCTACCCCGACGCGCAGGTCTCGCCCATCCACCTCGACGACGTCGCCGAGGTGGCCGCGGAGCTGCTCACCCGGGACACGCATCGCGGCAGGATGCACGTGCTCACCGGTCCGGAGTCACTGCGCCTGCGCGACGTCGCCGGCATCCTCGGCGACGTCCTCGGCACCCCCATCCCGGTCGAGGAGCTGACCCGCGAGCAGGCCCTGGCCCGGCGCGCCCCCTGGATGCCCGAACCGGTCCTGGAGGTGCTGCTGGACGTCGCCGCCGCGGCCGTCGGCGTACCTGCTCCCCTCACCAACACCGTCGAACGGATCACCGGCCACCCCGGCCGTACGTTCGGTGAATGGGCCCATGCCGATCGCGCCCGCTTCGAGGCGGGGTAGGGCGCTCGATCCGCTGGACGTCCAGGACGCCGCCGCGCTATCCGGTGTGACCTGCCAGGCCGCCCCTCGCCTGGCGGGTGGTGAGGGCGTCGAGCAGGCCGGGGAACGCCTCGTCCATCTCGGCGCGGCGCAGGGCGTTCATCCGCGAGGTCCCGACGTAGTACTGCCGGATCAGGCCCGCCTCGCGCAGCGTCTTGAAGTGGTGGGTGGCGGTGGACTTGCTGACCGGCATGTCGAACGCGCCGCACTTGACGTCCTCGGCCGCGGCGTCGAGCTGCGTGACGATGCTCCGGCGAACCGGATCGACGAGGGCCTCCAGCACCTGCTGGAGGTCGAACTGCGACACCTCTGGGTGCGGCGGCGTACGTCCCATGGGCCAATAGTACGATACTCATCAAGTTTGACAGCGGTCGTACTTCCGCGCGACATTGGATCACGTTCACCAGCGGGCGGAAGGACGATGTGATGGCGCGGACGGTGCGGTTCCACGAGGTCGGCGGGCCGGAGGTCATGCGGCTGGAGGATCTGGAGCCGGGCGAACCGGGACCGGGCGAGGTGCGGATCCGGGTGGACGCCATCGGGATCAACAGGGCCGAGGCGCTGTTCCGGAGCGGCCGGTACATCGAGCCGGTCGAGCGGCTGCCCGCACGGCTCGGCGCCGAGGCCGCCGGTGTGGTCGAGGCGGTCGGCCCCGGCGTGACCGGGTTCGCGGAGGGGCAGGCGGTCAGCAGCGTGCCGGCCTTCTCGCAGAACGACTACGGCGTCTACGCCGAGCGCGCGATCGTCCCCGCCGCCGCGCTCCTGCCCCGCCCCGACGGGGTGGACGCGGTGGCCGGTGCCTCGGTGTGGATGCCCTACCTCACCGCGTACGGCGCCCTGGTGGAGGTGGGGTCGATGCGCGCGGGCGACGTGGTGGCGCTGAACGCCGCCTCCAGCGGCGTCGGCCTGGCCGCCATCCACACCGCCAACCGGGTCGGGGCCATGCCGATCGCCGTCACCCGCACCGGCGAGAAGAAGGAACGGCTGCTCAAGGAGGGCGCGGCCGAAGTGATCGTCTCCGGCGAGGAGGACGTGCCGGCCAGGCTGCTGTCCCTGACGGGCGGCAGGGGCGTCGAGCACGTTCTCGACGCCGTCGCCGGGCCGGGCGTGACCGGCCTGGCGCGCGCGGTGGCCCCGGGCGGCACGCTGTTCCTGTACGGGGCGCTGAGCGGGGAGCCGACGCCGTATCCGGGATTCACCTTGGGCATGCCCGCGCTCAACGTGCGCACCTACACGGTGCTGGAGACCACCAAGGACCCCCGGCGGCTGCGTCGCGCGGCGGCGTTCGTCGCCTCGGGCCTGCGTACCGGGGCCTTCCGGCCGGTGGTGGACCGCCTGTTCCCCCTGGAGGAGATCGTGCGGGCCCACCGGCACATGGAGTCCGGCGACCGCTTCGGCAAGATCGTGGTCACCGTGGCCCACTGACACCCGCCAGCGCGCCCGGCCGGACGACAGACGCACGACAGACGCACGACAGCGGGACCGGCTACCTTCTCCGCGAGCCGCGAAGATCACTTCTGCGGACCGAACCCCAGAAAGAGGAACAGGTAGCTTGACCGCGAGAAGACCATTCACCATCACCACGCTGGTCGGCGTCATGGCGGCGGGGTGGGTAGCGGTGTCGAATCCGGCCGCCGTCGCGTCGGCCGCCACCGTGGCGGACTCGGCCCGGACGATCCCCGCACCGGCCACGGCGGTCCGGCACGCCAAGGTCGTGGACACCCTGTCGTACTTTCTCAACACGCGTAAGCGGGCGTTGACCGGCGGCCACGCGATCAGCCAGACGTACGACGGCCCGCGGGCCTATTTGGTGAAGTGGGCGGCCGACGCCTACGAGACCTACACCTACGACGCCAAATACATCTACCTGAGAGAGGACCACAGCGGCTCCCCCGTACCGGGCAGCTACACGTTCACCAACGGCCGGTGGATGAAGCGCTCGATGGCCGTCGGTGAACGCATCTCGGTGAAGAACAACTACATCCAGTCGTTCTCGTTCGGCACCGGCGGCTGCACCCCGACCACGCGCGGTTTCTACCCGTACACCAATGTGCTGGAAGCGCGGCTGCCCAAATACGACCTGGGCGGCACCGTCGGCGTTCAGGACGTCATCGTGCTGAGGTACGACTACGGCTACCCCGGCGGAGCCGACATCTACGAGAAGATGTACTACGCCAAGGGCCTGGGCCTGGTGAAGTGGGAGGAGTACCAGGACGACAAGGTGGTCCACTCCTCGACGTTCAACCGCTATTCGGCCGACCCCCTGGTCGAGCCGGACCTGCGAACCGAATGCGCCGGCACCCCCCTGCCGCCGTCCCCTGACACGCCCCCGCTTCCGGCGTCCGTGCCCGCGTTCGTCGACATGCTCTACAGCTGCGTGCTGGACGTCGAGGAGCCGGACGACCCGGGCTTCAACCTCTGGGTCAAGCAACTCCGCACCGGCGTCCTCACCGTGCCGCAAACGTACACGGCATTCTTCGGCTACCAGAAGACCACCATCTCCAACGAACAGTTCGCCCGCAAACTCTACGGCTGCATCCTGTTCCGCACCCCAGGCTCCGACGGCATGACCGGCGTCCTGACCGCCCTCAAAGCAGGCACCACCCGCACCGACCTCGTCAGCGGCGTACTGAAGTCGGCCGAATTCAATTCAGGGTTACTGCCGAGGTTGGAAGCGCTGCGCTAGCCAGGCCGGTCAGGTCAGGTCAGTAGGACGATTTTGCCGCGGGCGTGGTGGGTTTCGCTTAGTTCGTGGGCGGCGGGGGCTTCGGTGAGGGGGAAGGTGGCGGCGATCGGGATGTGGAGGCGGCCCTCTTCGGCGAGGGTGGTGGCGATCGCGAGGCCGTGGGACGCCAGGGGGTCGGCGGCTCCGATGATCGTGTCCGTTTCGCCGGCGGGGGCTCCGTGCGACAGGTGGACGCCGTGGGCGGCCGCGGTGAAGTCGGGGGCGATCGTGACCACGCGCGCGGGGTCGCCGGCGATGGCGACCAGGTCGGGGAGCGCCCCTCCCGCGCAGTCGAACACCGCGTCCACGCCGCCGGGGGCCAGCGCGCGGATCCGTTCGACGAGCCCCGGCCCGTACGTCGCCGGCTCGGCGCCGAGGGAACGCAGGAAGTCGTGGTTGCGCTCGCTCGCGGTGCCGATGACGGTGGCGCCTCGCGCGAGCGCGAGCTGGACGGCGACGGTGCCGGCCCCGCCGGCCGCGCCCTGTACGAGCACGGTGTCCCCGGCGCCGACCGCGAGCCGGTCGAGGACCCGGGTGCCGGTCTCGACGTTGCCCGCGGCGCCGCCCGCCTCCGCCCAGCTCCACGCGGCCGGTTTGGGCGCCCAGTAGGCCAGGACCGCGAAGTCGGCGTTGGCGCCGCGCACGGCCGAGTCGGCCATGCCGAACACCTCGTCGCCGACGCCCACATCCGTGACGCCGTCGCCGACCTCGTCCACCACTCCCGCGGCGTCGAACCCGGTCCGGTACGGGAACGTCGTGGGTATCACGTCGCGCATGGTCCCTGAGCGGATGTAGGTCTCCCCGGGCGAGATCCCGGAGGCACGTACGGCGATGCGGATCTCGCCTGGTCCGGCGTGCGGCGCCGCCACCTCGGCGACGTGCAGGACGCCGGGCGGGCCGTATTCGGTGAACTGGATCGCTCTCATGCGCCGACGTTAACGGAGCACCCCGTCCGTTTGGCTAAAGTGAGAGCGGTGACGCCCCAAGTGGTAACGAAGCTCCGCTCGGACGCCCGCGACAACCGCGAGCGCATCCTCGCGGTCGCCCGCGCGGCCTTCGCCGCCGAGGGCCTCGAGGTGCCGATCCGGGAGATCGCCCGGCGGGCCGAGGTCGGCGTCGCGACGGTCTACCGGCACTTCCAGACCAAGGAGGCGCTGCTGGCCGAGGCCTTCGCCGAGCAGATGGCCTCGTGCTCGGCGGTCGTGGAGGAGGGCCTGGCCGCGGGCGACCCGTGGAGCGGGTTCCGCCTGGTGATCGAGAGGCTCATGGAGATGCACGCCCTCGACCGGGGCTTCGCCCGCGCGTTCACCTCCCAGCCCTCCCCGGCCGCCGGCCTCGCCGAGGACCGCGACCGCACGCTGCGCCTGCTGCTCGAACTGGTGCGGCGCGCGAAGGAGGCGGGCTCCCTTCGGGGGGATTTCGTGCTGGAGGACATCAGCCTGGCGTTGATGGCGAACGAGGGCATCCGCGTCGAGCCGCCCGAGATGCGGGTGGCGGCGTCGCGCCGCTTCGCGGCCCTGATGATCCAGTCGTTCCAGGCCGAGCCTGTCCCGGCCCCGCTTCCGCCGGCCGTCCGGCTGCCGCTGTCCAGGGGGTAGCGAGGAATCCGTGATCATTCCGTGGGCCGCCAGGTGACGGCCTCCGGCCGGTGGAGGCCGTCACCCCCTTAAGCAACTTGCGTTGACTAACTTCGGATTAGTCAACTAGGGTTGCTTACATGCACACGAACGACTTACCAGTCCCCTCCGGCGCGCCGGCCGCCCCCGGTGTCTCCGAGGCCGACCGTGGCCATCCCGAGATCCAGCGCCTGCTCGACCAGGCCGTGGCCGGCGGCGGCGGGCCCGGCATCGTCGCCGAGATCAGATCGGGCACCTCGACGCCGTGGTTCGGCGCGGCGGGGGTGGCCGACCTGGCGACCGGTCGCGAGCGCCGGCCGGGCGAGCACTTCCGCATCGGCAGCTTCACCAAGGCGTTCACCGGCACGGTGGTCCTGGGGCTGGTGGCCGACGGCGCCCTGACCCTGGACGACACGGTGGCCAGGTGGCTGCCCGGCGTCGTGGAGGAGCACCTCGGCGCGGACGGCACCACGATCACCGTCAGACGGCTGCTCAACCACACCAGTGGGCTTCCCGACGCCATCCTCGACCAGGAGACCCCGCCTGCCGAGGCACCCGGCACACGCTTCATCTACTCCAAGGTCAACTACAACCTCGCGGGAATGATCGTCGAGCACGTGACCGGCTCGACGCTCGCGGACCAGATCGAGAGCCGCGTCGCCGTGCCGCTGGGCCTGACCGGGACCTACCTTCCCGGCGCCGGCAACACCCTCCGCGAGCCGCACGCCCGCCACTACAGCCGGGAGGAGGAACCCGGTCACGACGTGAAGATCCACGACGTGACCGAGGCGGATCTGAGCTGGGCCTGGGCCGCAGGCGGCATGGTCTCGACGACCTCGGACCTGCACCGTTTCCTGGTCGCCCTGCTCGGCGGCGACCTCCTCCCGCCCGCGCAGCAGGAGGAGATGTTCACCACCGTCTCGACGGAGGGCTCGGACTGGGTCCCCGACACCGGGTACGGCCTCGGCGTCTACTCCCAGACGCTCCCCTGCGGGATCACGCTCTGGGGCGGCGGCGGTTTCATCAAGGGCTCGATGACGTACGCGATGGGCGACCGGCAGGGCACCCGCACCCTGGTGAGCAACCTGAACGGCGACTGGAACGACTTCCTGCCCACCTTCACCGACCTCCTGGACACGCACTTCCACCCCCGGTGACCTCGTCCAATCGGCCGGGCGCGTCGTCATGGTTCGCAGCGGACCAGGTCGCCGTGGAGGAAGACGTCCCGGGCGGTCGTGGTGTTCTTCTCGCCTCCGGCCCAGGTCAGCACCTCCCCGGGCTCAAGGGCCGCGAGGTCCTCGGCCGTGAAGGGCACCCGTCCGTTCAGGCCCCTGTTCCGGACGCCGCCGTTGACGCCGGCGACGTAGGGGACGCCTTTTCGCAGCTCGGTGAGGGTGCCGCCCGTGGACACCCAGCCCTCGGGCGGGTCCTGGAAGACCCGGATGTCGCGCACCCCCGCGGTCCAGCCGCCGTTGTGCACGCTCCACGCGGCGGCCTCCCCGTCATCGCCGGTGTCGGCGATGACGGAGAAGTCCCGCGCCAGGTAGCCGGGGCACCCGGCCAGCAGCAGCCGCGCGCCGCCGCCTTCGAGGCGTTCGACGGCGAGGACGCCCTTCGGTGCGGGCGTGCAGCCCGCGCCGGAGAAGGCCAGGGCGAGCAGGGCCACGGCCGCGTACCCGAGCCCTCGTCTTCTCCCGCGCGTCATCGTTCCCCTTCTCTTACGGAGCCGACCCGAAGCCTGCGAGACCGGCTGGAAAGTGTTTCCTACGGGATCGGCCCGAAGTGCACGGGCGCCCATTGTGTGTAGTCGCCCCAGAACAGGTTGGCGTCCACTTCGAACTTGTTGGCGGCCGCGGAGTTACCGTACTTGCGCTTCGAGACCCCGGCGGCCGTCGTGTACCTGGCGATGAAGTCGGTCGCCGAGACGGAGTTCGCCCACTGCCTGGAGTGCACGGCCTCGTGCCGTTCCAGGTCCGGCCCGAACTCGTCCGCCACCTCGCGGCCGGCGACCTGGGCGATGTCGTCCCGGCGCTGCTTCTCGTCGTGGAGCCTCTGCTGGTAGTCCTTCTTGGAGTACGGGTAGAACAGGACGTCCCCGACCGTCATCGGCTGGTCCAACCCCGGCGAGCCGCCGTAACAGACGTACTGCCGGGAATGCCGCTCGCAGCCCATGTGGCCGAAGCCCGGCAGCACGGTGAACGTCAGGGCCAGCGCGTTCGCGCCGTTGGCGTTGTTGCCCCAGTGGAACGGGTGCCACAGCAGGGCGGTCAGCAGGTTGACCTTGCCGGTCCCGTGGCAGAAGCACCCGCCGGGCGGCGGCTTCGGTGCCCGGTTCGGCGTCGGGGACGGCCGGGGCCTGGGCTTCTTGTGCTTGGGCGGGGTGGCCCTGCCCGTCTTCGGGTCGTAGCCGACATCCTCCTGCACCTTCTTCGTGCAGTACTTCAGGTCGTACTGGCAGGAGTTGGGCTTGGACCCGATCTCCTCGCCCGTCGGGTCGCTGAAGGTGGCCGGGTTGTCGTTCCCGTACGAGTAGCCGTTGAGCGACTGGCTCTGGTCGGTGGACAGGACGGGGTCGACGCTCAGGAACCTGCCGATCACCGGGTCGTACATGCGGGCCCCGACGTAGGTCAGCCCGGTGTCGGGATCGGCGGGTTTGCCGAGGAACCCCTTGTCGTCGGGCCAGCCGCCGCCGGTCGCGGTGCCGCGCGGCCCGCCGAACGGGGTGGTGTAGCGCTTGCTGACGGCCTGGCCGCTCGCCTCGACCGCCAGCGACGACGTGCCGTGCGCGTCGCCCGCGAGGAAGGAGACCTTGTTCGTCCCGCCCTGCGTGGTGCGCACCGCGAGCACCTGGGAGTCCGCCGCGTAGAAGCGGGTGCCCCAGGTGGTGACGGCGCTTCCCGTCTTCTTGGAGTGGATCTCGGTGGCGCCGAGGTACAGCACGCTCTCCCCGTCGCCCACGGCCCGGCGGATCAGCAGGGACCCGTCGGCGTCGTACAGGTAGGCGGTCGTTCGGGCCCCTTGGGTGAGGGTGGCGATGCGGCCCTGCGCGTCCCAGGTCAGCACCTGGCCGTCGCGCGTGTGCGTGTTCCCTGACTTGTCGTAGGAGTAGGTGGCGGGCGCCGTGGCGCAGGAGCCGGCCGTGACCGCGGTGAGGGCGTGCCGCTTGGCGGCGTCGCCGTAACAGTAGGTCGAGGTGGTGGCGGTGGACCCGTTGTACCGCGTCTCCGTGGCCCGGAGGCCCGCGCTGGTGTAGGTGTACCCGGTGCGATACGGGGCCGCGCCGCCCAGGGTCGTGCCGGTGCAGTCGTCGGTGGCCGGCGTCCACGCCTCGGTCAGGCGGCGCTGGCCGTCGTAGCCGAAGCACTGGAAGTCGGTCCCGCCCCCGCCGTCCTGGGTCGGGGTGTCGGCGATCTCGGTGACGTTGCCCGCGTCGTCGTAGTGGTAGGTCAGGTCCTGCGGCTTGACCGGCGCCGACTGGGGCATGGTCACGAAGGACCTGGTCAGCCGGTCGGTCCCCTCCTCGAAGGTGTTGTTGATGTAGGTCTTCTTGGCGTCGGTGGCCCCCGACAGGCCGAGGGTGAACTGCTGGGCCTGCCCGAGCGCGTCGTAGGAGGCCGTCTGGAGGTAGTCGCTGGTGCCGGTGATCCCGGCGACCTGCCCCGTCGGCGTGTAGGTCAGGCCGACGGTCTCGCCGGCCAGGCCCCCGGCGGCGGGCTGGGTGGAGTTCTTCAGGGTGCCGTCGAGGTTGTAGTCGCTGCCGAAGGTGTAGGAGGACTTCACCGCCCCCGAGGTGACCAGCGGGTCGTCCGGTGCGATGTCGATCTCGGTGCTGGTCGCGCGGTACTGCGGGTCGTAGGCGAGGACCTTCCTGGTGTACGCCTTGCCCGCGACCCCGCCGTCGTAGCTTGTCGCGGAGGTCAGCTGGCCCGGCGCCACCGTGTCGTAGGTCCAGGCGGCGAGCTTGCCCGCGTCGGTGCGGGCCCCGGACCACAGCCCGGTCTTGCGGCCGAGATCGTCGTAGCCGTACAGCAGCACCGAGCCGTTGGCGCCGGTGACCGTGTCGGTCTGGTCGAGCGCGTCGTACTTGACGGTGCTCGCGCCCTTGTCGGGGTCGGTGATGCCGGTCCGCCGCCCGAACAGGTCGTAGGTGTAGGACCAGACGGCGCCGTCGGGGCCGGTGACGGCACGCTGGTCGCCGCCGGGCGTGTAGGTGAAAGCGGTGGAGACGTAGCCGCTGGACGACTGGGAGCCGTACCCGGTGTCGGCGGGCGAGGGCGAGTTGTACTCGCGGCTCTCGACGGTGCGCCCCAGCGCGTCGGTGATGGTGCGGGAGGCCTTGCCGCCGGTGACCGCGGTGGTGGCGGTGGAGTCACCGGTGTAGGTGGCCGTGGTCGACCACTTGCGCACCCCGAACGTGGAGAACGTGCTGGTGGTCTGACGTCCCGCGCCGTCGAAGACGACGCTCGTCTGCTTGGGCGCCTGGCCGTACTCCTCCCGGGTGTAGACGGCGTTCGGCGTCTGCTTGGAGTCGAAGATGTCGGTGTAGGTCTCGTAGGCCAGGCCGCGCGCGTCGTAGCGGGTGTCGGAGAGCAGCCGGCCGCCGTTCGGCGTGGGCGCCTGCGTCTGCATGGGCCGCAGCAGCGAGTCGAAGATCTGGTACGACCAGGTCGCGGTGGTGGACGACTTGACGGTCCCGGTCCCGATCGACGGCGCCTTGCCGCGCTGGAACACGTAGGAGTAGGTGAGGCTGGCGCTCTGGCCGCCGTCCTTGCTCCGGTCGGGCAGCCACACCCCGGTCAGCCTGCCGAGGCCGTCGTAGGTCTGCTCGGTCTTGGCGTCGCCCGGGTCGTAGGTGCGCACCGGCAGGCCGCGCGTCCCGTCGAGGAAGGTGGTGACCTTCTGCTGCTTGACGTTGGTGACCACGGTCTTGGCGGGGACGCCCGCGCCGGCCGGCGTGTAGGCGGTGGTGGTGGGGTGGCCGCCCGCGTCGGTGACGACCAGCGGCCTGCCCAGCGTGTCGAAGGTGGTCTTGTCCGTGCGCTGCCAGCCGGTCGGCGGGCGGTCGTCGCCGGTGACGGCCGCCGGGTAGCCGGTGGCCCGCCCCGTCCAGGACTCCTCGCCCTTGGTGGGCTTCTGGCTCGCCGACCAGCCGGTGGCGGCGGCGTTGTCGTAGACGGTGGCGACGTCGGACAGCACGTCGCCCGGGGCGGTGCCGTCGGCGGGCAGCGACAGGCCGGCCTCACTCACCGAGCAGGCGCGCCCGACCTCGCGCGTGCGGGAGACGAGCGAGGTGATGCCCTTGCCGTCGTCGCGCGCGTACCAGGTCCGGGTGCAGGTCTCGTCGCCGCTCTTGGCGGTGTCGCCCGTGGCGTCCTGCCTGACCGCCATGCCGTAGCCGTCGTACGTCGTGGAGGTGGTGGTGGTGCGCCAGGTCTTGGGGACGGTGAGGTAGGTGTGCCGCGACGTCCTGCCGGTGCGCACGTAGTACGCCTCGGTGTCGGCGTACGACTTGTGCTGGGTCGCGGTCCTGGCCGACCAGGGGTCGTCGACCGTGACGTCGACCGGGGCGGAACCGTCGTAGGTGATCACCTCGCGGGGGACGCCCGCGTACTGCCCGGCGTCGGTGAGGTCGGGGACGTCGAGCCCGGTGAGGTCGGTCCCGGGCACCGAGACGGCGCGCCGCCTGTCGGGGTCGACCGTCCTCGGGCTGCCGGCTTTGAGCAGCCGGTCGCCGTTCATGCCCTGCATGTAGACCGAGACGCTCTTGCCCCGGGTCTCGCCGAGGGCGCCGGTGTACGTGGTGACCTGCTGGTAGCCGCGCCACGTCGACCAGGTGCGCTCGTCGGCCGGGGTGAACGGGCTGTCGTCGTAGTGCCAGGCCGGCTTCTGGTAGTCGTAGGAGTACTCGGCCGGCGGGTTGTCCCCCGCCGGGTCGGCGGTGTTCACCGCGATCACGCGGTACTTGTTGAACCAGTCGACGGACGCGTCGGTGGCGCCGTTGACGTGCCAGAACTGCGGGTAGCAGGACAGCGAGGCGTTGTCGTCCTCCGCCTTCGGCATCTGCGAGCCGCGCACGCACTCGGGTTCGTTGTAGGAGACCGTGGTGATCGCGCCGGTCTCCGAGGTGACCGTCTCGACGCGCGGCCTGGTCAGCGGCAGGATGTTGCCGCCGCCCGGCTGGGTGCCGCCGGCGACCCGGTTGGGCCGGGTCAGGTAGGTGAACGAGACCGGGTCGAGCGGCAGGGGCGCGCCCGAGCCGGCGGTGGAGCCGGTGCGCACGATCGAGACCAGGGTCAGCGTCTGGTCGGAGGAGTTGCCGATGTCGCCGCCGTCCAGGTACTTCTGGGTGAACGCCCAGGAGTCGACCGGCTTGTACGCGGTCCCCGACAGGACCGATGACTCGATCTTCACCAGCCGTTCGCGGGAGAAGAAGGCGGGGCCCTCGGGAAGGCAGTCGGCCTTGGCCTCGTCTTTCGAGCAGATGCTGTCGAAGGGGACGTCGGGCCAGTTCTGCGCGGTGGCCTTGGTCAGGCTGGAGCAGTCGGCGGCCGTGCAGCGCTCGCTGTAGGAGAACGTCACCCTGTCGGGGGCGTCTGCGGTGAACAGGGTGTCCGATCGCTGCCCGTAGAGGATCTTGTCGAGGTGGCCGCCGCGCGTGTAGACCGCGCTCGCGGTGTCGGACTTGTTCTTGCGGTAGTAGTTCGTCTCGGGCGTGTACCAGTACGACATGGCGTTGCCGTGGGTGTCCTCGACGTAGTCGAGGTTCCACCGCCACGCCTGGGTGACGGCGCGGTCGGCGAAGGCGTCGCCCTTGGTGTACCCGGGCTCGCCGGAGTCGTCGCCGTACACCGGGACCGTCCACACCGAGTTGGTGCGCTGCGTGCCCGCGCCGCTCAGCTTGTTGAGGCCGAACACGTACTTGGTGCCGTCCCCGGTGACGACGGTCCAGTACTCCCCGTCGTCGTCGCCGTTGTCGGCGCCCGGGGAGCGGGTGACGGTGGAGGCGTCGTCGTTCCTCAGCCGCCACCTGCCGGTTGTGTCGTCCTTGACGAGCTCGCTCGACCTGCCGTCGAGCACCAGTGAGGCGTTGTCGTACTTCCAGCACTCGTCGTACTGCTTGTCGTGGCCGTCCTCGTCGCAGGAGGCGTACTGGCGGTCGATGTAGGAGGTGGCCGCCAGGTCGAAGCCCTCGCCGACCGAGGTGCCCTGGTTGTTGCTGGTCGCCGTGTGCCCGTCGACGCCGCCCGAGTCGTAGGACAGGTCGAGGGAGGGCGCGGGTCCGGCGGCGGGCTCGACCGGGGTCATCGGATAGGACCAGGTGAAGGAGCCGGCGCCGCCGCCCGCCTCCCAGGTGGACGACGCGGCCAGCGGTGTGGCCGCGAAGTTCCCCGATCCGTCGGGGGCCTCGCCGCCCACGCCTGCGGCGTCGGCGGCCACGGCCAGCACGGCCGGTGACGCGCCGAGGGTGACCGGCGCGGAGAGGGTCTGCGCGGTGTAGGCGTTCACCGAGTCCAGGGGGGTCCGCGTGCGGCACTCCGCCAGCTCAGGGGTGGTCAGCGCGCAGGCGGGGAGCAGCGCGAGCCGGAGCCGGCCGCTCCAGCCGCCGCCGTAGGTGGAGGCGAAGGAGGCGTAGCCGACGCTCAGGTCCGCCTGGCCCGGGGCCGGGGCCGACACGGTCAGCAGCACGCCGTCCACTCCGGCGGCCTCGGTGGCCGCGCGGCCGAGCACCTGGACGCGGGCCGGGCCGGGGGCGGCGCCGGCCTTCGGTGCCAGGGTGACGGGCAGCCCGCCCACGGTGACGCCCGCCGCGCCGGCGGGGACCTGTGCCGCGCCGGCGTCCGGCCACCGGGTGGCCGCGCGTTCCCTGGCCGCCCGGCCGGCCGAGGCGTCGTCGCGTGCCCTGGACGCGGCGGCGTGCTCGCGGGACTTCTTGGCCCCGGTCGCGTCCATGGCCCTGACCTCGCTGACCCGTTGCCTCGGCACGGCGGGGGCGCCGGGTGGACCGGCCGCGTACGCCACCGGCGTCACTCCCACGGGTAATGACATCGCCACCGCCATCGCGGCCACCAGGGCAGCACGTATTCCAGGCGCGCTCATGACGCAACCTCCTCAAGAGGACGAACATTAAGGCCGGCCGACAGACCGGAAGAAAGCAGATGTGCCGGAGGGCGGGGACCGGGGTCGCCGGTCCCCGCGCCACCGTCAGTCGCCGATGACGGCGTCCATCTGGTCGGAATCGGACATGGCGCCCGCCCAGAGCCGCAGGTCGCTGATCCGCGCCGGAAGGAAGTACTTCCAGGAGGTCCCGCCGAAGCCCTTGCCGGCGGCGAACTCACCCGAACCCGGGGTCGCGGTGTACACCATGTCGAGGTCGTTCTGTTCGTGGCCGACGTAGAGCCGCACGACCGTCCCGGTGGGGGCCAGGGCGTCGTACACGCCGGTCAGCCGGACGGGGCTGTCCAGGCTCGCCTCCTCGTCGGAGCTCACCCAGGTCCTGGTGCCGTCCTTGGCGACCCGGCCGAACCGCCAGAAGCCGACCGGGACGCTGATCTCGTCACCGTCGTCGTCGAGCCGGGTCTCCTTGCCGGTCAGCTCGAACCAGATCCCCCACGAGGTGCCGTCCGCGGTGCGCTGCCCGGCCACCTGGCCGATGGACCCGATCGGCATCGCGAGGACCTTGTCCCGGTCGAGTTCGACCTTGGTGGTCACCGTGAAGGAGCCGGTGTCGTCGACGACCGAACCGGGGGTGGTGGCCGCGTCGTCCACGCCGTCCAGGGCCAGGCTCTCGCCGTCCAGCGACGCGCCGTCGGCCAGCGTCAGCGGGCGGCCGTATCCGGAGAGCGTGTCGGGCAGCGTGGCCCCGGTGGCGCCCGCGGGATCCCAGTCCGCGACCAGTTCCACGTCGTTGTCGCCCGTGGCCGCCGACTCCGACCGCGCCTCCTTCGCGATCTCCTCAGGGGTCAGGACGCGCTGCCAGGCGGCGACCTCGTCGATGGAGCCCGGGAAGTAGTACTGGAAGGTGCCGGCCCACTTGTACCGGCCGATCTCCAGCGGGCCGGTGGCCGACCACGAGCCGGCCGCGGTGGTGGTGCCCTGGAGCAGGCCGTTGAGGTAGAGGCTCAGGCGCTGCGTGGCCGGGTCGTAGGTGCCGGCCAGGTGGGTCCAGGCGTTCACCTGGGCCGCGTTGTCCTTCGCGCACACCCCGGAGTACGCCTTGCCGTTCGCCTCGTCCTTCTCCTTGACCCCGAAGCAGTAGGACACGCGGTCCTTGTCGTAGTACAGGTTGAAGGGCGTGTAGCCTCCGGCGCCGTCCTGCGACAGCACGATGCCGTGGGAGGTGGTCTTGTCGATCCGCGCCCAGGCCGCGACCGTGTAGGCCGAGCGCGTCTCCAGCACCGGTCCGGGGGTGGCCGCGTACCCCGTGGTGCCGTTCAGGCTCAGCCCCTTGTCCGGCCCGGTGGCCGGCAGCTCGCCGCGGCGGCCCCGCCCGTCCCGTACGGCGCCGGCGGACGGCGTGGCGTTGTGGCCCGCCACGCCGGTGGCGTCGACGGCGGCCCCGCCGTCCTCGTCGAAGTGCCAGCGGCCGACGGGCCCGGAGCCCGCGGCGACCAGGAAGTCCACGACGGTGGTGGCGCCGTCCCTGCCGACGTTGTCCCTGGCGCGGACGTACAGGCTGATCGTGCCGGACGCCGGCGGGGTGATCACGGGCTTGACCGTGGACCCCGTGATCGGCGCCGACCAGGCCGGGCTGGTGGACAGGCGGTACTGGTACGACACGTTGCCGGCGTCGCCGGCCGCAGGCGCGAACGTGAACGCCGAACCCTGCCCGGGGCCGCCGGCCGGCGCGCAGGCCGTGGTGGTGCACGCGGTGTACGGGGCGCCGGGCGTGACCACGGGCGCCTTCGGCGCGGTCGGGTCGACCTTGAAGTAGCACCATCCGACGGTGGTGTCGTTGGAGGGGCCGGACACGAACTTGGTGTAGTTGCTGTAGTAGGAGCGCGTCCACGCCCGGTAGCGGTACAGCACCCCTTCGGTCAGCATGGGCGCCGACCTAGTGACCTTCACGTTGTCGCCGACGTGCCCGGTCGTCGGCTGCTCGGTGATGGCCATGGCGTCTGCCCAGGTGGTGCCGCTCTTCTTGGCGATGTGCATCCCGGCCCGCAGCATCGCCCCCGGCTCGCCGCCCGGGGCGGTCTGCGGGACCGCCGCCAGCAGGGGCGTGGGGTCGGAGACGACCGCGGGCGCGGTCTCCTTGGTCTCGCAGATCGTGCCGGAGCCGGTCACCAGGCCGATCCCGGTCGCCGCCGCCGGCACCCCCACGTAGTCCACGACGAGCACGGCGTCGTTCCTGAACCGCTTCCAGGCGGAGGTGTCGCTCTCGTCGTGCGCGCGCACCTCCAGCGTCAGCTTGGAGAACTTGCCCGCCGCGAAGTCCTGCACGGTCGGGGTCAGGTTCTCGTTGGGTTCGGCGGAGTTGTCGGCGAAGTCGATCGGCGCGGCCGGCTGGTCCGGGTCGCACGCCGAGCCCCGGCCCGCCGACACGTCGCGGTCGACCATCCAGTCCAGCTCCTTGGGCCGGCCCGCCCAGGTCGTGGACGACGAGACGTTGTTGGTGCGGACGAGGTCGACCCACCGGGGTGAGCACTGGAACGCCCACGGCTCGGTAACGCGGAACGTCGCGCTCAGCACCCGCTTGCCCTTGAGACTGGCCGGCGAGAACTGGAAGTACAGCCGCTGGGTGTAGCCGGGCCCGCAGTAGTAGCCCTGCCAGGTGCCGCAGTGGCCGGCGCCCTCCCCCTGGTTGCCGGAGCCGTTGCCCCAGTTGTAGGACGTGTAGCCGTCCGAGCGCAGCAACGTCCTGTCGGTCTCGCCCCAGGTGACGCTCGGGTCGATGTAGACGGGGTAGGCGGCCTGGTCTTGCTGCTGGAGCAGCGTGACGTCGGGGACCAGGGTGAGGGTGTCCTCACCGACCTGGATGGGCAGTTCGGCGTGCCCGGCGCCGGGGGCCGGGCCGTCGGCGGCGTCCGCCTCCGTGGTGGCGTCCGTGGTGGCGGCGAGCGCGCGCCCGGCGGGCCGCTTCGCCGCGCCGGCCTGGCCCGCGGCGGCGTCGCCGGTGGAGTCCCACATGGCGGCGGGCGGCGAGGTGAACACCTCGGTGGCGTTCCCGTCGCTCGCGGACATGCCGCCGTCCTCGGTCTGCTCCACCTTCAGCCCGGAGGACGTGACCGCGTACTGGATCCGCCTGAGCGCGGGGTTGGCCGCGGCCGCCGCGGTCGTGACCACCAGGACCTGGCGGAAACCCTCGGTCGTCGCGGTCATCCTGAGGTCGACGCCGGGCAGCACGCCCGGGTAGGTGGCGTTCGGCCCGTCCAGCACCGGCGCCGGGAGGGTGCCCGGCCAGCCGAGCGACAGGGTCCGGCCGTCACGCGTCATCGTGACGAGCCGGGCGCCGTCGCCGCCCCCGGAGAAGGCGATCCGCACGGCGGCGGCGCGTGGCCCGACGCTTCCGTCGGCGTGCCGTTCGAGCGTGTCGTCGGGCGGCACCCACGCGCCGTCCGTTCCCTTGACCCGGACGGGCACGCTGGACTGTTCCAGGCGGAACGAGCCGCCGTCAGGGTTGGCGTAGGTGGTGGTGAACTCGGTCCTGGCCGAGGTCACCTCGACCGGCTCCCCGGTCTCGGCGGCCCGGCCCGACGCCCGCCGCGCCTCGGTGAGCCGCCCGGCGGCACCATCGGGAGCGGCCCGCCTCACGCCGTCCGCCGTCGCGACGGCGGGACCGTCCGCCGAGGCGGCGGGGACCCCCGCCGTCAGCAACGCCCCCGCCACGGCCACGGCGGCGGCCACCCGCCGGCCCCGTGCCGTACCCCCGGCCATGGTCTGTCCCCTCGCCCACGAACGTCTTTTCAAGATCGGGCACTTCCTTAGGTTCGTTCTGGTTCATGCGGGCTCATCCGGCGTGCTAGCGCAGGTCGAACGCCCTGGTCGTGGTCTGGACGACGCGGTCGCCCGCGGTGTCCCAGGCCTCGGCCCTGAGGCTGACCGCGCCCTTGGTGAGAGCGAGCCTGGGGTAGGTCAGCGAGGCGGTGAACGTGCCGTCGTGGTCGCGGCGGATGTCGACCGGCCGCCAGTTCGCGCCGTCGTCGGTGCTGGCCCACAGCTTCAGGCCGGCGATGGCGGGCATGCGCCCGGTGCTCTGCGAGTGGTAGGCGCTCACCGTGAAGGTGTGCCGGCTCCCGGCGGGCACCGTGTTGTCCAGCGCGACGCTCGCGGTCATGTCGTAGGACACGAACACCACCGGTTCCGGCCGGCACGGCGCGGTGGCGCCGTACAGGGTGCCCGCGCAGACGACGCCGGGGAGCACGGTGTCCTTGGCCACCGCCGCGGAACCGAAACTCCACTCGGTGTGCGTCCGCAAGGAGGTGTCGTCGAGCGCCAGCCGGTAGGAACCGGCCGCCTCCGGCAGCGTGAACGAGGGGAACCCCGACGTGCCGGCGGGGACCTCCACGCCGTCCTTGTACAGGTGCACGCCGCCGATCCACGACCCGCCGAACTGGTCGTGCCCGCCGATGTGGGTGAAGTTGGGCCACAGGGTGTCGCCCTGCCGGCAGACCGAGCACAGCGAGATGATGTTCTGCGTGCCGGGCGGGGCCTTCGGGTCGGGCAGCTTGGCGACCCGGTCCGGCACGGTCACCGTGCCCGGCATGAACGGCCCGGCGTTCCAGTGCCGGGTGAGGTGCGCCGGACGGTCCCACACGTCGAGCGTCAGGGGGTTCTCGGTGCCGGCGGCGCTCGCGTTGCCGATGTCGAGCGCCTCGGCGTCGAGCGGGCCGATGTACTCGCGGCGGGTTCCCGGCCCCTTCAGCACCGGCAGGAAGGAGGGGAAGTACAACATCTGCTTCATCCTCATCGGCACCGAGCTGGCGTAGACGTCGGCGGGCGTGCCGGAGTGGTAGTACGCGTCCACCGTCGCCAGCCGCCGGTCGGTGAGCCTGTAGTGCAGCGAGGCGGGCACGCGCCCCTCCTCGATGGGGTGCAGCGCGTAGGCGTAGGACGAGTCCGGCGTGCCCTTCACGGTGACCGTGACCGGCTCGGCCGCCAGCCGCTTGAGCAGCGCCCGGGCCTCGGCGGGGGGAAGCGTCACGTACGGGATGCCGATGGTCGTCGAGGGGTCGGCGTCGGTGGGGTACACGCCCTCGGGGATGGTCGGCCCGCCGAAGCAGGAGCCGAGCGCCCCGGACGGCCACAGCAGGACGCCGGCCGCGCCCGCGTCCTTGAGGTCGTGGAACCGGTCGATCCGGCCGGCGCACTCCTGGCCGTCGTCGAGCAGCGCGAGTCTGCCCTTGAGGTCGAGCCCGGCGAGGTCCTGCGGGGTGCCGGTCCCGGCGTCGACGAGCCGGGCCGTCAGCGTGCCGTCGAAGGGGATCTGGCCGTCCATGAGGCCCCCGTTGGGGGTGGTCCCGTCGTGCGGCCAGATCTCCGGGTGCAGCGTCAGCGGGTGGCGCCCGCCCACCTCCATGGTCACCTCCGGGGCGGTCAGCGCCCAGCTCGAGGTGTAGAGGAACCCGCCCTTCCGCACCGGCCTGGTGGGGTTCACCCACTGCCGGATGAACGTGGCCGCCACCTCGTAGCCGCCCCAGATGTCGCCGTCCGTCGTGGTCCGCTGGTAGAAGGTGTACGCGCCCAGCGCCGGGGTGACGGCCGACGGCCGGGGCGTGTCGAAGGTGATCTGGCGGAGGTCGCGCGCGTCGAGGGTGACCTCGGTGTCCCCGTCGACCGTGACCTCCGGCGCGATCATCCACGCGTCGTTCTGGGTGTACGCCGAGGGGTCGATCCACATGTACGACTCGGTGACGCTGTAGGTGCCCTTCGGCACCAGCACCTTGCTCACGCCCGTCGACACGTGCTGGGCCCGCGAGGACATCGAGCCTCGGCCGCCGGACACGTCGAGCACGTCGAGCAGGCTCGCGTCGGCGGGGGCGCCGTCGCGGCCGAGGGTGCGGATGGTCAGCGCCACCTTGGGCGGCTCGCGGAGCAGGCCGACGGGCGTGGTCAGGTGGACCCCGTGGCCGTCGGTCGCGGTCACGGCGCCCGTGTAGGTGCCGGCCGCGAGCGCGGCCACGTCCAGAGTGAGGGTGGCCGTCGCGGTCCCGCCCGCCGGGATCGTCACGGTCGCGTCCGCGGTGAGCGCGCCCGGGGGCGCGGCCCGCCCGTCGAGGGTCGCCAGCGTGGGGGTCAGGGTGAGGGTCACCGGCTGGTCGGCCAGGTTGCCGTAGGTGAGGCGCTTGGCGATCGGGGCGCTGCCCTCGGGCACCAGGCCGTAGTCGGCGCTCGGCGTGGCGGCGTGGACCTGCTGGGCGACCGCGGTCCCGACGTCCAGGCGTCCCGCGCCACGCTCGTAGACGGTCAGGCCGACGTCCTTGGCGGTGCTCATCAGCGCGGCCTTGAGTTGCGGCCCCGTCCAGCCGGGGTGCCGCTGCGCCAGGATCGCCGCGGCGCCGGAGACGTGCGGGGTGGCCATCGAGGTGCCCGACAGCGTGGTGTAGGAGTCGTCGACCGGGGTGCCGAGACCGGTGCCCGCCGCGCGGGCGGCGACGATGTTCTGACCCGGCGCCGCGATGTCCGGCTTGAGCGCCCCGTCGAGCAGGGGGCCGCGACTGGAGTACGACGAGAGCTTGTCGCTCTTGTCGGTGGAGGCGACCGTCAGCGCCGACGCGGCGACGCCCGGCGTCTCGATCGTCTCGTCGGCGCCGCTGTTGCCTGCGGCGATGACGAACAGCGTGCCCGTGGAGGCGGTCAGGTCGTCGACCGCCTGGGTGAGGGGGTCGCCGCCGTCGGTCGCCTGGCCGCCGATGCTGATGCTGACGACCCGCGCGCCGCTGGAGGCGGCCCACTGCATGCCGTCGATCACCGAGCTCCAGTCGCCGGACCCGGAGTCGTCGAGGACCTTCCCGATGACGAGTTTCACGCCGGGGGCGACGCCCTTGTACCTGCCGCCGGAGGCGGCGCCGCTGCCGGTGATGATGGAGGCCACGTGCGTGCCGTGCCCGTTGCCGTCGGCCACCGGCACGCCCGGGACGAACGACCTCTCCTCGACGACCTTGCCGGCCAGGTCCGGGTGGGTCTCGTCGATGCCGGTGTCCAGGATGGCGACCTTGACGCCGGTGCCGTCGTACCCGGCGGCCCACGCCTGCGGGGCGCCGATCAGCGGCACGCTCTGGTCGAGGTCGGCCTTGACCTTCCTGTCCAGCCACAGGTGCGCGAGCCCCGCGCCGAGCGTGCGGGCCGTCGCGTCCTGGCCGTGCACGGCCGACCAGAAGGCGGCGGTGCCGGCGTGCGGGACCGAGAGGGCGGCGCCGTGGACGCTGTCGAGCGTCCGGGTCGGCGTGCTGGCGGGGAGCGCGTCGGCCGCGCCTTGGATCGCCGCCCTGCCGGTGCCGGGGTACTGCACGATCACCGGTGTCCCGGACGCCTGGTCGTCGGCGTAGCCGTTCTCGGCCAGGTACTTCACGTCGAACAGCTCCCGGTCGAGCCGGCCCGCCGCGATGAGCGGCAGCGCGTCGTCGGGGTAGACGTAGAAGCCGCCGGGGCCGGCCATGCCCCGGAAGACCGGCAGGCGGTGGCCGGGCCTCGGGGCGGCCTTGGCCTGGAAGCCGTAGTGGCCGCCGCCGGCGTCGGTGAGCGTCACCTGGTCGCCGGTGATCAGGGTGACGACGTGCCTGCCCGGCTTGACGCCGTCGAGCGATATCGGCGCGAGGGGGGTCGCCGGGGACCGGTCGCCGTCGTTCGCCGTGGCGGGCGGCGCGGGCGACGCCACCGCCATGGCGATCACCATCGCGGCCGCGGCCGGCCCGCGCCTCAGCGGGCCTTTCGGGATCTTCATCGGGTCTCCTGGGAGCGGGAAAGGTCATGCCGGCCGTCGCACGGGCAGAGGGGGCTCGTCGCACGGGCGGGCGGGGGACGCAAGCGGGCCGTGCCCGGCGGCGGGGTCACAGGGGTTCGTAGTCGTCGGCCCCGGATCCCGGACGCCCCTGCTCCTCACCCGAAGGCTCGTCGGAGTACTCGTCCGAGAGCTCTTCCGGGGGCATGTTCATGGGGAGAGTTTCGGGTCACCCGGAATCGCTTGTCATGCGGCAGATGACCTAATGAATGGAACACGGCCGCGCTGACGCGGGCGCGGTGATGACCGGGCCGATCCCGGCGGGTTCGATCTTGGCGGGGGCCGACTCGGCGGCTCGATCGTGAAGGGTCGAATCGGCGACTCGGTCATGACAGGGCCGATCCCGGCGGCTCGATCGAAATGACCGGGTCGATCCCCCGGTCCCCCGGTGCCGGACAGGCAGGGTCAGGACACGACGCCGGACTCGATCGCGCTCACCGCGAGCGCCGTGCGCGAGGTGACGCCGAGCTTGCGCATCGCCGAGTTCACCTGCGCGGCGACGGTCTTCGGCGAGCGCGACAGGATGGTGGCGACCTCCCGGTTCGTCGCGCCGGTCGCGACCAGCCTGACGACCTCCAGCTCCCGGGGCGAGAGCTGGTCGCCGTAGCCGCGCCGCCCGCGCCCGCGCGGCTCGACGCCCTGGTCACGCAGCATGCGCGCCACCCGGTCGGCCGCCGCACGCGCGCCCAGGGCGGTCAGCGCCTCGAGCACCGCCCGCGCCAGGGACGTGGCCGCCTCGGTCTCCCCCGCGCGCAGCAGGCAGCCGGCCTGCCGCTCCCGCGCGAGCAGCATGTCGTACGGGCGCGGCAGCCACCGCCAGACCTCCGCCGCCTCCGCGTACGCATCGGCCGCGCGGGCGTACGCGCCCGCCGCCCCGCGCACGCCCGTACGATCCGGCGCCGTCCCCGCGACCGGCGCCGTCCCCGCGACCGGCTGCTCCGGAGTCGTGGCCGCGCCCGCCGCTTCCGGAGTCGTGGCCGCCGCGGCGGCGCGGCCCTCGGCCAGGACGGCGCGGCTCAGGGCCACCGCGGCCTCGGGTGCCGGCGCCTCCCGGCCGTGCGTCCACGCGGCGAACGCGTCGATCATCCCGGCGGCCTCGTCCGCGCGCCCGGCCATGACGAGCGCGTGGACGTGGACGGGCGCGAGCTCGGCGGCCCAGAGCCAGACCCCCTTGCGCGCGATCAGCCGCATCGGCTCCCCGGTGACGCGCAGGGCCCCCTCGGCGTCGCCCCGCGCGAGGAGCGACCGGGCCAGCGCGGCGGCCGGTTCGGCGACCACCTCCGAGCCGAGGTGCCGGCGCGCGTCGGTGAACACGAGCGTGAACTGCTCGCCCGCGCCGGGCGCGCCGGTCGCCTCCCCCAGCAGGGCGCGGACCAGCACCGCCTCCAGCCGCGTCACCGGCTGGATCTCCGGGTCGCCCGCCAGGGCATCGGCGCGCTCCGCCAGCCCCTGCCAGTCGCCGGTGAACCAGTCCAGGTGGAGCCGGGTCACGGCGATCGTCTGCGCGTAGCGCGGGAACTGGTACTGCTCGGCCATCGCCGCGCCCGTCGCGAGATGCCGGGCGGCGTCGGCGTACCGGCCCCAGCGGACCCCGGCGTCGCCGAGGTTCAGGTGCCCCTTGCCGTGCCGCCTGGCCTCGCCGGCGGTGGCCGCGACGCTGGGGATCCTCGCGCCCTCCGACCATCCTGACTCCTCACCGAGGAGCACCAGGGCGCCGACGCGTTCCACCAGGAGGTCCTGGCGCTCGGCCTCCGGCAGCGACTCGGCCGCCGGGACCGCGCGGCGCAGCCAGCGCAGGTGCCGGGACACCGGCGCAGTGCTCTCCCTCGGCCAGCCGAGGATGGTCATGGCCTTGGCGGCCCGGTAGGAGCCGTCCGGCAGGTGGCGCACGGCCGTGGCGAGCTCGCTCCACCCGGACTCGAAGTCCTCCATGAGGGTGAGGACGCGGCCGAGCTCGTAGCGGATCTCGGCCGCCTCGACGGGCGACGGCCCCAGGGACTCCAGCGCGGTCCTGAGCGAGGCGGCCAGCACGCGGAAGCGTTCGTCGCCCATGAACGTGGTGAAGGGCATCTTGGCCGCCAGCCGGGCGACGCCGGTGGCGGGCACGTCTGGGTGGGTGATGAGCTCGTACAGCAGGGTCTCGCCACCGGCGGCGTCCGCGGTGGCCAGGGCCAGGTCGGCCGCCCGCTCGGCGTACCTCATCCAGGCGGCCACCTCCCCCGCCTCGCGGAAGTGGCGGGCGAGCCGGAACACCGGCGCCGTCGCGCGGGCCGCCAGGGCGTGACCGGCCCGCAGGTGCATCACGCGGCGGTCCGGGCCCGGGGTCGCCTCGTACACCGCCCTCGCGGCGAGCGCGTGCCGGAACTCCAGCAGGCCGCCGTCCTCGCGCAGCAGCCCGCAGGCCGCGGCCTCCGCGACACCGGCCTCCGCCTCCGGCGCGGGCGCGGCGATCACGGCGCCCAGCGTGGCGGCGTCCTCCGGGGCGGCCAGCACGGCCGCGGCCCGCAGCACGGCCCTGGCGGGGGCGCTCAGCCGGCCGACCCGTTCGAGCACCGCGTCGCGCACCGTCGGGGGGACGTCGATGTCGCTGAGCCTGCGGCGCACCCATTCGCCGTCGCGGCGGGCCAGGTCGGCGCGGTCGTGCAGCAGGCGCACCGACTCCTCGACGGCCAGCGGGATGCCGTCGGTGTGCTGGTGCAGCAGCGCGGCGAACTCCGGCGATACCGGCTCGTCGTCCAGCATCGAGGACACCAGCCGGCCGGTGTCGGCCACGTCGAGCGGCCCGACGGCCAGGCGCAGCCGCGCGGTGCCCGCCGGCGGCCGGGACGACAGCCGCAGCAGCAGCGAGCCCGGGGGCACGTCCTCGGGGCGGTAGGTCACCACGAGGCTGATGGGCTGCGGGTGCCGGGCGACGAGGAACAGCAGGAACTCCAGCGTCGCGTCGTCGGCCCAGTGGACGTCCTCGACCGCGAGGACCGACACCCGGAGCCGGTCGAGGACCTCGGCGAGCGCGCGGAAGAGCCGGTGCTGGACCGCGCGGGCGTCGTCGAGCTGGTCCGGCGCCGGCGGCAGGTCGCCCGCCCACTCGGGGAACAGCGGCCGCAGCGCCCCGGCGAGCGCGCTCAGCCGCAGCCCGCCGACCCGGTCGGTCCCCTGGCGCAGCGCGTCCACGATCGGCCCGAGCGTGTACGGCTCGCGGAAGGGGGGACACCAGGCGACCAGGCTGCGGTGCCGGCCGGCGACCGGGGAGCCGAGGAACTCGCGCAGGAGGCGGCTCTTGCCGACCCCGGCCTCCCCCTCGACCAGGACGATGGCCGGTCCCCTGGCCAGCGCCTGCCCGAAGGCCGCGAGCTCGGGCTCGCGCCCGATGAGCGCGGGCACCGACATCAGGCGTGAGGCGCCGGACTCGGGCGTGGCCGCAGCGGTCATGGCCGGGCTCCCAACCGTGGGGTCACGGCCCGGGAGACCGCTGCCCGGTGCCGGTGGTCTCCTCGGGAAGCACAGCGCCGGACGTGCCCTCGGGCCACGAACGGGACCGGGCCGGCACTGGAAGACCTGCCGATACCCGAATTCGATCATCCTAATGCCCGGTGCCCGCGCCGCGCCAGGCAGCCCCGAATCAGGCATTTCCCACTATTCATGTAGGATTCCCGCAGTGAGGTGGTAATGGGGGCGGTACGCCGCCACCAGCACCGATCCCTCCCCCACAGAGCAGCAACCACCGGGCCCCGCGCCCGGCGACGCGCGCCGCGACCGCTCGCACCCCCGGCGAGCCCGCGGCCGTCTCGTACCAACGGCCGTACGGCTGTCGACCAGGAGAAACCAGTGAACAGGAAGACGACGTCGCTCTTCGGCGCCGCGGCCGCGCTCGCCCTCGCACTGACCGCCTGCGGCGGTGGCGGGACCGGCGGCACAGGAACGGACGCGGGGCCGAACAGCGGCGCCCCGGCGGCGGCCTCGTCCGACCCGGACGCGACGATCGGGATCGGTTCGCTCTACGAGCCGCAGAACCTCGACAACACCGCCGGCGGCGGGCAGGGCATCACCGAGGCGTTCAACGGCAACGTCTACGAGGGCCTGTTCCGGCTCACCGACGACGGCAAGGTCGAGAACCTGCTGGCCGAGGACTACAAGGTCGCGCCGGACGGCCTGACCTACACCTTCACCCTGCGCGACGGCGTGAAGTTCCACTCGGGCGAGCCGCTCACCTCGGCGGACGTGAAGTACAGCATCGAGAAGGTCACCGCGAAGGACTCCCAGTCCGCCCGCAAGAGCAGCTTCGAGGTGATCAAGAAGATCGCGACCCCCGACGAGCGCACGGTCACCGTGACGCTGTCGAGCAAGTCGATCTCCTTCGTGTACAACCTCAGCTACATCTGGATCATCGACCACAAGGCGACGGGGCTCACGACCACGGAGGCCGGCACCGGGCCGTACAAGCTCGGGACCTGGAAGCGCGGCGCCTCGCTGACCCTGGACCGCTTCCCGGGCTACTGGGGCACACCCGCCACCAACAAGCAGGTGGTGTTCCACTACTACACCGACGCCAGCGCGCTCAACAACGCGCTGCTGACCAACGCGGTCGACGTCGTGACCAGCGAGCAGAGCCCTGACGCCCTGGAGCAGTTCAAGAACAACGGCGACTACAAGGTCAACGACGGGCACTCGACGACCAAGCTGCTCCTGGCCTTCAACGACCGCGAGGCGCCCTTCGACAAGCCGCTGGTCCGCAAGGCCGTCACCTCCGCGATCGACAACAAGAAGCTGCTCAACTCCATCTGGGGCGAGTACGGCACGCTGATCGGCTCGATGGTGCCGCCCACCGACCCCTGGTACGAGGACCTCACCAAGGTCAACCCGTACGACCTGAACCTGGCCAAGAAGGAACTCGCCGACGCCGGGTACCCGAACGGATTCGCCTTCACGCTGGACACCCCGAACTACGACCCCCACCCCACAGCGGCCACGTTCGTGAAGTCGGAGCTCGCCAAGGTCGGCATCACCGTGAAGATCAACGTCATCACGGCCGACGAGTGGTACACCAAGGTCTACAAGAACCGTGACTTCGCCGCCACGCTCCAGGAGCACGTCAACGACCGCGACGTCGTCTGGTACGGCGACCCGGACTTCTACTGGGGGTACGACGAGCCGCAGGTCACCGCCTGGGTGAAGCAGGCCGAGCGGTCCGACACGGCCGAGGGGCAGACCGCCCTGCTGAAGAAGGTCAACGAGAAGATCGCCGCCGACGCCGCCAGCGACTGGCTCTACCTCTACCCGCAGATCGTCGTCGCCTCGTCCAAACTGTCCGGCTACCCGCTGAACGGCCTCAACTCCCAGTTCTACGCCTACACCATCAAGAAGAACTGACCGGCGCCTCCCCTCCCCCCGTGCCAGGGCCTCGCCTTGGCACGAGGGTCGTTCCACCCCGATGATCGGTTTGCGATGACCACCTACCTGCTGCGACGCCTGGCCTTCCTGGTCGTCTCGCTCCTGCTGGCCGCAGCGGTGCTGTTCCTGCTGCTGCGCCTGCTGCCGGGCGACCCGGCCAACTCGCTCCTGACGATCGGCGCCGACCCCGGCCAGATCGCCGCGGCGCGCCACCAGATCGGGTCGGACCGCCCGTTGCCTCAGCAGTTCGTCACCTGGCTCGGGCAGATGGCGACGTTCGACCTCGGCGAATCGTTCATCAGCACCCTTCCCGTCGGCCCGGAGATCGCCGCACGGCTCGTGGTGACCGTCCCGCTCACGCTGCTGGCCTTCCTGCTGGCCGTCGTCGTCGCCGTGCCGGTCGGGTTCCTCGCGGCCCACCGCGCGAACCGCTGGTACGGGCCGCTGCTCAACGGGGTGTCGCAGTTCGGCATCGCGGTCCCGGTGTTCTGGCTGGGCATGCTGCTGATCACGTCGTTCGCCCTGTACTTCCACCTGCTGCCCGCCGGAGGCTTCCCGCAGGACGACTGGGCCGACCCGGCCGACGCGCTCACCTCGCTCCTCCTGCCCGTCGTCACCATCGCCCTGGTGATGTCCGCCTCGCTCATCCGGTACGTCCGCTCCGCCACCCTGGACGTGCTCGACAGTGACTACCTGCGGACGTTCCGCGCGCTGGGCTCGTCGTTCACCGGGGCGATGTGGCGCCACGGCCTGCGCAACGCGGCCGTCCCCGTGATCTCCATCCTGGGCATCGAGCTGGCCACCACGTTCCTCGGCGCGGTCGTGGTGGAAAGCGTGTTCGCCCTGCCGGGGCTAGGCAGCATGCTCGCCAAGGGGATCGCGCAGCACGACTACCCGATCGTCCAAGGGGTGCTGTTCGTCAGCACCTTCGGCGTGCTGGTGATCGGTTTCCTCGCCGACCTCGCCCAACGCCTCATCGACCCCCGCCTACGCGGCACCACCACGCGGAGCGCCCGATGAACATCCCCCTGCCTCTCGCCGTGCCCACACACCGCCCGAACCTCACGCGGAGCGCACGATGAACGCTCCCGAACCTCCCGTGCAGCCCCTGACGAGCACGCCCCCGCCCGAACCTCTCGCGGAACCCCTGACGAGCACGCCCCCGCCCGAACCTCTTGCGGAGCGCCTGACGAGCACGCTCCTGCCCGAGCCCTTCGGCGGCCGGCGCAGGACGGGCGGGCGCCGGTCGCCGACCCTGGTGATCGGATGCCTGCTCGCCGGGGCGATCGTCGCCGTCGCCGTCGTCTCACTGTTCTGGCTGCCGTTCCCCCCCGACGACACCTCCGGCGGACGGCTCGCGCCCCCCGGCCCGCCCCACCTGCTCGGCACCGACAAACTCGGCCGCGACCTGCTCACCCAACTGATGATCGGCGCCAGGATCGCGCTGACGGCCGGGATCGGATCGGTCGCCCTGGGCGGGGTGCTGGGTGTCGCCGCCGGGCTGCCGGCGGGGTTCGCCACCCGGTGGCTGGACGACACCATCGCCGCCCTGCTCGACATCCTCATCGCCTTTCCCACGCTGCTGCTCGCCATGCTGCTGGTCGCGGCGCGGGAGGCGTCCCTCGGCTCGGCCGTCCTGGCGATCGGGCTGGCGATGTCGGCGATCGTGGCACGGCTGACACGGGTGCTCGTCAAAAGGGTGCTGGCCCAGGACTTCATCACCGCGTCCCGCACCTCAGGGACCTCGTGGCCGCGCGTGGTCGCCGAGCACGTCCTCCCCAACATCTGGCCCACGTTGCTGGTCAACCTCGCCCTCCAGCTCGGCCTCGCCGTACTGGCCGAGGCGAGCCTGTCGTACCTCGGGCTCGGCGCACCGCCGCCGAACGCCTCCTGGGGACGGATGCTGCAGGAGGCGCAGTCCACCGTGCTGACCGCACCACTCGGCGCCGTCGCCCCCGGCCTGCTCCTCATCATGCTGGTCGTCGGCGTCAACCTCGTCGCCGACGGCCTCAGAGACGTCGCCGACCCCACCCGCAGGAGAAGCCGATGAACCCGCCCGGCGCGTCCGGTGGCGGGAAGAAGGGCGGGGCCGGTGTGCTGGAGGTCATCGGGCTCACGGTGAGGTCGGGGGAGGGCCGTGCGCTCGTCTCTGATCTGTCCTTCGCGATCGAGCCCGGTGCCCGCCTCGGGCTGATCGGCGAATCCGGTTCGGGCAAGTCGCTGACCGCACTGGCGATCATGGGCCTGTTGCCGGCCGGGATGACCGTCTCGGGGAGCATCGTGCTGGACGCGCCCGGGCTCGCACGGACCGACGTCATCGGCGCGGCGGAACGTCACCTGAAGGGCCTGCGCGGCCGGGGCGCGACCGTCGTCTTCCAGGAACCGCTGACGGCGCTGGACCCGCTCATGAAGATCGGCCGCCAGCTCGCCGAACCGCTGCGGCGCGTACGCGGGCTGCGGGGCGCCGCCCTCCGCCGGGCCGTCGTCACCGCGCTCGAAGAGGTCAGGCTGCCCACCCCGGGCCGCGTCGCGAAGGCGTATCCGCACGAGATCTCCGGTGGCCAGCGTCAGCGGGTGGCCATCGCCATGGCCCTCGCCTGCGAGCCGGCCCTGCTGATCGCCGACGAGCCCACCACCGCGCTCGACGTGACCGTCCAGGCCGAGGTGCTGGCGCTCCTGGACGGCCTGGTGACCGCGCGCGGGATGGCGCTGCTGTTCATCAGCCACGATCTCGCGGTCGTGTCGAGCGTCACCGACCACGTGATCGTCCTCAAGGACGGCGTCGCCGTGGAGACCGGCGACGTCCTCGACATCGTCACCAGCCCGCGGCACCCCTACACCCGCGACCTGGTCACCAGCGCCCGCCGCCTCGACAGCGCCCTCGACTGGACCCACCCGTGACCCCGCCACGCCCCCGATCGGAATCGGCCTTGACCACCCGCCAGCCCGACCTTGACCGGACCCACCCGTGACCGCCGCCGTCCTCGCGGCCCAGGGCGTCGGGTTCGCGTACCGCGGCTCGGGTCCCGTGCTCGCCGACGTCTCCGTCGAGGTCACCCCGGGGCGCGGCGTGGCGCTGGTCGGCGAGTCGGGCGCCGGCAAGACCACCCTCCTGCGCCTGCTGCTCGGCCTGGCACGGCCCACCAGCGGCCGGATCGTCTTCGACGGCGCGGAACTCTCCCCACGGGACCGCGCCCAGATGCGGGCCTTCCGGCGCGGCGTGCAGACCGTCTTCCAGGACCCGTACTCCTCACTCGACCCGAGGCAACGCGTGGGCAGGATCGTCGCCGAACCCCTGCGCTCCCTCGGCCTCCCCACCACCCGCCCGGCGAGCATGGACGAGCACGTCGCCGCGGCGCTGGAGGCCGTCGGGCTGGCGCCGGAGACCGCTCGCCGTTACCCGCACGAGTTCTCCGGCGGGCAGCGTCAGCGCATCGCCATCGCGCGGGCGATCGTGTGCGAGCCCCGCGTCCTGCTCGCGGACGAGCCCGTCAGCGCCCTGGACGTCTCGACCCGGGTGCGCATCGTCGACCTGCTGGCGGAGCTGCGCGAAACACGCGGTCTCACCGTCGTCATGGTCTCGCACGACCTGGCCGTGGTCGCCACCCTGTGCCAGCACACGGCCGTACTCGAACAGGGCCGCATCGTCGAGCAGGGCGACACCGCCGCCGTCCTCGGCTCCCCCCGCCACCCCTACACCCGCCGCCTCATCGGCAGCGTCCCCCGCCTCCCCCACCGCCCACCGGCCAACCCCTAGCCGAACCCGGGAATCCGCCGCCTCACGTTCCCGCGCCGTGCCGCCGGAATGGCCGTCAGCCGAGTTCGGCGATCAGGCGGCGCAGGGTGTGGAAGGCGGGTTTGGGGGAGTAGTCATCGCGGAGAACGCCGAACCGGTGGAAGAGGTCGTCCTTGGAGCTGTCGGCGTCGCGGAGGGTGAACAGTTCCCAGTGGGTGACGTTCAGGTCCGCGCGCAGCGCGTGCACGGTGCGGACGATGCTCTCCAGGACGGCCGCCTGCCGTTCCTCGGAACGGTCGGGGCCGGTCGGCCAGCCGTTCTCGCAGATCCGGATCGGCACCGAGGCGGGGATGCCCGCCGTCGCCAGGTCACGCTCCCGGAAGTCGCGCAGCAGCCCTTCCACAACGACCGGAAGCTCGTCCAGGCTCAGCCGAGGGCCGAACACGTCCGGGTAGATGTCGATCCCCGCGTAGTCGAGCGACGCCGCGAACTCCGCCCCGCCCGAGTCGCGGATCTCGGCCCAGAAACCGCTCGCCGCCGGATCGATGTCCGGGACCACCGCGAACCCGATCTCCGCCGTCGCCCCCGCCTCCCGCTTCGCCGCCGCGCCCGCCAGCACCCCGCGCACCAGAGCGTCCCGCGCGCCGGGGAACGCCCCGTCCCCGGCGGCTCCGGCCCAGGTCAGGTTGGGCTCGCCGGTGACCTGGAGCGCGGCGAACCGCCGCCCGTGCCGGGCCACCACCTGCGACACGAACGAGGCCCAGGCCGCCACGTCACCACCGGGATCCCGGTAGCACAGCACCAGGTCCAACGGCACGCCGATCGCGGCGAACTGCGCCACCTGCGCGTTCACCTCATCGGTCGAGCCGGGTCCGGACCAGACCACGTACATCCGGGGTAGCAGGGCCTTGCCGTCCCCCTGGAGTTCGCCGAGCGCGCGCCCGATCGCCTCGAAGTCGTCCGGCGGACCCACGGCGAGCCCGTCAGGTCCCCCGGCCATCCCCAGCGGAAAGACCCCGAATGTCAAGGGAGTGGTGGTCATGTCCCGATCCTAGATCATTCCCCCGGGGTGCCGGCCGACAATAGTCTCCGTGCCAGGACGTGGCAGCGTTCGCGCAGTTCCGGGGGGTCGAGTATCTCGAAGTCGTGGCCCAGCAGGAGCATGTGCATGAGCACGAAGTCGAGGCCGGCGGCGCCGCTGAGCACTTCACAGCGCTCGGTCCCTCGCGGGTGGACGACGGCCGCCGACGCCGGGATCTGCGCGCGAACCGTGCCGGCCGGCGCGTGCACGAGGAAGCGCGCCTGGTGCCGGTAGACGCGGCTCGCCACGCCCTCCTGCACGTACGCCGCCGCGTCGGGCGCCGGGCGCGGGCGGAAGCGCCAGGTCCGTGCGGTCACGCCGGTCATGCGGTCGAGGCGGAAGCTGCGCCAGCCGTCGCGGTCGAGGTCGTAGGCGAGGAGGTACCAGCGCCGGTCGGAGACGACCAGGCGGTAGGGCTCGGCCCGCCGCCGGCCCACCTCGCCGCCGGACGGGTAGCCGAAGCCGGTCTCGACCTCGTCGCGGCAGGCTCTGGCCAGCGTCATGAGCACCTCGGGGTCGACCGGCGCGCGGCCCCCGCCGAAGGACTCCACCGAGCCGGACAGCGTGCGCACCTCGTGCCGCAACCGCGTGGGCAGCATCCGGTCGAGCTTGGTCAGCGCACGGAGCGCGGCGTCGCCGGCGACCGCGCCGCTCGCGCCGGCGAGGAGCGAGACGACGGTGGCGATCGCCTCCTCGTCGTCCAGGAGCAGCGGCGGCAGGTCCTGCCCCGCCCCGAGCCGGTAGCCGCCGCCGACGCCCTGGCCGGCGTGAACCGGGTAGCCGAGCGCGCGCAGCCGCCCGACGTCGCGCCGGACCGTGCGCGGTGTGACCCCGAGCCGGTCGGCGAGTTCGGGGCCGGTCCAGACCTGGCGCTGCTGCAGCAGCCCGAGCAAGGTGAGGACCCGCTCGGTCGTACCCCGTTCGTCGCCACTCGCCCCGTTCATACCGCCACCTTGCCAGAGATAGCGGACCGATCCTGTCCGCCTGGGGTGCCAGAGTGGCCCCATGGACGCAGACCAACTCGACTGGAACCGCGCACTGCGTGAGCAGTGGGAGTTCCATTGGAACCATCAGCTCCGGGACCGGCTCGGCGGCCTCACCGACGAGGAGTACTTCTGGTCGCCGGTGCCGGACGCCTGGAGCGTGCGGCCGCGCGGCACCTCGACGGCTCCCCTGCGGCTCGGTGCCGGGGACTTCACGATCGACTACGCCTTCCCCCCGCCGGTCCCCGCGGTGTTCACCACGATCGCCTGGCGGCTCGGCCACGTCATCGCCGGGGTGCTCGCCGCGCGCAACGCGGCGCACTTCGGCGCGCCGGCGGCGTCGCACGACACCTGGGAGTACGCCGGCGACGCGGCCACCGCGCTCGGCCAGCTCGACACCCAGCTCGACGTCTGGCTGGCCGGGGTGCGCGGCATCGGCGAAGCCGGGCTGCGGGTCCCGGTCGGCGCCAAGGAGCCCTACCCCGAGGCGCCGATGGCCGACCTGGTGCTGCACATCCACCGCGAGCTGATCCACCACCTGTCCGAGGTCTGCCTGCTGCGCGACCTCTACCTGCACACGACGACCACCACCACTGCCACGAAAGAGGCGATCCGATGAGCCGCGAGATCCAGGTCACCTTCGACGCCCACGACCCGCGTGCGCTGTCCTCCTTCTGGCGGGACGTGCTGGGCTACGTCATCCCCGGCCCGCCCGGGGCCGACCTGCCCGAGGGCGCCGACGCGCTGGCCGCGTGGGACGAGTTCCTCGCGCGGATCGGCGTACCGGAGGACCAGCGCGACAGCAGGTCGGCCATCGAGGACCCCGCCGGGCACGGCCCCCGGGTGTTCTTCCAGCGGGTGCCGGAGGACAAGGTCGTGAAGAACCGCGTCCACCTCGACGTCCGTGCGGCTCCCGGGCTGCAGGGGGAGGAGCGGATGGCGGCGCTGGAGGCCGAGTGCGCCCGGCTCGTCGCCCTGGGCGCGACGCGGGAGCGCCGCCACGAGCCCGCTCCCCCCTTGGAGGCCGGGCACATCATGATGGCCGACCCCGAGGGCAACGAGTTCTGCCTGGACTGACGCGGCGGCTCGTACACGTCATGCCGGGACGTGCGCCGTCATGCCGGGACGTGCGCCCGGGTGCGGCGGGAGGCCAGGACCCGGCTGAGCTGGAGGACGCTCATGCCGAACATCAGCACGCCCAGGGGGACGTGCAGGGTCCGCGCGTGCGCGATGCCCAGCGCGATCTGCGCCAGCGTGATCCCGAAGAACCCGGCCGCGTACAGGATGGGCCCGGGCGGGCCGCCGCCCGGCCGCCACGCCAGGAGCGCGACGGCCAGGTGCGCCATCGTGACGAAGAACACCGTGTACGCGCCGGCACTGTGGAAGGTGTGCCCGCCGGGCAGCGACAGCAGCAGCCCGGCGGTGATCGCCTGGACGAAGAGGGCCAGGGTCTGCAGGGTGATCGCGACACGCAGGAACATGAGTGCCTCCTGGACGGCGGACGGCGGCGATCCGCGTGCTGGATGGTGGGTCGGTAGTCCGACGACACGGCCACCGGGAATGTGAGGCGGCGCGCCCGCCTCACATCTCGATCACGCCGAGCTGCCGCATCTGTGACAGCAGGTCGACGACCCCCCAGGTCTCGGCGATCCGGCCGTCCGCGAAGCGGAAGATGAAGATCTCCTGGTAGGTGATCGATCTGCCGGTCGGTGGCACGCCCATGTACTCGCCCTGGTGGGTCCCGGTGACCGTGTTCCGGTAGACCACCTTGTCCCCCTGGACGATCATGTCCTCGACCGCGATGTGCAGGTCGGGGAAGGCCCGCAGGAGCCTGGTGAACACCTCCTTCAGTGCCGCCGCCCCCGTCGCCCCGATCGGCACCGGCGTGCGGACCAGCACGTCCGGCTCGGCGAGCTCGTCGATCGTCTTGGAGATGAGTTCCATATCGCCGGTGTTGACGGCCTCGTGGAGGCGGCTGAACGACGCGGTGCCGCCGGCCGGCTGTGCTGCTGACATGTGCTTTCTCCTGGTTCGATGGGAACGTTCGGTGGACCGGCCGCCGAGGTGCGGCGGCCCGTCCTGGGTCACTTCTGGAGGACGGCCTCGATCTCGAGGCTGATCGACACCTGGTCGCCGACCACGACCTCACCGCCGCCCATCGGGACGGCGGTCCCGATGCCGAAGTCGCGCCGGTTGATCAGCGCGGTCACCGAGAAGCCGGCCCGCTGCCCGCCGAACGGATCGGGCCCGAACCCGTTCACCTCGGCGGCCAGCGGCACCCGCCGGGTGACGCCGTGCAACGTCAGCTCACCGTCGACGACCCAGCCGTCGCCGGCGCGCCCGACGCCGGTGGAGCGGTAGGTCATCGCCGGGTACGTCTCGACCTCCAGGAAGTCGGCGGAGCGGAGGTGGCGGTCACGGGGTCCGTAGCCGGTGTCGACGGACGCCAGGTCGATCGTCGCGGTGACCGACGAGGACAGCGGGTCCGCGCCGGTGACGATCGTGACGTCGTAACCGGTGAACCGGCCGCGCGCCTTGCCGACCATGAGGTGCCGGACGGAGAAGGCGATCTCGGAGTGCACCGGGTCGGCCTTCCAGGTGCCGGCCGTGTAGCCGGGGACCGCGATGGTCGCGGGAAGGTGTTCGCTCATGTCCAGGCGACGAACGGGCACCCGCCCAGGGGACACCCCGGGTCGCACGTCTTCGAGGCTCTGGGTCGCGAGGCCCTGGGTCGCGAGACGCTGGGACGCGAGGCGCTGGGACGCGAGGCGCTGGGACGCGAGGCGCTGGGTCAGAACCCTTCGAGGCGCCGGGTCAGGAACCGCCGCTCGGGAGTGGAGGTGGCCAGGTCGAGCGCGCGCCGGTAGGCCGCGCGGGCCTCGTCGTCGCGGCCGAGCCGCCGCAGCAACTCCCCCCGGGTCGAGTGGAAATAGAGGTATCCGCCCAGGTCGAGCACCTCGACGGCGTCCAGCGCCGCGGCGGGGTCGCCGGCCTGGGCGAGCGCCACGGCGCGGTTGAGCTCGACCACCGGCGAGCCGGTGAGGGCGGCCAGCCGCCGGTACAACCCGGCGACCTGCCCCCAGTCGATCCGCTCCCGCGCCTGCAGTGAGGCGATCGCGGCCTGGACGACGTAGGCGCCGCGACCGCCCAGCGCGATCGCCCGGTCGAGCATCGCCCGTCCTTCGGCGATCTGGCCGGTGTCCCACAGCGACCGGTCCTGGTCGTCGAGCAGGACGAGGTCCTCGCCGGCGAACCGGGCGCGCCGCCGGGCGTGGTGGATCATCATCAGCGCGAGCAGCCCGTGCGCCTCCGGCTCGTCCGGCATGAGCCCGGCGAGCACCCGGCCGAGGCGGATGGCCTCGGCGCCGAGGTCGACCCGGCCGCTGTAGCCCTCGTTGTAGATCAGGTAGACGACGGCGAGCACCGCGTCGAGGCGGTCGGCGAGCAGGGGCGCACCGGGGACCGAGAACGGGATCCCGGTCGCCTTGATCTTGGCCTTGGCGCGGGACAGGCGGCGTTTCATGGTCTCCTCCGGGACCAGGAACGCCCGGGCGATGTCGGCGGTCGCGAGGCCGCCGAGGGCCCGCAGCGTGAGCGCCACCTGCCCCTCCAGCGGCAGCGCCGGGTGGCAGCACGTGAAGATCAGTTCGAGCCGTTCGTCCTTGATCACGGTGTCGTCCGATTCGTCCATGACCGCCTCCGGCACCGGCAGCAGGTGGATCTTCTCGGCCAGGGTGCGTTCCCGGCGGATCCGGTCGATCGCCCGGTTACGGGCCGTCGTCACCAGCCACGCGCCCGGGTTGGCGGGCGGGCCCGAGGCGGGCCAGCGTTCCGCCGCGATGGCGAACGCCTCCTGCGCCGCCTCCTCGGCCCTGTCGAAGTCGCCGAAGCACCCGACCAGGGAGGCCAGCACCCGGCCCCACTGGTCACGGAAGACCTCCTCCAGCGCGGTCAGCGTGGCACCACCGGCCTGACCTCGACCGCGCCGCCGAGCCGGGCGGCCGGGATGCGGGCCGCCAGCTCGATGGCCTCGTCCAGGTCGGCCGCCTCGACCAGGTAGATGCCGCCGAGCACCTCCTTGGTGTCGGCGAACGGTCCGTCGGTCATCAGCGTCCGGCCACCGGCCACCCGCACGCTGGTCGCCGTCTCGGCGGACCGCAGCTGCGCGGCCACGAGGCACCGGGGGTCATCGGCCAGCGCCGCGTAATCGGCGTAGGCCGCTTCCTGGTCCTCGCCGGGCAGCGCCTCGCCGTAGCCGGGCTCGATATAGATCATCAGGGCGTACTGCATCGCGGCCTCCCGGGACGTTGGGCTCTCACCTCTACGACGAACGAGCGGCGGCGCGGGGGACACCACCGAGGTGCGCAATCCATGACAGTCCACGACGCTACTCGAAGGGCCCCCGAACACGAGATGACCTTGAGGCAGGGTCAGGGGGTCGATGACCTTGAGGTCGGGTCGAGGAGGACGGCCTCCAGGTCGTCGAGGCCGGCCAGGGTCTCGCCGAGTTTCTCGCGCTCGGCTTCGGAGAGGGTGAGCGCGCGTGCCCGGGCGAGGGCGTCGCGGGCGGCGGTGGTGTCTTCGGCACGGAGTGCGAGCTCGGTGCGATAGGCCAGGGCTTCCACCAGGTCGGTGACCGGCGCCGACCCGCGGTGCCTGGTCAGCGCGCTGTCCAGGATCCGGGCGGCCTGCCGGGTGTCGCCCTTGGAGTCGCCCAGCACGACCGCGTTCCGCATGGCCTTCGCGAGTTGGCTGGCCGGTTCGTCGGTGTCGTCGTCCGCCGCGGCGGTGTTGTGGAAGATCCGGATCCAGTTGCCGCCGGGGTCGACGACCGAGAAGCCGGCGACGCCACCGACGTTCTTCCGCTTGCGTGGCCTGGTCATCCGCGGGATGCCGGAGACCAGGAGCTTGCCGTGGACCTTGCGCATGCCGGCCGCGAACGCCTCGAACAGCGCCCCGGTGTCGGACACGAGGACCACGCAACTGCCGTAGGAGTCCTCGGGTCTGAAGTCCGGAATGCCGAAGAACTGCAGCTGGAGGTCTTCTCGCTTCAGGCCCACGCACGGATACGGGCGGAGCTGGTAGTAGGTCCGGTCGAAGCCCAGCATGGTGTAGAACTCGACGATCTCGTCGATCGACCGGCAAGGGAGCAGCGGCACAGTGATCTCGTTGGCCATCATTCTCCGTTTCGACAGGGCGGGTTGAGTCGTGCGGCGGGTCCCTATTCGATCGGTGCGGGGACCTCGCCGGCCATGGTGAACGCGCCTTCTTCGAGGCGGCGGATCAGCCGATGGGTCCAAGTGGCGCCGTAGTCGGCGGTGGTCAACCACAGCGTCAGTACCTCACCGACCGGACCCCAGGTGTCCAGGTCGGTGCCCGCGGGCAAGTGCGCGGTGACGCTCTCGCGCCACGCGTCCATCGCTCGCGCACGCTCGCGCAACATCTGCAGAGCCTGATCGCGGGGCAGATCCTCGATCAGGCCGACGGCGCCAGCCAGCACGTCCAGGCTCGGCTGGCGGTCGGACAGCGCCTGGCGCAGCAGGGCGAAGTACTCCTCGTCGCCCTTCCCGGTCAGCTCGTATTCGGTTCGCGGCGGGCCTCCGGCCTCCGAAGGACCCGTCTCGTGCGCCACCAGCAATCCCTGGCCGGCCATGCTCTTGAGTGCGTGGTAGACCGAGCCCGAGGTGGCGGTGGACCACTCGTGCGCACCCCACGCCTCCAGGTCCGCGCGAACCTGGTAGCCGTGTGCGCGTCCTCGGCGGCGCAATGCGCCGAGCACGAGCAGCCGTACAGGCTTCAACGAATTCCCTTCGATGTCGCCGGCCGCGGTCAGCCGGCTTTCTCGGAACGTACTGCGGATCTCCGCACTAGTCAAATTTGGCTAGTGCTCCGGGCGGACGTCGTGATCTTGCGGCGTGAACGCAGCGTCGGAGTGCGGCGCCAGTACACCGGCACCGCAGGCCGGATCGAGAACGTGTGTCCTTCGGCCATCTGCCCGAGCACCTCCCGTTCCCGTGTGGTCAACCGGTCGAGTGGGTTGGTCGTGCGTGGGCGGTTCAGCAACTGCCGTACCACGTCAGGGTCGATGACGGTCTCGCCGGCCGCGACCCGCGACACCGCGTCGGAGAAGTCGGCGACCTCGCCGATGCGGTCCTTGAGCAGGTAGCCGACTCCGGCCCGTCCGGACGCGGCACGGTCCTGGACCCGTGGGTCGGGAGGGCGGCTAGCCGGTCAGCTCGTCGAGGTGGGTCTGGAGGACCTCGACGCAGCCCTGCGGGCTGAGCAGGTCCGGGTACAACACCGTGTTGAGGCCGAGCCCGTCCACCAGGGAGTTCAGGCGCTCGGTCTCGACGTCGACGTCCAGGCCGGGCCGTAGCGTTCCCATCTCCCTCATGCGGGTGAGGATCCGCCTGATCAGGGACCTGGTTCCCGCGGCGGACCTGCGCGCGAGCTCGTCGTCGATCGCGGGATGGGTCCTGGCCGCCGTGACGAAGTCGATGAAGACCGCGGCCTCGGCGCGGCGGGTCTCGTCGAGCGGGAGCAGCTCGGAGAGCAGGTCCATCGGCAGGCGCAGCCGCTGCTCCTCGGTGAGGGCGCTCAGGTCCCCCAGTTCGTCGATGCGGTGGAGCAGCCGATCGCCGACCCGGTCCAGCATGGCCCGCATCGCGAACCGCATGAGTTCCTGCTGGTCGGCGAAGTAGTGCCGCAGCGAGCCGATGTTGAGGCCGGCCTCGTCGGCGACGGCGCGCAGCGACGCCCGCTGCAGGCCGTCCCGGAAGACGACCCTGAACAGCGCGTCGACCACCTCGCCGCGACGGGCCACGGGATCCACCTGCTTGGGCACGGGTCCCTTTTTCCGACTTCCTGGTCAAGGGGGCCATCGTGGTCGTCGCCCTGCTCGTCCTCGCGCTGGGCATGGCGGTCATCTGGCGGACTATCGGAAAGGACACCCGCCGCGGCGACCGGCAGTTTTAGATCTTCGGGGGCTCCGGCTGGTCAGGGCATGTACGGGGTGTGCTGGACTGGTGACCGGGGGCCATGGTGAGGGTCTGGCGGCGCTCGATCCGGACGCGTTGCGCCTTGTGGTCGGGGTTGGCGGCGGCGGTGGCCGGCGTCCTGCTCAGCGTGCTGCTGCTGGTGCTGTTGCACAGCCTGGCCACCGCCCGCCTGGTCGACCTGCTGGACGGGGCGGCGGGGCGCATCGCCCTGGACCTGGAACGAGGGAACATCCGAGGCCCGCTGCTGTCGAGCGGGTACGTCAAGGTGCTGCAGGTGGTGGACGCGCAGGGCCGCGTCATGGCCGCCAGCGCCGCCCTGCAGGGGAAGGCGGCGCTGCCCCAGCTGATCCACTCCCCCACCGTCCCCGGCGCCGTGATCACCGACTGCGGCAACGCCATCCCCGGCGGCAGCCCGTGCGACCTCATCGTGGAACGGCAGGTGTACCTCGACGGGGCGACCTGGAGCGTCTACAGCTCGGCCCCGCCCATCCCGGCCCTGGTCGACCCGAGCGTGGCGGTGCTGCTGGTCGCGGGGGTGGCGGGCATCATCGCGGCGGTCACCTTCAGCTGCTTCCGGGTGGTCGGCGCCTGCCTGCACCCGGTCGGGCTGATCCATTCCCAGCTTGACGAGATCAACGCCACCAGCCTCACCGCCAGGGTGCCGGTCCCCCGCTACGACGACGAGCTCCGCGCGCTGGCCGACAGCCTCAACCTCACGCTGGGCCGGCTGCAGCAGGCGGTCGAGAAGCAGCGCCGGTTCGCCTCCGACGTCTGCCACGACCTGCGCAACCCGGTCACCGCCATGCGTGTCGAGGTGGAGGACGCCATGGCGGCGCCCGATGTGGCGCTGGCCCCGCACGTGTGCGCGTGCCTGCTGGGGAACCTGGACCGGCTGCAGGCGATCATCGCCGACCTGCTGGCCCTGGCCCGCCTCGACGCGGAGCCGCCCCCCGCCCGCGAGCCGGTGGACCTCGCCGAACTGGTCACCGCCGAGGTGGCCGGCCGCCGTACCGCCCTGCGGATCGAGCGGCGGCTCCAGCAGGGGGTGGTGGTGCTGGGCGACCGGCTGCGCCTGTGCCGGTTGCTCGGCAACCTGCTGGCCAACGCCGAACGGCACGCCCGCGGCGTCGTCGTCGTCACGGTGTACCGCGACGGCCCCGCCCCGGAGGCCCGCGCCGTCCTCGAGGTACTGGACGACGGCGCGGGCATCGCGCCCGGCGAACGCGACATCGTCTTCCAGCGATTCGTCCGCCTCAGCGAGAGCCGCCAGAGGGACCCCGGCGGCACCGGCCTCGGGCTGCCGATCGCCCGCCAGATCGCCGAGATGAGCGGCGGCACGCTCACCATCGAGGACACCCCGACCGGCGCCCGCTTCGTCCTGAAACTCCCCCCGGCCCCCACCCCCTGACCGTCCACCTCATTTGATGAGCGTGCATTAAATCAGTCGCTTGACTTAAACTCTGCGACCAGGTTGACTGCCTGGGTAAAGCCGAAGGCCGGCGCGCGGAGGAGGTCGGGATGAGGACCGGCGGGACCGTCCGGGCCGGGCGGGTCAGCGCGACACGGGAGCAGATCCTGACGGCGGCGGAGCGGCTGTTCGCCGAGCACGGGGTGTTCGCCGTGTCCAACCGCCAGGTCAGCGAGGCCGCGGGGCAGGGGAACAACGCCGCGGTCGGGTACCACTTCGGCACGAAAACGGACCTGGTCCGGGCCATCGCGCGCAGGCACGCCGAGCAGATCGAGCGGGGCCGCCTGCGGATGGCCGCCGAGATCGCCGACCCCACCGACGTACGGGACTGGGTGGCCTGCCTGGTACGCCCGGTCACCGACCACCTGGACGCCCTGGGCACACCCACGTGGTTCGCCCGGTTCGGCGCCCAGGTGATGACCGACCCCGTGCTCCGCGAGATCATGGTGGAGGAGTCGCTCTGCTCGCCCTCGCTGCGGCAGACCCTCGACGGGCTGAATCGGTGCCTTCCCGAACTTCCGGTCGAGGTGCGCGCCGAACGCAATGACATGGCCGGGCAGTTGATGGCCCACATGTGCGCCGAGCGCGAGCGCGCGCTCGCCGAAGGCATCCCCACCCCCCGTAGGAGCTGGCACGGCGCCGCGACCGGGCTGATCGACGCCCTCGTCGGGCTGTGGCTGGCACCCGTCACGAAAGGGAGACGATGACGGTCACCTCGAAACCGGCCGGCGAGAACCCGGCAGGAATGGCACGGTTCCCGATGGCCAGGGCGGACGGCTGCCCGTTCGACCCGCCGCCCGCCCTGCGCGCCCGGCAGGAGGAGGCCCCGCTCGCGAAGGTCGGCCTGGCGGACGGCAGCACGCCGTGGCTGGTCACCCGGTACGCCGAGCAGCGGGCCCTGCTGTCCGACCCGAGGGTCAGCTCCGACATCACCCGCCCCGGGTACCCGAGCCCGGTGCCGCTCCCGGCCGACGGCTCGCCCGTCAGCTTCATCCTGATGGACGACCCCGAGCACCACCGGCTGCGGCGGATGGTCACGGCGCCGTTCACCATCAGGCGGGTGGAGGCGATGCGCCCGGCGGTGCAGAAGATCGTGGACGGTCTGATCGACGACATGCTGGCCGGCCCCAGGCCGGTGGACCTGGTCGAGGTGTTCGCCCTGCCGGTGCCCTCCCTGGTCATCTGCGAGCTGCTCGGGGTGCCGTACGACGACCACGACATGTTCCAGGACAACAGCAAGACCATCATCAAACGGGACGCGGCGCCCGAGCAGCGGCAGGCCGCCTTCGGCCGGCTGGCCGCCTACCTGGACGAACTGATGGGCGCCAAGCTCGCCGACCCGGGGACCGACCTGCTGTCCGGGCTGGCGGTGCGGGTCAACGCCGGGGAGCTGTCGCGGCAGGAAGCCGCGCGGATGGGCGTGCTGCTGCTGATCGCCGGGCACGAGACCACCGCGAACATGATCGCGCTCGGCACGCTCGCCCTGCTGGAACACCCCGGCCAGCTCGCGCTGCTCAGGGGGACCGACGACCCGAAGGTGGTCGCCGGGGCGGTGGAGGAGCTGCTGCGCTACCTGAACATCACCCACAACGGCCGCCGCCGGGTCGCGCTGGAGGACATCGAGATCGCGGGCGAGGTCATCCGCGCCGGCGACGGGCTGATCATGGCCAACGACATCGGCAACCGGGACCCCTCGGTCTTCCCCGACCCCGACCGGCTGGACCTCCACCGCGACGCCCGCCGCCACGTGGCCTTCGGGTTCGGGGTGCACCAGTGCCTGGGCCAGCCGCTGGCCCGGATGGAGCTCCAGGTCGTGTACAGCACGCTGTACCGGCGCGTCCCGACGCTGCGGCTGGCGGTCGGCCTGGACCGGATCCCGTTCAAGCACGACGGCGCGGTGTACGGGGCCTACGAACTGCCCGTGACGTGGTGACCCTCCCCCGCGTCGAGGAGTGAGGACCGGGCCGGGGCCGGACTCCGCGTCCGGCCCCGGCGCCCTGGCCGTCCCGGTTTCTCAGGAACCGGGGCGGTCGTTCAGGACTCGACGTGGGGGCTGCTGGTCGTCACCTGCGTGTGCAGCGCCGGCGTCGGGCTCGCCTACGGGGCGATGCCCGCCCTGATCATGGGCGCGGTGCCCCGGTCGGAGACCGCCGCCGCCAACGGCTTCAACACCCTGATGCGTTCCATCGGCACGACGGTGTCGGCCGCGGTGGTCGGGGTCGTCCTGTCCCAGATGACCATCCGGGTGGGCGGCTTCACGCTGCCGTCAGAGAACGGCTTCCGCACCGGCATGCTGGTCGGCTGCGGGGCGGCGCTGGTGGCCGCGGCCATCACCCTGGCCCTGCCGGGACGCTCACCCGGCCGCCCGGCCGCGCCCGAGCCCTCCGCCGAACCCCTCGTCGCGGCGCGTCCGTGACGAGTCGGAACGCCGGCGCCGGGCGCGGCGGGCCGGAGTCTGCGGGTTGGCCCGAAGAGGGCAGAGCCCCTCGTCGCGAGATTCCACGTCAGGAACGAAGGGTGCGCAGGCCGGTGCGGATTTCGCTGACCAGGATCTCGGGCTGTTCCAAGGCCGCGAAGTGCCCGCCCTTGTCGGCCTCGCCGTAGTGGATCAGATTGCTGTAGGTGTCCTCGATCCAGATTCGCGGCAGGCGTGGGATGTCCTTCGGGAAGACGGTCACCGCGACCGGAAGCGTCAGCTTCGGGCCGGCGAGAGTGCCCGACCTGTTCTCCCAGTAGATGCGGCCGGACGACGCCGCGCTGTTGGTGAACCAGTACAGGGATATCGCGTCGAGCATGTCGTCCATGCTGAGGACGTCCTCGGCGAGCCCGTCGTTGTCGGTCTTGGACTGGAACTTCTCGTAGATCCAGGCCGCCTGACCGGCGGGAGAGTCCGCCAGGGCGAACCCGACGGTCTCCGGCTTGGTGCCCTGAAGGTGGTTCGACCCACCGAGCTCGCCGGTGTAGAGGGCGAGGGTCTCCACGGCGTGGCGCTGTTCGGGCGACAGGGTGTCGGGGATCTGCGCGGGAAAGGCGTACTGGGTGTTCAGATGAATTCCGAGAAGGCCCTCAGGTCGCATGGCCCCGAGGGCGGTGGTGACGACGGCACCCCAATCGCCGCCCTGCGCGGCCCATCTCGTGTAGCCGAGACGCTTCATCAGCTCCACCCACGCGCTCGCGATGCGCGGTACGGTCCACCCGGTCTCCGTGGGCTTCTGGGAGAACCCGAACCCGGGGAGCGACGGGACGACGACGTCGAATGAATCGGCGGCGTCTCCTCCGAACGAGACCGGATCGGTCAGCGGGCCGATCAGCTTCAGGAACTCGACGATCGAGCCCGGCCATCCGTGCGTGAGTATCAGCGGCATCGCGTGGGGAGTCTTGGACCTGACGTGGATGAAGTGGATGTCCAGCCCGTCGATCTCGGTCAGGAATTGGGGGAAGCGATTGAGCGCGGACTCGAAGCGCCGCCAGTCGTAGCCGCGCTGCCAGTGGTCGACCAGAGATCTGGCGTTCTCTAAGCGAACCCCTTGCGACCAGTCGCCCACCGTCTCCTGATCCGGCCATCGGGTTCCGGCGAGTCGCCGCTTCAGGTCGTCGATCTCCGAATCCGAGATCGAGACGGTGAACGGGCGGACGAGGGTCGAGGTCGGCTGCGCCGGTGCGGTCATTGCCTTTTCTCCTGAGCTTCGAAGCACAACTCTTCGTTGCACACTGGTGTGCAATCTACTTCATTGCACACCAGTGTGCAACAATGGTGCCGTGCCCACCGAGTCCTCCCGTGTGCGCTCGATGAACGAGACACGCGATCGCATCCTCGACGTCGCCCTCGCTGTGCTGGGAGAGAACCCCGACGCCGGAATGGGCGACATTGCCTCCGCCGTCGGCGTCGTCCGTCGCACGGTCTACGGCCATTTCCCCTCGCGCCTCGACCTGGTCCGGACGCTCACGGAACGGGCCGTCACCGAGATGACAGCCGTGCTCACCGAGGTCAACGCCTCCGACGCGGAAGCGGACGCGACGTGGGTCGAGTTCGTCGCCCGCCTCTGGCCGGTGGCGCACCGGTACCGGGTGCTGCTGGCGCTGCGCCGCGGCGAGTACGGGGAGGCGATCCACGGCCTGCTCGGGCCGGTCGACGAGCTCCTCGCCGACCTCGTGAAACGGGGCCAGGACAGCGACGTGTTCGCGCGGCACCTACCGGCGGGCGTTCTGAGCCAGGTCGCCTACGGCGTCGTGTTCGCCATCGCGGACAGCGACCTGTCGAACGGGGCCCTCGGCGCCCGAGCAGCGACGATCACGAGCCTGCTGATGCTGGGAGTTCCCGAGACGCGCGCAATCGCTCTCGTGGACGACCAGCCCTGACCCGCGGCACCCGAGCGGAGCCTTGGATCGTCCTGCTCCGGACACGACATCGACACCGCACCCCGCCAAGAATCCGGTGAGAACAATGTGCCTCACCTGTGGCCGGTGACGGCCGTGAACAGGCCCGGCTGAGCGGGGTCCTCGGCGAACCGGGCGCCGTACCGCGCGGCCCGGTCCGTCAGGGCGAACGGCCGCCCGCCCGCGTCGGTGATCCGCATCGTCCCGGCGCGACCTGCGGCGGTGAAGGCGACCTCCAGGTACCAGGCGTACCTGTGCCGGGCGGCGGAGAATTCCACGTTCAGGGTGATCCTCTCGTTGAGGTCCAGGTCGATGTTCTTCCCCGGGAAGTACGGCCGGCCGCCCAGCAGCAGGACCGGCGGCCCGGCTCCCAGCTCCACCTCCATGAGCAGCGGGTCGACCGGCCCGGCCCCGTACACGCAGCACTGGAGATAGGTCCCTGACAGGGCTTCGCCCCGCTCCACCACGACGGGCCGGATGCCGGTGATCCGGACGCCGCCCCTCCCGCGTCCTTCGAGGACCACGACCATGCGGAGCACGCCCACCGGCACCGCTCCCTGGGCGGTGAGATATCCGGGAACGCTGTCGCCGGGGACCGTCCGATCGGGCGAGACGAAGAACGCCCCGGGCAGCGCGTACCCGCCCAGGCTCTCGGAGCTCGCCACGACCGCGCTGACCGGGTCGCCGCCGACGGCCTCGACCAGCGGGGCGCCCGCCTGCGACACCAGCGCCGCCACGACCCCGGCGAGCGCGGTGCCGAGCGTCGCGACCAGCCAGACCAGGGGGCGGCGCGCCTGCCGCTTCAGGCGGTCCCACCGCGACGAGGGCGGCGCGGGTGCGTGGACCCGCCGGGCGGGGCGCGGGGTGCGGGCGTTCATGGACGCGCCCTGAGGTTCCGGACCACGGAGCGTGGCGCGAGGTTGCGGGCCGTGGAGCGTGGCGCGAGGTTGCGGGCCGTGGGACGTGTCCGCCGCGTCGGCGGCCCGCTCACCGGCACCGTCCGGTAAGCCGTGACCCGCGTGAAAGTTCCGATGATCACGCGGTCGCGCGTGACCGCGAGAAGCTCGGCGGAGGGCATCGAGGTCGCGAAAAACCCGAGCGGGCGGCCGGTCGACGGGTCGAACCCCCACAGCCGCACAGGCGAGGGGAAGGCGGTGAAGCTGGTGAGGGTGTAGACAGTGCCGCCGTATGCGACGAGCGCGCCGGGCTGCTCCTCCGGCCGGCCGTCGTACCAGCCGGCGCCGCCGTGCCGGGACACGGCCCGCATGACGGGCATGTGGCGCAGGTCGTCGTAGCCGATGACCACGCTGTCCTCGTTCACCGCGAACCGGCATCGCGAGTAGCAGACCAGCCCTGCCGCGTCCTGGTCGAGAAGGCGCTCGCCGCCGCGTTCGAAGACCCCGAGGGCGGAGACGCCGTGCGCCGCGATCACCCCCGACTCCACCAGCACGGCCGGCTCATAGCTCTTCTCGATGGACAGGTCGGACCTCAGATCCGGGCCGCTCCGGAGCAGGGACTCCAGATTGCGCTGCCACAGCGGCCGTCCCGTGGCCGGATCCATGACGACCAGCCGGAAGCGGAAGCGGTCGCACAGCAGCAACGCCGCGGCGGTGGTCCGGTCGGCCGCGATCCCGTAACCCCAGTAGGCGCACCCCGGCGGCAGCGGGCGGCGCCACGCCGTACGTCCCGTGCGGGCGTCGACCGCGGTGAGCTCGGCCGCCGTGGTGCCCACCAGGACCAGCCCGCCGGCCGCCACGGCGTGGGTGGCGAGGTCGAAGGGACGGGTGTAGGACATCCGCCACAGCGGCCGTCCCGTGACCAGGTCCAGCGCCGCGAGACCGTGCCTGGCGACGGCCTCGGGCGAGCCGAGCGCGTACTCGGTCACCGCCACCCCGGGCGTGAGCAGGATCGACGGGTCGGCCCCCGTCCGCCGCCGCCAGCGGACCTGCCCTGTTCCGGCGTCCCGCGCCACGACGGTGCCGGAGCTCTCCGCCGTCAGGACGAGCGAGGTGCCGGGATCGTAGGCGAACGCGAATCCGCCCCACCGCCCGTGCCAGACCTCGACCAGCCGGCCCGGCACAGGGCCCCGCTGAACGGGCCCGGCCCGAACGGGCTCACGCGGGACTGGCCCGCGTGAGCCGGGCGCGGCGCCGAGGCCACCGGAGGAGGTGGCCGACACGGCCAGGACGCATGCCAGCGCGCCGAGCGCGATCCGGCGACCCTTCATCTAGCCATTGTGGGGCGGCCACGGGGCGCGCAGGAGGGATCGGCGTGGACGGTCTGAAACTCGTCAGATCGTCACGGTCGCCGGGGCTCCCCCCGTCCCGGTGCCGCCTCGGAGTTTCGCGTTGACGGTCGACAGCTCTCCGGTCCGGCTGAGATGCCCCGCGGCCGCGGCGTAGCCGCTCCGGAGGTCGTCGCGGCAGTGCATGACGTACATCAGCCAGAGGATCGCCACCGAGACCTGGAGCGGCGGGTACAGGTACGCGGCCGGAGCGCTGGCCAGCGTGGCCAGCCCCGAGCCGACGGTGATCCGGTCGTTGAACGTCTTCTGCGCGTCCCCGGCCGCCAGGGAGTACAGGCTGATCTCGCCGGCGGCGTCGGCGAGGGTCCTGTTCGGGGCGACGACGTCGGTGGCCACGAAACCGCGGAAGGTGTCACCGGCCTCGCCCTTCAGGTTCTCGCCCGAGACGCCGGCCGCGTGGTGGACGCCGTCCGCGTGCTCGGTCAGGCCGTCCCTGAGCTGGGCGGCGGCCCTGCCGCGCTGCGCCCACACGTCCGGGTCGCGGACGTTGTCCTGCACGATGATCGTCGCGGCCAACGTGACGAGGCCGCTTCCGACGAGGCCGCCGACCGACATCAGCGCGGATCCTCCGAGCCTCGCGCCCCTGTAGTACCCCGCCACCGACCCGATGAGCGCGGAGATCTGCACCATGTCGGCCCCCAGGCGGGGGGCCAGCGGCCTCTGCTCGTCCTCGCCGGGGCCTTCGGCCAGAACCGCCGGCACCGCGCCGGGCCCTTCGGCCAGGGTCGTCGTCGCGCCGGTGGTCGCGTCCTCGGCCTGGCCGTAGCGGTAGGCCATGGTCTGGACCTTCAGGGTCGTGCCGGGGTGACCGGCGCTCAGCAGGCCGGCCGCCGTCACGGCCTGCGCCGACTGCTCGTCGATCCGCAACCGGGAGTCGCCGGCCGCCTCGGGGAAGTCCTCCGGCCGAGGATGCAGCTCCTCGAAGGTGCGGAAGAATCCGTTCACGTCAGGTTGCCGTGCGGAATAGTCCTGATGTAGATCCTTCAGCCCGCTGTAGTCGACGAAGAATCCGTCCACTGACGCCCTCCGAGATCGTTGCCACCCGTTTTCCGCATCCTTGCAGACCGGCCGAAGATCCCTGCGGGTTCTCAGCAATTCTCAGCATGATCACAGGCGCGGGGGCTCATGCTCCCCGGGAGACGCCGTCCCATCGTGCCGAGGAGTACAGATGAGAAGCCTGCCCGCCGGCCGTACGACGATGCCGCCGCCGGGCGGGCGGTGGCCGTCGTGGGCGGGTTACGCCGCGAAGCGTTCGGCGGGTACGGCTGCGCCCTCGCCGTCGCCGCGGTGTCGTACCAGCTCCGGAGCCGCCCGGTGTGCGCCCCCCTCGGCGCGTCCGACGAGGAAGGGCCGGTCAGGCGCTGATCAACCGGGAGGGTCCTCGCCGACGAGGCCGTCGACGGACTCGCGGATGAGGTCGGCGTGCCCGACGTGGCGCGCGTACTCCTCGATGACGTCGATCATCAGGCGCCGGAGGCTGGGTGACTCGCCGCGGGAGGTGGTGAACGCCGCGAGCCGTCCCATGTCGCCCTCGGCCACCGCCTGCCGCACGTTGGCGCGGGAGCGCGCCACGGCGTCCCGCCAGAGTCCCGTCAGCCGCTCGGGGGTGTCCTCGGCGGCCGAGCGCCACTCCCAGCCGGGTTCGGCGTCCCAGTCGACGGTGTTCCACGGCGGCCCGGGGTCGAGCCCGAGCAGCCGCACGGAGAAGTACTCGACCTCGACCAGGGCCAGGTGTTTCAGCAGCCCGCCAAGGGTGATCGACGAGGCGCCGACCGTCGCCCGCAGGCCGTCCGCGTCCAGTCCCCCGCACTTCCACGCGAACGTCCTGCGCTGGCGTTCCAGGGAACCCACCAGCGTGTCGATCTCGTCCCCCGCGACCGGCGGCTCCAGCAGGGCCGGCTCGTTGTTCTCGCTCATGGTGGAGCAGGCTACGGCCTGCCGCCGACAATTCTCCCCCGGGCCCACGCCGCCCCCGGGTGTCAGCACTTCCTCGCGGGGCGGGGCTCGCGCGCCTAGCATGCTGTGGTGCTGCTCTCCCTGCAGATCCCCATCGTGGACGTCCGCCCGCTCCTCCACGCGGACACCGGCCGGGACGAGCTGCCGATGTTCCCCCATCCCGAACGGGTCTTCTCGCGGACCTCCGCGCAGCACCACCGCTCCAGCTTCGTCGCCGGGGTGGGCCCGGTGCGGCCGAGGCTCAAGGGCGGCACGGGTCCCTGGGCCAGCGAGGGCTACTACGTCGACGTCAATTCCCTGATCCGTATCCGGACCGTTCCCCCCGGCGCGAAAACCTCGCGGCACCCGCCCGGCCGATCACCACGGCCGGTCTACCGCAACTTCCACACCGACGGCGTCGTCGGCCGCCTGGAGATCGGGTTCGGATACCAGCAGTACCGCACCAGGGGCCACCACGCCCTGGCCGTCGAGGAGACGGCGGTGCTGGACGCGCCCAGCCACTTGCGAGGCGGCACGCGGGAGGTCCCGCTCATGGAGCTGGGGCCGCTCTTCGCCGGCCACCTGCTCGCCTCGACCACGCGTGGCGACCCGAAGAGCTGGTGGGTCCAGGCCGGGCCGCCGGCCATCATCACCGAGTTCACACCCGCCGACGTCGCGCACCCGCGCTACCCGGGCACGGTCCCCGAACAACTGACCTACCGGTGGCGCAGGCACAAAGGCGTGCGCCTGCTCGACTGGCACATCGACCACGGCGGCACCTCCTCCGGCGACATCCGCCGCCTGCGGATCCACCTCTCGCGGCTGCACTCCGACTTCGCCGCGTTCGGCGCGATCCTCGCCCTGTGCCAGGCCGGCTCCCTGGACCCCTTCCATCCCCCGCTCGAGCGGTACCTCATCCGGACGGCCGGCCTGCTGAACCGCCCGGCCAGGCACGGCTTCCACCAGGCGGGACTGCTGGCCGTGGCCCTGGCGCCCATGCAGGACGTCTACGCCGGCGTCCTGGAGTCGCTCGCCTACCTGCGCGAGTCGACCGGAAACCCCGTGCTCCGCAAGCGGCTCACCGACCTCCAGGCCTCGCTGGGATCGGCCGAGGGCACCTTCATCCTCAAGGACCTGGTGATCAACGTGAACGAGACCAACATCTCCGGCGGAACGGTCGGCGCCGTCAGCACCGGAGCCGGAGACGCCCACGGCGCCGTCAGCACCGGATCGGGCAGCGCTCAGGGCCACGTCGGCGGCGCCGGACCCGACATCGGCCCCCTGCTGGAGGCGCTCACCGCGGAAGTGGCCAGGCTCCGCCCGCACCTGCCCGGCGAGGACGCCTCCCTGGCGGAGGACACCGTCGACGGCGTCAAGCGCGAACTGGACCTCCCGGAGGAGAAGCGGGACAAGGAACGCCTCACGACGCGGTTCTCCCGCCTGCTGTCCCTCGCGTCGACCGCCGGAGCGGCCGGCACCGCCGTGGCCGGGGCCATCGAGGCACTGCGGGCCGCCCTCGGCGGTTAGGGATCGGGACGCGCCGCGACACCGATCAGGCCAGAGGGCCTGGAAAGGACTTATCCCTGGGCTTGCCAGAGGACCCGCGACCCGATCCACCACAGGCGGCATTGGCCCGAAGCCCTCCCACCCCAAGTCTAGGCGGCATCCGCACGGAAATGACAGGGCGCGTTGTCCCGTACGGGTGGGATATCCGGCGGCATGACTCGGGGCGCGCCGAGGGTGTTCGCGTCCGTACGGGCTCGGGGGTCATGGTGTCCCGCAGCGGGTGCGCAGGGTGGTGGCACCGTCTCCTTCCAGGTCGTCGCAGTACGCCGTGCGCCCGGCCATCGCCATCGTCAGGGCCAGCGTGGTGCCGGACACCAGCGGCCCGGAGCCGGTGGTGAAGGGCCCGTCGGTCGCGACGAGCCGCAGGCCGGCGATCCGGCCCTTCGCGGGGAGCATGAGGTCGGAGCCCTGGTAGTACTCGGCCACGCGGGTGACCGCGTCGACCGGGCGGGCGTGGCGGATGCCCAGCGGGCGCCGGATGTCCTCCCCGTGCACGATCGTCTCGCCGAGCATGGCCACGACCGGGATGGGGGGTTTGGTGGTGCTCGTGATGACGCGGCGGAACCCCTCCATCGTCTCGGCCCCGGTCGCGCCGAGGTGCTCGGCCAGCCGCATGGCCACCTGCCTGTCGAAGTCGAACCGGCAGCGGATCACGCCGGCCAGCCACCGCACGGCGGTGAGGCTCGCGCCCGCGGTGAGGTGCGCGAGCACCTCGCGCACCGTCAGCCCCGCGCACAGGGACGGCGTCTCCCACCGCTCACCGGTCAGGGGCGCGAGGTCGGCCGCCAGGGCCGCACGCTCGGCGTGCACCAGCGGCCAGACGCCGGCCGCGCGGTGCGGGCCGGCCTTCGGTGCGGTCTCGGTCATATCTGACGATCTCCTGACACGGGTCGTGGTGGGGCGTTTGGGGTCGTCGGGTCATCGCGGTCATCGCGGTCATCGCGGTCGTCGGGGTCGTCGGGGTCGTCAGGGTCGTTGGGGCCGTCAGGAGCTCAGCAGGCCGACGGGGTTGCCGTCGGGGTCGGCGAAGGCGGCGATCCGGCCGGTGGGCGTGTCGGTGGGCTCCATGACGCGGGTGCCGCCGAGCTTCTCCGCCGACGCCAGTGCGGCGTCGACGTCGTCGACCCGGAAGTAGGCGACGAACCCGGTGTATGGGCTGCCGGGGCCGGCGTGGCCGATGCCGCCCGCCGGCCGGCCGTGATCGTCGCCGACCAGCGCGTAGGTCTCGTCGATGACGTTCACCGGCCAGCCGAACATCTCCTGGTAGAAGCGCCGCGCTCGCGGGGCGTCGGGGGTGGAGATGTCGAACCACGCGGGCGTGTGAGGGTGTTCGTTCGACGTCATGGTGCGTCCTCCTGGCAGGGCCGATAGTGGGGCGGTCAAAGGTGGGACTGATGCCATGGGGCAGAATCGTCGCTTGTGAGCGAAATTCCCTTGGTGAACTCGGACGCGGTGGCGGAGCCCACCGAGGACGACCTCACCCAGGCATTCGCCGAGGACACCGGCCCGGCCCGGGAACGCGACAGGAACGGCGACAGGGACGGCGACCTCACCGGGGACGAGGACCTCGCCCGCACCCGTGACCTGTCCCAGGCGCCCGCCGAGGCGGACGATCTCGTCCGGGCGCGCGGCGGGGACGGTGCCGCGTTCACCCGGCTGGTGGAACCGCTGCGCCGTGAGCTGCACGCCCATTGTTACCGCATGCTCGGTTCGACCCACGACGCCGACGACGCCCTGCAGGACGCCCTGCTGCGGGCATGGCGGGGGCTCGCGCGCTTCGAGGGGCGCGGCTCGCTACGTTCGTGGCTCTACACCGTGGCCACCCGCACCTGCCTGGACCTGGTCAAGACGCACGGCAGGCGGGCGCTGCCCGTCGACCTCGGCCCGTCCAGCGACCGCGCCGTGCTCGACGACAACGCCCCGCTGAACGACATCGCCTGGCTCGGCCCCTACCCCGACGCGGGCCTCCCCGACGGCCCGGCCGGCCCGGACGCGCGCTACGAGCAGCGGGAGGCCGTCGAGCTCGCCTTCGTGGCCGCCCTGCAGCACCTGCCGGGCAACCAGCGGGCGGCGCTCCTGCTGTTCGAGGTCCTCGGCTTCTCCGCCGCCGAAATCGCCACCACCATGAACACCTCCACCACGTCGGTGAACAGTGCCCTGGCGCGCGCCCGCAAGATCGTGGCGGACCGGGTCCCCGCCGTGACCCAGCAGCGGACGCTGCGGAAGCTGGGCGACGCGCGCCTGCGGGAGATCGTCATCGGGTTCTCCTCCGCGCTGGAACGCGGCGACGCCGACGCCCTGGTCGCGCTGCTGACCGAGGACGTCACCTGGTCGATGCCGCCGCTGGCGCACTGGTACCGCGGCCTCGAAGCCGTCACCGACTTCGCCGTGCAGGTCCCGATAACGCGGTGCCCGAGCTGGCGGTACATCCCGACCAGCGCGAACGGGCAACCGGCCGTGGGGTTCTACGTGGGGGAAGACGCCTCAAGCCCGCACGTCGCGTGGGGCGTCAACGTGCTGACCCTGCGCGGCGAGCACATCTCCGAGATCACCTCGTTCATCGGAACCGGCCACTTCCCGCCCTTCGGGCTGCCCGCCTCACTGCCCTGACCGGCGAGCGCGCGCCATCGACCTGACGGGCGGCCCGGACGACTCTCATGGCCCGGACGGCTCTCACGGCTCTTACGGCGGGCCGGACGACGCCGTCCGGCCCGCCCCTCACGATCGGCGCGTGGAAGGCGCCCCCGCCCGGGGCCGCGTTCCGGCGGGTGCCCTAGCGCGGCGGTCGCGGGCTCATCCTGGCCGCGTACGGGCACGGCGGTGTCGAGAACACCACGCCGTCCAGGAAGTTGCCCACCCCCTGGTTCCCGCCCGCGGCCGACACCGACTCGAAGGCGAAGCGTGTGGTGGTCTGTCCCGGCGGGACGATGTACAGGCCGGTGTAGCGGCCCCAGGCGATGTCGCCGTCGGAGATGTCGGGCGAGGCGGCCCCGGTCGGGATCTGGGCCACGGTCGCGCCGGGCGCGCCGATGAGCACCCGCATCACGTCGATCCCCAGGCGGCCGCGGTGGTTCAGCGACCAGGTCATCGTCGTCCCCGGGACGGTGGGCAGGTCCTGGTAGAGCGTGGAGGCCTGGTTGGCGTTCAGCTCGGCGAACTGCTGACCGTCGGACGCCGGGACGGCGACGCGCCCGCCGCCGGTCTGGCCGCTGTGCCAGAACTCCAGCTTGTGGTCGGTGGCGGTGGTGAGCCAGCCGACGGCCGGGTTGGTGGAGGCGTCGGGGATGGCGCTGTCGATCGCGGTCACGGGCGGCGTCTCGAAACTGCCGTTGATCAGGTTGACCGGTGCGGGGTCACAGGCGATGGCGACGGAGACCGTGGCGGTGCTGGTACCGCAGGCGGTGGTCACGGTGTAGGTGAAGGCGTCGGCGCCGGCCGCCCCCGGGGCGGGGGTGTAGATCACGTCGCCGCCGGAGATCGTCGCGGTGCCCTTGCCTGGCCGGGTGACGCCACTGATCGTCGGCGCGGTCGCGATGTCGTTGGCCAGGACGGATATGTTGATCGCCTTGCCCTGCTTGGTGATGGCGGTGTCGTCGACGGCCCTGGTGGGTGAGATGGACTGCCCGCTGACGATCTGGATCGGTGCGGCGGGCGCGTTCCCTTCGAGCAGGCCCGGCGCGGCGACGACGCTGCTGATCGCGCTCGGCCGGATGGTCATGCTCCCGCCGGTGGTGCCCTGCCTGACCTGGAAGGTGATCACCTTCGGGGACGGGTCGGTCTTGACGCCCTGGGAGGTGATCGACAGGCTGGTGCCGCTGATGGTGCCGGTCCCCGACTGGCCGACGACGTCGGCGCTGGCCAGCAGCGACGACAGGTCCCACGTGGTGGTGTAGCGGGTGACCAGCAGCGGCCACTGGGCCGTGCGGTGCGTCAGCGTGACGGTGAAGGTGGTGCCCGGCGTGACCTGCCCGCCCCACAGGGCCGGCGAGGTGTCCACCGACACCGCCCCGCTGCCCAGCTTCATGCCGAAGGCGTTCTTCCAGTAGTAGGCGACGGGGTAGGCCGCCTGCCCTTGCCGGACGCAAGGTGGAGCGGCGGCCCGCGTGACGGCCTGCCGCGCGGCGGCGGCCGCGCCCGTACCGGCCGCCACCTGCGCCACCGACGCGGCCGGCAGCACCAGCAGGGCGCAGGCCAGCGCGACGCGCGCGGATCTGGATCGTTGTGACATCAACCTGAACTCCCAATTCCGTCGTAAGGGGACGTCCTTGTAGATCAATTCACAACGAACATTACTGTCTGTGATCACTCCACTACGCCAGGCGTGCACGAGATCTCCGTGTCGAGGCCCGCGGCAGTGTCAGGTGGACGAGGACGATACGCCGGTCGGAGGTGGGCCGAGGGTCAGGGGACGAGGACGATGCGCCGGTCGGAGGTGGGCCGAGTGACCCAGGCCTGTTCCACCTGGCGCAGCGGGATGGTCACGGGATCAACCGCCAGGGTGCCGGAGGCGATCTTCTCAACGAGGGAGGGCAGTTCGGCGACGATGCCGGCGGTGGTCACCGAGCCCTGGCCGCTGCCCAGGATGTTCAGGTTCCCCGCGCGCAGCAGGAACGACGGCAGGGTGATGTCCTGGCCGGCCATGGAGCCGATCTGCACCCAGAACAGGGCCGCGGAACGGTCGGTGCGGGCGGTCAGCAGCGCGGGCATGGCCTGTTGGGCGGGCCTGCCCCACAGGTAGTCGATGACGACGTCGACGTCCCCGGCGGCCTGCCCGAGCCGGCGGGCGACGTCCTCGTCGTCCCCGTCCAGGCTGACCACCTCGTCGGCCCCGAGGTCCTTCAGCGCGGCGAGACGCCCGGCGTCGCGGCCGGCGCCGATCACGCGGGCGGCGCCGAGGTGCCCGGCGATCTGGACGGCGAGCCGCCCCGCGTTGCCGGTGGCGCCCATGACCAGCACGGAGCCACCGGGCCGGAGGCTGACCCGGCGGCGCAGCGCCACCCAGGAGGACATGCCGGGGTTCATGGCCGCGGCGACGGCGACCGGGTCGGTGCCGTCCGGCAGGGCGAGCGCCCGGCGGCGGTCGACGACGGCCTTCTCGGCCATGGTGCCCAGCGCGGTGTCCTGGGCGACGAAGTAGAGCAGTTCGCCGTCGGGGGTGCGGCCGACCCCGTCGATGCCGGGGATCAGGGGCAGGGTGCCGTCGGAGGTGTAGTGACCGCCGTCCGCGCCCGAGCGCACCCTCGGATGCAACCCGGCCGCCAGAACATCGACCAGCACCTCGTACTCCCCCGAGGCGACGGGCGTCGGGAAGGCGTCGAAGCGGGGCGGTTCATCGAAAGAACGTACAACTGCGGCATGCATGAGGAATCTCCTGTCTCTTCCCCGCGCCGCCGACGGCGACAGCCACGAGGATCGGGTACCGCCGCCACCTGATCCACAGACAGTCCCGAAGGCGAAACCGCCCCCATCCGCCTGCACCGGCGGCGCGAAAATGACTGCCCCCGCCATCCGTCCACGACGAAGACACGCGGTATGCGCGGTGGCGCGAGAGCGGGTACCTCGCCAGCTGGTTTGTAGCGAAAGCGGATGGTAGGTCGGATGCCCTCGCCGTTTGGTTCAGGGTGGGGGCGTGGGGGTGGCGCGAGGAGCATCTGGTTTGTGGCGCGTACTACTCTTCAATGTAGTTTGTGCCGCGTACTAGGTCAAGTAGGCTGGCCTCATGACCACCGCTTCCCCGCCGACCGGTCCAGCCCGCGACGCCCCCCTGAACACGGTGGACGCCCTGGTACAGCTGTCCTTCCTGGTCCAGGGCATCCTGGCCGCCATCGGTGCCGAGCACGACCTGTCGATCATCCAGATCAGGCTGCTGGGCATCCTGCGCGACCGGCGGCCCGGCATGCTCGAACTCGGCGGCTACCTCGGCCTGGACAAGTCCTCCATGACCGGCCTGGTCGGCCGAGCCGAGAAGCGCGGCCTGGTACAACGATCGCCGTCCCCTCACGACGGCCGCGCCGTCCTGGTCTCCCTCACCCCATTCGGCAGGCGGCTCACCGAACAGTGCGGCGCCGAGATCGGCCGCCGCGTCACCGAACTCGCCGGGAGCCTCACCGACACCCAGGTAACCCAGCTCACCCACCTGGCCACCAGGCTCGTACACGCCCAATCCCGCCCCCCGGCCCTCCCCACCGACTGACCACCCACCGCCAGAATGCCCGCCAACCTCGGGACAGCCGCGAGAGCACCGGACCCGCGGACAGCCGCCCACCGCCAGGATGCCGGAACTGGATTCAGGGCGCCGGGATCATGGACAACCGCCCGCAGCCAGGGCCCGGACTGAATTCGGCCGCCCGCCGACGGGGTGTCCGGGCCGGGGTCAGGCGCTCGCCGATAGGGCGGTGGGGTCGGGGTCAGGCGGTCGTTGCCGCGCGTTCTGCGGCGGTGATCGCGTTGCGGAACAGCATGGCGACAGTGGTCGGGCCCACGCCGCCGACGCGGGGCGTGATCGCGCCCGCGACGCTCTCGACCGACTCGTCCACGTCCGGTAGCAGGCGGCGGCCCTCGTAGCGGACCCCGCCGCCGACGACGACCGCGCCGGGCTTGACGTGCTCGGGCTGGATGATGCCGGGCACGCCCGCCGCGGCTATGAGGATGTCGGCTCGCTGGGTGTAACGCGCCCAGTCGGGCACACCGGTGTGGACCACCGTGACGGCGGCGTTCGCGGTCGGGCGCTTCTGGCTGAGCAGCATGGCGAGGGGCCTTCCCAGGGTGGCGCCCCGGCCCAGGATGACGACCTCACGCCCGGACACCGGGATGTCGTAGTACGCGAGCAGGGCCTCGATGCCCGCCGGCGTACACGGCAGGGGGCCGGGCATGCCGAGGGCCAGGCGGCCCATGTTGAGCGGGTGCATGCCGTCCACGTCCTTGTCCGGGTCCATGGCCTGCAGTGCGGCGTCGTAGTCGAGATGGCGCGGCACCGGGTACTGCACCAGCACCCCGTGCACCGCCGGGTCGTCGTTGCACGCGGTGATGGCGGCGTGCAGGTCGGCCTGGGTGGCGTCGGCGGGCAGGTGGGTGTGCGGCGAGTCGAAGCCGAGTTCGGCGGCCTGGCGCTGCTTGATACGGATGTATCCGGCGCTGGCGTCGTCGTCACCGACGAGGATGGTGGCCAGGGACGGGGTGACGCCCTTCTTGGTGAGTACGGCGGCGCGGGCGGCCACGTCGTTGAGTACGCTCTCGGCGACCGGGCCGCCGGGCAGCATGCGTGCGCTGGACATACGTCTCCTCGCGGAGTGGTCGCCCAGGCGGTCGGCTTCCACGACGAGCTCCCCGATGGTCGATTCCATCCCCTTGCCGCCAGTCGCACTCCCTCTAGGATGCCGCATCCAAGGACCCACCCACCCCAGGAACCGGCCCTCGGGGAAACACGAACCCGGGTGGACAGACCCCGGATGGACCCGGACCCAGATGGACATGACCCGGTCGACGCGAACCCAGGCGGACACGACCCCAGGTCGACGCGGACCCAGGTCGACGCGGAGCCAGATGGATACGACCCCGGGTAGACGGGGCGCCCGGCGTAGGCCGGACGAACCCCTGACCTCAGATGTCCGTCAAATCGGATCAAGCCCAGCCCGCTGACTGGACACGCTCCCACGACCACCACATCGCTTCCCCGGACCCACCACACACCCTGACTTAGGAGCACCCACCGCACACCACGGCGCTGCCGCACCACGCGCGGTCTCAGGCCGCCGCACAGCATGCCTGGTCTCGGGTCAGCGCGCATCACATCGGGTCTCAGGTCACCTCGCACTGGCGCGGTCCCGGGCGGGGCGATCTTGGTGGGTGGGGGGTCTGACGTTCTTGTCCTACCCCTTCTGACCGTTCCATTGACAGGTGACCCGGCTGATCGTAGCCTCAAGCCACTGTTAGTAAACTTTCTTAAGGAAAGGCTCTTCGGTGGCCCGAGGGCTCCCGCCGTCCCACAACAGCGCAGAGGAACGGCCGCCCATCGGCGCGTACACGATGGCAGGCCACCGCAGCGGCGGCCATCACCACTTTCGGCATCAGTCACCCCCCACCGCTGAAGGATCCCCTGTGCCCAGAAAACTCGTGAAACGCTTCCTCGCCGCGCTCTTCGGCATCACCGTCGCGGCCTCCGTCGGCCTGGCCACCGGTCCCGCCGGCAACGCCGCCACCAAGCAGGCCGCCGCCGCCCCGTTCAAGGTGCTCGCCTTCTACAACGGCACCTGGGACGCCGCGCACATCGACTTCGACAAGGAAGCCAAAGACTGGTTCCCCGCCGCCGCCGCCCAGAACGGCTTCACCTGGGAGGCGACGACCGACTGGAGCCGCCTCAGCGCCTCGGGCCTGTCGCAGTACAAGGTCATCATGTTCCTGGACGACCTCCCGCCCGCGAGCGCGCGCGCCGCGTTCCAGACCTACATGCAGAACGGCGGGGCGTGGATGGGCTTCCACGTCAGCGCGTTCACCACCGACCCGAACTCCTGGAGCTGGTACCACAACACCTTCCTGGGCTCGGGCGCGTTCCAGACCAACACCTGGGGGCCGACCGCCGAAACCCTGAAGATCGAGGATCGCGGCCACCCGTCCACGGCGGGACTGCCGGCCACCATCCAGTCCTCGGTCAGCGAGTGGTACTCCTGGAGCCGCGACCTGCGGCAGAACCCCGACATCGACATCCTGGCCTCGATCGACCAATCCAGCTTCCCGGTCGGCACCGACCCGAACCAGCAGTGGCGCAGCGGCTACTACCCGCTGATGTGGACCAACACCAAGTACAAGATGCTGTACGCCAACTTCGGTCACAACGACATGAACTACTCCACCAACACGCGCACGTCGTCGACGTTCGCGAGCGCCCAGCAGAACCAGTGGCTGATCAACGGCCTGCTGTGGCTGGGCGGCGGAGGCGGCACCACGCCTCCCCCGACCGACCCGATCTCCTCGACGACCTGGTACTCGGTCATCAACAAGACCAGCGGCAAGTGCATCGACGCCCGCGCCGCCGGCACGACCAACGGGACCGCGATCCAGCAGTACGCCTGTAACGCGACCAACGCCCAGCAGTACCAGTTCGCGCCGACCAGCGGGGGCTTCGTCCGCGTCAACAACCGCGGCAACAGCGCCCAGGCGCTCGACGTGACCAACGTGTCGACCGCCGACAACGCCCCGATCCAGACCTGGACCTACGGCGGCGGCAACAACCAGCAGTGGCAGCCGGTGTCCGAGGGCGGCGGCTACTACCACTTCGTCAACCGCAACAGCGGCAAGTGCCTCGACGTCCCCGCCGCGTCGACCGCCGACGGGGTGCAACTCGTCCAGTACGCGTGCAACGGCACGGCGGCCCAGTCCTACCGCCTGACCGCCCAAAGCTGACCCTGACAGTCCGAAGCCGAGCCTGACCGCCCAAGGCCAAGCTTGACCGCCCGAGCTGAGACTGGCCGGCCAAAGCTGAGGCTGACCGGCCAAAGCTGGGACTGGCCGGCCAAAGCTGGGACTGGCCGGCCAAAGCTGGGACTGGCCGGCCAAAGCTGAGCCGACCACCCCACCGGCAAAGCGGGGGCGGCGGACGCGCCAGAGCACTCCGGCGCCACCCCGCCCCCGCGACACTCCGGCACTCAGCACTCAACGTGGTCCACCGGGACGACCGACGTAGCCAGACGATCTAGGTCGCCCAGAGCCCGCGGCCCCCCGGCATCCTCCGAACGGCCGCCGTCACCCCGTGCCCGAGCCCGCGGGGGCGGGGGACGTTGTTCGGTCACTTGCCGCGCATCACCGCCGGCTCGTGGCGGCGGAGCATGCGGGCCACCAGGAAGGCGCTGACGACCGACAGGACGGCCAGGGCGCTCATGTCCAGGAACCAGGTGCCGAAGTCCTGGCTCCACAGGGGGTCCGGCGGGTCCTGGACGTGCGGGATGAGCTGCCCCACGTCGAGCGTGCCGGCCAGCGCGGCCAGCGCCCAGCGGGCCGGGACGAGCCAGGAGATCTGCTCCATCACCGGCTTGCCGTCCAGGTGGACGAGCGCCCCGCAGAAGACGAGCTGGATCAGCGTCACCAGCACCAGCAGCGGCATGGTCATCTCGCTGGTCTTGACCAGCGCGGAGATGAGCAGGCCGACGGTCATCGCGGTGAACGACAACAGCGCCACGGCGAGCGAGAGCTCGGTGATCGGCGCCGTGAACACCCCCTTGTCGTAGGTCTCGACGTTCAGCATGGCCACGTAGGTCAGCACGACGCCCTGGGCGACGGTGATCACACCGAGCACGAGCAGCTTCGAACAGAGGTAGGCCGATCTGGACAGCCCCACCGCCCGTTCTCGCTGGTAGATGGCGCGTTCCTTCACCAGTTCGCGCACGGCGTTGGCCGAGCCGGTGAGACAGCCGCCGATGCACAGGATCAGCAGCAGGTTCGCCGCGTTGCCGTTGCTGTTCGGTGGCCCCTTCAGGTCACCGGTCGGGACGACGCGGGCCAGCAGGCCCATGATGATCGGCAGGGCGATGGTGAGCCCGAGGAACAGCCGGTCGGCGACGATGCCACGGCAGTAGCGGCGCACCAGCGTACTGAGCTGCTCCGGCCAGCTCTGCTGTTTCTGCGGCGCCTCCCGCTGGACGGGGCGCCCGACCGAGACCGGTTCGATCATGTCGGCCGCGATGTACTTCTGGTACGGCGCGGACCGCGCGTACTCGCCGGCCCAGTCCCTGGACTGGTCGTCGAACGCCAGGAACACGTCCGCCCAGTCGGTGAAGCCGAGGAACGGCAACGCCTCATCGGGCGGGCCGAAGTAGGCGATCTTGCCGCCAGGCGCCATCACCAGCAGCCGGTCACAGATGTCCAGGTTGGCGACGCTGTGGGTGACGACGGCGACCGTGCGGCCGTCGTCGGACAGGCCCCGCAGCATCTGCATCACCGACTTGTCCAGCCCCGGGTCGAGGCCGGACGTCGGCTCGTCGAGGAACAGCAGCGACGGTTTGGTCAGCAGCTCCAGCGCGACGCTGACCCGCTTTCGCTGGCCACCCGACAGCGAGGAGATGCGGTTGTCCTTGCGGTTCTCGAGGCCGAGCTGCCGCAGGACCTCGTCGACGCGTTCCTTGCGCTCGTGCTGCCGGGTGTCGTCGGGGAAGCGCAGCTCGGCGGCGTAGACGAGGGCGCGGCGCACGGTGAGCTGGGTGTGCAGGATGTCGTCCTGCGGCACGAGCCCGATGCGCGAGCGCAGCTCGGCGTAGTCGCGGTACAGGTTCCGCCCGTCGTAGGTGACCACACCCTGGTCGGCGGGACGCAGCCCGGTGAGCGCGCGCAGCAGGGTGGACTTGCCCGACCCGCTGGGGCCGATGATCGCCAGCAGGCACTTCTCGCCGACCGGGAACGTCACGTGGTCCAGCAGCACCTTGCCCCGGCCCACCGTGACCGTGAGGTCGTGCGCCTGGAGGCACACCTCGCCGGTGTCGGCGTACTCCGTGAGCGTGTCGCCCACGAGGCGGAACGTCGACGGCCCGATGCCGACGAGGTCGTCGGGGGTGATGCGGGCACGCTCGACGCGCACGCCGTTGACGTAGGTGCCGATGCGGCTGCCCACGTCGACGATTTCGTGGACGCCGTCGGCGATGCGGAGCTCGGCGTGCCGCCGGGACACCCGCAGGTCGGTGACGACCATGTCGTTCTCGGGCGCCCGGCCGATGCGCACGACCTGCGCGCCGGTGAGGTTCCTGACGGCGGCGGGTTTGGTCCACTGCCCCCTGCGGCGGATGCGGACCGTGGGCGTCGAGTGCATCTCGGGCGGGGCGCCTCCGTGCGCGGGAGGCGCCGCCACCCGCGCCGGGACCGGCTGGTACGCACCCCCGTACCCGGGCCCCGGCCCCTGGCCCGGCGGTCCCTGGGTCGGCAACCCCTGCCCAGGCGGGCCCTGACCCGGCCGTACTTGAGGTGGCAGGCCCTGGCCCGGTAGACCCTGCACGGGCGGACCTTGACCCAGCGGACCTTGACCCAGCGGACCCTGGCCCGGCGGCACGGGTCCAGGCGGTCCTTGTGCAGGGGGGCCCTGGCGTGGCGGGGCCTGACCCGGCCAGGCGTGTCCGGGCGGGATCGTGCCCGGCCGGCCCTGCACTGGAGTCGTGACCGGCGGGGGCGCCGGGGCCTGGTGGGAAACCGTGCGGAAGGTGATGACTCCGCCCTCGGTCGCGTGGCCGAGGCCGATCTCGGTGCCGGGGCCGACGACGACGACCTGGACGCGGCGGCCCCGCTCGTAGGTGCCGTTCCGGCTGCCCGCGTCCGTGAGGACCCACTGGCCGCCGTCGAACCGGAGCGTGGCGTGCGTACGCGAGACGCGGTCGGCGTTGACGACGAGATCCGCGTTCGGATCGCGGCCCAGCCGATAGGAACGGCCCGGATCGAGGGTCACAGATGCGCCATGGCCTTCGACAACAAGCTGCGTCACGAGAACGCCTTTCGAACGGGGGGACGAGACGTGAGGTGAGTCTCTCATCGCTGGGCCTCGAACAGTTGACCGTAGAGGCGAACCTGTGGACAAGGCAACGCGCCGCCCGGGGTTTTCCACAGGCCACGTACCTGCGAGTGCCGTCCGAGGGCCTCAACGCGGCCGGCGGAAGGGGTGCCGAACCCGGGCGGCCCAGGTGTTTTCCCAGGTGCGCGCCGGGAACAAACCTAATATGCGACCAAAACCGGATATTTCGGTCACCGTGACTCCCTGCGAGGACGGGCCGCTGCTGGTCAGAGGTCTGTTCACGCTGCTGACTCAGGACGGTGCCGTCATCGACCCCGGCCGGGCCACGGTGGCACTGTGCCGCTGCGGCAGGTCCTCGTCCAAGCCGTTCTGCGACGGCTCCCACAAGCGGGCCGGTTTCCGGGCCTCCAGCAAGCCCGACGTGGCCGCCTGAGAAGACGCCCTCAGGTGCCGGACCGAGTGCGCGGCGGTGGGGATCCGGCGCCCGGCGTACCAGGCGCCTCCGCGCAGCAACCGGTCCGCCAGCGCCAGCCAGCCGCAGACGGCCCGCTCCGCCAGCCACACCGGGGCGAACAACGCGGCCGTCACGGGGAACACCCGCCGCCCGCCGGCCCTGCGGCGGCCGATCTCGGCCAGCCCGACCGCCAGCCCCGCCGTCACGCCGGCACCAGCCAGCACCATCCCGACGCGCCGCCGTAGCAACCCGGCGGCCACAGCGGGCCCCAGGGCGAGGAAGAAGGCCATCCGGAGTGGTTGCGCGAGGTCGTCGTAGGCCTGGCGCACGCGCTGGGACCAGAAGCGGCGCGGGTCGGGCGGCAGGCGGCGCACATAGAGATCCAGCGGACACACCTCACGACCACCGTGGGCGCGGACCGTGCGAATGAGTTCGAGATTCTCGAACAACACGTCCCCGTCATAACCGCCCATTCTCAAGAACATGGAACGGCGCACACCAAACGTCCCTGGATAGTCCGCCCCGAAACCGCGGTTGAGCAGGCTGCGGGCACTGTCCCAGCGGGCGTGCCAGGGCATCGGGTCGAAGTGGTTCTGCGGCCGGACCAGGTCGGCCCGCTCCAGCAGGGCATCGACGCGGGCCAGCTCCTCCGCGCCATAGCGGACGTCGTCGTCGGCGATGACGACGTGCTCGGCGCGGGCCAGCCGCAACCCGGTGACCACCCCGTCGACCTTGCCGTTGGCGAAGCCGAGATCAGGGTCGGGACGCACGTGCAGCACCATGCCGTCCCACAGGCGCGCGTGCCGGGCGAACAGCGGGGCCGGGGAGCCGTCGACCACGATGACGGTGCGGACGACGCGCCACAGCCGGCGCAGGTAGGCGGTCAGCTCGTCCAAGCCGGAGTCGTCGCTCCAGCGCAGCGGCAGCACATAGTCCACCCCGGCGCCAGGGGCCGTCATCGCGTCCCCGCCATCACGTCCACCTCCAGCAGCGAGGAGGCGCCGCGCCGCCAGCGGCCCATGACGTGCTCGGCGAAGAGCCGGTCCAAAGTCAGGGCGCAGGCCGCGCCGTACAGCACCTCACCGGCGCGCGAGGGGAACCGGCTCGCGAACCCGCCGCACATGTCGTGCGCGGCGATCTGCTCGTGGACGGCGTCGGCCTGCACGTGCTCGTCGTAGAAACGCCGCGCCATGTCGTCGCCGCCCAGCCGCCGCAGACCGCGCCCGTACTGCTCGTTGGGGAAGGAGGAGGTCATCTCGAACGCGGCCAGGTGACCCAGCAGGGCTCCGAGGTGACGCCGGTGGAGCCCGAACAGCGACATGACGTTGGACACGGCCAGGGTGACCGCCGGGACCCGGTCGAGGTAGGCGCCGTAGGAGTCGTCCAGGCGCAGGTGGCGCATGGTGGTGCGGAACAACTCGGAATGCATCCGGGCGAGGTGCCCGCCGCCGTACTCGTCGGCCTGGATCTCGACCAGGGCCGCCTTGGGGCCGCCGCGCAGCCGCGGGATCGCCCAGGTGTGCGGGTCGGCCTCCTTGAGGTGGTAGATCGACCGGTGCGCGACGAACTCACGGAACTGGTCCAGGTCGGCCCGCCTGGCCAGGTAGGCCGCCAGGCACGGCCCGTCGGCGGCGGCCACCAGCTCCGCCAGGGCCTGGCGCATGGGCACGTGCGGCCGGAAGGACGGGCGCGGCACGGCCCGCGACAGGGCGTCCTCGAACCGCCGCTCCAGCACCTGCCTGACCGCCAGCAACGACGGCTCCCACTCCCACCCCTCGTCCACCCCGTCGAAGCCCTCGTAGTGCAGCTCGTAGCAGGTGAAGAGGGCGAGCTGGAGATCCTCGTCCGCGAGGGCCGACGTCCCGGTCGCCGGCGGTGGCGGGCCGACGGCGTGGGGCGGGCCAACGGTGTGGGGCGGGCGCCTGAGCCGTTCGGAGAGCAGGGCGGTGAGCGGGCCTCGCGGCGTCGGAAGCTGCATCACGATCTCCCATCGCGGCGGAACTCGGGCGAACGGGCCGGTGAAGAGCCGCGGGAGCGGTGTTCTCGGGGGCATATATATGGACATATCGAACATTCGTCCCCTGCGCCTCTGATGCCCTCCTCTGTCCCGGGCTAATCCCCCCACCAGGCGAACAGTCAGAAAGATCACGACCAAGGTGGCGAAGGACGCGAGGGGACCAGGGGGGAATGGCCGCCCGTCGGGGTCACGAGCCTGCCGGGCGCCAGGACGTGGGACCGACGTGCTCCGGAGTAGATTTGATCAAATCTGTCCCGCTTTGAGAGGAGCCCTCCGGCGCCATGGCCTCCATCCGCCACGAGATCGCCATCGACGCGTCCCCCGAGCACATCTGGGACGTCCTGCGCGACGTCGGCGCCGTACACGAGCGTCTGCTGCCCGGCCGCGTCACCGGCACCCGGCTGCAGGGCGACGAGCGGTTCCTGACCTTTCCCGACGGGCACGTGGTCCGTGAACTGATCGTCGCGATCGACGACGACGCCCGCCGCCTGGCCTACTCCGTCATCGAGGGCGCTCGGCCACCGGCCGAGCACCACCACGCCTCGTTCGAGGTCCAGCCCGACGGGGACGGGACGGGCCGCCTGATCTGGACCACCGACATCCTGCCGCACACCCTCGCCGGCGTGGTCCGCATCCGCGTCGAACGCGGCGCGCTGGAGATGAAGCAGGCGATCGAGGCGACGGCACACGACTGAGACCTCGACGGCGTCACAGGTGCCCGGACGGTCGGCGACGCCCGCTGTCGGATCAGGGGTCCGGACGGTCGGCGACGCCCGCCGCGGTGATCAGGAGTCCGTACGGTCGGCGGCGACCGCCGACCGCAGCGTCCCGATCACGACGGCGAGCTCGGCCAGCAGCCCGGACACCGTGGTCCGGTCGCCGCCGTTGATCGAGACGGCGCGCAGCTCCGCCGGCTTGGGCAGCCTCTCCATGATCTCGGGCAGCGAGCCGATCAGCTTGGACTGCAGGCTGGCCGCCGTCTCCTGGTTGTCGATCTCCGCCCGCACCCCCACGCGTTCCAGGTCGAGAAGCGCCCGCTCGTGGTCGGACCGCGCCCTGGAGCGGACCAGCTCCAGCTCGCCGTCGAGCTCCATGCGCTTGAGCCGTTGCTCCCGCTCGATCCTGAGCGTGCCGGTCTCGGCCTCCTCGGCGTGCCGCTCGCGCTCCATCCGCAGCGCGTGCCGGGTCGTCTCGGTCTCCAGCTCCGCCACCGCCCTGGCGTCGTCGTGCTCCCGCTGCGTGCGCCGCAGCCGCTCGGCGACCTCGGTGTCGAACTGCGACGCCTCGTTGCGCGCCCGCAGTTCGGCGAGCTCCCGCTCGTCCTCCAGGCGCTTGGTCTCCCTGAGCCGCTCGGTCGCCATCTCCCGCTGGGCGATGGCCTCCTCGGCCCGCAGCTCGGCCAGCCGGGCGATCTGACCCTGTTCGGCCCGGTAGGGCTTCTGCAGGTTCTCCCACAGCCGCGACGAGGTGACGACGGCCTCCTTGATCTGGACGGTGACGATGCGCAGGCCGAGCCCCTGGTCGCTGTCGCCCTCGCCCTCGGCCACCGCGCGCAGCCGGCCGGTCAGCTCCTCGATGATGGGTTGCTTGTCGCTGAGCACGTCGCGCACGCCCATGGTCGCGACCTTGTCCTTGATCGCCGCCTCGGCCTGCTCCCGCAGTTGCAGGTTCACCAGCCGCATCGGGTCCTCGGCGTCGCCGAAGTCCAGCTTGCGGTAGGCGATGGCGAAGTCCTGGATGATCCACTGGACGTAGCCCTGCACCAGTACGCCCTGGAGTTCCTGGCAGATGCAGTACGCATTGATCAGGATGGTCTGGGTGGCCCCGGGCACCACCAGGAACGAGTCGGTGGCGGGGGTGAAGCGGAACGACACGCCGAGCCCGATGTGCAGCGGTTTCTCCCGGCCGCGCCGGGTGTGCACCACGAACGCGTTGGGCGGTACGAGCACGTTCTTCCAGCGCCAGAAGCCGGTGATCCGCACGTCCACCGGCCCGGGAGCCGTCCTGTCGGGCTCGGCGCCGCCCATGACCCTCTCGCGCTTGGCCATCGGGCTCTGCCGCCTGGTCATCGGGCTCGCGGCGGGCGCCGCCGCGGCGGACGCGGCGGCGTTACGGCGCGCCTTGAGGTCGTCCTCCAGCACCGCCTGTTGCGCGACGACCTGATCCAGGTAGGTGTTGCTGCCTTTGCCGGCGGCGCTCATCGTCTTCTCCGTCTTCCTCGCGATCGCCGCCGAGTCTCGTCTACTCCGCCGAATGACCGCAAGCAATATGTACGGATCCGAGGATTTACGAAATAGAACGGCCGATGTACCTAAATAGGCGTTTATTCCATTAGATGAGCGAGGTCATGGTGTTAGGGCGGAGCGGAGGCGAAGGCGGCGGATGTCCGAAATCAAGCGACGCCCTTTACAATGTAGATCATTGAATCGGCACCTGGTGCCCGGGGCGTCGCGGCGATGCAGAGTGGAGGGGAACGGCCCTGAAGGCCGTCACGGGGTGCTCGGCGCCATGCCGCCAGGACCTGGGGCGTGGCGGATCCGCTCCGGACGGGACCGGCCCGGAGACGGTGAGAGGAGATGCCAGTGCAACTGATCATGTCCACGGACACACTGCCCCCCGAGGAGCGGTTCGACGGCTGGCTGGACCAGATGTCCCAGCTCGTGGTGCCGGTGCGGTTCACCTCGGGCAACCGGGCCGATTTCCGCGGCAGGATCGAGGCCGCCGACCTGGGGGCCGTCCAGATCTCCTCCCATGTCCTGCCCGAGACCGACGCGTACCGGACCTCACGGCTGATCCGCCGGTCCGATCCGGAGATCCTCTACCTCCTCGTCGCCCAGAGCGGGCCGATCGCCCTCACGCAGGATCGCAAGCGCGTCACGCTGGGCCATCTTGACATGGCGCTCTTCCACACCTCGCGCCCGTACCACGTCCGCACGCACGGGAAGCATGTCAACCGGGCGCTCCTGATCGCGATCCCCGGCGGCCTGCTGCCCTTCGCCGCCGGCGCGCTGGAGCAGAGCGTCGCCAAGGTGCTTCCTGGGGCTCACGGTTTCGGCGCGCTGGTCTCACGTTTCCTCGGTGGCCTGGCCACCGTCACCGGCTCCGCCTCGCCCGCCGACCTGGTACGGCTGGGCATCTCGCTGACCGACCTGGTCACCATGCTGCTCGGCCACCACCTGGACGCCGCCGTGCCCCCGGAGACCGAGCAGCGCGCCTTGCTGCTGCGCGTCCACGCGCACATCCAGCGGAACCTCGGGGACCACCGGCTGTCCCCGGCGACGATCGCCGACGCGCACAGCGTCTCCCTGCGCACCCTGCAACGGCTGTTCGCGTCGCAGAACACGACCGTCGCCGCCTGGATCCGCGCGCGGCGACTCGAAAGCTGCCGCCGTGACCTCGTGCGGCCCGGCGGCGAGCGTGAGCCCATCCACGTCACGGGGGCCCGCTGGGGATTCTCCGACCCGGCCGTCTTCACCCGCGCCTTCCGTGCCGCGTACGGGACCAGCCCGCGCGACTACCGGAACCGGTACCCCGGTGGCGGGCCGCTCCCCCGCGGCATGGACACGGGGACGAATGTGTGATCTCCTCGCATCGTTGATCACCGGTTTCTGGGCCGGAGGACGTCATGACCGAGGACGCGTCGGGCTGGAGATCCGTCCGCCCTGAGCTGGTCGGGCGGGCCCGCGAGCTGGGCATGGTCGAGGCGGCCCTCGCCGGCGGGTGCCGCATGATCCTCATCGACGGCGAGCCCGGCGTCGGCAAGACCCGGCTGCTCGAGCACCTGGTCGAGCGGGCGCGCGCGGCCGGGCGGACCGTGCTCAACGGCGGTGCCACCGAATTCGAGAGTCTCGTCCCGTTCGGTATGTACGTGGAGGTCTTCACCCGCCTCTCCGATGACGACGCCGGCCGTGACCGCCCGGGCGAGCTCGCCGAGGCGGCCCTTCGGACCCTGCTGTCGGCGGGTCAGACCGATCGCGGACGGCTGGATCGCTACCACACCTATCGCGGCATCCGATCTCTCCTGGCCCATTCGTCCGCCGGGCGCGGGGCCGTGCTGGTGCTGGACGACCTGCACTGGGCGGACGCGGCGTCACTCGAACTGACCGAGTTCCTCCTGCGGCGGCCGCCGCCCGGCGGGTTCCTGCTGGCGGTCGCCTGCCGGTCGAGCATGATCCCGCCGGTGCTCGGCGACGCCGTGGCCGGGCAGGATCCGCCGGTCATGCGGCTGAGCCTGGGCCCGCTGGACGAGGACGCCGCGGCCCTGCTCATGCCCTCCGACGTGGACCCGCGCAGGCGGCGGCTGGTGTACCAGGTCAGCGGGGGCAATCCACTGTTCGTCCGGGCGCTGCTGGCCGCCGGCGACGACCCCCTGGAGGAGCTGGCCGAGGGCCGGCCCGGCGCGTCGCTCGCCCTGGAGCAGCCGCTGCCGGCGGTGCTGCGCAGGGAACTGGACCGGCTCACCCCGACCGGCCGCCTGGCGGCGAAGGCGGCGGCGGTCGCCGGCGAGCTGGCCTCGATCGTCGTCATCGCCCACGTCGCCGAACTCGACCCCGCCGTCGCCGCCGCCGCCGTGGACGAGCTGTGCGCGCAGGGACTGGGCACCCTGGCGGGCACCCGGTTCGCCTTCCGCCACCCGCTGGTGCGCGCCACCGCCTACGACGAGTGCGGACCGGGCTGGCGCCTCGCCGCCCACGCCCGGATCGCCGACCACCTGCGCCGTACCGGCGGGCCGCCTGCGCTGCTGGCCCACCACACCGAGCGGTGCGCCGAGCCCGGCGACGAGCGGGCGGCCAGGACACTGGGCGACGCGGGCATCGCGTACCTGGAGTCGGCCCCGGCGACCGCCGTCCGGCTGCTCGGCGAGGCCCTGCGCGTGCTGCCCGGACGTGACGACCTGGTGCCGTACCGCGCCCACCTGCTCACCGGCCTGGCGCGCGGCACCGGCGTGATGGGCTCGCTGACGGAGAGCCGGCGCATTCTGCACGAGGTCATCGACTTGCCGCCCGAGGTGGCCGCGGCGGCGGTGGCCTTCTCCTCGGTGGTGTCGCGCCTGCTCGGCCGGCTGGACGAGGCGCGGGCCCTGCTGAGCGCCCAGATCCGGCGGACCGGGCAGGTGGGGCGGGTGCGGACGCAGCTCCTGGTGGAGCTGGCCGCCGTGGCGGTGCTGCGGTCGGACCCGGCCGACGCCCGCCGGCACGCGCTCGAGGCCATCGGGCACCTGTCCGGCGAGAACGACCCCGCGCTCGGCTCGGCGGCGCACGCCATCCTGGCCCTGGCCTGCCTGCAGGACGGCGACATCGCCGCCGCGCGGTCGCACAGCAGGCGGGCCGGCTGGCTGATGGACGGCGCCCCGGACGCCGCCCTGGCCCGGCACATGGAGCTCGTCGCGCCGCTGTCGTGGAGCGAGACCTGCCTCCAGCGGCCTGCGGACGCCGAGCGCCACCTGGCCAGGGGCATCGACCTGGCGACGATGTCCGGCCGCAGCTACGCGATGCCGTACCTGCTGATCGCGCGGGCCCGCCACCTGGCCAGGGCCGGCCGCCTGGCGGAGGCCATCGACGTCGCCGAGCACGCCGCCGTCGCCTCCGACTACATCGGCAGCAGCGAGACGCTGGCGATGGCCCGGTGCGTCATGCTGCTGCCGGTGCTGTGGCGGCACGGCGTCCGGCCCGCCGTGGCGCTCGCCGACCGGCTCGCCGCGGCCGGTCCCGGTTCGGCCTGGTGGCAGGCGGTGGTGCACGTGTCGGTGGCCCGGGTCCGGCTGGCGGCGGACGGGCGCCCCGACGCGGATCACCTGCCGCCGCTGCCGCCCATGCTCTCCCGGGACACCGAGGTGGAACGGCTGGCGGTGCGGTCGATCCGCGCCGGGTCCGACGGCGACGCCGGCACCGCGCTCGCCTGGTCGGCGACCGCGGTGGCCGCCGCGACCGGCGGCCCGGCGTACCAGCTCGGCGTCGCCTACGACGCCCGTGCCCGCGCGCTGTGCCGCCGCGACGACCTGGCCGGGGCCGCGGTGGCGGCCAGGACCGCCGCCGAGCGGTTCGGCGAGAGCGGCGCCGTCGTCGAACGGGGGCTGGCGCACCAGCTCCTCGCCGACATCCACGGCCGCATGGGGGACGTGGCGTCGTGCCGCGCCGTCATCGGCCTGGCCAAGAGCGCCTACCGGGAGTCGGGCGCGGACTGGCTCGCCGGTCAGCTGACCCGGGTGGAACGGCGGCTCGCCGCGCGGGCCCCCCGGCACGCGGCGCGCGCCGGGCCGGGGGTGCTGACCGCGCGGGAGCGCCAGGTGGCGGAGCTCGTCGGCCAGGGGCTGACCAACCGTGAGGTGGCCGAGCGGCTCCAGGTCAGCCAGAAGACGGTGGAGACCCACGTCGCGAGCATCTTCAGCAAGCTCGACGTGCGCTCCCGGGTGGCGCTCGCCCGGCGGCTGGCGAGCCGGGGCGACATCCCGATCGACGGGTGACGCCCCGGCGGTGCCGGTGGGTGAGGGTCAGCCGCCGTCGCCCGTGCCCAGCCAGTCGTCGATCATCTGCTGGATCTCGGTCGGGTCGACCTTCTCCTTCTTCTCACAGGGGTCGGACTTCACGGTCCGGCTGAACTGGACCCAGGTGAGGTCCATGGGAGCGCTCAGGCCACCGCCGCTCAGCGTGGACGTCGAGACCGTCACGTTCACCTGGTACCCCGGATTCACGGCCACGAGATCGCAGGGATCCCCCGTGGAGCCGTTGGTGGGCATCCCCTCCGCCGGTACCCCGGTCGGCGCGCTGCTGTAGGTGGCCGGGATCCAGGTCGACGGTGCCGGGCCGCCACCGGGTGAACCGCCCCCCGGGCCGCCGACCGTGGGCGCTCCGAAGATCGGCGGGAGCGGGACCGGGTTGTTGACCACCTCGATCGGGATCGTTATCTCGCCGTCGGTGTTGATGAAGTGGCAGATGCTGTCGATGTCGGCCTCTTCGCACACCTCCTCAGGGTTGTTTCTCGCCCATTCCTCGAACTCGTCGTCGGTGTCCGGTCCCCCGGCGGAGACCTGCGCGTCCACGTGCACGCGGTTGAAGTCGGGGCCCTTCGGGAACCAGGCGGGGAACACGACGGTCATCCAGTTCGCCAGCGCCTGGCCGAGCACCACGGCGCCCGGCTCGTTGGGGTGGAAGCTCTCCTGGTAGGCCTTGAAGAACTTGAACTGCCCGAAGACCCTGCCCCGGTACACCACGCCGTTGAAGTAGGAGTCCGGCTGGCCGAGCTCGTGGCCGGCCACCACGCTGGTGCCGTTCGGCCCGGCGGTGTTGGGGTCGAACACGTGCACCTTGACGTTGGGGAACCTGGCGCGGAACCGGTCGACCGCGTCCTTGATCGCCTGGTTCACCGCGACGGCGAACGGATACATCATGTCCAGGGCCGCGCCGGAGATCTGCGTGGTGTCGGAGTTCCCCGACGGTTTGATGGCCAGCGGGTAGAGCGCGACGATGATCTCCGCCTGGTTCGCGGCGGTGTTCACGTCGACCAGTCCCTGCTCGACGTTCGCCGAGACCTGCGGCATCCGCTTGAACAGCCGCTGCACCTCCATCTGGACGGCGCGGATCTGCCGCGACACCCAGTTCGCCCGGGTCCACCGCCAGAAGTACACGTCGAACGCGGTGGACATCAGCGACCCGAAGCCGGCGTCGTTGCCGCCGAGGCCGAAGTAGACGAGGTTGGTGTCGGAGGGGACGCCTTGGAGCTGGGGCGGGTTCCTGATCTCGGTGCACTTCTTGCACTCGGTCTGCGCCTTGGTGAGGTGCTTGGTCTCGGCTCCCGACGACGCGTTGAAGATCATACGGTCGGCGCCCCAGGTGCTGGGGATCTCGGTGGGGAAGGCCGTGTACTCGCCGAGCTGGTAGCGGTTCACCTCCAGGTAGTCGAACGCCAGCAGGAACGGCGCGAGCCCGGACTGATGCCGGTAGTCCTCCTCGCCGCCCGGCTTGGCCTTGTAGACGTGGTTCCGGCTCGCGCCCTCACCGACGGTGTAGCTGTCGCCGAACCCGGCCCAGATGAGCGGCACCGGCGTGGACGGCACGGTCGGCCCGTTGGTGGGCGGCAGGGTCGGCCCGGTGGGCGGCCAGCCCGGTTTGAACGTCGGGATGGTCGGCGGCGTGGTCGGCCGGATGGGCGGCGGGCCCGCGCTGGCGGGGAGGCCGCTGAAGACGGTCGCGGCGAGTGCGAGCACGAGCCCGATCAGGCCCAGCCGCAGTGCCACGAATTTCCGCCGTAATCGTCGCGGTGGGGGCATGGGAATGCCTTCCTGTTCGGAGGGGGCGAAACGGGGGGCATCGCTGCACGCATCATCCGCCGCCGGGCCCCCGCTAACATCGGGTGCTCTCCCCCCGACCACCCTGAGTGTTCTCCCGCCCGACCACCCTGAGTGTTCACCGCGTGAACACCCTGGATGCCCTCCCGGACGCCCTCGCCGCGGGTAGTGGCCCTTCCTTGTGATTTTTCGGTACATGTACGGATGCAGCTACGTATGTACGGCGCCGTCCCGTGGCCCTACCGTCACGCACAAGCACACCCCCGTGTGTGAGCATCCATTTCTCCCCGCCCCCCGAGTCCCACACATCGCGCCGTCCGGCGACCGGTGACGGCGCGATGAGCGCTGCCCGCCTACAAGGCGAGGGCGCGGTAGTGGGATGCCGAGAAAGGAAACGCGCATGAGGCGCACAGCCGTCCTCACAGCGACCGTGGCCATGGCCCTGATGGGCCTGGTCGGGTCCGCGATGCCCGCCACCGCGCAGGCGCCACCGGGAAGCACCCGGAACGAGGTCCCCCTCGCCGCCCTGGCGCCCCCCGACATCAGCCTGACGAACGTCAAGGCCCACCTGAGCCAGCTGCAGAGCATCGCCAGCTCCAACGGCGGCACCCGCAGGTCGACCACGTCCGGGTACACCGCGTCGGTCTCCTACGTCGAGCAGAGACTGCAGGCCGCCGGCTACACCACCCGGCGCGTGACCTGCTCGCCGGGCTGCACCAGCGGCGCCGGTCCTGACCTGATCGCCGACTGGCCGGGCGGGGACGAGAGCCAGGTCATCATGGCCGGCGCCCACCTGGACAGCGTGTCGGCGGGCCCGGGCATCAACGACAACGGCTCGGGCTCCTCGATGACGCTGGAGGTCGCGCTGACCCTGGCCGCGCAGAACCCGGCGATGAGCAAGCACGTGCGGTTCGGCTGGTGGAGCGACGAGGAGCAGGGCCTCCTCGGCTCGCGCGCCTACGTCAGCTCGCTCAGCTCGACCGACCGCTCCAGGATCAAGCAGTACCTCAACTTCGACATGATCGGCTCCACCAACGGCGGCTACTTCGTCAACAACATCACCACCGCGGCCGCCGTCGACCTGCGCGCGTTCTACACCAACCTCGGCCTGCAGCCGGAGGAGAACACCGAGGGCGCCAACCGCTCCGACGACGCCTCCTTCCGCAACGCGGGCATCCCCACCTCCGGTGTCGCGGCCGGCGCCAGCGCCACCAAGACCTCGGCGCAGGCCGCCAAGTGGGGCGGCACGGCGGGACGGGCGTACGACTCCTGCTATCACCAGTCGTGCGACACGACGGCCAACATCAACGACACCGTCCTCGACCGGGCGGGCGACGCGCTGGCGTACGCGATCTGGACCCAGGCCGTGGGCACCTCCACCGGCAGGGACTTCTCGATCGGCGCCAGCCCCGCGACGGGCTCGGTGCAGGCGGGCCAGACGGCCACGACCACGATCGGCACCACGACGACCTCGGGCACCGCGCAGACGGTGAGCCTCACGGCGTCCGGGCTGCCCAGTGGCGCCACCGCGAGCTTCAGCCCGGCGTCGGTGACCTCGGGCGGCTCCTCGACGCTCTCCCTCGCCACCTCGGCGTCCACGCCGGCCGGCACGTACGCCGTCACCGTCACCGGCACCGGTCAGACCGCGACCCACACCACGACCTACACGGTGACGGTCGGCGGCACCGGCGGGGGCCGGACGTTCACCAACGGCACCAACTTCACGATCAACGACCTGTCGACGATCAACAGCCCGGTCACCTCGACCGCCACCGGCAGCGCCGTCTCGCCGGTCCAGGTGAGCGTGACGATCTCGCACACCTGCGCCGAGGACCTGCGGATCCGCCTGCGCGGCCCGAACGGGACGTACTACACCATCGACAGCAGCGGCGGCTCGTCCTGCACCTCCTACGGCACCCGCACCTACTCGGTACCGGTCAGCCAGCAGGCCGCCGGAACCTGGACCCTGCAGGTGACCGACGAGTTCCGGCTCGACACCGGTTTCCTCGACACCTGGAGCGTCACGGTCTGACCCTGCCAGGACCCGGGCGATCCGGCGGGCGAGCGGCCCGCACGGCCGGGTGAGCACCACGTCGGGCACACGACCCCCGCGTCGACGGCACGCGCCCCCGCCAGAGATTCTCCGGCGGGGGCGTTCCGGCTTTCGGGGGCGCTCCCCGGCCAGGGGGCGGAGCGGCAGGCCATGCGGCCCGAACGCACACACTTGCCCATGTCATCCGACGAATATGAAGAAACCGCTTGCCGCTTTGAGCCAATATCTAGATTTATGCCCGTTGACAGCGGCAAGGGCCCGGATGACGATGGCGGAGTCATTGGACCTTTCATGGGAGTTCTTCCATGCGACTCAGATCAGTCCTGGCGACAGTGGGCGCGCTCACGCTCCTGTTCACCCTCGCCCTGGCAGGTGGATCCGCCCAGGCGGCACCCGGGCGCAACTACGTCCCCGACGACGCGTTCACCTCCTCACGCACCCAGTGGTGGCGGGACGCGCACTTCGGGATGTTCATGCACTTCGGCCTCTACAGCGCCTACCGCGGCGAGTACACCCGTCCCGACGGGACGGTCTGCCGGGACGCCGAATGGATCGAGCGCCAGTGCGCGATCCCGGCGGCGACGTACGAGGCCAAGGCCGCGTCGTTCAATCCGTCCTCCTTCGACGCCAGTGCCGTGATCGGCGCGGCTAAGGCGGCGGGGCAGAAGTACCTCGTCATCACCGCCAAGCACCACGACGGCTTCGCGATGTGGCCGACGGCCGTGAACAACTGGAACATCCGCGACCGGACCCCGTTCAAGCGGGACATCCTCGCCGAACTCGCCGTCGCCGCCCGGGCCCAGGGCGTCAAGCTCGGCTTCTACTACTCCATCTGGGACTGGCACGACCCCGACGCCCAGCCCGGCGGCTCCAACTACGCCGCCTACGTGACCCGGATGAAGGCCCAGGTGAGAGAGCTGCTGACCAATTACGGCGACATCGCCGTGATGTGGTTCGACGGCGAGTGGGAGGCGCCGTGGACCGCGCAGCAGGGCGCGCAACTGGAGGACTACGTCCGGACCCTGTCGCCCGGCACCATCGTCAACAACCGGGTCGGCACCCGCGGCATCGCCGACGGCGACTTCGGCACCCCCGAACAGGAGATCCCCGCGACGCCGGCCGACGGCCAGCTGTGGGAGTCGTGCATGACGGTCAACGACCACTGGGGCTTCGCCGCCTACGACACGAACTACAAGTCCAGCGCCACCCTCACCCGTAACCTGGTCGGCATCGCCGCGAGCAGCGGGAACTACCTGCTCAACGTCGGCCCCGACGAGCGCGGCGTCATCCCCTCGACCGCGGTCAGCCGGCTGGCCGGAGTCGGGACCTGGCTGAACACCAACGGAGCGGCCGTCTACGGCGCCGGCTACACCGGCCTGGTCAGCAAACCCTCCTGGGGCGTGGTCAGCCGTAACGGCAACCGCCTCTACGCCTCCGTCTACAACTGGCCGTCCTCAGGCACGCCGCTGCACCTGACGGCGAGGGCCCCGTTCACCATCACCGGCGCCCGCGTGCTGGCCAACGGTGCCGCCGTGTCGGTGACCGCGTCCGGGGACGGCTACGACCTGCGGCCCTCCGGCTCGGCCCCCGACTCGACCGCCTCGGTGATCGCGCTGGACATCACGCCGACGACCGCCCGGTCGGTCGGCACGGGTTCCGGGCTGACCGCGCAGTTCTGGGCCAACACCACCTTCAGCGGCTCTCCCGCGGTCACCCGCGTCGACCCCACCGTCAACGCCAACTGGCAGTACGAGGGCTCCCCCGCCTCCAGCATCCCCTCCACCAACTTCTCCGCCCGCTGGACCGGGCAGGTCGAGCCCCGCTACAGCCAGACCTACACCTTCGCCACGCTGAGCGACGACACCGTGCGGCTGTGGGTCAACGGCCAGCTCCTGATCAACGACACCTCCCCGCACGGCGCGAAGATCGACAAGGGCACGATCACGCTGACCGCCGGGCAGCGGTACTCGATCACCATGGAGCACACCCAGAGCGGCGGGGCGTCGAACGCGAAGCTGTTCTGGTCGAGCCCCGACACACCCCAGCAGATCGTCCCCGCCACCCAGCTCTACCCGTCGAGCACGCCGGCCGCCACCATCCTCAACGACAACGCCGCCGGGATCACCTACACCGGCGCCTGGAGCACCAGCACCGGGCGCGGCTTCGGCGACCACAACGACGACGTCCACTACACGACCACCAACGGCGACGCGGTCTCCCACACCTTCACCGGCACCGGCGTCGACTTCCTCACCGAGCGGAACAGCGACCAGGGCGTCGTCGACTTCTACATCGACGGGGTCCTGCAGTCCTCCGTGAACACCTCCAACTCGACCCGGCAGACCCAGCAGGTCGTCTACTCCCGGCGCGGGCTCTCGTCCGGCTCGCACACCCTGCGGGCCGTCAAGCGCTCCGGCACCTACATGCTCGTGGACCGGATCGACGTCTACACCGGCTGATCCGCGCCGGCTCCGCGAGCCTGACCCCGTCAGGCTCGCGGAGCCCCTGCCCCGGCCCGATCCCCGTGCCGCTGGGATCGGGCACCCGGGGGCGGTGATCCAGGCGGACGACGGCGAATCTCCTTAATAAAAAGGAAACCTTCCTATTGACAAGGAATCTCACCCGGGTGTTACATCCTCTTAATTTAAGCAGTGAAGGTACTTCCCGCAGCATGGGAGACGTTCGCGCGCGCCTCCGCACAGCGTGACGGGGCCGGCCGTGGCCCGTGCCCGGTAAGGACCGCAGACCGGAGGTCTCCATGCGCAAACCCCGGCTCCTTCTCATGGCCGCGGCCGTGCTCGTCACCCTGGCCACCAGCCTGGTCTCCGTCACCGGCAACGACCGCGCCGAGGCCGCCATCGGCCCGGTCACCTGGTCGGACGAGTTCAACGGTGCCGCGGGAACGTCCATCGACGGTTCCAAGTGGAAATTCGACACCGGGGGCAGCGGCTGGGGCAACAACGAACTGGAGTACTACACCAACTCGACCCGCAACGTGTACCAGGACGGGCAGGGCCACCTGGCCATCACCGCCCGCAGGGAGAACCCGTCCAACCTCCAGTGCCACTACGGCACCTGTCAGTACACCTCCGGCCGCATCCTGACCGCGGACAAGTTCAGCCAGACCTACGGCCGCTTCGAGGCCAGCATCAAGATCCCCAAGGGCCAGGGCATCTGGCCGGCGTTCTGGACGCTCGGCGGCGGGAACTGGCCCACCACCGGCGAGATCGACATCATGGAGAACGTCGGCAGCACGCCGAACACCGTCTACGGCACCGTGCACGGCCCCGGCTACTCCGGCGGCAGCGGCGTCGGCGGCAACCGCACGATCGGCGCGCCGCTCGGCGACGGCTTCCACAACTACCGGATCGACTGGTCGCCCAACCTCATCATCTGGTATCTGGACGGCTCGGAGTACTTCCGCGTCACGCCGGCCGGCATCCGCGGCAACCAGTGGGTCTTCGACCACCCGTTCTTCATGATCCTCAACGTGGCGGTCGGCGGCTACTGGCCGGGCAACCCGGACGCCGGCACCGTCTTCCCGCAGACGATGCTGGTCGACTACGTCCGGGTGTCCGGATGGACCAGCGACGGGCCCGGGACCGGGAACGCGCTCCGGTCCAGCCTGAACGGACGCTGCATCGACATCCCCAGCGCCAACCCCGCCGACGGCGCCCGGCTGCAGATGTGGGACTGCAACGGCAGCGCCGCCCAGCAGTGGTCGGTCAACAGTGACGGCACGGTCCGCGCGATGGGCAAGTGCATGGACGCCGCGGCGGCCGGCACCGCCAACGGCACGGCGATCCAGCTCTACACGTGCAACGGCACCGCCGCCCAGCGCTTCACGCTGTCCTCGGCCGGCGACCTGGTCAACGTGGCCGCCAACCGATGTGTGGACATCGCCAACGTCAACCCCGCGAACGGCGCCGTTCTCCACCTGTGGGACTGCAACGGCGCGTCCAACCAGAAGTGGACGCGCGCCTGACCCTTCTCGACCCCGAAGGCCGGCGGCCCTCACCGCCGGCCTTCCCGGGAAGACGGGGTGGCGCGGGGCAGGACGGTGAGGGCGATGAGGACGGCGGCGGCCAGCAGGACGGCGCAGAGGGTGAGGCCCAGGGCGTAGCCGTCGGTGAGGGTCGCCGGGGTGGTGATGGGACCGGTGCGGGTGTGGGCGGCGGTGCCGAGGGCGGCGAGCCCGAGCGAGGCGCCGATCTGGCGTGAGCTGTTGAGCAGGGCCGAGGCGGTGCCGGTCTCGTGGGACGGGACGCCGCTGGTGGCGATGGAGACGATCGGTCCGAGGCAGAGGCCGAAGCCGACGCTGGCGATGAGCGAGGGGGCGAGGACGCCGCTGAGGTAGGTGCCGTCCGGGCTGATCAGGCCGAACAGGGCGAACGCGGCGGCGCTCAGGGTGCCGCCGATGATCAGCAGGGTCCGTGGCGGGAGGCGGTAGCCCAGCTTGACCGCCAGGGCGGCGCCGATGATCACGCCGAGGGCGAAGGGCAGGAACTCAAGGCCGGTCAGGGCCGGGCCGGTCGCCAGGACGCGTTGCAGGTACAGCGACATGAAGTAGAAGGCGGAGGCCATGGCGGCGCCGACCACCAGGTTGTAGGCGTTGGCGCCGGCGACCGCGCGGTTGGCGAACAGGCCCAGCCGCAGCAGCGGCTCGCGGGTGGTGGTCCGTTCGAGCTGGACGAAGGCGGCCAGCAGTGCGGCGGCGACGGCCAGGGTGGTGAGGGTGACCGGTGAGGTCCAGGGGTACTGGTCGGTGCGGACGACGCCGAACACCAGCAGGGTCATGCCCGCGGTGACCAGGACGGCGCCGAGGACGTCGGGGCGGCCCGCGCGGACCGGGGGCGGACCGGCGCCGACGCCCCGCCAGGCCAGGGCCAGCGCGACCGCGGCCATCGGCACGCTGACGAACATCACCCACCGCCAGCCGGCGTACTGGGTGAGCAGGCCGCCGATCAGGACGCCGATGGCGCCGCCGGCGGCGTTCATCGCCGCCCACACCCCGAAGGCCCGCACCCGCGCCCTGCCGGTGGGGAACGCCGAGGTCAGCGACGCCAGCGCGGCCGGAGCCAGCGCGGCGGCCCCGACGCCCTGGGCCAGGCGGGCGGCCACGAGCTGGCCGGGGTTCTGCGCGAAGCCGCCCAGCAGGGAGGCCAGGCCGAACACCGCCAGCCCGAGCAGCAGGACCCGTTTGCGCCCGTACCGGTCGGCGGCCTTGCCGCCCAGCAGCAGCAACCCGCCGAAGGTGAGCGCGTAGGCGTGGATCACCCAGGTCAGGCCCACCGCGCTGAAACCGAGGCCGGCGGCGATGCGCGGGAGCCCGACGTTCACGACCGACAGGTCCAGCGACACCATGAACTGCACCACCGCGACCGCGGCCAGCGTCAGCCCCGGCCGGGCACCCGGGTCGGCGGCCGATCCCCTGCTCGCCGGTTCCGTGCTCGCCGATTCCACGTTTGCCGGTTCCGCGTTTGCCGGTTCCACGTTTGCCGGTTCCGTGCGCGTCACCGCGACTCAGTCCTTTGTGCCGTGCCCGTCGCCGGTGTCCCGCTCGTGCCGGGTCCGGGTGCGAGAGGTGCCGGCCGGCGGCCTCCCGGCTCGTGGGGCGGGAACCCGCCCTTGCCTCGAATCATCCGCATGCCGGAAATAGTGGTGTCCGGGCTGGTCAGCGGTCGTCCTGCTCAGGGAGACTCATTCGTCCGGCACTTGGGAGGTAGCGTCGGCCCGCATACATCGCGGGGAGTACAGATTTATTACGACATGCGGCGGACGACCCTCGGCGGAAAAAACCCTAATCTACACAAATGAGGTTCATGGACCGGTGGCGACCGCTCGCCCAGGACGGCCTGCTCGCCGCGATGATGGCCCTCCTGCTGACGATCGTCGTGGTCGAGACACCGGGCACGGGCGCCTTGGACCTCGCGGCCGTCCTCGCCGGCTCGCTCGGGCTCGTCGCCTGGCGGCGGGCGCCCCTGGTGTCGCTGATCGTCAGCACGGCCGGCATGCTCGTGGTCACGGCGCACGTCCAGCCGGGCCTGGCGGCCGCCTTCCCCGTGATGATCTCGGTGTTCGCCGCGGTCAGGGCCGGTCATCCGGTGCCCGCGGCGCTGGCGGGCGTCGCCTTCCTGGGCACCGACCTGGCGGCGAAGCTGCCCGGCGCCGACGGGCCCGTGCGGAACCTCCAGAGCAGCGCGCTGCTGGTCGGCTGGTTCGTGGCGGCCGGCGTGACCGCGACGGTGACCCGGCACCGGCAGGCGTACCTGGAGGAGGCCGAGCAGCGGGCCGCCGAGGCCGAGCGCACCCGCGAGGAGGCGGCCATGCGCCGCGCGGGCGAGGAGCGGCTGCGCATCGCCAGGGAGCTGCACGACTCGCTCACGCACAGCATCTCGATCATCAAGGTCCAGGCCGGGGTGGCCGTCCACCTGGCACGCAAGCGTGGCGAGGACGTGCCGCCCGCGCTGCTGGCCATCCAGGAGGCCAGCGGTGACGCCATGCGCGAACTGCGCGCCACCCTGGAGGTGCTGCGCGACCCCGACGGCCCAGTCGGCCCCGACGGCTCCGGCGGCTCCGGCGGCTCCGGCGGCTCCGGCGGCGAGGCCACTGCCAGCGGCCTGGACCGGCTCGGCGACCTGGTGGAACGGGCCCGCTCGACCGGGCTGCCCGCCACGGTGACGATCTCCGGCACGCGGCGGGAGCTGCCGGCCGAGGTGGACCGGGCCGCGTACCGGATCGTCCAGGAGGCGCTCACCAACGTCGCAAGGCACTCCGGCGGGGCGGCCGCGGCGGTGCGCATCGACTACGCGGACGAGCTCATCGTGCAGGTCGACGACGACGGCACGGCCGACCCGGACGCGCCGCCCGTGCCCGGCACGGGACTGCTCGGCATGCGCGAGCGCGTCGCGGCACTCGGCGGCCGGCTGCGGGCCGAGCCCCGCCCCGGGGGCGGCTTCACCGTACGCGCCGAACTCCCTCTCGGCAGCGCCGAGCCTTCTCCCGAACGGGCCGGGCCCCGCCGTGCGGACGGCGCCGCCACGCCCCCCGGACCTCGCCGTGCGGACGGCGCCGCCACGCCCCCCGGACCTCGCCGTGCGGACGGCGCCGCCACGCCCCCCGAGCCTTCCCTCGAGAGCGGCGTCACCGCGCGCGCCGGGCTTCCTCTTGGGGAAGCTTCGTGATCCGCGTGCTGCTCGTGGACGACCAGGCGCTCATTCGCGGCGGCTTCCGGGCGCTGCTGGAGATCGAGGACGACATCGAGGTGGTGGCCGAGGCCGCGAACGGCGAGCGGGCGGTCGCGCTCGCCCTGGAGCACCGGCCCGACGTCGCGCTCGTCGACATCCAGATGCCGGTGATGGACGGCATCGAGGCGACCCGGCTGATCGCCGCCGACGAGCGGCTGAGCGGCGTCCATGTGGTGATCCTCACCAACTACGGCCTCGACGAGTACGTCTTCAACGCGCTCCGCGCCGGCGCCTGCGGTTTCATGGTCAAGGACACCGAGCCCGCCGACCTGCTGCAGGGCGTCAGGGTCGCGGCCCGAGGCGACGCACTGCTGTCCCCCGCGATCACCCGCCGCCTGATCGGCGAGTACGTCGCCCGCCGCCCCGAGCCCGCGCCCCAGGGGCTCGGCGTGCTGACCAACCGCGAACGCGAGGTCACCGCGCTGGTGGCACGCGGCCTGTCCAACGACGAGATCGCCGCCCACATGGTGATCAGCCCGACCACCGCGAAGACGCACGTCAGCAGGGCCATGACCAAGCTGCGTGCCAGGGACCGCGCCCAGCTCGTGGTGTTCGCCTACGAATCGGGCCTCGTCACCCCACGGCGCGGCTGACCGCCGGGCCTCAGGGTGACCACGGCCCGTCAGCGACCCTCGGCCTCGGCGAACACCGTGAGCGCCTCGGTGTCGGAGTAGGTGCCGGTCACGAACTCGGCCACCCACTCCTCGATCTCCTCGAACCCGCTCTCGGCGACCAGCCGGGCGGCCGCGGCCTCGGCGTCGTACGGCGTGCGTCTCAGGGTCACCGCACCGTCGGCGGAGTCCAGCAGCGCCCAGTGGGCGCCCGTGGTGCCGTAGGGCATGCCGACCGCCCCGGGGTTGACCACGAGCCTGCGGTCCACGAGCCGGACGAACGGCATGTGGGTGTTGCCCAGCACCACGGTGTCGGCGGTGACGCCGTCGAGCACCTCGGCCCATCGGGCGAGGGTGCTGTCGACGAGGATCATCTCGTCGTCCCTGCGCGGCGTGGCGTGCACGAACAGGGTGGTGCCGAGCCTGCCGAGGTCGAGCACCTGCCGGGCGGGCAGGCCGGCGAGCAGCTCGACCTGGTCCTCGCGGATCCGCTCGCCCGCCCACTGGGACACGGCGTGCTCGCACCGCTTGCCCGCCGCCACCTCTACGAGCTCCCGGTCGGCGTTGCCGTTGACCCACAGCGCCCGCTCCCCCAGGGAGACCAGCAGGTCGAGCGTCTCGACGGGCAGCGGACCCGCGGCGATGTCACCGGTGAGGACGATCTGGTCGGCCGCGGCCACGTCGGGTTCGGCCAGCACGGCCTCCAGGGCCGGTAGCACCCCGTGGATGTCGGAAAGCACGGCTATGCGCATCCCCTCACTCTGCCCGGCGATCCGGCGCCGCGACGCGGTGTTCGCGCAGCGCGATCAGGTGGCTCGCACCGACGGCCCGCGCAGGAACTCCGCCAGCGAACGCGGTTCGCGGCCCAGGAGACCGGCCACGGTCGTGGTCGTGCTCGCCCAGCGCCCATCCCCGATCCGCGCCATGAGTGGCGATGTACGGCCTCGACCGGCGCCAGGCCGGACTCGTCGCGGGAGCCGTCCACGAGCCACGGTGGCCGTCCTCCTCCGCCCGGTGACCGCGGGTTGACCTCAACAAAGGTTGACGTAGCAGGCTGTCCGCCGGGACAGTGATCCGCTGACGGCAAAAGGGGCGTACTCATGATTCTGGTCACCGGGGCAACGGGCAATGTGGGCCGGCACGTCGTCTCCCTGCTGCTGGACGCGGGGCGTGAGGTGCGGGCGCTGACCCGCGACCCCGGGTCGGCCCGCCTGCCGAAGGGCGCCGAGGTCGTGCGCGGCGACCTGGCCGACCCCTCGACCCTCGGCGCCGCGCTGGACGGGGCCGAGTCGGTGTTCCTGGTCTGGCCCACCCTGTCGGCCGACCACGCCGCCCCCGCGACCATCGAGGCCCTGGCCGGGCGGGCCCGCCGCGTCGTCTACCTGTCCGGGCGCGGCGTGCGGGACGACGACCTGGCGCCCGAGCCGGGGTCCATCCTCGGGTCCCACGTTGCCGTCGAGCGCCTGATCAGGCGGTTCGCGGGGGAATGGACGTTCCTGCGTCCCGGCGGGTTCGCGGCCAACACGCTGATGTGGGCCGCGCAGATCAGGGACACCGGTGTGGTGCGCTGGGCGCACGGCGGCGCGTCCAGGGCGCTGATCCACGAGCGGGACATCGCCGCCTCGGGGGTGATCGCCCTCACCGGCGCCGGGCATGACGGCGCGGCGTACGAGCTGACCGGGCCACGGACGCTGACGCAGATCGAGCAGGTCACCGCGATCGGCCAGGCCATCGGCCGTCCGGTGCGGTGGGAGGAGCTGCCGCACGCGACGGTGGTGCGGGAACTGCTCGGCCAGGGGTGGCCGGCCGCCGTCGCGGAGGGGGTGCTCAGCGCGCACGCGGGGATGGTGGCGGTGCCGGAGACCACCACGTCCACGGTCGAGAAGCTCACCGGGGCTCCGGCGACCCCCTTCGAGTCCTGGGCCCGCGACCATGCCGCCGACTTCCGCTGACCCGGCTGCCTGGTGACCTCTGCCTGACCCGTCCGGGCCGGCCGGGCACGCGGCGCGCGGCGGATCGGTGCCGCCGATGGTTTCGCAGGGGTGTGGCGTGGCAGGCTCACCAGCGTGAACGACATGTGGGATCTGGTGGTGGTCGGAGCGGGCCCGGCGGGATCGGCGGCGGCCCTGCGCGCGAGGCAGCTACGGCCGGACGCGCGCGTGCTCCTGCTCGACAAGGCCGACTTCCCCCGGGACAAGGCCTGCGGCGACGGCATCGCCGCCCATGGCATCGACGAGCTCGACCTCCTCGGCCTGCCGGGCCTGGTCGCCGACTACCTGCCCATCCGGCGCCTCTCGGTGCTCTCCCCCGGCGGGGCAGAGGTGTCCGCCACGGTGGCCAGGCCCAACCACGTCGTCCCCCGCAAGGTCTTCGACGCCCGCCTGGTCGACGCGGCCCGTGACCGTGGCGTCGAGGTCCGCCGGCACCGCGTCCGGGCCGTCGAGGCGCGGGACGGGCACGTCGTCGTCGACGGCACGTTCACCGCCCGCGCCGTCGTCGCCGCCGACGGCGCGAGCTCCACCGTGCGGCGCCTGGCGGGCGTCCCGGCCACGGCCGAGAAGCACACCGCCATCGCCGTCCGGGGGTACGCCGACGTGCCCGCCGGCGACGACGTCCAGCTCATCGCCATGCAGAAGGAGGGATGGCCCGCGTACGCGTGGTCGTTCCCGATCGGCGACGGCACCGCCAACGTCGGCTACGGGATGCTGCTGCCCCGGCTGCACGCCACCGGGCTGCCCGGGCGCCAGGTGCTGCACGGGCGGCTCGCCGAACTGCTGCCCCACCTGCCCGCCCGCGACCTGCGCGCCCACCACCTGCCGCTGTCCCCCGGACGGCCGAGGTTCGGCGTGGGCCGGGTGATGCTGGCCGGCGACGCGGCCAGCCTGATCAACCCGCTCACCGGCGAGGGCATCTACTACGCCCTGCTGTCCGGGCGGCTGGCCGGGGAGGCCGCCGTGCGGGCCGCCGCCGACCCGCTCGCCGCCTACCGGCGCGACATGAGGAAGGCGCTCGGACGGCACCTGCGCACCACCGACGTGCTCGCCCGCGCCGCCCAGTCCCCCCGCTTCATCGACGCGGCGATCGGCACCGCCGCGGGACGGCAGGAGGTGTTCGACCTGCTCGTCGACGTCGGCCTCGGCGCGGGCACGGTGCCGCTCCCGCTCGCCTGGGCGGTGGTCCGGCGCTGGCTGCGCGATCTCGTCCGCTGACCCGCGCCGGACGGCACCGGGCGCGTTCACGGGTTCGGCGCGCCAGACGGCCGGCGTCCACAGGTTGGGCGTAGCCGGACGGCCGGCGTTCACGGGTTCAGCGTCGCGGGACGGGCGGCGTTCACGGGTTGGGCGTCGCGGGCATGAGGCGGCGGGCGCCGGGGCCCTCGCTCGCGAGGACGTCGAGCGGGTTGGCGAGGTGGCAGGTGCTCAGCGACAGGCAGCCGCAGCCGATGCAGTCGGTGAGGTTGTCGCGGAGGGCCTGCAATTGGGTGATGCGGGCGTCCAGCTCGGCCCGCCAGGCCGTGGACAGCCGTGCCCAGTCGTCGCGTGTCGGGGTGCGCTCGTGCGGGAGCTCGTCGAGGGCGGCGCGGATCTTGGCCAGCGGGATGCCGACCCGCTGGGAGGCCCGGATGAAGGCGACGCGGCGCAGGGTGTCGCGGGCGTAGCGGCGCTGGTTGCCGGCCGTCCGGCTGCTGGTGATCAGCCCGTGCCGTTCGTAGAAGTGCAGGGCGGACACCGCCACGCCGCTGCGCTCGGCGACCTGGCCGACGGTGAGCTCGTGGAACATGGTCCGGGCGCGAGGCATGGCTCCAGCCTAGCCTGACATCAACAATGGTTGAGGTCATGGGTCGCCCTCCCCCTCGATCGCGGGCCAAAGGTGGAATTCTGCCGACTTTTCGTTATCCGGGGCCGGGGCGAGGGTCTCCCTATGTAGGAGCGAACGTGTCCCTGATCCCGAACCCGACGAAGGACCTCATACATGAGTGAGACTGTTCCCGGCGGTACCGCAGGTCGCGGCGGCCATCTGGTCCGGCGCCTCGCGCTGGCGGGCGCGCTGGCCGCCGTCCTCGGCGCCTCGATGGTGAACGCCACCCTCCCCGCGAGCGCGGCCGAGGCCCCCGTCTCCCAGGGCCGGGCCGTCACCGCGTCCTCCTCCGAGCGCGCGGACCTGTCCCCGGCGGCCGCGGTGGACGGCAAGACCGGCACCCGCTGGTCCAGCAAGTTCAGCGACCCCCAATGGCTCCGGGTCGACCTCGGCAAGACCACCACCATCAGCAAAATCGTCCTGAACTGGGAACGCGCCTACGCCACCGCCTTCACCATCCAGACCTCCAACGACGGCGGCACGTGGACCACCATCCGTTCCACGACCGCCGGCAAGGAGGGCACGCAGACCCTGGCCGTGTCCGGATCCGGGCGGTACGTACGGCTCTACGCCACCAAGCGCTCCAGCCAGTACGGCGTCTCGCTGTGGGAGTTCCAGGTCTTCGGCACCGGGACGACCACCCCCACCAAGCCGACCCCCAGCACCACGCCGACCAAGCCCGCGCCGAGCGCGAGTCCCAGCGGGCCGGCTCCCGCCGGGCCCTCCGGCAAGAAGGGGGTGGGCGTGTGGCAGATGCCCGGCGTGAGCACGGCGCTCGCCGCTTCCGGGGCGGACTGGTACTACACCTGGTCGACCGGTCATAACGGCATCACCACCCCCAAGTCCGCGGAGTTCGTCCCGATGGTGTGGGGCGCCGCCAGCGTCACCGACGCCAACCTCGCCCAGGCCAAGAGCGCCGGCCCGTACCTGCTCGGCTTCAACGAGCCGGACATGGCCGCGCAGTCCAACATGACCGTGGACAAGGCGCTGTCCCTGTGGCCGAAGCTCCAGGCCGCCGGCAGCGTGCTCGGCAGCCCGGCCGTCGCGTTCGGCGGGGACAGGGCGGGCGGCTGGCTGGACCGGTTCATGACCGGGGCGGCCTCCCGTGGGTACCGGGTCGACTTCATCACGCTGCACTGGTACGGCGGCGACTTCCGCGCCGACGCCGCGACCGGGCAGCTCAAGTCGTACCTGCAGGCGGTGTACCAGCGCTACCACAAGCCGATCTGGCTCACCGAGTACGCCCTGATCGACTTCTCGAACGGCACCCGGTTCCCGACCGACGCGCAGCAGGCCGCGTTCGTCACCGCGTCCACCCAGATGCTGGGCTCGCTGTCCTACGTGCAGCGGTACGCGTGGTTCGGGCTGGGCGCCTCCGACACCGAGCCGAGCAGCGGCCTGTTCCACGGCAACGGTTCGGCGACCCCGGCGGGCCGCGCCTTCCAAGCGGCCCGCTGACCCGCACGCCGCCGGCCGGGCGCTCTCCCGGCCGGCGGTCTCCGGCATGTTCCCCGGTTTTCGTTATCGCCCGCTCCCCCGCCGGTCTCCTGTACAGGAGCGAACGCGCCCGGCCCCGACTTTCCGTACCGAAGGACCTCATCGATGAGCGACACCCTCCCGCGCGGCACCGCGTCAGGTCGCGGAGGCGGCCGGCGAGCCCGCCGCCTCGTCCTCGCGGGCGCGCTGGCCGCCGTCCTCGGCGCGTCGGCGGTGAACACCGTCCTGCCGGCGAGCGCGGCGGACGCCCCGCTGTCCCAGGGCCGGGCCGTCACCGCGTCCTCCTCCGAACGCGCGGACCTGTCCCCGGCGGCCGCGGTGGACGGCAAGACCGGCACCCGCTGGTCCAGCAAGTTCAGCGACCCCCAATGGCTCCGGGTCGACCTCGGCAAGACCACCGCCATCAGCAAGATCGTCCTGAACTGGGAACGCGCCTACGCCACCGCCTTCACCATCCAGACCTCCAACGACGGCGGCACGTGGACCACCATCCGTTCCACGACCGCCGGCCTCGACGGCGTCCAGACGCTGAACGTGTCCGGGTCCGGGCGGTACGTGCGCCTGTACGCGACCAAGCGCTCCAGCCAGTACGGCGTCTCGCTGTGGGAGTTCCAGGTCTTCGGCACCGGAACGACCACCCCCACCAAGCCGACCCCCAGCACCACGCCGACCAAGCCCGCGCCGAGCACCACGCCGACCGAGCCGTCCGGCGACCCGAGCAAGGGCCCGGTGCCGCCGGGCGCCGTACGGGTGGCGGAGTTCGTGGCGGAGTGCCCGGTGACCCACCGGCTGGCCGACGACCCGATCGTGCTGCCCGGGCTCGCGGGCGCGTCGCACATGCACAGTTTCATGGGCAACGCCTCGACCGACGCCGACTCCACGCTCGCGGGCCTGCTGAAGTCCACCAGCAGCTGCAACCCGAAGATCGACCTGTCGTCCTACTGGGTGCCGACCCTGTACGACGGCGACAAGGCGGTCGAACCCACCGGCACCACGTTCTACTACCTGGGTGAGGGTGTCAGCGACCGGCTGATGGGACAGACCCGGGCGTTCCCCCAGGGCCTGAAGATCGTGGCGGGCAACGCCAAGGCCACCGGCGCCAACGACACCAGCATGGCCCGCTGGTCGTGCCTGCACGCCGGCGAGGTGGGGTCCTCGAAGAACTTCGTCAAGTGCCCCGCCGGGACGATGCTGGAGAGCTACCTGGACTTCCCGCACTGCTGGAACGGCAAGGACCTGGACTCGGCCGACCACAAGAGCCACATGGCCTACCCGGTCGGCAACGCCTGCCCCGCCTCCCACCCGGTGATCGTGCCCAAGCTGCGCATGGTGTTGCGGTACCCGGTCAACGGTGACCCCAGCGCCTTCCGCCTGGCGTCCGGTCCCGGTTACACCATGCACGGCGACTTCTTCAACGCCTGGCCCACGGCCGAGATGGAACGGCGCGTCCGCGACTGCATCCGTCCGATCGTCAAGTGCGGCGCCGACGGTACCCCATAACCGACGGCGCTCGCGGAGGGCGGTGGTGCCGCCGAGCACCCCCCGCACCGCCCTCCGCAGGGGGCCGGACCTGGACCACCCGGGCCCGGCCCCCACCTTCATCCCTCCCGCCCACCACGAGCGGCCGCACCGGCGACCCCGGGTGGTCCGGCGAACCGTGCTCGCCACCGGCCTCACCTGCTGACGCCGCGTCCGGCGTGCCGTGCCGCGAACACCCGGCCCGGCCGTGGTTACCGGCGGTTACCAATGGGTAAGATCACCTCACTTCCACTCGCGCTCGTGAGGTGCGAAAACCCACATCGCGACGGAGGCCGTGCTCCCGTCGCCGGCGCGAGCACCTGTGATGACACCTGTTGACGCGCTCGGCATGGCCGTACCCGGAACGGCTTCGGACCCGCCCCCGGTCCTCGGCCCAGGAGTCCGCCCATCACCGCGCGGGGACGCTCGATCGGGAGCATGAGCAAGGCGGCCCAATCATGACGATCCGCCTCGAAACCGACCCCTGAGCGAGCAGGAAGGGGGGCCAGATGTCCGGTAAGCGGAGAAGGCACACCCGCCGGTGGGCGAACCGCGAGCGGCGGGAATGGCTGCGACTGGGCGCCGAGGTGACGCTGGTCGCCTGGCGTACCGCGCTCGCGGTGTGGACCGCGTTGCACGGGGTGTGACCCGCGCACCCGGGTGCGTCTCAGGGGGCCACGAGGGCGACCAGCCAGGCGTCGTGGTCGGTGCGCTTCATGTCGATCTTCTGGCTGAAGCCGAAGGTGAGGTCGCTGGTGGCCATGACGTGCTGGACGTCTCCGTCGCCCTTGCGGAACCAGCCCGGAGGGACGCACTTCTGCGCGTCCGGCGATCCCTTGTACTTCAGGTTCAGGTCGCCGCCGACGACGCTCGGCTTGGCCACCCTCGGAGCGGCCCACAGCGACGGCACGACGCCGCTCATCAGGTAGCGGCACTGGTTGGCGGCCACGGTCCCGCTGGTGCTGGCCAGGTGCGTCGTACAGCCGTAGTAGGCGCCGACCGCGTACGCGCACACCCACGAGCGCTTCTCGTTCGAGGCGGTGTCCTGCGTGGCCGAGCCGCCGGAGGAGTCGGGGTAGACCTCACCGAAGCTCTCGACGCCCTCGTACACCGCGCTCGGCACGTGCCCGACCACCCCGATGCCGTACTGATCGCCGTTGGCGCACAGGTAGGGGGCGTTCCTGCCCCGGTCGTAGGCGGGCATGAAGGACGAATAGACCCAGTCGCCCGGCCAGATCTCCGCCATGACGGCGAACAGGCTGTTCACGACGTCGGCCCGGCAGACCTCGTTCAGCGTCACCAGGTCGGGCCACTGGGACCGTATGACGCCGGCCGCCTCGCCGACCGACAGGCCGTTGTTGTACTTCTTGTAGCAGGAGGCGATACCGCTGTTGCAGAGGTTCATCTGCAACTCCCAGAAGTCGTAGCCGCTCGGCAGCGACCTCGCCGACGGCCTGCGGCCCTGCGCGCCGGGGTCGCTGGGCGGTGCCACGCGGGTCTCGGCGGCGTGCCCCGGCGTGGCGGGGGGTTCGCCGGCACGGGCGGCCGGCCCGGCGAACGCCGTGAGGGCCACCACGACGATCGCGACGGCGAGCCGCACCCCCCGGTCGCTCCTATGGGCGACCCGCGTGCTTACCGAATGGACGAGCCCTGCGCCTTTCCGGCGGGCGGGACACGTGCCTTTCCTGTGGGCGTGCCGCGCTTCGCGCGCGCGAGGTGACCGGAACCGCTCCGCCATGTGCTCCCCCGTCCCCGAGCGCCGCGCGGGTTCCCGCGGCCGTTGACAGCGGGGACACGCGCGGGACGGGCGGCCCGGATGCGGCCGCCACGGCCGGTGACCCCAGTACCCTGCCGGTGAGGTGCGATTTCCCCCTCAATCTGTGATCGTCAACGGGTCTTGTCAAGACCCAAAACCCTGCCCGCACCGGCCGCGCGCGACGACGCGACCGGTGCCGGGCAGGTCCGATCCCGGACGGTCAGGATCCGTACACCTCGAATTCGGAGAGCTGGGCGGCGGGCCAGCCGGTGTTCCCGGTGAAGTTCAGCCGCACGTACCGCATCGGCGTCGAGGCGAACGAGATCGTCACCGCGTTCCCCGTCGCCGGGTCGAACCGGTACCCCACCGGCCCCACGATCGTCGGCAACGGCACGCTCCCCCCGCCTGCCACCGACAACGTCTGCACCCGCGCCCCCCACGACGAGGACGGCGGGAGCTTCAACACCACCCGACCGACCGTCATCACCGAGCCCAGGTCGACCTGGATCCACTGCGGGAACGCGTTGTTCACGCTCTCCCAATACGTGTTCGCGTTCCCGTCCACCGTGTTCGCGGAACCGAACGCCTGAACGTGCCCGCTCTCCGACGTCGCCTTGCCGAGCGCCAGGTTCGTGTTCGGCGCCGTGTCAGTGGTCACGCTCACCGCGTTGGAGGCGGGTGAGTTGTTGCCTGCGGCGTCGCGGGCGGTGACGGTGAAGGTGTAGGCGGTGGCGGGGGTGAGTCCGGTGATGGTGGTGGTGGTGCCGGTGGCGTTGACGATGGTGTCGCCTCGGTGGACCTGGTAGCCGGTGACGGCGACGTTGTCGGTGGAGGCGGTCCAGGTGAGGGTGACGCTGGTGGCGGTCTTGGCGGTCACCGCCAGGTTGCCCGGCGCGGTCGGCGGCTGCGTGTCGCCGCCTCCGCCGCCGGAGGGCCCGTACACCTCGAACTCGCCGAGCTGGGCGGCGGGCCAGCCGGTGTTGCCGGTGAAGTTCAGCCGCAGGTACCGGGCCGTGGTGGAGGCGAACGAGATCGTCACCGCGTTCCCCGTCGCCGGGTCGAACGTGTACCCCATCGACCCCACGATCGTCGGCAATGGCACGCTCCCCCCGGCCGCCACCGACAACGTCTGCACCCGCGTCCCCCACGACGACGACGGCGGCAGCTTCAACACCACCCGACCGACCGTCACCAAAGCGCCCAGATCCACCTGGATCCACTGTGGGAACGCGTTGTTCACGCTCTCCCAATACGTATTCGCATTCCCGTCCACCGTGTTCGCCGAACCGAACACCTGGGCGTGCCCGCTCTCCGACGTCGCCTTACCGAGCGCCAGATTCGGGTCGCCGCCGCCCAATGTGGGCTGGGTCGGCCTTATGGGGGTGAGGGGGATTTGGCCTTTGAGCATTTTGCCGCCGTCGCTGGTGAGGCGGAGGTAGTAGTCGGAGGAGCAGGGGGTGCCGTCTTCGTCGAGGGCGAGCATTCCGGAGTTGGTGGGGACGGTGTTGAGGGTTTCTGCGGTTTTGGCTATTTGGTTTCCTTCGTTGTATTCGTCGAACATGGAGATGTAGATGGCTTGGGCGCCGAGGCGGGTCATGTTGTAGAACTGGCGCCACATGAAG